>NZ_JAUFPN010000280.1 GCF_030409335.1 Paeniroseomonas aquatica
AGCGCCGCGAGGGCGGCGGCGGGATAGCCCAGCGCCAGCCCGGCCAGCGCCAGCAGGAAGCGCCGCCCGGCCAGCCGCGCCCCGGCCAGCAGCCCCAGCCCG
This sequence comes from Paeniroseomonas aquatica, assembly GCF_030409335.1. Classification (GTDB taxonomy): domain Bacteria; phylum Pseudomonadota; class Alphaproteobacteria; order Acetobacterales; family Acetobacteraceae; genus Belnapia; species Belnapia aquatica. Next base: position 103 of record NZ_JAUFPN010000280.1, read on the forward strand.
GCCAGCAGCAGCAGCGCCGCCGGCTCGCGCCACCAGGCCGCCGCCCCGGCGCGGCCATCCAGCAGCTGCGCCAGCACCTGGGCATGGATCTCGACGCCGAAGCTCGGCTTGCCGAAGGCGGCGGCGGGGGTGCGGTGCTCGTCGCTGCCGGGCAGCATGCTGCCGATCAGCGCGATGCGGCCCCGCAGCCACTCCGCCGGCAGCAGCGGCACCGCCTCGGCGGGGTAGGCGGGCGCCACCGGCCCGGCCGCGCTGCGCTGCCAGTCGATCAGGAAGGGTTGGTCCGGCACCGCGGCGCCGACCGCCTGCGCCAGCGCCACGGGCAGGCTGGGCCTGCCGTCGGCCTGCGGCAGGTGCCAGCGCACCTGGCCGTCGAAGACGTCGCGCGCGAGGTTGGCGGTGCCGGTCGCCACGCCGTCCAGGAAGCCGTCCAGCACCCGCTGCCGCGCCGGCTCCAGCGCCGTCTCCGGCCCGGCGGTGATGGCCACCACCGGCGGCGCCCGGCGGCGGATCGCCTGGCGCAGGGCGGCATCCTTGGCCGGCTCCGTCGTCCGGTCCAGCAGCAGGTCGAGGCCGATGGCGGCCACCCCGGCCCCGGCCAGGGCGTCGACCAGCCCGGCCAGGAAGCCGCGGTCGACCGGGGAGCGGTAGGGGTAGGCATCCAGCGTCGCCTCGGTGATGGCGATCAGCACGAGCCGCGGATGCGGCGGCCGCACCGGCGCCAGCGCCCGGAAGGCCAGCGCCTGGTACAGCCGCTCCGCCGCCGCCAGCGGCCAGGGCGGCCGGGTCAGCAGCAGGCCGAGCCCGGCCGCGGCCAGCAGCAGCAGCAGTCCCCGCGCGGCTCCCAGCATTCGCGCCATGGCTGCACCATTCCGGCCTGAGCCGGAGTGTCGCGGCGGCCGGACGGCGAAGGCAACGGCCCGCGGCATCACGCCCTGGGGAGCGTCCCTTGGGGGAGCATCCCCAGGAGAGCGCCCCCAGGGGGGAGCGCCCTCAGCGCAGCCGCGGCAGCAGCGGCTTCGGCCCCGCCCGCCAGGCCGGCCGGCCGAGCGGGTGCAGGCGGCGCCAGCGCGGCCGCCCGGCCGCCAGCTCCGCCCGCGCCACGGCGTTCAGCCGCGCCACCAGCTCGAGGTCCGGGACGCCGAACCAGCCGAAGCCGCCGGGGAAGGCGAGGCCGCTGCGGAAGACGGCGGCGTCGAGGCAGTCGGGCCCCTTGGCCGATCCGGCGGCCTTGCGCGGCAGGGCCTGGCCGCCCCGCTCGGTCTCCGGCGCCTGGACGACGCGGGCCTCGGCCGCGGCGGCGACCAGCAGGAGCAGCAGCAGCAGCGGGAGGAGGCGACGCATCGCCGCTACTCCACCCGGGCGAACTGGACGCGGCGGTTGCGCGGGTCGAAGCCGTTCCCGACCAGCGGCGCCTCCTCGCCACGGCCGAGCACCACAAGCCGCGCCGGGTCGATCCCCTGGCGGTCCACCAGCCACTGCGCCACCGCGACCGCGCGGCGCTGCGAGAGCAGCAGGTTGTACTCCTCCGGGCCCAGCGCGTCGGTATGGCCCTCGACCCGCAGCTTCACCTGCGGCTGGTCGCGCAGCAGCTCGCCGATCCGCTCGACGAAGGGGAAGGCGCTCTGCGGCACCACGTCGGAGTTGAGGGCGAAGTTGATGCGGAAGCCGATGCTGCCCGCGGCCGGCGCGGCTGCCGGCTCGCTGGCCGGCGGCGGCTCCACCGGCCGCGTCGAGGCCAGCACCGGGCCCGCCTCGGCGGCCGGCTGCCAGCGCGGCCGGTGCGGCGCGGGGCTCGCCATGGCGGGGGCGGAGGCGGGGGCGGGCGCCGCCTCCGGCTCCATCGCCATGGCCTGGGTCGCCATCGGCGCCGGCCGGTCGGGCTGGGTGATGACGATGCGGCGGCTCGCGCCGGGCTGGGATTCCGGCACCATGATGCCGCGCAGCAGGGCCAGCGGCGGCGGCTCCTCGAAGATCTGCACGCGGCCCTGGGCCAGGGCGGTGCCGCCGAGCAGCAGCGCCTGGACCGAGGCCAGGGCGGCGAGACCGGTGAGGCGGTGGCGGATGCTGCGGGACATGGCGAAACCCCTTGCTGGAGGCGGCGCAACCCGCCGCTGAGGGGAAGCTACCCGGGACCCGGGCCCCGGGCTGTGAGCCAGGCCACAATACCGGCCCGGTCAGTGGTGTTCCAGGCTGAAGAAGATCCGCAGCCGGCGGAGCAGCTCGCCCCTGGCCGCCGGCTGTGGCCCGGCGGCGCCGGCGGGCAGCCGGGCCGCCGCGTTGTGCGCCTGGCGCGCCGCCATCATCGCCGCCAGCCCCTCCGCCAGCGCCGGGCGGCGGCGCAGGATCGGGTCGAGCTGCGCCCGGCCGATCTCGAAGACCACCGCCTCGCTGGCGGCGAGCACCGTGCTGCTGCGCGGCTGGCCGGTCAGCAGCGACATCTCGCCGAAGACGGCCCCCGGCAGCAGCAGGTCGACCGCCGCCTCCACCGCCGCCACCCGCACCTCGAGCGCGCCTTCCGCCAGCACGAACAGGGACTCGCCCGGCTCGCCCTCGCGGACCACGGCGGTGCCGGCCGGCAGGGTCAGCGGCCGCATCGCGGCGGCGAGCTCCTGGCGTTCCGCGGCGGAGAAGTCGTGGAACAGCGGCAGGCCGCCGAGCAGCGCCGCCGCATCCGGGGCGGCGGTGGCCGGCGCGCGGCGCAGCGCCCGCAGCGGCCCGGCCGGGGCGATCCCGGCGCCCTGCAGGGCCCGCAGCACGGCCTCGGCGACGCCGTCGCGGGTGGCGGCCTCGCGGCCGTGGTCGGCGACGCCGAAGCGCAGCAGCCAGGTGGCCTGCCCCTCGGCTAGGTCCTGCAGCAGCACGTCGGGGGCGAGGCCGGGCCAGCGGCGCCCGGCATCGAGCGCGGCGGCCAGCAGCAGGCGGCGGGCCCGGGCGGGCGGCAGCCCGGCGTCGAGGGTGACGCGCAGCGTGGCGCGGTAGCGGCCGCCCTCGCCCGCGCCCCAGTTCACCAGCCGGTGCGCGGCGATGAGGCCGTTCGGCACCACCACCGCCACGCCGTCGCGCGTCACCAGCCGGGTGGTCCGCCAGCTCAGCTCGGTGACGCGGCCGGCGCTGCCCTCGGCGGTCTCGATCCAGTCGCCGATGCGGTAGGGCGCGTCGATGCCGAGGGCGAGGCCGGAGAAGAGGTCGCTGATGATGTTGCGCAGCGCGAAGCCGACGACCGCGATGGCGACGCCCGAGGTGGTGACCAGCCCCAGCGCCGGCCGGTCGAAGACCAGCAGCAGGATCGCGATGCCCGCCGCCCCGAAGCAGGCGCCGCGCACCAGGTCGCCCAGCAGCCGCGGGTAGGGCAGCGGCCGCCGCGCCGCCCAGGCGGCCCGCAGCAGCAGCAGGTCGAAGACCCGCGCCGCGGTCCAGGCGAGGCCGAGCCAGGCCGCCACCCCGGCGACGGTCGCCGCCCCGGGTGCCAGGGCCTGCAGCGCGAAGGCGCTGGCGCAAAGCGCGGCCGGGCCGAGGACCGGTCTCAAGCTGGGCTGGCGCATCCGGTCATCCCCGCGGGTTCCCGCCCGAGTCTGCCTGGGATTCGGCGGGCCGGGAAAGTGGCTGGGGCTGTGGCCTGGCTCACATCGGGGTTGGGCGTGGCTGG
>NZ_JAUFPN010000281.1 GCF_030409335.1 Paeniroseomonas aquatica
GCCTCGTCCCGGCCGCGCGGCGCGGCGCGGCCGGGGGCCGGGCGGGCGCCGCCGCGGCTGTCCGGGCGTTCCGCCGCGCGGGGGCGGGCAGGCGCCTTGGCGGGCACGCTGCCGCGCGGGGCCTGCTTGCCGGCGATCCGGGGCGTCACCGATACGGCGGGCTTCGGCGCCCGCGGCTTGGCCGGGGCCTTGGCGCCCTGGACGGGCTTCGCGGGACGCCGGGTGGTGCTGGTGGTCTTGCCCCCGGTGGGGGGCTTGGGCGAGCGCGCGATGGCCGCCTCCTCTGTCTTGCTATGGGGTGGTGCTATACCACGATGCCGGCCGCGCGGCGGATTGCGGTGGCGGAAGCCGGGTGTTCGCGTGCCGGTACCAGGGTCCAGCCCGCGTGGCCACAGGAGTCCGCAGCGGATCCCTGCGGCAGCAACGCGCCAGGGCGGCGCCGGTGCCGCGCCATCGTCCGTGCCGCCTGGCCCGAGAGCGCCCGGCGGGTCTCGCCCGGCCGCGGCAGCACCGCCAGGGACGTGGTCCGCAGCAGCGCCCGCCAGCGCTTCCAGCGCGGCAATTGGGTCAGGTTGTCGGCGCCGACCAGCAGGACGAAGCGCGCCCGGGGGAAGCGCTGGCGCAGCAGCCCCAGCGTCGCCACCGTGAAGCGGGTGCCGAGCCGGGCCTCGATGCCGGTCGCCACCACCCGCCGGCCATCGGCGATGCGGCCGGCCGAGGCCAGCCGCTCGGCGAAGGGCGCCATGCCGCGTTTGGGCTTCAGCGGATTGCCGGGCGAGACCAGCAGCCAGACCTGGTCCAGCCGCAGCGCCCGCAGGGCGCAATCCGCGACATGCCGATGCCCCGCATGCGCCGGGTTGAAGCTGCCGCCGAGCAGGCCGATCCGGACCCGGCGGCCGTCCCCCCACTTGCCTGGCCGCACCGTCACCGGGAGCCGCGGCTCAGGTCGCGCATGATGGATCCCTCCGCCTGGGGAGGGCTCAGGGCCTGACCTGTCCGCTCCCGATCACATGGTAGCGGTAGGTGCAGAGCTGCTCCAGGCCGACCGGGCCGCGGGCATGCAGCCGGCCGGTGGCGATGCCGATCTCGGCGCCGAAGCCGAACTCGCCGCCGTCGCAGAACTGGGTCGAGGCATTCCACAGCCCGACCGCGGAATCGAGGCCGTTGAGGAATTCCGTGGCGGCGGCCGCATCCTCGGTGACGATGGCCTCGGTATGCTCCGAGCCGAAGCGGCGGATATGGGCGAGCGCCGCCGGCACGCCCTCGACCACCGCGACCGAGAGGATGCCGTCCAGCCATTCGGTGGCGAAGTCGGCCTCGGTCGCCGCCGGCAGCCCGGGGCAGAGGACGCGGGCGGCGGCATCGGCGCGGAAGTCGCAGCCCAGCGCCGCCAGGTCGGCGACCAGCAGCGGCAGCAGCGACGGGGCGACGGCGGCATCGATCAGCAGCGTCTCGGTCGCGCCGCAGACGCCGGTGCGGCGCATCTTGGCATTGGCCAGGATGGCGCGGGCCATGGCCGGGTCGGCCGCGGCATGGACGTAGGTGTGGCAGAGGCCCTCGGCATGGGCGAGCACCGGGACGCGCGCCTCCTCCATCACCCGGGTGACGAGGCCCTTGCCGCCGCGCGGGATGATGAGGTCGATGAGGCCGGCGGCGCGCAGCATGGCGCCGACGAAGCCGCGGTCGGCGGTGGGCGCGACCTGGACGCAGGCCTCGGGCAGGCCGGCGGCGCGCAGCCCGGCGGCCATCGCGGCATGGATCGCGGCGACGCTCTGCAGGCTCTCGCGCCCGCCGCGCAGGATCACGGCATTGCCGGATTTCAGGCAGAGCGCGGCGGCATCGGCGGCGACGTTGGGCCGGCTCTCGAAGATCATGCCGATGACGCCGATCGGCTGGGCGATGCGGCGGATGACGAGGCCGTTGGGCCGGGTCCATTCGCTCAGCACCCGGCCGGCGGGGTCGGGAAGTTCGGCCACCTCCTCCAGCCCGCGGGCCATCGCCTCGATCCGGGCGGGGGTCAGGGCCAGCCGGTCGCGGAAGGCGGCGGAGAGGCCGGGCGCGGCGGCGACATCGGCCTCGTTCGCCGCCAGGACCGCCGGCGCCGCGGCCCGCAGCGCCCGGGCGGCTTCCCGCAAGGCCAGGTCCTTCACCGGTCGCGGCGCGCGGGCGAGGTCGGCGGCGGCGGCGCGGGCGGCCTGCGCGGCGGTCTCGAGCAGGGCGGCGACGGGATCGGCGATGGCGTTCACGGGGTGGTCCTCCAGGGATGCAGGACTAGCGCGCCGCAGGCGCCCCGGCAAACCGGATGCCGCGGCCTGGCGCGCTACAGCACCACCAGGTCGTCGCGGTGCACCACCTCGTCGCGGCCGCGCCAGCCGAGGATGGCCTCGATCTCCTCGGAGCGATGCCCGGCGATGCGGCCGGCATCGGCGGCGTCATAGGCCGAGAGGCCGCGGGCCAGCTCGCGCCCCGCGGCATCCCGCACGCTGACCGGGTCGCCGCGGAGGAAGCTGCCCTCGACGCCGCGCACCCCGGCCGGCAGCAGCGAGGAGCCGCGCGCCAGCGCCCGGGCGGCGCCCGCATCCACCACCAGCACGCCCGAGGGCGCCAGGCTGCCGGCGATCCAGCGCTTGCGCGCGGTGCGACCCTCGGGGGAGGGGAGGAACCAGGTGCAGCGGGCGCCGTCCAGCATGGCCTGCAGCGGGTTGTCCCGCTTGCCCAGCGCGATGGCCATGGCGCAGCCGGCGCCGGTGGCGATGCGCGCGGCGATCAGCTTGGTGCGCATCCCGCCCGAGGAATAGCCGGGCGGCGGGTCGCCCCCCATGGCCATGATCTCCTCGGTCAGCGTCTCGATCACCGGCAGGTGCGCCGCGGCCGGGTCGCGCTTCGGGTCGGCGGTATAGAGCCCGTCGATGTCGGAGAGCAGCACCAGCGCATCGGCGGCGATCATCTCGGCGACGCGGGCGGCTAGGCGGTCGTTGTCGCCGAAGCGGATCTCGGCGGTGGCGACGGTGTCGTTCTCGTTGATGACCGGGATGCAGCCGAGCTCGAGCAGGGTGCCCAGCGTGGCGCGGGCATTGAGGTAGCGGCGGCGGTCCTCGCTGTCCTCGAGCGTCAGCAGCAGCTGCGCGGCCGGCATGCCGTGCGCGGCCAGCGCCTTCTCCCAGGCGCCGGCCAGGCGGATCTGCCCGACCGCGGCGGCGGCCTGCTTCTCCTCGAGCTTGAGCCGCTTGCGGGTGAGCCCCAGGGCGTGGCGGGCCAGGGCGATGGCGCCGGAGGAGACGATGACGACCTCGATGCCCCGGGCCCGCATGGCGGCAACATCGGCGGCGACCGAGGCGAGCCAGGCATCCCGCGGAAGGGCGGTCCGCTCCTCCACCACCAGGGCGGAGCCGATCTTCACCACCACCCGCCGGGCGGTCGACAGGCTGGGGGCGAGGCCGGGAGCGGGAGGGGCGGAGGAGGGCGCTGCGGTCATGGGGAGGGCGCATAGCATGGGCGCCGCGGATGGGGAAAAGGACCGGCGTCGCCGGGACAGCCGAAAGGCGCCCCGGACCCGGGGCGCCTCTCCGTCTGTCGTCCGTTGCTCAGGCGAAGAGCATGTCGGCGGCGGCGATCTTGCTGACATGGGCGAGGAAGACGCTGTCGCCCTGGGCGTCGTAGGTGACGAGGAGGCCGGCGACGCCGCCCTCGGTGGCGGCGCTGGTGTGGATGTCGGCCTTGCCGAGGCCGATGAACTTCAGGCGGTCGGTGCCCGAGGCGAAGTC
>NZ_JAUFPN010000282.1 GCF_030409335.1 Paeniroseomonas aquatica
ACCCGACCATCCCAACTCATTTCGCGTACAGCTTCTTACAACGGAGCCCCGGGCCCGAAACGCGGCTCAGATCCTCGCGCCGCCCGCTGCTAGACAGACGTAGTTGCAGGCTGCAAACAGACGCGAGACTTAGGGCTGTAACCATCGCTACCTGCGACATGGAATATAAGAGCCGAAATGGTCAAGATTGAGAAAGCTCATTTTTTTCGTGCCGCGCTGGAGATCGGTCTGACCAGCCCCCATCGAGTGGTCCGCATGGAATTTAGTGGAGCATGACGGCGGGCGGTACCGACCCGGTCGGGTTTGGACGGTGGATCGGCACTGGCGGTCCCGGCATAACCACCTCCGGCGCAGGCGGCCGATACCCGAGGGCGCTGTGTGGCCGGACGGTGTTGAAGTGCTGGCGCCATTGCTCGATCAGCACTTGGGCTTCTCTGAGCGTGTTGAATACCTCGCAGTCCAGCAGCTCATTCCGAAGCTTGCCGTTGAAGCTTTCCACATAGCCGTTCTCCCAGGGGCTGCCAGGCGCGATGTAGGCCGTCCTGGCGCCGACGCCGGTGATCCAGCCCTGCACTGCCTTGGCCACGAACTCGGGGCCGTTGTCCGACCGAATGTGCGCAGGTACGCCGCGGGCGATGAACAGGTCGGCCAGGATATCGATCACCTCGGCCGAGCCGAGCTGCCGCGCCACCCGGATGGCCAGCGCCTCGCGGCTGAACTCGTCGATCACGCAGAGCATGCGGAACTTGCGCCCGTCTCGGGTACGATCCTCGACGAAGTCGTAGGCCCAGACGTGATTGGGTCGCTCTGGCCGCAGCCGGATGCAGGCGTCATCGTTGAGCCAGAGGCGGCCGCGCTTCGGCTGCCGAGGCGGCACCTTCAGCCCCTCCTGCCGCCAGATGCGCTCGACCCGCTTGTGGTTGGTGCACCAGCCCGCTGCCCGCAACAGCGCCGTGACCCGGCGGTAGCCATACCGGCCATACAGCTTGGCCAGGGCGATGATCTCGTCGCGCAGCGCCGCTTCGTCGTCCGGCCTGCTCGGTACCTTGCGCTGCGTCGAGCGGTGCTGACCCAGCACCTTGCAGGCAAGCCGTTCCGAGATGCCCAGCCTGGTCGTGACGTGCTCAACGCAGGCCCGACGACGTGCGGCGCTCAGAAGTTTCCCGAGGCGGCTTCCTTCAGGATGACCTTCTCCAGCGCCAAGTCCGCCACCGCCTTCCGAAGCCGCCCGTTCTCCGCCTCCAGTTGTTTTAGGCGCTTCATCTGGTCGAGCTTCAGCCCGCCGTACTCCGATCGCCAGCGATAGTAGGTCGGCTCCGTTACCTCGATCGCCCGCACCGCCTCGGCAACCGGCTTGCCCTGTGCCGTCAGAACCTCGACCTGCCGCAGCTTGGCGACGATCTGCTCCGGCGTGCTCCGCTTCCCTGCCATGGCCGTCCCTTCCATGATCGTACCGGCTTCTCACAGCCGGCGGACTACTTCTAGAGGGGCACGTCAGGGCACGCCAACCCGTTCGGTGCCGTCTTGCCATGCCCGGTTTTTATTTTGCGATGACCGTTATAAAACTTGCAATAGAGCCGGTGGACGCTGCACACGGCCTAAGCCGCCCTCGTCGCCAATCTGTTCATCATCGCTGCCTAACCCGCCTCCCGCCACGGCCACTCACGGCCCGATGCAAGTTTTACAAAACAGCTCTTTAATTTCGAAAAGCTGCGAAATGCAAGTCTCTAGCGAGAGATTTCCAGCGGAAACTATTGTTATCTAAACTGATATACGCTCCACTCAGAACGGCAACGTATGCATTCACTATGCTTTTCATCTTGCTTTTTGGAAGGTATATTTCCCTTCTGTTTTGGAGTTTTTCTACTGCTTTCTCAACAAAGGCCGCGCATTTAGATTTTTCATAAAGGGGAAAATTTCTCACGTTCTCCGCGTCGAGGCTATTTATTATAGCAAGCATATGTAACCCTATCTCTATGTAAAGATCAGTCCTTTCTACGATGTTGCTTGTTATCCGAAATGTTTCGCTAAGCCCTTGACCATAAAGATTGTTGTCATGCTGTCTATATTTCACCAGAGATTCGTCAATCTCTACGGTCGATCCAACCATTTGTGCGATAAAAGTAATCCATCTATCGTGAGCAACGCGGTGATCTGGAGAAATGTAATCTAAAAATCTACATTCAATGGGGAAAACATCCAATAACTTGCGTCTATAAACAATTGAAAATCCCCAAAAAGTACTCCATAAATCATAGCTTAATGGTCTTTTAATTACGGTTCCTTTTACATTTTGCCTAAATTTGCCAATTGTATTGGAAAACTTGTCAATAGTTTCTGCGGGGTGAATGATCATAGATATATTTTTGTTTTCAAAATATTTGGAGCATTTTTCTATTTTGTCCTCCCGCCAGATGTCGTCTTGATCACAAAACGCGATGAAATCACTGCGTGCCTCCAAAGAGGTGCGCAGAAAATTTTCTCTAAACCCAAGTGCAGGAACACGTCTCATTATTTTCACGGGAAATCTGCTTTCCCGTTGAAAGTGCTCCAAAATTTCAACGGTCTCGTCGCTGGAATTGTCGTCTGATACAAGAAGCTCGTCTGGTATCACCGTCTGATTTGCTAAGCTTCTAAGTTGAGCTTCAATGTATTTCGATCCGTTATAGGTAGCCAATACAATCGAAAGTGTTTTCTTGCTTCTTGCCATCTCATTCCTCAATTTTTTGAAAAAATTCTTATTATGCCATTCGACAGACAATTCTTCATTTTTTGAAAAAACACAGCAAATTCAAAGATTTTGAAATAAGAATTTAGAAAAATTCATAAGATAAGGGATCACTACAAATTGCTTGACTCATGTTTGCATTATCTTGTCGCCCCAAAACAGATTTGTTGAATTTAAGTTCGAATTGGGCCCATGCGCCGACTTTTTCGACATTATTTCATAACATATATCGATCGTTTTGCAAGTGTGCAGTATTTAGTCTTCAGATCGAAATAGATATTTCGATCTTAATTGAACATAACGCGACTTCAAGTGCTTTTCTAAATTTAAGGCGCAATTCTCAAATCACATCAATCGCGAGCAAATATAACCTGAAGCAGTAAAACTTAGCAGTACAGAACAACTTTTTGGATTATTCAGTTCGAGGCTTTTCAGCTTTTGAATGCCGTAAGGTTAGCCTTTTCGACGCAGCGGGCAGTAGGGCATCGTGGCGCCGTGGTCGGGTGGAGGAATAATTCGACTTATCCACGGTCCCCATAACCGCTGCCCTTGCTGCAGGCCGCGACCTATTCGCCTAATTCGTGAAACTAACAGCGATCGTTGGATCCGGTGGAGTAGCTCGCATTTGGTTGAGCAAACGCGCGTGTTCAGGACTGCGTTTGCAGTCAACGAGAAATTGCGGATTGCGGATCGTGAGGTTGCGGTTGGACTTTTTAGCCGTGGCATCCGCCCCCATGTTCAACTGTTCAGCCACGGCGTCCGGTCGAGAGCTTGGCTCTTGGATCGGGCACGCCTTACATAGAATGACGTCTGCGATAGCGGCTGCACCACTCTGGGATTGACGGAGGCTATTTGGTATGAGTCAGGCCGCCATGAGTGTGGGCCCCGGGGTAGCATAGTAGCGCGCCTATGCCTTGGCGGAAGGGATGTTGCCGACCGGCTCGAGAAGGCGGCGGTGGTTGAACCAGTCCACCCATCCGAGGGTGGCGAACCCGACGCCCTCCATGCCAGCCACGGGCCGCGGCGACGGATGCCCTCGGTCCTGAACAGGCTAATAAGGCTCTCAGCGAGCTCACTGTCGTAGCTGTCGCCGGCGCTGGCGACGAATAGCTCGATCTCGACTTCGACTAGGGTCTGTGACCGGACTGTCTGGCTAACCGGTCTGG
>NZ_JAUFPN010000283.1 GCF_030409335.1 Paeniroseomonas aquatica
CACACACCGCAGCCTGAAGCCGCAACACAGGCCCGCTCAACCCGCCGGCTGCACCGCCCTCTGGTGCCGCAGCAGGGCCGAGGCGTCCCGGGCGGGCATCGGCCGGCCGAAGAGGTAGCCCTGGGCCTCGAGGCAGCCGTCGGCGCGCAGCTGCTCGAACTGCTCCTGCGTCTCCACCCCTTCCGCCGTGGTGCTCATGCCGAGGCTGCGGCCGAGCCCGGAGATGGCGCTGACGATGGCGCGGGCGTCGCCCTGCTTGTCGAGGTCGCGGACGAAGGACTGGTCGATCTTGATCTTGTCGAAGGGGAAGCTGCGGAGGTAGCTGAGCGAGGAATAGCCGGTCCCGAAGTCGTCCATCGAGATCCGCACGCCGAGGCCGTGCAGCCGGTGCAGGATGGCCAGGGTGGCGACGTTGTCCTGCAGCATGATCGATTCCGTCACCTCGATCTCGAGCCGCGAGCCGGGCAGCCCGGAGGCCCGCAGCGCCGCGGCCACCGCATCCACCAGCAGCGGGCTGCGGAACTGCACCGCCGAGACGTTGACCGCGACCGAGACCTGCTCCGGCCAGGACGCGGCCTCCCGGCAGGCGGTGTGCAGCACCCATTCCCCGAGCGGCATGATCAGCCCGGTCTCCTCGGCCAGCGGGATGAACTCGGCCGGCGAGATCAGGCCGCGCTCGGGATGGTGCCAGCGGACCAGCGCCTCGAAGCCGATGATCCGGCGGCTGCCGACATGCACCAGCGGCTGGAACAGCAGCTGGAATTCCTGCTCGGCGAGGGCGCGGCGGAGGTCGAGCTCCAGCCGCCGGCGTGCCTGCATCTGCGCATCCATCTCGCGCTCGAAGAAGCGCCAGGTGCCGCGCCCCTCGCTCTTGGCCCGGTAGAGCGCGAGGTCGGCATGCTTCAGCAGCACGTCGGCCGAGGCGCCGTCCTCGGGCGCCAGCGCGATGCCGATGCTGGTGCCGACGACCAGCTGCTGGCCCTGGATCTCGTAGGGCCGGCTCAGCTCCTCGATCAGCCGGCGGGCGAGGACGGTCGCGTCCTGCGGCTGGTGCAGGCTCGCCTGCACGACCGCGAACTCGTCGCCGCCGAGCCGCGCCGCGGTATCCACCTCGCGGATGCTCGCCCGCAGCCGGGCGGTCACCGCGCGCAGCAGCTCGTCGCCCACCGGATGGCCGAGCGTGTCGTTCACCGCCTTGAAGCGGTCGAGGTCGAGGTAGAGCACGGCGAAGCTCTCGCCGCGGCTGGCCCGGGCCAGGGCCTCCTCCAGCCGACCGCGGAGCAGGGTGCGGTTGGCCAGGCCGGTCAGGGCGTCGTGCCGCGCCATGTGCTCGACCTGCGCCTCGGCGCGGCGCCGTTCCGTCATGTCCTCGAAGGTCAGGATGCAGCCGCCGCCATCGAGCGCGCGGGTGGTGACGGCCACGATGTTGCGGCCGCGCGGCTCCTCGAACTGGAAGGCGCTGCCGGCGGCGAAGACGCGGCGGCGGAATTCGTAGACCTCGCTCGCGCGCGTCTCACTGAAGTGGTGCGCCTCGGTGCAGACGGCCACCACCTCGCTGAAGGTCATGCCGACCCGCAGGCTGCCGGGCGGCACGCAGAGCACCTCGCAGAGCCGGGTATTGGCGACCACCAGCCGCTCCTCGGCGTCGTACATGGCGATGCCGAGCGACATGTTCTCGAGCGCCGCCTCGAAGCGGCCGTTCTGCACCTGCAGCGTCGCCACCACCTCCCGCAGCCGCTCGTTCGCGTTCTCCAGCTCCTCGGCCATCAGGCCCAGGGCGCGGTTGGCGCGGCGCCTTTCGCGTTCGGCCGCCGCGTAGCTGTCGCTGACGAGCTGGCCGAGGCGGTCGAGGTCCGGCTCCCCCGATGCCGCCCCCACCTTGGCCAGCTGGGCGGCGAAGAGACGATGCACCGGGGCGGCGTTCATGCGGCCGTCTCGGCCAGGGTGGTCACCGTCATGGACTGGTTGTGCAGCTCGCAGGCGCCGGATCCGGCATGCGGGGCGATCTCGCCGTAGGAGTAGAAGCCGGTGAAATGCGTCGCCCCCGGCAGTTCCGCCGCCGCCGCCGCGATCTCGTCGGTCGCCGACTGGCCGAGCACCAGGCGGCGGCCGATGCAGCTCACCATGATGGCCAGGCGGTCGCCGCCCGGCGCCGCCCCGCCGCCGGCCGCCTGCCCGGCGGCATCGGCGGCGGCGGCGACCAGGTCGTCGCAGTGCCCGTGCATGAGCTGCGCGATCCAGCCCTCGGGGATGTCGCCGGCGAAGGTCATGGTGCGCGCGGCGCGGTCCACGCCCAGCACGGTGCGGACCACGTCGTGCTGCGGCCGCGCCGCATCCCAGATCAGCAGCGGATAGAGCAGCGCGGTGCCGGGCATCCCGGCCGCCTCCTCGCCGAGGTAGCGCTCGTAGAGGTCGAGCGCCGGCTGGCCGTCCAGCTCGAGCAGCAGGTTGCCGCGGGAACGGGTGACCCGGCGCTTCGGGCCGAAGGGCGCCCAGCCGCCGGCGCGGCCATGGCCGATGCGCAGCGCCCCGCCGTAGAAGCCGACGGCGGCGGCGAGACGTTCCTCCGGCGGGCGGTCGCCGGCGCCGACCAGGGTGGCGGCGAAGCGCGCGCCATCCCCGGCCAGGCCGCCCGAGAGCGGCACCCCGGTGCCGAGCGCCGCCGCGAGCCCGGCGAGCAAGCGGGTGCCGTTCACGTGCAGCCCGTCCGAGAGCACCAGGACGCCGCAGAGGTCCTCGGCCGCCAGCGCCCGGCCCAGCGCCAGCCCGGCCTCGTGCGAGTCCTCGCTGCTGCGGACGGCGGCGCGGGCCAGGCGCAGCCGGGTCGCGCCGAAGCGGATGGCGGTGGCGACCACGCCCTCGTCGTCGATCTCCGCCCCGAGCATGTGGCCGCCGGTGCTGCAGCCCAGCAGCGTCGCGCCGGGATAGGCCGCCTGCAGCTCGCGGTGGCGGCCGCCGGAGGCCAGCGCCTCCCGCCCGCCGAAGTAGAGGACGAGGCCGGCATCGGGGAGGGCGGGCGCCGGGTCCCAACCGGCGGCGGCGGTCCAGGCCCGGTGTTCACAGCGCATGCCCATCTCCCTGCAACCCGCGGAACCCCGCGCGGCACAGCGCCATCTAGCCGGGCCCGGGTTAAGCCATCGTCACCATGGGGGCGCGATCATCGCCGGGCGCGGCCCGGGCCCCTCACCGCCCGGAATCGATCCGCCACGCCGCCAGCCCGGCGACGCGGTTGCGCAGGCTGAGCTCGCCGATGCGCCGGCCGGGGAAGGCGCCGCCCAGCAGCCGCCAGGTCGGCTCGCCCACCAGGATGGTGCAGCGGCCGCCGCCGCCATGCTGCTTGCCGAGCTGCTCCAGCCGGGCGCCGACATTGGCGGTGTCGCCGAGCAGGCAGAATTCCATGCGCTCGCCGCGGCCGAGGCTGCCGGCCACCAGCGGGCCGGTATGGATGCCGATGCGCAGGCCGGCCTCGGGCAGGCCCGCCGCCCGCCATTCGGCGTTCAGCGCCTCCATCGCCTGCTCCATCGCCAGGGCGCAGCGGGCGGCGGCGGCGGCATCCGCGGCCCGGCCCGCCGCATCCGGCCGCGGCACCGGCACGCCGAAGACCACCAGCATGCCGTCGCCGACGAAGCGCAGCACCACCCCGCCATGCGCCACGCTGACCGCGACCATGACGTCGATGTAGCGGTCCAGCCAGTCGATCAGCGGCGCCGGCGGCAGCGCCTCGCAGATGGCGGTGAAGCCGGCGATGTCGGAGAACAGCACCGTCGCCACCAGCTCCTGCGGCTTCGGCCGGCCGCCGGCCATGAACAGCGCGCGGTCGCGCAGCAGCGCCTCGGCCACCTCGGCGCCGAGGAAGCGGGAGAACAGCCCGCGCAACGCCTGCCGGTCCCGCCGCTCAGCCCGGCTGCGCCAGGCCCGCGCCCCGCCGCCGGCGAGCAGCGCCGCCAGCACCGGCCCGAGCCCGGGCCAGGCCGCCCCGCCGGCGGCCAGCGCCGCGAGGGCGGC
>NZ_JAUFPN010000284.1 GCF_030409335.1 Paeniroseomonas aquatica
ACCCAGGCGGAGCAAAGCGTTTAATCGCGTACAGCTTCTCATCAGGACCACGACCAGGATATTGGCACGGCCGAACCATAGCAGGCGTCGTCGCCGGTGCGCCCAGTGCAGGCCGAGGGCCAGGAACAGCGCCAGCACCACCTCCGTCACCGGAAGCATGGCGAGGCCCAGGTAAAAAAGAATGGTGATCCCCCATAGTGACTTAACAAAAAATCCACTTAAATATATAAAGAAACCAAAAACTATGCCCATAAAATATAGATAAAAGAACGCGAACGGGTGGTTCGACGTCGTTTGATCCAGATCAGCATCTCGAATATTTGATACAGGCAGTGCCGGCCTATCAAATGCTCTTGATGGCATTGCACGTCATCCCGACTTTCGCTGACAGCAATTTGCTATTGCACTGCGGAATAATTCAAGATGTAAATGACGTGGGAATTTCGGATGCCGTCCAAATAGACGTGATCAGCCGCGTGCTGTGGCCAGGGCTTCGCCGCAGCGCCGGATGGCAAAGCAGTCTTGGTGCGACACCGCCATAGGAATGCCGGACGGACCGGGCCATGAGGGACACGAGCGGGTTGGGGTTGTCCAGGCGGTGGTGGCGCGATGACGAACTGCGTTGGGGCGCTCTCGGCGCCTGCCTCGCCGTCTGGCTCTTCGCTGTCGCCCGGACTGCAGCGCAGCTTCCGGTGGCGGCAGCCGACATGGGCGATACGCCGGACTACCTCACGCTCGCACCACATCGCCCGCCATTGTACGGCTGGTTCCTCTGGACATATCGCGGGCTGACCGGCGACCTCGACCACCTGCCGCTTGTGCAGCTCCTCCTGATTGCGGTGCCATTGCTGTTCTTCGTGCTCGAGCTCGGCCGCCTGCTGCGCTCCGGCCTCGTCCCGGTGATGGCGATCATCCTGCTGCTGCTGCATGTCGGCATCCGCGACACGCCGGCAATCCTCCAGAGCGAAAGCCTGTACCTGGCCGCGGTCCTCGCCGGTTTCGGCTTCCTGCTCCGCTTCACCCGCCGAGGCCAGGGCGGGCTTGCGGCCGCCTCGATCTGCTTCGCCCTGGCGGCGACGACCCGCACGACCGGCACCGCCTTCCTGCTGCTTCCCCCGCTCGTCGCCCTGCTGCATCCCGCCGGGAGCATCCGTGCCGCGGCAGGCCGCGCCGGGCGTGCCCTGGCCGTGGCGGCGCTGGTCCTCGCCCTTGCCATGGCCGGCAACTGGGCGAAGCACGGGCGCTTCGAAATCGGCTCCTTCGCCGGGATCGCGCTGGTCGGCAAGGCGCTGCTGCTGATCGAGCCCGCAGACCTGCCGGACCTGCCGGCCGCCGCCGCCTCGGCCGTGCCGGTCGCCGCCGAGTCCCGCCGCCTCATCGCCGCGCAGCCTGACCTTGCCGCCCGCCTGCGCGCCCAGATGCAGGCCCTGCACGACGTCCGCTACCCGGCTTTCTTCGCGGAGTCCGAGGCGCACTGGCCGGCCTGGCGGGACGGCGACTGGACGCGGCGGAACCAGCTCGCCCTCGATGTGGCGCGGCGCCTGATCGCCAGGCATCCCGGCGAGTTCCTCACCCTTTGGCTGCGGGACTGGGCATCGCTCGTGCTCTACCCGAGCTTCTGGCCCGGCTGGGCCAGCGCGGATCCGCCCGACCCGCTCGCCTTCCTCGCCTGCCGCCTGCACGAGAGCTGCTGGGCCCTGACCCGCTATCCGCTGCGGCCGCACTGGTACGGCACCATGCTGCTGAGCTCGCTGGTCGGTGTCGTCGGCGGATTGGCGGTGATCCTCATGGCCACGGGGCGCGTCCTGCGCCGGCGCGCCTCGCCGGCGGTGGTGCTGGCCTGGGCCATGGCCATCGTCCTGCATGCCAGCCTGCTGCTGTCCGCCGCCAGCGAAGCCGGTACCGTCCGCTATACGGTCGCCCTGCATGTCATCGACGTCGCCCTGCTGCTGTGGCTGACGACCGGCGCGATCCGCATCCTGCGTGGCTCCGCCCCAGCCCGTGGCGAGGCCCTGGCAACACGTCCCGGGTGAAAGCAGGCGCGGATGGACAGCTACCATATCGTCGCGATCGGGTCGGGCTTCGCCACCTCCTTCTTCCTGCATGGCTATCTTCGTGCCGCCCCGCCGGGCGCGAAGGTTCTCGTGCTCGAGCGGGGTCCGCTGATCCGCCACGCGGACCGCATCAAGCGCCGCCTCGCGCCAGGGCCGCCCGGGGAGGCGATACTCGGCCGAGCCGGTGACCCGGGCAAGGAGTGGATCTTCTCGATGGGATTCGGCGGGTCCTCGAACTGCTGGTGGGGCTGCACCCCCCGCATGATGCCCAACGACCTCCGGCTGCGGTCCGCCTACGGGGTCGGACGGGACTGGCCGGTCGGCTATGATGCGCTCGAGGATTACTACCGTGAGGCCGAGGAGATCATGCAGGTCTCCGGCAGCGCCGAGGCTGCGCCCTATCCCCGCTCGCGGCCGCTGCCGCAGCCACCGCACAACTTCTCCGACCCGGACCGCCTGCTGAAGGCCAAGTATCCCGCCCTGTTCTTCAACCAGCCGACGGCGCGGGCCCGTGTCGCCACCGGCGACCGCTCGCCCTGCTGCGCCAATTCCATGTGCCACCTCTGTCCGGTGGATGCGAAATTCACCATCGAGAATGGCTTCGCCGAGCTCTACCGGGATCCTCGCGTGGTCCTGCTCAGCGATGCCGAGGCCCTCGAGATCGACATCGCCGCAGGGACGGCCCGTGGGCTGCGCTACCGGTACCAGGGACGGGAGCACCAGGTGGCGGCGGATCTGGTCCTGCTGGGCGCCAATGCGATCTTCAACCCCTACCTGCTGCTGCGGTCCGGCATGACCGACCAGGCGCTCGGCCGTGGCTTGGCCGAACAGCTCTCGACCTTCGTGGAGGTCGACCTCGAGGGCGTCGAGAATTTTCAGGGTAGCACCTCGATCACCGGCCATGGCTACATGTTCTACGACGGCGACCACCGCCGCACCCGCGGAGCCTGCCTGGTCGAGAGCTGGAACGCGCCCTATTTCCGGCTGGACCCCGATCGCTGGCGGGAGACGCTGAGCCTCAAATTCATCATCGAGGACCTGCCGCAGGAGGGAAACCGCGTGACGATCGATCCGTCCAGGCCGGAGCGGCCGCTCGCGGTGTTCCATGGCTATTCGGAGTATGCCCAGGCGACCCTCAGGCGGGTGCCGGACCTGGCGGCCGAGCTGCTGGCCGGCCTGCCGGTCGAGCGCATCCACCCGCCGGGGAAAGCCAGGGCAACGGAAGGCCACGTGCAATGCACCGTCCGGATGGGGACGGATCCGGCAGACAGCGTCGTCGACGCCGGGCTGGTCAGCCATCGCGTCCGCAATCTCGTCGTGGCCGGCGCCTCGGCCTTTCCGACGGTGAGTCCCGCCAATCCGACGCTGACCCTGGCCGCGCTTTCCCTGCATGCGGCCCGGCGGCTGGCCGGCAGCGGCTCATGCTGAGCCGGCGCATGCTGCTCGCCGGCGGCGGCGCAGCGGCGGCCCTGGGCGCGGCCGGCGGCGCTGCCGTGCTCTCCATGCCCGCGTTGCGCCGCCGCCTGGTGCAACAGGTGATCTATCGCCACGTCCCGGGCATCGTCTTCGATGGCGACGACCTGGCCGGCTTTGCCGACCACATCAACGCAACGCTGCTCAGCCGGCGGGAAGGCGGCCTCCGGCGCTTGATCCGCTATGGCGTGGGCTCCGTGGCGATGCATTCCGCCCCAGGCCGGAGGCTGGTCCAGCCATCGCCCTTCATGGCCGAGATCGACCGTGAGATCGTTTCCTCTTTTTTTCTGTGTACCGACTTCTGGCAGGAGCCACGCCGGCCGAGGCGGCGGGTTCTGCTGGTGAGGTCACCAGACCCGTATGAAGCGGGCTGCTCCAATCCGCTGGCGATACTGGCCTGAGCCGCTGTGCAGAGGGCGTGGGTGGAGGCGTCCCTCCCGAACGCGCCGATGCCGCCGGACACCCAGAACCAGACGGACATCGCCATCCCTTGGCGCCATCCGCGGGGGCGCCGAGTGGCGCGCCCTAACCTAGTGTCCCGACCGAGAAATAGCTAGGCAGTTTTGCTG
>NZ_JAUFPN010000285.1 GCF_030409335.1 Paeniroseomonas aquatica
CCATGCCCGTCAGCCTTCGCGCATAATCCAGGCTAGCAGTGGAGGGAACATATCCATCTTTCAGCCGATTAAAGCGGTTTAGAATTACAAACGGCATTAAAGCCTGGAATTAGAGGCTGTACGCGATTAGAGACGTTGCGGCGTCTGGGTTTGAGCAACGAGGCGGCGGCGATGATGGAGGTCATTGCATCCAGATGTGCCCTGCAAGAGGTCTGCGACGCGGTCGTAGACGATGTTGAGGCGGCAATATCGGCTCAACCAAGCGAACAGCCGCTCGACGACCTGTGCGGCCTGACCTTTCGGGACATCGCCGAGCGGGCGCGATCTCGTTGAAAGCTCAAGCGCCATCAGCGTAACCCGTGCTTACCAATGGATTTCAGCGGCGACGAACTAACATTGACGGGCTGCCCAACCGCCATGCCGTTCGCCAGTGAACCGCAGTGGCTTCCAGTTTGGGCCAGGGTCGTCGCTGGCTCCAAAAGGCGCACTAGTTGGCCTGCTCGCGGCCGATTGACGCTATGCCGCCTCTACATGCGGGTTGGAATGAGACATCCCAGCTGTGAAGGAAGGATCGGGTGCAAATGCTTCGCTGTGCCGGCGGGTGGGCGGTACGCCCAATTCGTCCAGCGCCCGTTCAGCAGCTGTCATAAAGCCAATGGGGCCGCAGTAGTAGAAGTCGGCGTCGCCTGCCGGCAGATAAGGGCGGATGACCTCGGCCGTAATGCGACCAACGGCGTCATAATGTTCGTCAGGCACGTCATCCGAGTTTACTGTCTCGTAAAGCGTCATGCTCCGGATGCCAGTGCGTGAGGCAGCCAACGCGCGCACCCGTTCGGCAAAAGCATGATGTCCGCGGGAGCGGACAGCATGCAGCATCAGCACGTTCCGCGTCGTGCGCATTGCCAGCTCTTCCAGCATGGCGAGCACGGCAGTGATGCCGGCGCCGCCGCTGATCAGTACCACCGGACGGTCGCCATGCTCGTCCAGTACGAAATCGCCGACAGGCATATGGACCAGCAGCGTGCTGCCCTCCGTCACGGTATCATGCAAGAAGTTGGAGACCAGCCCGGCCGGGACGCCTGACAGGCCTGCTGGCGCGTCTTCGCGCTTGACGCTGATACGGTAATGCCGGCCATCCGGCGCCTGGGACAGGCTGTATTGCCGGACCTGCTCATAGGGATAGCCAGGCAAGCTGGTCTTCACCGACAGGTACTGGCCCGGCCTGAAGTCGGGCAGCGGAGCGCCGTCGACAGGAACAAGATGGAAGGACGTCGTCACGTCGCTTTCCCGAACCTTGCGCAGAACGCGGAACGGCTTGAAGCCGGCCCAGCCGCCGGGTTGGGTTGCGGTTTCGCTGTAGAGAGCCTGTTCGCGTCCGATCATGATGTCGGCGAGCTGGCCATAGGCGGCTGCCCAGGCGTCAATGATCTCGGGCGTCGCGGCGTCACCGAGCACCTCGGTTATCGCACCCAGCAGGTACTGACCGACAATCGGGTAGTGTTCGGGCCGAATTTCCAGGCTGACGTGCTTGGTGGCGATGCGCTCGACCATGCCGTCCAGATTGCTGAGTTGGTCGATGTTCGCGGCGTACGCCAGCACGGAAGCCGCGAGGCTCCGTGCCTGACCACCCTCACCGCGCTGGTTGGCAGGGTTGAAATAGTTCAGCAGCTCCGGATGTGCCTGAAGCATGGCGCTGTAGAAGGTGCGGGTGATCGTCTCGCCATGCGCTCGGAGGGCTGGGACGGTGGCCTTGATGATCTTGCGTTGCGTGTCGGACAGCATGCCTGAAGGCTCCTCGGTCAGGGACAGCTTTCCTTGCTGCCCTTCCTAGAAGGTGTATTGCAAATACGCCTTATTGAGAGCCTTTCAGAAGTAGTACCTGCCATGCATCTTATGCGAAGCTGATCAGGGAGGGGCTATGCGCCTGACGGTCTACACCGATTTTTCGTTGCGAATGCTTATATACCTCGCCGTGAAGGATGGCGGGCTCGCCACCATTGCGGAGGTAGCGCGCAGCTACAGCATCTCGGAACATCATCTGACCAAGGTCGCGCACCAGCTCGGCCGCACCGGCTACGTCACGACCGTGCGCGGCAAGGGAGGTGGCCTGAAGCTGGCCAAGCCGGCGCAGGAGATCGGGCTAGGCGCGGTCGTGCGGCAGA
This sequence comes from Paeniroseomonas aquatica, assembly GCF_030409335.1. Lineage (GTDB taxonomy): Bacteria > Pseudomonadota > Alphaproteobacteria > Acetobacterales > Acetobacteraceae > Belnapia > Belnapia aquatica. The sequence goes on from NZ_JAUFPN010000285.1 coordinate 2,163, forward strand.
CCGAGCCAGACATGGCGCTGGTTCCTTGCTTCAGCTCGCCAGAGAACCCGACTGGGTTGCCTTGTGCCATCGTGCCGGCCTGCGGCCTGCGCAATGTGCTCGACGAGGCACGCCAGGCCTTCATGTCTATCTTGGACCGTTACACCCTGGCTGATCTGGTGCAGCGTCGTGCCGGCCTGCAAAGCCTGCTCATGCGTCCAGCTAGCCCAGCCCTGGCCAGCCAAACCGAGCCACTCCGAGCGAACTCTGAAGACCCCGCCGAGCTGTCAGGCGATCATGACCGGCCGCGCGGCGGATCTGGCCAGCGCTGACAACAGATCGGTTCTCGTGACTATCCCCACGATCCGATCTCCATCCATTACCGGCACCGCCTCGGCACCTCCATCGGCCAGAAGCGGCAGAAGCGATGCGGTGAGGGTTGCCGGGGCGACAGTGGGCAGATCCGTTGTCATCACATCGGCGGCGCGCAGTATCCCAGCGGTCCTATCACGCCGGATGGCGGCCATTGCCGCGCCAAAGCCGGTGTTGGCGCGCAGGGCGTCGCGCCGGGCTCGGCGGATCAGATCAAGCTGGAAGATGACGCCGATCAGCACACCGCCATCCCCGACCACGGGGATCGAGGTGAAGCCGTGCTTGCGAAAGAGATCGGCCACCTGCGCCGCACGGGCATCGGCCCGTACCGTCACCAAATCGCGCGACATGATGGCGCCGCAGGTCATGGCGCCCATGGTATGGCCCGCCGCCACCTGTTCGGCCGCTGCAATCAGGCGGGCCAGATCCTCGACGCCGAGATTGGCCGATTGGCGATACTCGGCCAGGATGCGAGCCAATTCCTCCGGCTCCAGCCCCAGACGCTGTTGCGCAGCCTTATCGGCGGTGGCGTGCGGGCCGGCCGTTTGTGGTTGCCGGAAGGGGTAAACTCGCCCGTTCAGCCGGTGCCAGACCGTTGCCAGTAAAACCAGGGTCATCGTGCCGAGAAAGACCGGACCAAAAGCGAAACGCAGGCCAAGCGCATCGAGCAAACCCGGGTTTAACGCCGCCGTGAGGGCAACTGCTCCGCCAGGGGGATGTAGGGATCGAGTCAAGAACATCGCGGCGAGCGACAAACTAGCAGACGCCCCGATTGCCATTGCCGGGTCCCGTGTCACCTGATGCACGGCGACGGCTGTCAGTGCCGAGATCGTATTGCCGATGACGGCAGACCACGGCTGCGCCAGAGGGCTGTTGGGCAGTGCAAGCAGGATGACCGCCGTTGCTCCCATTGGGGCGATAAGAAAGGTGCCCGTCGACAGGTCAACCTCGACTCCAAGAATCAGGGTGGCACACAGGAACAGCGCCAGCCCTGCACCGGCCACGCCGGCGGCCATGTCGCGCGAGCTCGTTGGGCCGATCACGGGCCCCAAGGAGCGCAGCTTGGCAAGATGCCGCCGAAAGATGACGCTCGGCCGGTCAAGGGTATTGAACAGCGTCATCTGTCAGACCGCGTCCGGAGGGTTCCCCACCTCAACCGAGTAGACACAAATCGCAGTGTTACGGTCCGCCAAATCATGGCTTGCCCGCCAAAACCTTTGGCGGCGCAAAGGGAGTGAGCGTGCTTGTCTGCCAGCGAATGTCTTCGCCAACGCAGGGGCCGCGTAATTGATTGTTTATAGGCATGAACAAACCCGCGCACTGCGTATTGTATGCGCCCAATTGATTGCCATTTGGTGCGCTGGATGAGCAAATAATATGCATTTACGGAGCGTTTTAGCTAAAAAACAATGTGTTGCAAGGGCTACCAGACGGCGGGTAGCCCGATGACCAGAGGATGCAGCACGATCAGTCCTGCTAACGCCATCGCAGCGGCTAGCCAGCGCACCGGGTTTGCAATGTCGTGCGGTATCCGCCGTGGCCTCAAACGTTGCCAAAGCTCGCTTCCCATGCTGTGCTGATGTCGTCGGTCAATCATCGCCATCCCGAAAACGGAAAAAGCCAAAAATCCACCAAACATCACCACATGGGCGATATCACCGTTGGGAGCCAAGTGTCCTAGCGCCCAGAGTGCGAGCGCGGCCAGCACCGGATGGCGCACCAGCCCGACAATGCCAGGGCGCTCCGGATCAAAATCATCGTTGCGCCAACCGCCAAAAGAAAAGGGGTTAGGCCGAAATACTGCCAGCGACAGAATCAGACAGGCCAGCGCCATCGTCGTCAGGGTGACATGATTTTGCCATTCGGCCCGAGGCCAGAGTTCGACAAAGGGCGCGCGTGCGGCAGCCTCAATCATCCAAGCAAGCACCACGATCGACAGCAGGGAATAGGTCAACCAGAAGCTCGCATGCCCCAGACATTCAACGAGCCAGAGTTTGACAGGTCGCTGCACCGGGACGGCGTGGGTCAGCAGGAACACTGCCCATGCGGCGACATATTCTCCCCAGCCCGTCACCCCTCGTTGCTCCCCGTTCCATGCCCAAGTTTTACTTCGCTTGGCGTTGCACAAGCAGATGAGGATCGCTCATTGATGTCTAGTTGCGAGACATCCTCAGCAGCTTCGGCGATGTCTCGTGCCGAAACAATAGTGGCTGGTCCTGCATGGCCTTCATGAACCGCTCCAGGTTCGCCGGAGGCTGGTGAGCTTGAG
>NZ_JAUFPN010000286.1 GCF_030409335.1 Paeniroseomonas aquatica
CGACGCTTGCTGTCGGCCTCACGAATTATCCAGGCTAGCTCTGACCGTATGGGGTAAAGAAGATCTATAAGATTCTTGATTCTGTGTTCCGGACCGATTTTCGGACTTGGAAGAATTCGGCTGTGCCAAGGCCGAGATCGGGTCGTTGAAAACGTAGGCATTGCTGGTGCGGAGGATCCTCCAGCGCCAAACTGGACGACCGAACAGGTCGAGCTCGCGTTTCTTGACTCGGACGATGCGATTGACCCAGGTGAGGATCCCTGCGCTCTCCAAGACCTTGATGGTCACGTGGACCGTGGAGCGGGCACATTTCGCCCTGGTGGCAATGGCCTCGTAGCCCGGGAAGCAACGGCCGGTATGAGCGTTATGAAACCCCCACAGCAGCGCCTGCAGGACTTCGAATGCGGCCCGTGTCAACGGGCCACGATGCTGGCCAGGTTGCCTGTGCTTGGCTGTCCAGGCACGAGCAAAAGTCTGGATGCGGAACTTGGCATTGCGATCCAGCGGCTTGCCAGGACCGTCTTGAAACACCTTTGGCCTGCGCGAACGAAGAATAGAACGCATCGTCTGGGGTCTCCCCAGCTGAGGCGGGCAAAAGACACACGTCCCCAAAGACCTCCGAAAGGCCTTGTCGAAAAGTCAGAGCTGTTGGATGATTCGGGGGCGCGAATGTGGCAGAGCTGGTAACTCTGTCATCCTAAGCTGTGATGATCGGTGGGGGCGGCCTTCGGGCCGCCTTTGCTGTTTCTGGCTCCCGCCGCGGAATTGCGGCATTCCTGATGCTAATTCAGGGCTTGGGGCGTCCGCAACTGGTCTTCGTGACTACATTTTTTTAGAGTCATCAAAACAATACAAACGCGTTTAGACGCTATCTAAACGCGCTTAGACGTTGTAGTGCGACAAGCTTAGTAAGCTATTGTAAAAGCTTAGATCAGCATTCATTGTTTTTTTAGGATCGTAATTTACAATTTTGTAATCATCATTAGATTCGGATGGAATGTTGGACAAAACCGTTTTAGTTTCCGAGTGGAAAATGCCGAGACTCGAAGCAGGGAACGCTATTGTCCCCTCGCGTCAAAGGCTCAGGCCGCGAATCTCGAGCGCCTGAATCCGATGCAGGAGGCAGCCATAACTACGGCGGCACGGGTGTTGTTGCGCGCCAGCGCGAGGATGTCCGAAGCTCGGATCTGGTGGGTGGTCGGCCTCATCTCGGAAGCCCAGCCCCAGACCAGGGATGTGGCATCACGTTCACTGCCCAAGCGGTTTGGGAGATGCACATCAGGCCGCCGCCTTTGTCGGCCGGTCGTGCCCCAACAGGTGGTGCAAGAAGACGGAACAGTAATGATAACGGCCATTGTGACGTTCTTTGGTAGGATGACTTTACGCTGTGAGGCATCAGCCGAAACGCCACAGGCGGCATGTCGGTGCTGGTGAGCCGCCCTTGCCATAATGGTCAGTTATGCGGCTGTCGACCGGGTAAAGCCTGACACTCGATGCCAGAATGTAGGTTGAGTTTGGGCGCTTAGCGGCGGTTGATGCGCCGTGGTTCCGATGTCCGCTTTGCGCCCAATCCGGCCGTTCGGGTGGATTGGCTGCCTTTTCTTAAAACGTCTTCAACCTTGGGGCCCTTTCAGGGCAACAAGGTTAGCCTGAGTGCAACCAATCAGCTTGGATCGCCCGCGTGTTGAGCTTCCGGGATGCTGCATCTGCTTGAAGCGCTTCTCGCCAGAGTGGCGCATTTTGCATCCATCTACCTGTCCCAATACGGCGGGTCACCGATAATGGCCCTGATGTCGTCCACCATGGCGCGCAGCTTCATGGACGCACGTCGTCCTTCCGGATGCGCCACGTAGATGAATTCAGGCTCTGTCTCGGCTTCCAGGTTGATGGTGCGGAGCTTTCCGGCCTTGACGTCCGCGTTTACGATGAAGGTCGGCAACAAGGCGATGCCGAGCCCGGCCACCGCGGCATCCCGCATGACGTCCCCATTGTTGACGCGCAGGGCATGGCGACCCCGCACGATCCGCGGTTCCTCGGGGCCGATGAAGCGCCAATCCAAGTGGCTGCGGTTCGTGTAGAAGATGCCCCGATGCTCCTCCAGGGCCGACAGGGAGCGGGGCGCGCCGTGTTGCTCAAGATAGTCGGGTGACGCCACGAGAACCCGGCGGCTCGGCGCCAGACGCCAGACCGTCAGGCGGCTGTCGGCGATGGGACCGTGCCGAACCACGGCATCGTAGCCATCGGCGGCCGCGTCCACCCGCCGGTCATCAAGGTCCAGGGTAAGCTCCACCCCGGGATGCCGCTTGAGAAAGCCATAGAGCGCGGGGCCGAGATGCATACGGCTGAAGGTCACCGGGGCCGAGATGCGCAAGGGGCCACGCAAGGTCCCTCGCCGCTCTGCAACCATGACAGCCGCTGCCTCGACGTCGCGCGTGATCTGCGCTGCACTCTCGAGAAAGCTCGTCCCGTCCTCCGTCAGGGTCAGCTTGCGCGTGCTGCGTTGCAGGAGGGGCGCGCCGAGGCTGCGCTCAAGCTCCGCCAGCCGATCGCTGATCACCGATTTCGACAGCCCCAAGCGTCGGGCGGCTGCACTGATCGACCCGGCCTCCGCGATGGCCACAAAGGTCAAAAGGCCTTCCAGCTTCATGCGTTCGGCTTTCCCGGCGGCCAGATCTCCCGTTCGCAGCCTAATCGGAACGACGCCGGGCCGCTACGTTCGCCCAAGCCCTGGGAATGTCCGGGCCATGTCCCGCGGCAGGAGACCACCGTCATGCGCAGTTTCGTAACAGGCTTCCTCGGTGCGTTGGCGGCCGTCTGGCCCGCTCTGGCGCAGCCCCACTCCTTTCCACCCGGCTTTCGCATGCAGGACATCCAGACCCCGGCCGTCACCATCCACACCCGCATCGGAGGGTCTGGTCCGCCGGTCGTGCTGCTGCACGGCTATGGCGAGACCGGCGATATGTGGGCACCCATGGCGGCCGACCTGGCCCGCGACCACCAGGTGATTGTTCCCGACCTGCGCGGCCTGGGCTTGTCCTCCAAGCCCCCCGGCGGTTTCGACAAGAAGACGCAGGCGGGGGATCTCGTGGACGTGCTGGCGGCGCTTGGTATCGGCGAGATCGACCTCGTCGCACACGACATCGGAAACATGGTGGCCTTCCAGTTCGCCGCACAGCATCCGGACCGAGTTAGACGACTGGTGCTGATCGACGCCCCCGTGCCGGGTGTCGGCCCTTGGGAGGAGATCCTAAAAAATCCGCTGCTCTGGCACTTCCGCTTCGGCGGGCCGGACATGGAGCGGCTGGTTGCAGGGCGCGAGCGCATCTATCTCGACCGCTTCTGGAACGAGTTCTCCGCCGACCCAGCCAGATTCGGCGAAGCCTCCCGGGCTCACTATGCCCAGCTTTATGCCCTGCCTGGCGCAATGCACTCCGGCTTCGAGCAGTTCGCCGCCTTCGACCGGGACGCTGCCGACAACCGTGCCTGGCTCGCTACCGGCGCCCGGTTGAGGATGCCATTGCTGGCGGTGGGAGGCGAGAAGTCCTTCGGGGCGACGATGGCAGAGGTGATGCGGGCCGGTGCTACGGATGTGCGCGAGGGCATCGTGCCCGCGTCAGGGCACTGGATCATGGAGGAGAACCCGCAAGCGACAATTAGTCTCGCCCGCGGCTTCCTCGACGGGCAAAATTGATCTGCTGCCTCCCAGCCCACGCTGATCATGGATGTTCGGCAGGGTTGGGCAGCCAGGACACCGCGTGCCGGGGTAGGTCCGCTTCTCGTCAGCCATGGGCGCAGAGCGGAATAGCCGCTCTCGACCAAACCCGACCATCTGAGTTGCCTCCAAGAAAATCATTCTGAGCGAAAAGCAGCACCGGATTCAAAATCCAGAGCGAATGCCCCGACCGGTCTAGCGGGTCTAGGATGGTGCGATGGCAATGCAGCGAGGACACTGATCGCATCCAAAGCTACCGTCTGGCACTTTGCGCCTTGGCTTCCACGAGCCTGACCATTACCAGAAGCGCGCGATTAACGGGCGCTGCAATCCCAAGCCGCGCCGCGGCCCGGACGATGTAGCCATTGAGGTGGTCGATCTCGCTTTCTTTGCCCTGCGCGAGGTCCTGCGCGGTCGACGAGAGCTGATCCGGCATGGAGGCGGCGAGTCCGAGAACGGTGCTCATGACCTCCCCAGGAACCATAACATTCGACCGCTCGGCAACAGCGAGACACTCGGCAACAATGTCCCGCATGGTTTCGGGAACGCTGTCGGTTTTCATCATCTGCCCATAGGGCAGCTGCGCAACGGCGGAGAGGGCATTGTAGGCGCAGTTAACGATGAGCTTTGCCCACAGCACCCCCTTCACGTTCTCGGATACCTCCGTCGGGATTCCGGCACGGGAGAACACCTCGGCAATGTCCGCACTCGACGGGCCTGGCCCGATCACAAGCTCGCCGCGACCGTGGTGCCTGACATGTGCCGGCGCCGGCATGTCGACCGCGACGTAAACGGCCGCGGGAACGACAGGTCGTCCCAAAACCGCCTGCAGATGCTCGGCGCTGTCCACTCCGTTCTGCAGGCTCAAGACTGGAACGCTGCTTCCGAGATGGGACGCTATGACCCGTCCCGCGGTGAGGGTGTCGTTCGCCTTTACGCAAAACAGGACGGCGTCCGCACCGGCGACACCGGACGGGTCCGTCGTCGCGTCTACCGGCACGGCCTCGGTTCTGCCTGCAGCTTCCAAGATCAGTCTGTGCGCCTGCACGGCCGTGACGAGCTGCGGCCGGCCGACGAGGGTCACGGAATGGCCGGCCCGCGCCAGCATGGCCCCGTAGTAGCAACCCACGGCACCGGCTCCCATGACGGCAATCTTCATCGGTTTGGTCCTATCCGAGGCTCCCCCTGCTTATAGCGCACGCCAAAGTTGAGCTTAATCATCACGTGATAATCCGGTTTATCACGTGCTAACCTGGATAATTCGTGAGGCCGACAGCAAGCGTCGGAGAC
>NZ_JAUFPN010000287.1 GCF_030409335.1 Paeniroseomonas aquatica
CATCGCCGGGCGGAACCGGGCCCGGGGGACCGGCCGCCGCCCCGGCGGGCACCGGGGCCGGCGCGCCCGGCCGCGCAGCGGCACCGGGCGGGAGCGGGCCAACCCCAGCCTGATCGGTGCCGGACCGGGCGCCCGGCATCCCGGGCGGAGGTGCCGCCGCCAGGACCGGTGGCGCGGCTGGCGCCGCCGGCGGCTGGCGCCCGGGTTCGGGCGGCGGCGGTGGCGCGGCAGCGGTGATCACCGGGGACGCCTCCGGCATGCGCCCCACCGGCTGGTCGGGCGCGGCCGGTTCCTCCGCCGGCTCCGCTTCGGCCGGGTCGCCCGCCGCCGGGGCTGCCGCCGCTGGCGGCGCACCGGCCAGGTCGCCCGGGGCCTGGCTGTCCGGGGCCTGGCTGTCCGGAGCATGGCCTGCCGGAGCCTGGCCGCCCGGCGCCTGGCCGGTCCCGGCGGTGGCGGTGCCCCGCGCCGGCGCCGGCGCCGCGGCCTTGCCGCCTGACCGGGCTGCGGCCGGGCCAGCTGCGGCCGGCCTGGCCTCGGCACGGTCCGCGGCCGGCGCATCGGCCAGGGTGAGGGCGGCGGCGAAGCCCTCGCCGCCCGCGGCCTCGCGGTGCCGCGGCTTCGGCGGGGCGGGCGTGGGTGCTGGCTGGGGCGGAAGGCGTGCGGTGGTGTCCATCCTGGTCCGGTCCTGCTTCGCCGCGCCGGGTGCGAAGGCCGGGCCAGCCCCTCCGGGCCCCGGACCGGCAAGCCCGGCCGGCCTACACGAACACCGTGCAGGGCACGATCGAGGCCTCGGACAACCAGCTCGCGCTGGCCATCGGCGGCCAGGGCTTCTTCAACGTCGCGCTGGCCAAGGGCACGGTGAACGGCAAGCCGACCTTCGACGACCGCGAATTCTACACCCGCGCCGGCGACTTCAGCCGCGACGAGAACGGCTACCTGAAGAATTCGGAAGGCTACTACCTGAAGGGCTGGGTGGTGGACGCCGCCGGCAACCCCGACCGCACCGTCATCAATCCCATCCAGGTGGACCAGCAGGTCTTCAACCCGGTCGCCACCACCGAGATCACCCTCTCGGCCAACCTGCCGGCGGTGATCCCGGCCGACCCCATCACCACCCAGGCGCAGCTCTACGATTCGCTGGGCGGCCTGCACACGGTGAACCTCACCTTCTCCAGCGCCCTGCAGAACCACTGGACCATGTCGATCGACGTGCCCGACGACATCAACAGCACCGCCCGCGGCACCACGGCGCTCGACTTCGGCACCGGCGCGGCGCCGGTCGCCGCCGATGGCACCATCGGCGCCATCGGTTCGGTCACCGGCTCGCTCGGCGCCCCCGCCACCAATGCGCTCGGGGATCCCGCCGCGGTCACCTTCACGGTCGACTTCGGCCAGGGCGCGCAGACCGTGAGCCTCTCGCTCGGCGAGTTCGGCAAGGCGACCGGGCTGACGCAGTATGCCGGCACCGAATTCTCGCTCCGCAACCTCGAGCAGAACGGCGTGCCGCTCGGCGCCTTCTCCAGCCTCACCACCCGCACCAACGGCGACGTCGCGGTCAGCTACGACAACGGGCAGAGCCGGGTCATCGCCCGCGTGCCGCTGGTCTCCTTCAACAATCCGGACAAGCTGCAGCGCCAGGACGGCCAGGCCTTCCTGCGATCGCCCGAGGCCGGCGACGCCAAGGTGACGGACCCCGCCTCGAACGGGGTCGGCAAGCTGGTCATCGGCTCGATCGAGAAGTCGAATGTCGACATCGCCAGCGAGTTCACCAAGCTGATCGTCGCCCAGCGCGCCTATTCCGCCAATACCAAGGTGGTCACCGCCAGCGACGAGATGCTGCAGGACACCATCAACATGCGGCGCTGAGGCGCGACAGGATAGACCCGCGTGAGCCTCGACCTCGCCCTCTCCATCGCCCGCAGCGGCCTCGCCTCGATCCAGCGCAACCTGGCGCAGACGGCGCAGAACATCGCCAATGCGGAGACCCCCGGCTATACCCGGAAGACCGTGCCGCAGCAGGCGATGGCCGTCGCCGACCTGCCGCTCGGCCTGCGCAACGCCGATGCCCGGCGCGCCGTGGACACGGCGCTGGTGAACCAGCTCAACGGGAGCCGGGGCACGGTCGCCGCCGCAACGGTGCGGGAGGCACTGCTGCGGGGCATCGAGCAGGCGCATGGCGCGGCCGGGGACGGCGCCACGCTGGGCGATGCGGTCTCGGCGCTGGGCGACGCCTTCACCCTGCTCCGCGCCGCGCCGGCCGATGCCGGGCAGCAGCATGCGGTGCTGGTCGCGGCGACGACGCTGACCACCCGGCTCGGCGACCTCTCCCGCGCCATCGGCGGCGCCCGGCAGCAGGCCCAGGACGGCATCGTGCAGGAGGTGAGCGCGGCCAATGCGGCGCTGCGCGACATCGCCGCCCTCACCATCCAGATCAAGGCAAGGCCCCCCGGCGGCAGCGCCGAACTGGAGGACCGCCGCGACCAGGCGATCGCCACCCTCGGCGAAAGCATGGAGGTGCAGGCGGTGCACCGGCCGAACGGCGAGGTGCTGCTGATCGCCCGCGGCGGCATCGCGCTGCCGCTCGACCCCGACCGCGACGTCCTCGGCACGCTGCAGGCGACGGTGGGGCCGGAGACCTTCCACGGCGCCGGCGGCTCGCTGTCCGGCGTCACCCTCAACGGCAGCGACATCACCGGCCAGATCAGCGGCGGCCGGCTCGGCGAATACCTCTCGCTGCGGGACCGCGTGCTGCCGCGCTACCAGGCCGAGACCGACCTGGTCGCCGCCAACCTGGCCGACCGCTTCGCCCGGCAGGGGCTGGCGCTGTTCACCGACGCGGACGGCACCACGGTGCCCGACCCGGCGCAGCCCTATGCCGGCAGCGCGCAGGTCGGCCTGGCCGGCCGGCTGCGGCTGAGCCTGGCGGTGACGGCGGCGCCGCGGCTGCTGCGCGACGGCACCGACGTGGTGGCCGGCGGCCCGGGTGGCCCCTCCGCCTTCACCCCCAACCCGCCGGGCGGCCCGGCCGGCTTCACCGGCCTGCTCGACCGGGTGCTGACCTACAGCCTCGGGGCGGAGGCGGCGGCCGGGGTCGCCTGGGCGCCCATCGCCGGCAACGGCCTCGGCCCGGACGGGACGCTGCAGTCGCCCTTCCCGGCGCCCGCGACCCTGTCCGGCTACGCCGACAGCGTCACCGTCGCCCAGCTCGGCGACCGGGCCGCGGCGACCGCCGTCAGGGAAGGGGCGGCCGGGCTGCAGACCGCGCTCGAGGCCCGCTTCGCCGCCGGCTCCGGCGTCGACGTCGATGCCGAGATGGCCGGCATGGTGACGCTGCAGAATGCCTATGCGGCCAATGCCCGGGTGATCAGCACCCTGCAGGCCATGTGGGACGCGCTGCTGGCGACCAGGTCATGAGGCGCGGCCGCAGGCCTGCATGCATCCGCCGGGCGCTGCTGGCCCGGCGCAGCCGATAGGAGAAGCGGATGGCGCGGATCGACGTTCTGGGACGGCTGGATGCCGATGCGGCGGTGCTGCGGGCCCGCATGCAGTCGCTGACCCGGCAGGTGACCACCGGCCTGCGGGTCGAGGCGCCGGGCGACCTGGCGCCACAGATGCCGCGGGTGCTCGACCTGCGGGCCGAGATCGGCCGGCGCGACACCTATGGCAGCACCATCACCCAGGCCCTGGCGCGCACCACCGCGGCGCAGCAGACCCTGGGCCGGCTGGGCGAGATCGCCAGCCAGTTCGGCAATACCGTCGCGATGAAGCTCGATCCCAACGACCCGCAATCCCTCCCCTTCGCCGCCACCCAGGCGCGGAATGCGCTGATCGAGGTCGGGCAGCTGCTGAACACCAGACAGAACGACGAATACATCTTCGGCGGCAGCGACTTCGCCCATCCGCCGGTGCCGGACCCGAACGGCCTGCCGACCGGCGGCCTGGCGAGCCAGATCGCCGGGGCCATCGCCCTGCTCGGGCCCGGCAACGCCGCCTCGGTCGCCGCGGCCACCCGGGCGGCGGCGCTCGACGACAGCCCCGGGGTGACCCCCTTCTCCGCCTACATCGTGGATCCCGGCCGGGGCGGCGGCGAGCCGCGGCGCAGCGTCGCCTCGGCCGACGGCACCGCCACCGAGGTGGGGCTCTTCGCCAGCCGCAACGCCGCCGCGACCTCCACCGGGGAGACCACCGGCGGCTGGGCCCGCGACCTGCTGCGGGGCCTGGCCAGCATCGCCGCGCTGACCCCGGCCTCCGCCGCCTCGACGGCCGATTTCAGCGCCCTGGCGGAGGTGATCCGCGGCGGGCTGCAGAGCGCGGCCAGGGCGCTGGCAGATGAGCAGGGCGCGCTCGGCCTGACCGAGGCGCAGCTCGGCGGCATGCAGACCCGGCACCTCGAGATGCGGGATTCGCTGCAGGAGCAGCTCGCCGGCATCGAGGAGATCGACCTGGCCAAGGTGCTGACCCAGCTGCAGTCGACCAAGACCAGCCTGGAGGCCAGCTACAACGCCATCGGCAGCCTCGGCACCCTCAGCCTCAGCCGTTTCCTGCGATGAGCACGCGAGCGGCCCAAAGCCTGGGTTTCAGCCGGCGTTAAGCCGGGCATGCGAGCATCCGCCCAGTCTCCGCGGCGCGGGTTCGAAAGGAACAAGAATGTCCACGCTGGTCCTCGAATTGCGTCAGGGCGATCTGATGGTGGTGAACGGGGCGCCGATCCGCTTCCGCAACCGGACGCGCATCGAATTGGCTGCCAAGGCGCGCTTCCTCTTCGGCAAGCAGATCATGCCGCCGGAGGCCGCCACCACCCCGGCGCGGCGCATCTACTTCGCGCTGCAGACCGCCTATATCGGGACCGAGGCGGAACGCTCCGGCGGGCTCGAGGCGGCGCGGCGGCTGATCGGCGACTTCCAGCAGGCCACCACCTCGGCGCTGGCGCGGGAGATGCTGCGCCAGGCGCTGGGCCTGGCCGAGGCCGATGATTGCTACCAGGCCCTCAAGCTGGCCCGGCGGGTCATGCGGCACGAGGAGGAGGTGCTGGGCCTGCCGCCCTTGCCGCCGGCCCGCCAGGCGGCGCCGCGGCCGGAGGGCGAGGCGCCACTGCCGCCGCCCTGCCGCTGACGGCACGGCGCGGCCCGGCCGGCCGCGGCGAGACG
>NZ_JAUFPN010000288.1 GCF_030409335.1 Paeniroseomonas aquatica
GCATCGAGCGGAGCAGTGGCCAGAGGCCCGCCCAGCCGGACCAGCAGAGGCGTCAGGGAAACGAGGAAGCACGGACACCCGAGAGCCCGGCCATGCCGTCCCAGGCTATCCCCGCACTCTCGCTACGCGCAGCGGCACCTTCGGGACGTCGGACAGCGCCGCGCTTCACTGAGACCGACGCCGGGGCGGACTTCGCTATGGCATTGCACCAAGCCGGGCTGCGCTTGACCGGGTCGGTGGAGATGGACGGGAAGATGCACCGGGTTCCTGTAGAGGGCGACCGGAAGGGGCAGAAGTCGGGCACCTACGTCGGTCACCTCGACGGCTGGCCGGCAGGCTACATCCGCAACCACAAGACCGGGACCGAGATCCGCTGGAAAGCCGATCGGCTTGTCTGGCAGATGGCTCCGGCCGAGCGGGCGAGGTTCGCGGCCGAGGCGGCGAGGAAGTCCGCGGCTCGGGCGCGTGAGCGGCAGGACATCCAGGAGCGGGCAGCGAAGATGGCGCACCGGCTATGGGCCGCGGCGGCGCCGGCGACTTCACACCCCTATCTTGCGGCCAAGGGCGTACGGGCGCACGGGCTGCGGCAAGACCAGCGCGGCCGGCTGCTGGTGCCGGTGCAGGGGGCGGATGGGCGGTTGTGGGGCGTTCAGCGGGTGGATGTGGACGGGTCCAAGCTGTTTCTGAAAGGCGCCAGGACCGAGGGCGGGCACGCGCTGATCGGCGGGCGGCCTAGGCCGGGGGCGCCGCTGCTGGTTGCCGAGGGCTACGCAACGGGAGCGACGCTGTACGAAGCCACGGGGCTGTCGGTGGTGGTGGCCTTCAACGCGGGGAACTTGGCGACCGTGGCGAAGGCATACCGGTCGGCCGACCCATCGCGGCCCATAATCATTGCCGGCGACAATGACCACCACCTACCCAGGAAGGCGGTGCCGTTGCCGAACGTTGGGAAGGAGAAAGCCGAAGCCGCCGCAGCAGCCGTGGGAGGTACCGCCGCCCTACCGTCTTTCCCGCCTGGCGACCGAGGCAGCGACTGGAACGATCTGGCACGACGTCAGGGGCATCAGCCAATCGTTGCGGCGGTGCGGGGTGCACTGGATCAAATACAGAAGGTAGCGGCGGATCGGGTGGAACTGGCTGCGGCGGCGAGCAGTCGAAAGGCGCAGGAAGTGCGCCCGCGTGGCCCGCGCATGTGATCGCCGAAAAGGGTGGGCAGTGGGAATAGGTGATGCTGCCCGTTGAGGCTGCTCAGCGCCCATCCCGGTCATTCAGCCGCGCTAGGCAATCGTCCGGAAGCGGACGCTTGGTTGGCCACGGAGGCGGTCCGGCGCATCGGCATCCGCTACGCGATCGAGCGGGACATCCCGGCCAACTGGCGGCGGAACGCACCGCCTCACGCCAGGCCCGCGCTGGTCCCGAGCTGGACGCGCTGCACGCCTGGCTCACGGCAACGCTGGCCAGGGTGCCGGGCCGAGGTGGCCTAGCCGCGGCCATCCGCTATGCCCTGTCGCGCTGGACGGCGCTGACCCGCTACCGCAACGACGAACACCTCGCCGCGGACAACAATGCAGCCGAGCGCGCGATCCGGCCGCTCACCCTGGGCCGCAAGAGCTGGCCGTTCTGCGGCTCGGACGGGGGCGGCACCTGGGCAGCCGCGATCATGTCCCTCTTCCTGACCGCCAGGCTCAATAACCTCGATCCCGAGGCCTATCTCCGCCTCGTCCTCGAACGCATGGCAGAACACCCGGTCAACCGTGTCGCCGAACTGCTGCCCTGGAACATCACCAGTGTCACTAATCGCCTGAGCCAGAGGTGACCGCGGGTCAGACCGGACGGTTACACTTCGCCAGCGCAAAACCCGGATTTATCCTGCCGAAATCCCCTGGATGTCCGGAGGCGACGCGCTGCTCCAAGCTCAGCAGGTCGATGTCGAGCAGCCGGTGGATCGGACCCCCGTGCAGAAGTCGCAGCACCTCCGAGACCGCCAAGGTCGCCGCTACCGCGCCCACGAACGGCGCGCCCACGGCCTTGCCTGCGAGCAGCGTCATCCCGCACCGATCGAGCGCGCCCTCCACGAGCAGGCGAGAATAGGCTGGCCGATCCTCGACCGTCTCCGCCGCGGGCGCCACCTTCCAGATCTCGGCGGCCGAACGGGAGCCCGGCAGGACATGTAGGCGCATCGTGCGAAAGTCGCGATGGCCGCGCCCGAGCCCGACTTCAACAATGAAGTCAAAGCCGACCTGGTCGAGCGCCCTGCGTCCCGCGGCGTTATCCAGCCCGCAAAGTGCCACGGCCGGCTCGTCGGCCTGACGCCGGAAGCTCGCGTCGAACAGGCGTTCGTGGATCGCCGTATGAAATCCGCGTGCCTCGGCCCAGGCAGCTATGGCACGGGTCTTCTTCTGCCCGATGAGCGTGGCGTCGGACAGGATCGACGTGCTCTCGGTCGAGGGCGAGATCACGTCGATATCCTGCAGGACCAGCGCGACGTTCTCCGGCTTGGCGAAGGGCAGCAACGCGAGCGCCCAGAGATAGGCCTGCCCCAGATGGCCCAAGCCGATCAGCCACAGGCGCGACGGCAGATAGGTCAGCGTCGGTTCGCAGTCGTCGGGGGCGAGCCAGTCCACCTCTGGGCCGGGCCGCCACAAGGACAGCCCGACAGAGCGCCGCCCCGTGGCCGGCGCCCCCCCGTTCAGGAACAGGTACACTTCGTTGATTGCAAGAGCCGCCGCGAGCATTCCCGCGAGTGGCATCACCGGCCCCGCTCCCGGCCCTAGGTCGGCGTGGCCGGGCAGGATGCCGCCACGCCAGCCTGCTGCGGCGGTGCGGATGCAGAACCCGTCGCGGCGCTGGATCGGACCGCCACCGATGATCACGGTCGGCGCTCCGTCGGCTTTGCCGCGCAGCAGCCCACCGAGGGCCTGAACGGCATCAGCAAGCGTTTTGCCGAACGGAAGCGGCACGGTCAGACCCGTCCCAAGGCTGCCGCTCACGGTCACGCCGCCAAGGAACACGCGGCGGCCCAGCGCCACTGCCGTCAGGAGCGAGGCCTGCTGGACGGGATCGGCGGCGGCTTCGGCCGACATCTCGAGGTGCAGGCGGTAGCCCTTGAACAGCGCCTCAGCCTCCGCGATGCTCTCGGCCGCGCCGCTGTCGATGGCATGCTTGACGAGCCGATGAAGCGTCTCGGCGGGAACGAAATTGGTCATGGCGCGGTCCTCAAAGCCCGATATGGAGGAAGTCCCGGCGGTCAGCGGGCGGCACGGTCATCCAGCGCTTGGCGCCCTCGTACCGGTAAATCCCGATCTCGCGGCGAGGCTGCGGTGCGACCGCGAAGCGGGGCAGGATCAGGGCGATGTGCCCGGCGCGGGAGATCATCGGATGCGCCCGGTCGGAGTCGCTCTGCCTGGACCCGCCGGGGTGGACGTGAATGTCGGCGACCACGGTCAGGCCGCGCGCCTTGCAGAGCGCCCAGAGTTCGCTGAAATAACGCCCGTCGAAGCGGACGATGCCGCTGTCCAGGCGATGCGGGTCGAGGTCGTCGTACAGGGTGAAATCCACGATACGCGCCCGCCCGTCCTCGCGCCGGCCAAGAAGGAATGCGCCGCTCTCGCGCGAGCGGTTGCGGCCGCGCTCGCGCAGACTCGCTTGCAGGCGCCTCCACAGGATCCAGGAGCAGGACAGTTCATGCCGCGGCGCGAAGAGGCGGCGCATAGTCTCGGCAATGGAGAAGTTCATGGACGACCTCCAGATATTGGACGATCCCGTCGGCCGGGCGCCAAATTTTCGACGGCATCTCGTGACGCCAGTTCTCGTGACCCGCGAAGCTCTCGCGATCACACGGTAGGTAGATGGCGGATCCATCCTTCCAGTCGGGCCGGAACACTGCCGAGACCCGTCCGCCCTGACCGCGCGGCCAGAGGCCGAAGGCGAGAATCTGGTTGAGGCCCGCATCCCAAGGCCCGCCGGTCGGCGCCGTCTGCGGATAGCCGGCGCAGTTGAGCCGGAGCAGGTATTCCCGCCCGTCCTTCGCGGTCACTCCGAGGAAGGCGTGAGGCCAGACGGTCTGGACCAGCCGCCAGCGACCGTCGGCCTGACCGAGACGGAACGTGGCCTTCGCCACGTCCGCCTCGAAGGCGCGCTGATCGGGACCGCTCACGCCGCGCCCCCGCTTGCACCGTTGACGCGCTGGTCGGCGACGAGGTCGAAGGCCAAGCCGCACACCTTGCCGTCGGTCAGCGCGCCGATGTGAGTCCCCGGCGCCGACCGATCGTAGGAACCCGCGCGCTGCAGCACGTGCTCGCCGGCCTCCTCGTCGGTCATGGCGAACTTGTGCTCGGCCGCCCAGCGCTTGACCTTCGCCACCGTCGCGCTCGGCGAGAAGCGGCGCTCGACCATCTCGCCGTTGAAGGTCACGGTGACCTCGACGTGGCGGCAGCGGTGGATGTGGACCTTCAGGCCCTTGTGGGAGGCTTGCTCCCTGACGAGCCCATGATCGTCGAGCGGATCGTCCTCATCCTCGAGGAACAACAGCGCTCCGTGGGGAATACCGTGCGCTTCGATCAGGCGCAGCTTCAAAATGGCGAACGTGGCGTCGGGCTCGAGCTCGAGATGCTGGATCTCGCCGAGCCCTTCGCCCTGGTAGAACATGTCGATGGACGTCATGGCTTTACACTCCGGGGATCGAAGTGCGGAGCCGGATTGCCCCTCGTTCGTCCCTCACCTCCTTGATCGGTGGAGGATCGGGAACCCGGAAAGGCGCTTGACCTCGGGCGTTACGCTACGACCAGGTTGCCCTGCGGCGTCGCCGCGCAGATGAAGAAGTGCGGGCACCGCGGACACGTCACGGCGTCGACCTCGGGCGGGAACCAGCCGGCGGCGATCCGCCCGAGCATCTCGTCGCTCTTCGTTCGTCGATGGCCGACCTTCGCCGCCGTGATCGTGACGGCCTCGGCCGTCTCGTCCGTCAGGTGCAGCGCCTGCACCACCACAGCGCCTCCGAAGCGGGCTTGGGCGGCGAGCTGGTAGAGCGTGTATTCAAGCCGATCATACTCGTCGCTGCGCTTCTGGCCGGTGCGCACGCGGCGCACGACGACGCTCCCGTCTGAAAGCTCGGCCAGCTCGTTGGGCTCCACCAGAACGCGCCCGTTCGGAAGGTCGATCGCCAGCGGCTCGGATTCGCGGAACCGCCGCCCCGCCCCGGCGCGGATCAAGGCCGCGACCAACCGCGCCGCCAGGCGGCGGTAGTCGTCGCGGAAGGCGTGCTCGATCGGCCCCCGCTCCTGCCAGATCGCTTCGAAGGCGGCCTCCCCCTCGGCCAGCGTCGGCTCCGACCTGCGCCGGGCGTCGGCAAGCCACCGGATCAGCTCATATAAGCAGTCGTGCGTCTGGGTGAACGCGGTTCGCTTGCGCGCACCGCCGAGCCCGAGCACATGCGTATATACTCACCAGTCGGTAACATAGGCGACACTTGGCGCCC
>NZ_JAUFPN010000289.1 GCF_030409335.1 Paeniroseomonas aquatica
CCGGCCGGCCGCAGCCGCAGGGCCAGCCGCCCCGCCTCCCCCGCCAGCGCCTGGCGCACGATGGGCAGCAGCGGCGCCGCCGGGGCCGTCCCCGGCGGGTCGCCGGGGAGGCCCGGGGCAATTCCCTGGCCTCCCCCCTGGCCCCCCCCCTGGGCGGCGGCGGCCGGGACGGCGCGAAGTTTGGGGTCGGTCACGATCATGCGCTGTCCTGGCGCTGTGCGGCGCGGCAATTCATCCGCTAAACTCGCGCCGGATGTTGAACGAACAGCTAAGCTCGCAACGAGACCGGTGCCCCGCGGCCCGGGCCGCTGCCCGAACCGCCCGGTGCCGGCGCCCCGCCTTCCCCAGCGCCCGGCTCCGCGGGTCCCTGGATGTTTCCCCGGGTCGCCCTTGGCCCTGCGCATGAGGGCGCCGATTCCCGGCCAGCTGGCCCCCGGCGCGCTGCCGCCGGGCTGGCGGATCTATGCCATCGGCGATGTCCATGGCTGCGCCGACCGGCTGGCGGCGCTGCACGCCCTGATCGCGGAGGACGCCGCCCGCTGGCCCGCCGCCCGCACCAGCCTGGTCCACCTCGGCGACTACGTGGACCGGGGCCCGGACAGCGCCGGGGTGCTGGCCGCCCTGCTCGGCCCGCCGCCGCTCGAGGGGGCGGAATGCGTCAACCTGCTCGGCAACCACGAGGTGATGCTGCTGGACGCCTGCGACCCGCAGGCGCATCCCGGGGCGCTGCCCTTCTGGCTGGAGAACGGCGGGGCCGAGACGCTCGCCAGCTACGGCGCCGACCCGGCCGACCCCGCCGCCGTCGCCGCCGTGCTGCCCGAGCACCTGGACATGCTGCGGCACTGCCCGCTGAGCTACGAGGCCGGCGACTACCTCTTCGTCCATGCCGGCGTCCGCCCCGGCATCCCGACCGACCGGCAGGACCCCTTCGACCTGCTGTGGATCCGCGAGCCCTTCCTTTCCTTCGAGGGCGACCTGCCGCAGGTGGTGGTGCACGGCCATACCCCGACCGAGATCCCGGGGGTGCGGCCTCACCGCATCGGGATCGACACCGGCGCCTGCTTCGGCGGGGCGCTGACCTGCCTGGTGCTGGAGGGCCAGAGGCTGCGCTTCCTCACCAGTTAAGGCATGGCGCGGCCCGGCGCCTCCGGACCGGGGCCGATACATTCTCCCCCGCGGACGAGATTCCCGGCGACGCGCCTTGCGCCTGGGCCATGGCTTGCGCTACCGCAGTGCGATGCACGGCCCAGCGCCAGAACTCCCCCCCACCAAAGCCGACGCGATCCCGGCCGACCTGCTCGATGCGGTCCGCCTCCTCCGGCGCGGCACCGTCCTCGTGGTCGGCGACGCGATGCTGGATCGCTACGTCTATGGCCGGGTGGAGCGGATCAGCCCGGAGGCCCCGGTGCCGGTCCTGGCGGTGGAGCGCGACGTGGCGCTGCCCGGCGGCGCCGGCAACGTGGTCCGCAACCTCACCGCCCTCGGCGCCGCCGTCGCCTTCGTCTCCATCGTGGGCGACGACCAGGCCGGCAGCGACCTCACCGGCCTCATCGGCGGCCAGCCGGGCGTCGAGCCCTGGCTGCTGGTCCAGGGCGGCCGCGCCACCACGACCAAGACCCGCTTCGTCGCCAGCGGCCAGCAGCTGCTGCGGGCCGACCACGAACAGGTCAGCCCGATCCATCACCGCCTGGCCGACCGGCTGATCCGGATCGCCGCCGATGCGGTCGCCGCCACCACCGTCATGGTGCTGTCGGACTACCGCAAGGGCGTCCTCGCCGGGGATACCCCGGCCCGCCTGATCGCCGCCGCCCGCGCCGCCGGGCGCAAGGTGGTGGTGGACCCGCGCGGCGGCGAGCCCGGCCGCTTCGCCGGCGCCGACCTCATCATGCCCGACTGCGCCGAGCTGGCGCTCTCGACCGGCCTGCCGGCCGGCACCGATGCCGAGATCGCCGTCGCCGCGCATGCGCTGCGCAGCGCGCACGGCTTCGGCGCCGTGCTGGTGCTGCGCGGCGAGGCCGGGGTGACGCTGGTCGATGCCGACGACGCCGCCGCCAGCCCGGGCGAGGCGGCCAGCGCCGGCACCGCCGCGGCCCGGCACCTGCCGGCCGACGTGGCCGAGATGATCGACCCCTCCGGCGCCGGCGACGCGGTCATCGCGGTCGCCGCCGCCGGGCTGGCGGTGGGGCTCTCGCTGCCGGTGGTCGCCCGGCTCGGCGCCCTGGCGGCCGGGATCGCCATGGGCAAGTCCGGCATCGGCGTGGTGCGGGAGGATGAATTCGTCGAGGTGCTGACCCCCGGCCGGCTGGCCGCCCGCAAGCTCGCCTCCCGCGGCCAGGGCGCCGAGCGGGTGGAGGGCTGGCGCCGCGCCGGCCACCGGGTCGGCTTCCTCGCCGCCAGCACCGCGGCGGAGGACCCGGGCGTGCTGATCCGGGCCCGCGCCTGGTGCGACCGGCTGGTGATCGGCGTGGCCGACGGCGACCCGACGGCGCAGGGCCTGGCGGAGCAGCCGGCGGTGGACCTGGTGATCCGCTACGGCACCGAGGGCACCGTCGACCTCATCCGGCTGCTGCGCCCGGACGTGCTGGTGCAGGACCCCGGCCGGGCGCCGGAGACGGTCGCCGGCGGCGACATCATGCAGGAATGGGGCGGCACCGTCCGCCGCGCCTCGCCGGAGCCGGACCTGGGCTTCTGAGCCGCGGCCGGGCCGCCGCGGCTTGTCTGCCCCGGGGGTGCAGGCTACAGCCCGCCGCTCGCCGCACGCAGGGGGGACAGATGTCCGCTGGAAACCGGGGCTTCAGGCCGGCCCTCGTCATTGCCGCCGCCCTCGGGCTGGGCCAGGGGCAGGCCCAGTCGCCGGCTCCGGCCCCGGCCCCGCCTCATGCCCAGCCGGCCGGCCGCACCGCCTCCCCGCCGGCGGCCGAGAGCCCGGAGCGCACCATGGCGGTGTTCGGCGACTGGGTGGTGCGCTGCGACATGCGCCCGGCCGGCGCCGCCCTGCCGCCCGGCCGGGTCTGCGAGATGGCGCAGACGACGACCGACCAGCGGCAGCAGCCGCTGGCCGTGCTGGCCCTCGGCCGGCAGGCCCGGGGGGAGCCGCTGCGGCTGGTCGCCCAGGTGCCGGTCAACGTGCAGCCGGCCCAGGCCGCCCGGCTGGTCCTGGACCCGCCCGGCCGGGGCGAGCCGCCGCTGGCCCTGGCCTTCCGCCACTGCGTCCCGACCGGCTGCGTCGCCGATGCCGAGCTGCGCGAGGAGGCGCTGCTGCGCCGCCTGCGCACCCGCCCGGCCGAGGCCGCCGGCCGGCTGGAGTGGCGCAACTCGGCCGGCGCCGAGACCGGCATCCCGGTCTCCTTCCGCGGCTTCACCGCCGCCTACGACGCGCTGGCCAGGGAAGCGGACTGAGGCCCGGCGCGGCTATTCCAGCACCGCGATCCGCTTGCGCTCGATCAGCGGGAAGTCGATCTCGGCGCCGAGGCCGGGCTTCTCCGGCGCATGCACCAGCCCGTCCTTCCCGACCACGATGTCCTGCGCCAGCCCGTACTTGTGCGCGCCGTCGGGCAGCAGCACCTCGAAGTAGGTGGTGTTGCGGATGGCGCAGCAGACATGCAGGTTGGCGACGTTGTTCAGCGAATTGCCGCCGTGGTGGACCTCGTAGTTCATGCGGAAGGCCTCGGCGAGGTGCGCGGTCTTCATCAGCGTGGTGATGCCGCCCTTCACCGCCACGTCGCCGCGCAGGTAGTCGGTCGCCTGCAGCATGATCCAGGGCGCGTAGGATTCGAGCCCGCCCGCCGGGTATTCGGTGGCGACGATCGGGATGTCGAGCTTCTGCCGCAGCTTGACGTAGCTGGTGATGTCCTGGTCGTGCAGCGGGTCCTCGTACCATAGGAAGCCGAGCTCCTCGATGGCGCGGCCGACGCGCAGCGCGGCGGGGAAGTCGTAGCACCAGGTGCTGTCGAGCATCAGCGTGTAGTCCTCGCCGACCGCGTCGCGCACCGCCTGGCAGACCTTGATGTCGGTCTTCCACTGCTGCGGCGGATGGATCTTGTAGGCGGCCCAGCCGGCGTCGCGGAACCGCACCGCCTCCTCCGCATAGGCCGCGGCATCCGGCAGCATGGCCGAGGAGGCATAGGCCGGGATGGAATGCCGCGTGGTGCCCAGCAGCCGGTGGATCGGCATTCCCGCCACCTGCCCGGCGATGTCCCAGAGCGCCACGTCCACCGCGCCGATCGAGCGCACCGAGATCACCCGCGACCAGGGCCAGAGCGCGGCATTCAGCCGCTCCCGGTCGAGCGGGTCCTGGCCCATCAGGATGGGCTTGAGGAAGCGGACCAGCCCCGGCCCGTCGTTGACCGCGGTATGGGTGGCGGAGCCGAGGAAGGCGTGGCCCACGATGCCCGCATCGGTGCCGATCTTCAGCAGGCCGAGGGCGGAGGAGCCGGAGTCGAGCCGCGAGGCGGCGTGGTACTTCGTCGGCGGGATGTCGTCCCAGGCGAAGAGCGTCAGCGAGACATGGGTGATCTTCATTGGCGTTGGCCTCCCGCCGGGAGGGTAGGGACGCCCCGGCGGCGGCGGCAAGCCCGGGCGGGGGCTAGAGGCCGAGGCCGGCCACCGCCGCGCGGTTGCTCGCCAGGGCGAGGGTGGCGACCAGCAGCACCAGCCCTGCCACGACCATCATGCGTTCCGTCCGGCTCATCGGGGATCCTCCTCGGCGGGACCATGGCGTGGCCGGGGGGCGGGGGATATTGCCAAGCAGGTGATTGTCAAAGCCGTGAATGATCGCGCGGCGAGAGGCGGGCCGGTCAGGCCTCCGTCCCGGCGGCGAGCCGCTCGGCGTATTCGATGGCTTCCACCAGGCTGCGGGCGCTGGCGATGCCCCGGCCGGCGATGTCGAAGGCGGTGCCGTGGTCCACGCTGGTGCGGATGACCGGCAGGCCGAGGGTGATGTTGACGCCGGACAGCGCGTCCCAGGTGCCGGTCTCGGGGTCGACGTGGAAGCCGAGCAGCTTGACCGGGATATGCCCCTGGTCGTGGTACATCGCGACGACGGCGTCGAACTGGCCGGCCCGCAGCTTGACGAAGACGGTGTCGCCCGGCACCGGGCCGGTGACGCGCAGGCCGTCGGCATTGGCCTGGGCGATGGTCGGCGCCACCACGTCGATGTCCTGGCGGCCGAACAGCCCGCCCTCCCCGGCATGCGGGTTCAGCGCGGCCACTGCGATATGCGGCCGGGCGATGCCGAGGCGCCGCAGCGCCTGCTGCGTCAGGTCGAGCACCAGGCGGATGCGGGCGGGCGTCACCCGCTTCGGCACCTCCTCCAGCGCGCAATGGGTGGTGACGTGGCTGACGCGCATGTTGCCGTGCGCCAGCAGCATCACGCTGCCCGTCACGCCGGTCAGCGCCGCCAGCATCTCGGTATGGCCGGCATAGTGGTGGCCGGCGTCGTTCAGCGCCTCCTTGTTCAGCGGCGCCGTCACCAGCGCGCCGACCCGGCCGGCCTGGGCCAGGCGCACGCCCTGCTCGATGGCGAGGTAGGCGAAGCGCCCGGCCTCCGCCGAGAGGCGGCCGACGGCGATGGCCTCGCGCTCCTCCCCGGCCGGCAGGAAGGCCAGGGGAGGCCAGTCGCCTCCGGCCGCGACATGGGGGATGCGCAGCGCCGGGCCGAAGGCGGCGCGGGCGCGCTCGAGCGCGGTGCCGTGGCCGATGACCAGCAGCTTCAGCGTGCCGTCGGCCAGCCGCGGCGCCAGTTCCTGGCAGGCCTTGACGATGATCTCGGGCCCGATCCCGGCGGGGTCGCCCATGGTGATGGCAAGGTGGGCCGTCATGCGTCGATGCTCCCGGGGGAAAGGCCGTTGCCGGCGAGAAGGTCGTGCCAGAGCGCATCCGGGCCGAAGGCCCCGGACTTGGACAGCACCGCGAGGCCGTCCCAGGCGCCGCCCCGCAGGGTGGAACGCGCCACGCCCGGCATCGCCACGCCCTGCGCCAGCAGCCCCTCGGCGCCGAGCGCGTCGCAGACCGCGCGCAGCGTCTCGCCGCCGGCGACCAGCAGCGTGCCGGGACGCGGCAGGGCGGCGACCAGCGCGGCGAAGCCGGCGGCGATGCGCCGCGCCGCCTCCGCCCGCGGCAAGGGCGGCAGCGCCAGGCAGACCAGCGCGGCGC
>NZ_JAUFPN010000029.1 GCF_030409335.1 Paeniroseomonas aquatica
CACCCTTGCCACGGACCTGATCGAGCGCCAGGGCCGTTCTGTTGACCTGGGCTTGATGCAGGTGAACAGCGGCAACCTACGCAGTCTCGGGCTGACGGTCGCCAGCGCCCTCGACCCTTGCATTAACCTGGCGGCCGGGGCGCGCATACTGCGCGAAGGCTATGCCGCCGCGCTCCGCGGCGAGGCGGACCTGCAACGGGCGCTTCGCGTCACCTTCTCCCGCTACAACACCGGCCACCCCGAACGGGGCTTTGCCAACGGCTACGTCCAGCGCGTCCAAGGCGCCGCCGAAGTCGTCGTGCCGGCGATCCGGCTGCACGGCGAGGCCGCCGGGGCGCCGCCGCGCCCAGCCGATACCCCCGTTCCCGAGTTGTCCGACGACGATCCCGACGCGCCCCCAGAGTGGGACGTGTGGGCGTCGGCCGCCCACATGAGCCGCCCGCGCCTACTGGCCGTGCCTCGTGACGCTCCCGCGGCGTCGGGGGGCGCCTCGGGAGCTACCCCTACTCAGCCCCCGAGGACTGCAGAATGACCTTCTCACCCAAGGCGCGGAACGCCGCCCTGTTCGCTGCTGTTGCAACGGCTTGCCTGATCCTGCCTGACCTGGCGCACGCGCAGGTGGGGGGCGGCTCCGGCGCCATCACCAGCTTGACGCAGTGGTTCATGACCAACATCGCCCGCGGTCTGGTGATGTTGGGCATCATCGCCGTCGCCATCGGCCTGTTCGTCATGCGTTTCTCGGTCAGCGTCATCGCCTCCGTGGTGGCCGGCGGCATGATCCTGGCCAATGCCGAGACCATCGCCGGCTACTTCGGCTTCTGAGGGCGGCACGACTTGGAACCGCTGCAGGAAGACCCCTTGCACGTTGCGGCGACGCGGCCGGCCATGATGTGCGGCCTACCGCTGCCGCTGGCCCTTGGCCTGTTTGTGATCGCGGCCGAGGTGCAGGTCGTGTTCAAGGGCCTGACCGGCGTGGCCTGGGCACTCGCCCTCGTCGCCCCAGTCTGGGTTGCCGCCCGGTTCCTCGTCGCCCGCGACTATAACGCAGTCGGCGTCGCGGTGCTCTGGCTCAACACCAGTGCCCGCGGCTTCGATACCGCCGATTGGGGCGGAGCCTCCGTCGCTCCCATGCCTGCCGGGACTGCGCGGGGCCCACGCGGCATGCCCCATGCGTAACCCCTTCCTGTCCGCCTCCGGGTGGAGCGAGCGGGGCGCCGACGACTACGTGCCCTTCGTCGGCCACGTCCGCGACAACGCGGTGCTGCGTACGGACGGGTCGGTAATGGGGATGCTGCGGCTAGTTGGTGCCCCCTTCGCCCTGGAGGATCACGGCCGGCGGAACAGCCGGCACCGCTTCCGCAACGCGGTCCTGCGGAACATCGCCGACGATACCCTGACGGTTGTGGAGACGATGGTACGGCACGACGGCGCGTCGCCGCGGCCGGGCGGGAGCTACCGTAGCGCCTTCGCCGCCGATCTGGATGCCACCTACCGGCAGCACGTCCTTGCCGGGCGCGAACGGGTCAACGAGTGGTTCGTCTCGGTGATCGTCACGCCGCGCGCCCCGGTGACACGCGGCCTCAATGCCTTGCGCTCGCGTATGGGGCGCCGAAAGGAGGCCGCCGCCACCACAGCCAGCGACGAACTGGTCCGCACCCTGGATGACCGGATGCTGGTACTGTTGAAGGCTTACGCCGAGATGGGGCCGGTACGGCTGGGCATCCGTGAAGTCGGCGGGGTGCTGTTCTCCGAGATCGCGGAGGCTCTGCGACTTTTCCTCACGGCGCGCTTCCTCCCCGTCCCGATGGTCAGCGGCTCCCTTGGGGGCTCCATCTACACGGATCGTGTCATCTGTGGTCGGCGCGGCTTTGAGGTCCGCACCCCCGGCCGCCCCTCCTTCGGTACCCTTATGGGGTTCAAGGAATACCCCGACCGCACCCGGCCGGGGATGCTCAACGACCTGCTCTCGGCCGACTGCCGGGTGGTGCTGACCAACTCCTTCCGCTTTCATTCGCGCGCCGCCGCGACCGGCAGCCTGGCTCGTAAGCAGGCGCAGATGGCCAACGCCGGCGACCGTGCCCTGAGTCAGATGGATGCACTGCACGATGCCATGGACGACGTGGCCTCCAACCAGGCTACGGTGGGCTCGCACCACATCTCCATCGCCCTTCATTGCGACACCCTGCCCGACCTGGAGCGCCGCGCAGGCGAGGTCCGCGCCGCCCTGACCAACGCCGGGGCCAGCGTCGCTGTCGAGGATCTGGGGACGGAAGCCGCCTACTGGGCGCAACTCCCCGGGAACGCGGCCTGGCGCACCCGGCCGGGCGATATCAGCTCGCGGAACTTCGTCGGCTTCTCGTCCCTGGATGGCTACCCGCGGGGCGGCCCGTCCCCGGAGTGGGGCGCCCCGCTGCTGCGGCTGCTGACCTCGGCCAACACCGGGTTTGACCTGTCGCTGCACGTCGGCGGCCTGCCGCACATGGCAATTTTCGGCCCCTCCGGGTCGGGCAAGACCGTGTTCCTCGGGATGCTGGTGGCCGCCCTGGAACGGGTTACGGGACCTGGCGGGACCGTGGTGGTGTTCGATAAGGACAATGCCAACGAAATCCTCGTGCGTGCCATGGGCGGGCGCTACCTCACGCTGCGCTCCGGGGAGGATAGCGGTCTGGCGCCGATGCGGGCGCTGTCCAACACGCCCGACGCGCGGGTGTGGTTGCTGCGCTTCGTGGTCGGCTTGATCCGCGCCGACGACGGCCCGCAGCCCGACGCGATCGAATTGCGCCGGCTGTCCAAGGCCATCGCCTTCCAGATGCGGATGCCGCCCGTCGGCCGCTCCATCGCCGGGCTCTGCGCCTGGCTGGTAGGCGAGGGAGCCAGCAGCGCCGGCAAGCGCCTGGAACGCTGGGGGCGAGACGGCGACCTCGGCTGGGCCTTCGACGGCGAGGCCGACGCCTTCGACCCCGACACCGGCCTGGTAGGCGTCGACTTCTCGGCGCTGATGGAGGACGAGACGGTGCGCGGCCCGGCCGCCTCCTACCTGCTGCACCGGGTCCGTTCCGTGATCGACGGTCGGCGCTTCGTGCTCGCGGCCGATGAGTTCTGGGCCTACCTGCCCGACGAGCGGTTCGCCAAAGCTTTCGAGGATTTTGCCCTCACCCTCCGCAAGGGCAACGGCGCCCTCGTCATTGCCACCCAGCAGCCGCAACAGGTGCTCCGCCACCCGATCGGCGCCACCCTGGTGAGCAACATCCCGACCAAGGTCCTGTTCCCGAACCAGTCGGCCAGCCGGTCCGCCTACTGCGACGTGGGCGACGGCTCCGAGAGCCTGCACTGCACCCCCGGCGAGTATCGTGCCGTGACCGAGGACATGGCCGCTGGGGCGCGCTCCATGCTGATCAAGCGCGACGCCGGTTCCGTGGTCTGCCGGGTGGAGCTGCCACCCGCCATGGCACCGCACCTGGCGGTGCTGAGCGGCAAGGTCGGCACCGTCCGCCTGCTGCGGAAGATCCGCCGTGAGCTGGGGACCGACGAGCCATCGGCGCTCCTGCCCGAGTTTCATCGCCGCCTGCCGGAAGCGGCGACCTGATGGAGACGCAAAGGATGAAGCGGACACAACTGGCGGGGGCGGCCATCGCCCTGGCCCTTATAGCGCCAGACGCGGCCAGAGCGCAGATCCCGGTGACGGACGCCCTCGCCAACGCGCAGGCCCAGATCACCAACTCCCAGCTTTACCAGCAGGTGGCGCAAGCGGTTACGACGGTACGGCAGCTTGAGCAGCAGTATCAGCAGCTCCAGGCCACCTATAATGTCCTCGCCCACACCACCAACGTCTCGACCTATGCCAACCGCCTGGGCAGCGTGGCCAACGGCTTCGGCGCTAACCAGATCGGCGGCGCGATGACAGGCTTGGGGAGCCTGGCAGGTGCCGCTGAGCAGGTGGCCAACCTGCGCTTCTTTTCGTCCTCGGGCACCGACTTCTCGGCAACCGAGCTGACCCGGCGGGCGCAGCGCCTGGGCAACATCCAGGCTGCGGCGGTGCAGGGAATGCAGCAGTCGGAACAGCGTATCACCGGCCTGCGCGAGCTGATGGGCGAGATCGACGGGCAGCCCGACGTCCAGGCGTCGGCAGCGCTGAACAACCGCATCCAGGCCGAGCACGCTCTCCTGTCCGCGCAGCAACAGCAGCTTGCGCAGTTGCAGATGATGGCCGCCGTGCAGCAGCAGGGCGACGTGCTGCGCGCGGAGGAGGCACAGCGGCAAAGTGCGGAACAGTGGCGGGATAGCCTACCGCCGCTGGGGAATGACTGATGCACGGCACGATGCTTGCACTCGCTTTGGTCGTCGTGGGAACCGCGCCTGTCCTCGCGCAGCAGTCACGCGGGGAAGTCCGCGACGTGCCCTGGTATCAGGCCCGACCACAAATTCTCGAAGAAACCTTGCGTCGCTGCCACCGCGACGCGCGTTTGGCCGCGACGTGGGATTGCCAGAATGCCGAGGGCGCCGCCTCGTCGCGGATGGGACAGCCGCTGCCAAACACCCTGCCGCGCGCAGGCCAGGGCCGCCAGGCGCCGCCCGTGGACAGCAGCGGGTTACCAGAACCGGACTTCAATCCGCGCACCAACCCATTCGGTTTCACGCAATTGCAAGCGGCCTGCGCGAACCGCGCGTCAAATCCGACGCATATGTTCCTGCCCTACTGCAATCAACTTGATCGCTATCGGGAGGGAGGCGCTGGTGGCCGCTAGCTTCTTCCAGAATATCTCTGACGTATTCGACACCAACTTACTCGCCAGCATCAGTAGCGTTATCACGAGTGGCCTAGCTTGGGCACGTCCGCAGGTGCGGGCGGCGGCCACGTTGTTCATCCTCATCTCGGGCTGGCTCGTGCTGACCGGTCGGATGGACAAGAACGTGCTCGCCGGACGCGTGCTCCGGATCATGGCCGTGGCCGCACTGCTAACCTCAACCAGCATGTTCAACACCTACGTCCGTGACCTGTTCTTGCAGGATATTCCCAACACAGTCGGTGCCGCGCTAACGGGCGGCACCACCTATGCCCCGGCCGCGCAGTTCGACGCGCTGTGGGCCGCGACGCAGCGCATGGCGGCCACCGTTCTCGCGGAGGCCAACGGCTACACCCAGCTCGGCGAGCGCATCGTCATCCGCCTGTTCATGGGCCTCTCCTTCATGGCCCTCGTCATCATTTTCCTGATGTGGGTGATTGCCCGCGTCGTTATGGGCATGGTGATCGCCCTCGGCCCCTTTTTGATCGGCCTCGCGCTGTTCGATGCCACGCGGCCCTTCGTGGACCGCTGGGTGGGCAAGCTCGTCTCGCTGACGCTTGTGCAGGTGAGCATCGGCGTCATGCTGCAAATGCTGATGAGCGGCTTCAACAATTACGTCCGCGCCGCGCAGGGCAACATGGGCACCGGCCTGGATGAGCGGATCGGTGCGCTGCTGCAGCTCGCCGCCTGGTATTGGTGCGGTCTGCTGCTGATTGGTGCCCTGACCGGCGTGGCCTACTCCATTGGCGGCGGCCTAGCCGGCTCCTTCGCCCCGCATACGCAAGCCCTCGGTGAAGCCATCGATCGCGGAATGTCGTCGATGCAGCGCAGTTCCGGCAGGAAAGCCTCGGCCGCCACCAACGCTCGCCAGGAAGGCTACCAGAGCCGCACGGCCACCGCCGCCGAGGCAACGGCCGCCAACACCGCGCCGAGGGGCTGACCCTGCGTGCCCCCCTCTTCACCTCTACGAGGTTTCCCCTGATGAAGCCCGCGCTGTTGCTCTTGCTGCTGGCCCTGGCCGCCTGTGCCGGCTTCACCGAAGCCCCGGCCTGTCGTGGCGAGGTGTTCCGGCTCAACCCGACCCGGATGGTGCCGCTGGCCCATCTCGCCGCCACGGCACCCGTAGTCGCCCCAGCCGGGAGCGTCAGGCGTTGAACGCCATCCGTCCGCCCGGCCAGCCCGTACCGCCTCCCGCCTCCTCCGCGGACGGCCCCTCCGACCCCGAGATGGCCGCCGCCGTGGTGATTCCCCGTGGCGAGTTGAACCGCCTCTACGCCGAGACGCAGGCCCGTCAGGCGCGCGAGGCCCGCCATGCCAAGCGCATCAGCACTGGCAAGACCGTCGCCATCGTCGGCCTGCTGGGCGTGGTCGGGATGCAGGCTCTCGCCGCCCTCCAGCTCTTCCCCCTAGTGCGGGTGGTGCCGGTCGTCGCCGTACCTCAGCCGGACGGCAGTATGGCCACCGTGGTCCATGGCGACGCTCTGCCGGCCGCGGTGCAGGAGCGTGCCGTGCGTGCCACCCTGTTCCAGTACGTCCGCCTGCGCGAAGGCTGGTCCTCCGGCGAGGCCGGCTATGCCTATGACGTGGTGAGCCGCATGTCCGCGCCGCAGGTGCGGAGCGCTTTCCAGGAATGGTTCAACCTCGCCACGCCTCCCGGCCCGCAGGCCGTGTGGGGCACCCGCGCGACGGTCACCGTGGAACAGCTGAGCGGCGCCCTGCTGCCCAACGACACCGCACAGGCCGATGAAATTTATCAGCTCCGTTTCCGCCGCACCGAGCGCGCCCACGGCCGCCCACCGGTCGTGTCCTCCTGGGTTACGACGCTGCGCTACCGTGCCGGCCAGAATATCGCCTTTACCGACGGGACCACGATCAACCCGCTGGGCGTGCTCGTCACCGAATACCGCCCGCCCGAGCGCGAGGGCTTGCCGACGCTGGGAGAGGCCCGATGATCCGCAGCCGTCTCACTATGCGGCTACTGCTGGCCGCCTCCGTCGCCCTGCCGCTGACCTGGGGCGCCCCGGCCGTCGCGGACGAGGCCCCGGTCCCAGCCGGGGCCGATCCCCGCGTGCGGGTGATCGCTTACGACCCGCAACAGGTGGTGAAGCTCTACGCTGTGCCCGGCGCG
>NZ_JAUFPN010000290.1 GCF_030409335.1 Paeniroseomonas aquatica
CGAGGAGGGCACGCTCCGGGTCGCCAAGCTCGGCCGCGGCTATGCCTGGCTCGATACCGGCACCCACGACAGCATGCTGGAGGCCGGCGAGTTCGTCCGGGCGATCGAGAAGCGCACCGGCCAGAAGGTCGCCTCGCCGGAGGAGATCGCCTGGCGCCGCGGCTTCATCGACGATGCCCAGCTGCTGGCGCTGGCCGCCCCCCTGCGGAAAAGCGGCTATGGCCAGTACCTCGAGCTGATGGTGCAGCATGATACGGCCTAATAAGCACTAATAAATTTTAAGCTATCCTAATTTCAGGATGAGCCAAAGAAAAAACTGCTTCTTGGTGCCCATCGAAAAGGAATATATAATGAGTGTGATTACCAAAACGGTCGTCGATGCAAAAATCGTATCGATTATTCCTTCGGCGATTTCAAGTCGTTTCAGTATTATTGATGACGGATTCCTCATCGAGGCGAGCGGCAATATTCGTCATGTCAAGGCAAGCATCTCTGCCGATGGCAATGGGCATGAGTTTAGCTTCGACGCTGGCGAGAAGTGGGTTCGTGTCCTATGGCCGATCGATCCCGGGATCGCCACGGTGCCGGGGACGAAGGTAGAGCTGAATTTTTCGAAGGCTCGCGGAGAGTGCGCGGACTTTGATTGGGTTGCCGTGCTCGGCGAGAAAGCGCTGCGCCACCATGTCCTGGCGCTGGTAGCCGCAAAACCATATCGGTTGGATAGCAATACCCAGACTATATCTATTTCTTTGCCTCCGGCCATTAGCTCGACCATTGGTGAAAAGAAGTATTTTGTTTCTGTACAGGTTTCGAAGTTTCCAACGTCCTTTTGTGTGAAGTACGTCGCACCCGGCGCTGGGGCTGCCACTGTAGCGACCGCCGCTACGGCACCGATGGCCTTGAGACCATCCGATGTTGCGGTTGGGAAGCCAGTGACAGATCCGCCAGACACCGATCCGCCTGACGAGGTGATTAGCAAGCCAGACGCCCCAAACCTGAGCTTTAACCTGCTTCCCAGCCTAGCGGCTCAGGATCTGCCGGTTGAGCTTGCGCTGGCCCACCGGACAAACATTTCCACGAGGATGTTTGTCGAGTTCGGCGGCGGTGGAAAGAAACCACAGGCCACATATCGCTTCTTGTCCGACAGCGAAGCCACGGCACACATCGATTTTAGCAATGTGCAGCAATCTGCGCGCATGTTTTTCAGTGCCGGTGTTTCGAATACCAGTGGTCCTGAATCGGTAATTTTAAAAGGTCAATTCCGTTCGCTTGGACATGAGAAGACTGCTTTGATGATTGGGCTAGCCGATGACGGCGGCCCAAAACAGGGCTGGAGATGGCGTTCCGGATCGAAGCTGCGGCTCGAGATTGGGCTCGAATGGACCGAATTCGTTGCGTGGTGGCCGACGATGTCGACGCTTGGTCAAGCAGTCCACGTGCTTTGCCACCTCGAGGGCAAGCCGATAATGGACATCGCCAATCTCCAGCTTGCGCGCTATGCGACCGACCTGGCTGGCGTGCCGAAATCTGCGACGCTGTCATTGTACCCGATGAGCTCGCAACGGCCGTGGCAAGCAGATGCTATCGTCATCCCTCAGGCTAGCGCATCGGGGAAGCTCCGCTACATAGTTGGTTATGCCAGCGATACTGAACTGGAGCGCCGGTCCTGGCAGGTTTTCAACCATTCCGGTGATGCGCCGGATTCCTGCTCGACGGTGATCGAGCGATTGGGCCCACAGCTTATTGGCCTATCGGTGTCGGCGCCTGCGGCTCCCGGAGCGCTGGTGGCGGTCGGGACGGCACAGGCTGGCGAGGTCAGGATCGACCTGGGACGTAGCCCAGGGATCGGCCTTGGGATCGTGATCCGGTCGGCCTTCTTCAAGGCCGGACAACTGACTGTCGAAGCCGCCTTTACGGTCAGCGACGCTGCTCTGGTCGAGGGGCTTTCCGTAGAACTCGAGGCTGGTGGACTAGTGCTTCAGAAAGCCACGGTCGCCGGGCCAACGGGCGAGGGAAGCATGCCCAGCGTGCGTTTGCAGGTGTCTTGTTCAGCGCGGACTGCAAAGCGTGCCCTGCGCCTCGTCTTACCGTCGCTCAAAATCGTGTTTGCGGTAGGCCCACTTGGCAGTGCACCAGAACCAGACGTCGAATCTGTCCCTGATGTGTTGGCCATTGCTCAGGAGGTCGAAGGCTCTTTTGAAGGAATACGTGTTACCTCGAATGGTACGTTGCTGGCGGCTGGGTGGGCGCGCGATCCGTCACAACCTGGCGCTGCGGTGACTGTCGATGTGTTCCTCGAAGATGTGCCGCTTGCTAGCGGCCGTGCCCTCTCCCGGCGGAAGGATGTGGCAACAAAGAAGGGCGGCTCCGATGTGGCGGGCTTCACGGTGGAGATACCGCCGAACATCTGCAAGGGAGAAACCGTATCCGTCAGCGCACGAGCCCGGACGAGACGCGGCGCACTGACCTCGCCTACCCGCGAAGTGCGCTTTTCGCCCTTCGGCTACAATCCATCAGCGGCATCAATGCCGATGCAAGCTCTCCTTGCACGGCCGCGTTTCCAAAAGCCGGGTACGACCTTTGCCGCAGTCATCCTGACGCAGGACGGCGCCGACGTTCTCGGTCCGTTGCTTGATAGCATCCAGCGATATGAGGAACATAGTTTTCAGCGCATCATTGTCATTGATCATGAATCCATAGACGAGACCGTGAATGTTATCTCAACATTTTCAGCTCGGCTTCCGCTGGAGCACATTATTCGCCCGCGCACTTCGTCTTTTTCTGAATCTAATAACTACGGAGCGAGCCTATCCACAGAAGATATTATTTTATTTATAAATAATGATATTTACTTGACTGCTCCTATCATTGGAGAGATGGCGCGGTTTTTGACACCAGAGATCGGTGTCGTTGGCATCAAGCTGCTGGACCCGCCTATTTCCAACTCTCGTTTTGGCGCTCAAGCACCCCAGCACGTTGCGATTCACTTTGATCCGGCGGCGCCGGGCGGCGCGAAGCCGTTCGAAAGCCGCCTTTTGACCGATTGTCCGCAGGCAAATTCCAATGCGGTCCAAGTGCCCGCTGCAACAGCGGCCCTTTTCGCTATGGACCGGTCGGTGTTCCTGGAATTGGGTGGCTTCGACGAGGAATATTTTTACGGCTGGGAAGATATCGATCTTTGCTTGCGAAGTCTTGCGGCTGGCAAGACGAACATCTCGGTCAACAGCATCAGCGCTGTCCATGTTCGCGCCCATAGCAGGCGACAGATGCCAGCAAGCGTCACCGAACGACGCAACCGGAACAGCACGTATTTCGGTGGACGCTGGTCTTACACCCTCAGGCGTACCCTCCGCTCCCAACAACTCGCAGGGAATGGCTACTGGACTGGGCGGAAACTGCATTTCGGCTTCGTCGTATCGGAATTTGGACCTGAGGCCACTGCCGGCGACTACATGACTGCCCTTGATTTCGCGCGCGCGATGGAGCGGACGACGCCGTCACGTAGCTACTTCTTCAACAAAAATGAACCGGTTGATGCGACCGACATAGACTATCTCGTCGTCATGACTGACGACTTCGACGTACGGAAGGTCTCCGGTCTGGGGACGACTGCCACTGTTGTCGGCTGGGCCCGTAACTGGTTCCATCGATGGGTTAGCAGGCCCTGGCGAGAGCGCTTCGACCTGTGGTTCGCCTCCTCCGAACACGCTCGGCGCTATATGGAAGAGGAGTTATGCCGCTCGGTCGCATTGCTCCGGATCGGCACCGATGGGCAGCGCTTCTCGAAGGGTGGCGCACTCGATCCCAAGCTGGCCTCCGATGTGGCGTTCACCGGGCATTTCTGGGGATCGCCGCGTGAAGTCGTCTCCATGCTCGACGAGGCCGGAGGCCTGAACATACGGTTTTACGGCAAGGGATGGGATGCCCATCCGGCCGCAAGCCATTTCTGGGGTGGCGTCCTGCCCTATGACCGGATGGTCGATGTTTACAAAAGCACGAAGGTCGTCATCGACGATTCGAATTTCGTCACCGCGACCTGGGGGTCGTTGAACAGTCGGGTATTCGATTCCCTGGCGGCAGGCGCACTCGTTCTGACGAACAATGCGATTGGTGTCGCAGAGGCTTTCCCGGATGTCCTGCCCACCTACTCAAGCAAGGAGACCCTGGTTGAGCTGCTGCAGCTTTATGTGAACGATGATGCAAAGCGGGCCGAGGCCACGGCCAGGGCCCGGGCGCTGGTGATGGAACACCATACCTATGACGTCCGCGCGCGCGAATTTCTGACCGCAGCGCGCGAAAGATGCACGGCCGGGCTGCGGGTCGCCATCAAGATTGGCTGCCCGAAGCTGGAGCGCGCCGATGGGTGGGGCGACTGGTACTTCGCCAACTCGCTGCGGCGGGAGCTGGAAGCCCGCGGCCATGCGGTACGGATCGACTGCCTGGACGACTGGTATAGCCCCCAATCCGCGTCCGACGACGTGTGCCTGACCCTGCGTGGCCTGGACCGCTATCAGCCGAAGCCGGGGCAGATCAATCTGCTTTGGATCATCAGCCATCCCGACAAGGTCACGGTTGAGGAGATCAATGGCTATGACCGGTGCTTCGCCGCTTCAGCCAAATTCGTGCGGACCTTCGCCGACCTGGTGAAATGCCCCATTTCGGTGCTGCCGCAATGCACCGACAGCCGGATCTTCTTTCCCGCCGAAAACGCTACCGAGCAGGACATGGAATCCCAGCCTGTTGTCTTCGTCGGGAATTCACGCGGGGTTTCGCGGCCCGTGGTCAGGGCTGCGGCGGAAGCCGGGGTCGGGCTGCAGGTTCATGGCGGTGGCTGGGCCGCCCTGTTGCCCGAGTCCATCGTGAAATCCCAACTCATCCAGAATGACGAGCTCGGCGACCTCTATCGTGGGGCGCGGGTGGTCCTGAACGACCATTGGGAGGATATGCGCCGCTGGGAGATCGTCTCGAACCGCATCTTCGATGCGGTGGCCTGTGGCCGGCCCGTTATCTCGGATGATTGCGAGGGAATCGCATCGTATTTCAGGGATACGGTCGTGACGCATAGGCAGGGGGAGGGCTTTCTGGATACATTCGCCCGTGCGACCGGTGCCGCGGTATCAAAGGATGTATTGCGTGCCGCGGCGGAGCATGTGCTTGCAGAGCATACTTTTGCCAAACGAGCGGAGTTCTTGGATTGTGTCATTCGGAAACTAGACAGTGAGTATGACCGCTTGAACGGTTGCCGCTTAAAATTATCAAAAGAAGCCGCTTAACCAATTGGGATTTTTGTAATGCTTTTTAAACATATTTTAGCAACGCGTTTTAATCTTGCGTTTCATTCGTTAGCAAAAGACAAGAATGATCAAAAAACTCGCGATTCTGAGTGGATGGAGCATCGTATAAATTTATTTTCGAAATTTTGCGCAAGGTCTGTCAGCTCTCAACACAACAAAGATTTCGTGTGGCTTATTCTAATAGATCAAAATACCGAGCAGCATTGGGAAGACAAGATTAAAAAATCAATTGGAGGCGAAATAAATACTATTATTCTGCGATGCGGTCCGTATCCTTCTTGGGGCGTTATAATCCGTTCGATTGTTTCTGATGGCGAGTTCTATACCATGACACGCCTCGATAATGATGATTCAATATCTAGAAATTTCATTGATGCCGTGCAAAAACGTGTGCCGGATTTAATAAGAAATTTTTCTAAAGGAGTTGTAGGGCTTGATTTTTCTGATGGAGTAGAATTCGACGGAAGTCAGTTTTACCCACTCACACAGCCTGGATCAAATTTCTCCTCTATTTTGGCACGGCTTGAATTTGATGAAATTCCCCGGTCAATTTACGATTATCCTCATCGTGACCTTATCAATCTTGTTCCTACCACCGTAGTTTCTCTGGGCTCTGATCATCCAGTATGGTGCCAAAACATTCACGATAGAAATGCTAAAAACATAAAACAGGCTCATGCAAAGGGAATAAACAGTGAAGACCTACGCCATTTATTTTCTTTTGAAAATGAAGATGGTTGGACGTCCAGTTTCCGAATGATATCAGTCCCTCATGACGGAATGACCTTAGTTAATTATTTATCTAAATCAAGTTCTCATGAGTTTTTTGGTGCAAAGAATAGAGCTCGAATTGTTGATGGTGATCTGCGCATAGCTCTGACTTCTTCTGAAGACATTGGATTGATGATATCTGGTCCTAAGAAGCTGTACGCGAAATGAGTTGGGATGGTCGGG
>NZ_JAUFPN010000291.1 GCF_030409335.1 Paeniroseomonas aquatica
GGCCAGGCGCAGCGCCACCACCCGCGCCACGGCGGCGGCCTCCGGCATCCGGCCATCGCCCAGCAGGGCCTCCTGGCCGCGCCCGAGCAGCCGGTCGGCGACCGCGGGCGCCAGGTCGCCGACCACGACCACCGGGCCGGCCGGCGGCGGCAGCGCGGCCTCGGCGAAGACCTCGGGCGGCCCCGCGGCGACCAGCGAGCCGGCGGGGAAGCGTTCCAGCAGCAGCTTGCCGCGGCGGTTGTCCACCACCGCCCAGATGCCGCGGCCGGCCGCGGCCCAGGCCGGCACGGCCGCGGCCAGGGCCTCCCCGGTGGTCACGCCGATCACCGGGACGCCGGCGCCGAGGCCGATGCCCTCCGCCAGCGCCAGGGCGGCGCGGATGCCGGTGAAGCCGCCGGGGCCGACCACGGCGGCGACCGCGTCCAGCTCCGCCGCCCGCAGCCCGGCCCGGCGCAGCACCGCGTCCGCCATCGGCGGCAGCAGCGCCGCATGGCCGCGGTCGCCGGGCGCCGATTCGGCAGCCAGCACCACCCCATCCGCCAGCACGGCGGCGGAGCAGCCGGCCAGGGCGGCGTCGAGGGCCAGGATGCGCGGCATGGCTACCCCTCCCCGGTCAGAGCGCGAGCTCGACCAGCACCGGCACATGGTCGCTGGCCTGCGGCCAGCCCCGCGCCGGCTTCAGGATATGCTGCCGGGTCAGCGCGCCGGCCAGGTCCTGGCTGCACCAGACATGGTCCAGCCGGCGGCCGCGGTCCGCCGCTTCCCAGTCCTTGGCCCGGTAGGACCACCAGGAATAGAGCTTCTCCTCGGCCGGGACGAAGTGCCGGACCGCGTCGTGCCACTGGCCCGCGGCCATCCAGGCCGCCATGGCCGCGACCTCGACCGGGGTATGCGAGACCACCTTCAGCAGCGCCTTGTGGCTCCAGACGTCGTGCTCCAGCGGGGCGACGTTGAGGTCGCCCAGCATGACGCTGCGCCGCGCCGGGCCGCGCCCGAGCATCCAGGCGGTGGCCTCGGCCAGGAAGTCGAGCTTGTGGGCGAATTTCGGGTTGGCCGCCGGGTCCGGCTCGTCGCCGCCGGCCGGCACGTAGAAATCGTGCAGCTCGAGCGGCCCGCCCGGCACATCGAGTTCCACGCCCAGGTGCCGGCAGTCATTCTTCGCGCACCAGTTCGGGTCGTCGTGCCGGATGGCGAAGGGCAGGCGGGACAGGACGGCGACCCCGTTGTAGCCCTTCATCCCGCGGTGGGCGACGTGGGGGAAGCCGAAGGCGCGGATCTCCTCCAGGGGGAAGTGCTCGTCCGGGCACTTGGTCTCCTGCAGGCAGATCACGTGGGGGTCGAGGTGCCGCACCAGCTCCGCCAGCAGCGGCCGCCGCAGCCGGACCGAGTTGATGTTCCAGGTGACGATGCGGAGCGCCTGCCGCGCGGGCAGGATCGCCGGCGCGGCAGGCCTCCGCGGCATCAGACGATGGTCGTGCGCACGTGGCCGACGCCCTCGACCGTGCCTTCGAGCACGTCGCCGCGCACCACCGCGGCCACGCCTTCCGGCGTCCCGGTCATGATGAGGTCGCCCGGCGCCAGGGTGACGAGGTGGGAGAGGTTCGAGATCACCTCCGGCACCGACCAGATCAGCTTCGAGAGGTCGGAGACCTGGGTGGTCTTGCCGTTCACCTTCAGCTCGATCTTGCCGCGCGACGGGTCGAAGCCCGCGGCCGGGATCAGGTCGCCCATCGGCGCCGAGAGGTCGAAGCCCTTGCCCATGTCCCAGGGGCGGCCGGTCTTCTTCGCCTCGTTCTGCAGGTCGCGCCGGGTCATGTCGAGGCCGCAGCAATAGCCCCAGACGTGCTTCAGCGCGTCCTCGACCTTGATCGCCGCGCCGCCGGTGCCGATGGCCACGACCAGCTCCATCTCGTGGTGGAGCGACTTGGAGGCCGGCGGGTAGGGCATGGCGGCGCCGCCGGTGACCAGCGCGTCGAAGGGCTTGGTGAAATAGAAGGGCGGCTCGCGGGTCGGGTCGGAGCCCATCTCGATCGCATGCTCGGCATAGTTGCGGCCGACGCAGAAGATGCGCCGCACCGGGAAGAGCTGATCGCTTCCCCGGATCGGCACGGCGGAGACCGCCGGCGGGGCGATGACGTAATCGGGCATGCGGCGTACCTCCGGAAACGAAGCGGCCGCAGTCCTAGCAGTGCCGGGTCGGCGCCGAAAGCCTGGCCGCCACGCCGATACGTATACAAAGCGTTAGCGATTTTTCGCCCAGGTTGATACGGACACAAAAAAAACGCCCGGACAGGGGGGTGTCCGGGCGCCGGTATTCGAGTTTCCGATCGGAAAGGTCGGGCGAGCCGGTAGGGGAAACCGGGCATCACCACCAGCTTTTAAGGCGGCTGGTTGCACCACAATAGCGTCTTGCCCGGCGTTACGCAAAAGGCGTTTGCGCGAGGCGAGCGTGCGACTGTCCCGGGACAGCCGTGTCACGCAAGCGTGATGACAGCATTATTCCGCCGCCTGTGGCATTCGATGCCGATTCGCCCACGCCACGGCTGCCTGGCCGAAGTCCTGGAGCAACCCGCGGCTGATACTGTCGCGTTCCCAATCATACTCCGGATGCCATTGCACGCCATAGGCGAAACCGACGGCGTCCCGGACCCGCACCGCCTCGATGGTTCCGTCCGGCGCCCAGCCTTCCGCGACCAGCCGCGGCGCCAGCCGTGCAACGCCCTGGTTGTGCAGCGAATTCACCGGGATCTCGGTGCCGCCGGCGATGGTCGCCAGCAGGCTGCCCGGCACCAGCCGCACCCCATGCGCCTTGGCGGTGCGGATTCGCGGCAGCTTCTGGTCCGAGGGGGTGGAATGGTCCATCCGCCCCGGCAGGTCCTGGATCCGCTGGTCCAGGCTGCCGCCGAGCGCCACGTTCAGCTCCTGGAAGCCGCGGCAGATCGCCAGCACCGGCAGGCCGGCGGCGATGGCGGCGCGGATCAGCGGCAGGGTGGTCGCGTCCCGCTCCCGGTCCTCGGGCGTGCCCTCGGCGTGCGGCGGGCCCTCGTAGTAGTCGGGGCAGACGTTGGACCGGCTGCCGGTCAGGATCAGCCCGTCCAGCCGCGGCAGGATCTCGGGCACCAGCGCCTCGCCGGCCGCGGGCAGCAGCACCGGGATGCCGCCGACCGGGCCGAGCACGACGCGCACGTAGCTGTCCGAGGCGGCGTGGTTCGGCGTGGCGAAGATGCCGAAAGCCTTCACGCAGCAGGAGATACCGATGAGGGGTTTCATCACCGTGACAGAATCGCCCGCGATTGCGGCGCGATCAAGACACCGTCTGCTTCGGCATCGGTAAATTCGGCATTGCTGCCCGGCTAGTTCGGAATGCCCAGCTCCTCACGGAAGCGCGGGTCGTTGAAGTCGAACAGGATGGCGGGGAAGCGGCCGCCGTACTCCGCCTGGGTCAGGGTCACCCGGGTCTCCTGGCCCTGGGCGTCCACCACCGCCCATTGCCGCAGCTCCATCGGCGCCTCCGAGAAGACCAGCGTCAGCCGCCCCTCCGCCGCCTGGCCGGTGCGGAACAGGGTGATGCGCAGCAGCCCGCCACCGCGCTCGACCCGGCTGACGGTGACGTCGCCGGAGAGCCGCACCTGGTCGCGCAGCAGCATCCCGAGCGGCGTCGCCGAGAGCGGCAGGGTCGTCGCCTGCTTCAGCTCGCGGTCGAAGTAGAAGAACTGGCCATAGCTGGCGACCAGCAGCAGCGGCTCCGGCGGGTCGTACTCGAAGCGCATGCGGCCGGGGCGCTGGATCCAGGCGGTGCCCTCGGCGGCGGCGCCGTTCTGGGCGATCTGCAG
Organism: Paeniroseomonas aquatica; assembly: GCF_030409335.1. Lineage (GTDB taxonomy): Bacteria > Pseudomonadota > Alphaproteobacteria > Acetobacterales > Acetobacteraceae > Belnapia > Belnapia aquatica. The sequence goes on from NZ_JAUFPN010000291.1 coordinate 3,834, forward strand.
GAAGCGCGCCTTCAGGGTCCGCAGCGCGCCGAGCCAGGCCTCGGCCCGGCCGATATCCGCCCGGTCGCGCTCCGAGAGCGTGGCCGGGCCGGCGGCCTGGGCCAGCGCCGGCCGGGTGCCGAGCCAGGGGGCACCGAGCGCGGGAAGGGCGGCGGCGGAGAGGGCGAGAAGGGTACGGCGGTCCATCCCGCAGCATGTGGACCGCCGGGGGCGCCGGGAAAAGCCCCGGCGCGGCCGGGGCACCCGGATCCCGGACGCGATGGCGTCAGCGGGACGGCCGGGCCCCGGGTGCCGGCGGCTGGCCCGGCACCGGCATCGCCTGGTAGCCCGCCGGGACCTGGAAGCGGGCCGGGTCCTGCGGCCCGTAGGTGACCTGGGTCGCCTCCAGCGTGCCGGTCTTGCCCTGATGCGTCCCGGTGCTGCGGAGCATCACCCCGTCGGCGGTCAGGCAGGCCTCGCCCTTGCCCTTGGTGGCGCTGTCCTCGTAGCGCCAGACGGTGCAGCCGAGCCCGGCGACGGTCGCGGTGCCGGCGCGGGTGAAGCGGGCGGTGTCGGGCGGCTGGGTCGGCAGGTTGATGCCGCCGGCCCCGCCGGTCGGCAGCTCCATGACCAGGCGCTGCTGCTCCATGACCATGGACATCTTCTGCGTCCGCTGGTCGACCAGCGACCAGCCGATGCCGCCGGGCATGTCCACCCGCAGCTTCTGCTCGGCCACCAGCCAGGACATCCGCAGGTCCGCCGGCGGCTCGGTGGCGACGCGGTAGGCGACGCTGACATCCCGCGTCGGGATCATGACCGGGCGGTCCTGCGCCAGCGCCGGGGCGGCGAGCAGCCCGGCCAGCAGGGCCAGCGATGCGGGCGGGACAATCGGGCTCAGGCGCAAGTGGTGGCTCCTCGATGGGGACGGGACCGGCGGCCGCCGGGGGATCAATCGTCGTCGTCCGGCCGGCGGGTCAGCACCTCGCGCTTGCCGACGTGGTTGGCGGCGCCGACCACGCCCTCCTTCTCCATCTGCTCGATCAGCTTGGCGGCACGGTTGTAGCCGATGTTGAGGTGGCGCTGGATGAAGGAGGTGGAGGCCTTGCCCTCGCGGGTCACCAGCGAGACCGCCTGGTCGAACAGGCCCTTCTCGCCCTCCCCGGCGCCGGCGATGCCCGAGAGGCCGCCGTCGCCGCCCTCGAGCTCCTCCTCGGCCTCGGTGACCTCCTCGATGTAGGCGGGCTCGCCCTGGGCGCGGAGGAACTCGACCACCTTCTCCACCTCGAGATCCGAGACGAAGGGGCCGTGCACGCGCGCCACGCGGCTGCCGCCGGCCATGTGCAGCATGTCGCCCTGGCCGAGCAGCTGTTCCGCCCCCTGTTCGCCCAGGATGGTGCGGCTGTCGATCTTGCTGGTCACCTGGAAGCTGATGCGGGTCGGGAAGTTGGCCTTGATGGTGCCGGTGATGACATCCACCGAGGGGCGCTGCGTCGCCATGATGACGTGGATGCCGGCGGCACGCGCCATCTGCGCCAGGCGCTGCACCGCCGCCTCGATCTCCTTGCCGGCGACGATCATCAGGTCGGCCATCTCGTCGATGACCACGACGATCATCGGCAGCGGCGAGAGCGCCAGCGGCTGGTCCTCGAAGACCGGCTTGCCGGTCTCGGAGTCGAAGCCGGTCTGCACCCGGCGGGTCAGCACCTCGCCGCGGTGGCGGGCGTCCTGCACCTTGTCGTTGTAGCCGCCGATATTGCGGACGCCGAGCTGGGACATGGCGCGGTAGCGCTTCTCCATCTCCCGCACCGTCCACTTCAGCGCGCCGATCGCCTTCGGCGGCTCGGTCACCACCGGCGCCAGCAGGTGCGGGATGCGGTCGTAGACCGACAATTCCAGCATCTTCGGGTCGATCATGATGAAGCGGCACTCCTCCGGGCTGAAGCGCCAGAGCAGGCTCAGGATCATGGTGTTGATGGCGACCGACTTGCCCGAGCCGGTGGTGCCGGCGATCAGCAGGTGCGGCATCCGGGCGAGGTCGGCGATCACCGGGTTGCCGCCGATGTCCTTGCCGAGCGCCAGCGGCAGCCGGCCGGGGTGGTGGGTCCATTCCTCGGCCGCCATCGACTCGCTGAAATAGACCGTCTCCCGTTTGGCGTTCGGCAGCTCGATGCCGATGACGTTGCGGCCGGGGACGGTGGCGATGCGGACCGCGGTGACGTGCATGTTGCGGGCGATGTCGTCGGCCAGGCCGATGACCCGGGCCGACTTGGTCCCCGGCGCCGGCTCCAGCTCGTACAGCGTGACCACCGGGCCGGGGTTGATGGCGGCGATCCGGCCCCTGACGCCGTAGTCGTCCAGCACCTGCTCCAGCAGCCGGGCATTGGCCTGCAGCGCCTCCTCCGAGGGGCGGCCGACCCGCTTGGCCGGGGGCGCCTGGAGCAGCGACAGCGGCGGCAGCTGCCAGGGGCTGTCGGCCGGGGCGTGCTGCGGCGGGCGGGCGGGCTCACTGCGCCTGGCCGGGGCGGCGGGCGGGGCGATCGGCGGGGCGACGCTGAGCATCCGGGCCGGCACGGCGGCGGGGGCGGCC
>NZ_JAUFPN010000292.1 GCF_030409335.1 Paeniroseomonas aquatica
CCATGCCCGTCAGCCTTCGCGCATAATCCAGGCTAGGAGCATCGCGTCTCTACTATCAGCTCGACATATTGAAATCCACTGATATGGTGCAACATATCATTCCATGCTGATATGAAAGGGCGACGATGAACACGACTGCGATCTCTGACTCGCCCGACACGGTGCGCTACCGGGTCACCGGCATGGATTGTCCGTCCTGCGCCGCGAAAATCGAGAAGGCTGCCTGGGGCATTGTCGGCGTGGAGGAGGTCAAGGTCTCCATCGCCTCGCAGATCATGACGCTTCGCCTGGCGGATCCCGCTGCGCGGCTGCCCGAGGTGGAACGCGCAGTCACGGGCCTGGGCTACCAGCTCAACCGACTGGACCGGCCCGCCGTCCGTCCGGAAGCGGGTAGCGACGATGACGACGAACTGCCGAAGGACCTCAGCCACATTACGCCCGGCTACAAGCGGGCGCTGTGGATCGTGGTGCTACTCAATGTTGGATATGGCCTGGTGGAGATCGTCGCCGGCTTCGTTGCCGGCAGCCAAGCGTTGAAAGCTGACGCGCTCGATTTCCTCGGCGACGGGCTGATTACCTTCTTCGGCCTTTTGGCGATCGGCTGGACGCTCGCTTGGCGCGCCCGTTCGGCACTGATCCAAGGCATGTTCCTGGGCCTGCTTGGCCTCGGCGTACTCGCTTCGACCGGCTACCGAGTGCTAGTGCTCAACCAGCCGGATCCCGAGCTAATGGGAATTTTCGGGGCGATTGCCTTGGTGGTGAACGTCGCGGCGGCGGTGGTGCTGATCCCGCACCGCACTGGCGATGCCAATGTGCGCGCCGTATGGCTGTTCTCGCGCAACGACGCCATCGGCAACGCGGCCGTAGTGGTCGCGGCCGGACTGGTCTGGTGGAGCGACACGGCCTGGCCTGATTTGGCGGTGGCGCTGGTAATCGCCGGACTGTTCCTGCAATCGGCTTGGTCGATTATCCGCGATGCGCGGCACGACTTGGCCGAGGTCTCGGCTTGATGCAGCCCGTCTCAACCCGACCATCACTCACCCGCACTGCAGTCACCAGCATATCGAGACGATGCCGATTGATGCGTGCCAATGGTTCTATGACTGTCGAGGCTGCAAGGCGGTGCTGTAGTCGAAACCCGGCCAGCGGGCGGGAAGCGTGAGCTGCCATCGCGCTACTCGCCACGCAACCCTCCTATAAGGAAGGGTCGTTCCATTGACTGGCTTCAACGACAAAGGAGACTTCATGCATAAGATCATCGCACTACCCGCCATCCTGCTGGCTGGAGCGCTTGCCACTGCCGGTGCGTTCGCCCAAGACAGCGCGCCGCAAGGCAGTATGCCTGGCATGCAGCACATGCCGATGATGCAGGGCCAGGGCGGCATGATGATGGATTGCCCGTGCCCAATGATGCAGCGAATGGCGTCACTGGATTATCGTGTTCGGCAGCTGGAGGAGCGAGCCGGCATCCCGGCGCCTGCTCAGCCGAACGCGCCTGTCACGCCACGCTAGAACAAGGACCCGCTGGTGGATGCCGAGGGCCGCACCAAGTGCAGCCTTCATGATTGTGTGCTCTCAAATTGTAAGGCCGCCTTCCCCTCATGATGCTTGAGTTCTCGGCACTCAGCTTTGCTCTAGCCTTCGGCGGCGGGCTGGTGTCGTTCCTTTCGCCCTGCGTGCTGCCGCTGGTGCCGGGCTATGTGGCCTGGGTGGCCGGCGCGGACCTCGCGCAAGCACAAGCGCGACCTTGGCGTACGATGCGGATGGCGTTGTTCTTCGTGCTTGGCTTCTCGGCCGTCTTTGTCGCACTTGGCGCAGGGGCAACGTTGCTGGGCGGCTGGCTGCGGCGGTGGAGCTATGAGCTGTCCATCGCCGGCGGGGTACTGATCGTGTGCCTCGGCTTGGTGCAGATGGGCGTGCTGCGGCTGGCCCCGTTAGCGCGCGAGTTGCGTTTTGCCGCGCCCGGTGCCGGTGGCAATCCGGTTTCGGCCGTGCTGATTGGAGCCGCGTTTGGCTTTGGTTGGACGCCCTGCATCGGCCCGGTACTCGCGGCCGTGCTAGCGGCCGGTGCAATGGCCCCGGCAAGCGGCATTCCTCTCCTGGCCGCCTATGCGGCAGGCCTTGGCGTGCCCTTCCTGCTGGCCGCGTTCTACCTGCCGGCTCTGTTGGCACGTGGCCGGCGGCTGGGACGGCTCGGCCATATACTGCGCTTGGTAAGCGGGGCGGTGATGGTGGCGGCCGGCGTTGCCATCGCCATGGGCGAGCTGACTACGGTGGCTGGCTGGATACTGCGCACCTTTCCCTGGCTAGCGAGCATCGGGTGAGGGCGGCGCGGGCGCAGGGTCTTGCGCAGCAGGACCGACCGGAAAGGACGAAGAACTCTATCATGCGAACCCTCTTGCCCGGCCTTCTGGCCGGGGCCCTGGCGCTGGCGGCGGCGGCCCATGCTCAGTCTGATGACATCGCCGTTTCCCTGGCCTGGACCCGCGCGGTCGGCGCAACCGCGCCCACGGCGGTCGGCTATTTAACGTTGCGCAACAGTGGCTCCAACCCTGACCGCTTAATCAGCGCGGAGACGCCGGCGGCGCGCGCCGTTGAGATCCATGAGCAGCGGAGGGAGGAGGGGGTAATGCGCATGCGCCCACTCCCCGACGGCGTTTCTGTACCACCGGGGGAGACGGTGACGCTCGGCCCGGGCGGGACGCACTTGATGCTGGTGGGCCCGACGCGGGCCCTGGCGCGCGGCGAGCGCGTGTCGCTGACGCTGCACTTCGAGCGCGCAGGTCAAGTCCACGTCGAGCTTTCGGTTGAGGCGGCCGGCACCCGGCAGCCGGCCCATGCAGGGCACTGACGATGCTTCGCTGGATCCGCCGTGCCGCCTGGGGTTTGGTGGCCGTGCTCGGCTTCCTCGTGCTGGCGATTTCAGTAGGCTGGTTTGTCACCGACGGTCCACTCGCTGATCGGCCGGTCGCAACTGGGCCGGCGAGCCTGCCGATCGGCGGTCCCTTTCGCCTAACCGATCACCGCGGTCGCGCTGTCACCGAGGCCGATTTCCGCGGCCGGCCGATGACAGTGTTCTTCGGCTTCACCCAGTGCCCCGACGTCTGCCCGACAACACTCGGTGACATGACCGCACTCATCGAAGCGCTTGGTCCCGAGGCAGACCGGCTGCACTGGCTGTTCGTCAGTGTCGACTGGGAGCGCGACACGCCTGAGACACTGGCTGGCTACCTCGAGGCCTACGACCGGCGGATCGTCGGTCTTTCGGGCACCGAAGCGCATGTCGCGGCCGCGGCGCGGGCCTTTCGGGTCTACTACCGCCGTGTGCCGCTCAAGGATGGTGGCTACACGATGGACCACTCGGCCAGCGTCTTCCTTCTCGACCTGGCGGGCCGCTTCGCGGGCACGATCGACCATCAGGAAAGCCATGCGGTGGCGTTGGAGAAGTTGCGGAGCCTCCTGACGTCGCGGTGACACTCTCCTACCGCGGCGGTGCTGGGCCGCACTGTGGGTAGTGGTATGCCAAAACCTCTTGCAAAAAAGCTAAAACAGGCGTTTGAACGTTTTCTTGTGTAGCTAACGCCCGGAGAACCGCGTGTTCCGCAGTCCTCACCACCCATTTCGCGCAGGCCTCCTGGCCCTTATCGCTGCCTTCACGCTCGACCAGGGCACCAAGTGGTGGATCGCTGAGGTGGTAATGCAGCCGCCCCAGACGATCCCGGTCGCCCCATTTTTCAACCTAATGTTCCATCGCAACACAGGTGTTAGCTTTGGCCTCTTCGCCGGCAACGGCGAGGCAGGCCGGTGGGCGCTCGTGGCCGTTGCCCTCGCGGTTATCGCCATGCTGTGCGTGTGGATGGTTCGTGCGGAGCGGGCTTGGGTCGGGGTCGCGCTCGGCCTCATCGCCGGCGGCGCGATCAGTAACGTGGTAGACCGGCTGCGGCACGGCGGCGTGACCGATTTCCTCGATTTCCATTACGCCGGCTGGCACTGGCCGAGCTTCAACCTCGCTGATGCGGCTATCTGCGTCGGTGTCGCCTTGCTGCTCTTGGACGGGTTTCTTAGGGAGCGGCGACAGGAAACGGCAGGGATCGCGGACGGGAGACAGCCTTGACGTAGTTCCCGACATCCCTTTATGCAAATATTTATTTGATCATTTGAGGGTTGAATGGACGAGCCCTTACTCACCGATGAGCAGGCGCAGGAACTTGCTGAGGTGTTTCGCATGCTGGGTGAGCCGAACCGGCTGCGCATCGCCTTGGCTTGCCTCGGCAATCCGCTATGCGTCGGCGATGTCGCCGAGCGGGTCAGGCTCTCTAACGCCCTCGTCAGTCATCACCTGCGGGTGCTGAAGGCGGCACGGTTTCTGACCGCCCGCAAGCGCGGCAAGCAGGTTTTTTACGTGGCGTCTGACGACCGGGTCCGCTGCGTGATCCGCGACATGGTGGGCCATGTCGCGGAGTCAAGCAGTGGGGACCCTATGAGTGCAGCCGAGGTCGAGGAGGAGGAAACTAATGGACGGTGATCAACGCAGCGCCGCCGGAGCCGGCCGGGCGGGTGCGCCCCTGTGCTTCCGGGTCGCAAGCCTTGATTGCCCGAACGAGGTCCGCGCTCTGAGAGGTGCCGTCGGGCCGCTCGGCGGCGGCGAGGCGCGGCTGTTCTTCGACACTGCGAAGGGCGTGATGACGGTGGCGGGCCTCGCCTCCCTCTGGGGGGCGATCTCGGCCGATGTCGGGGCGTCGCTGCTCGTCGTGCTGAACGGGCTCCGCTTGCTGGGTGGGGGCAAGACGGTGGCCCCACCGCCGTCGGCACCACCGGCGCCGGCTAGCGACGGTTGGCCAGCGCTCCCGGCCCAGGGCTGACCGGACGCCATGCCTGTTGGGACCGACTGGGCGCTTGCCGCGCTGCTGGGTATCGTCGAAGGGGTGACCGAGTTCCTGCCGGTCTCCTCGACGGGCCACCTGATCTTGCTGGTGGACCTGTTGGGCTTCCGCGGGCCACCCGGCCGGGTCTTCGAGATCGCCATCCAACTCGGTGCCATCCTCGCAGTGTGCTGGGTCTACCGGGCACGCCTGCTCGGCGCCGCTGCCGGCCTGCCACGCGACCCGGCAGCGCGGCGGTTCGCGGCTGCGGTGGCGCTGGCCTTCCTACCGGCCGCCGTGGTCGGCGCCTTGGCGCACGGGACCATCAAGGGCGTGCTTTTCTCGCCTTGGATCGTCGCTGCGGCGCTCATTGTGGGTGGTGTCGCCATCCTGGTGGTGGAGCGGGTGCGGCCGCAGCCTCGGGTGTACGAGGCGGAGGCGGTCGGGCTCCGGACGGCCCTGGCGATCGGCGCGTTCCAGGTGCTGGCGATGGTCCCCGGCGTGTCGCGCTCTGGCGCTACGATCCTTGGTGCGCTGCTGCTGCGGGTGGATCGCCCGGCGGCCGCCGAGTTCTCCTTTTTCCTGGCGATCCCGACCATGCTCGGGGCCACGGCCTTCGACCTTTACAAGAACCGCGCGGCGCTGGATGGCGAAGGGAGCGCGCTGATCGCCGTCGGCTTCGCCGCATCGTTCGCCACGGCGCTCGTGGTCGTGCGGTGGCTCGTCGCCTTCGTCGGGCGGCACGGCTTCGCGCCCTTCGCCTGGTACCGCATCGCGCTCGGCGCGGCGATGCTTGCCGTCCTCTCGATCGCCGCGCCGGCCTAGCAAGCGACGGAGGAGAGGCGATGACGTCACGCAGACCGGTCGTGGATGGCTTTTACGACGAGGGCACCGGGAGCGTTGCCTATATCGTGGCGGACCCCGAGACGGCGCGGTGTGCCATCATCGATCCGGTGCTCGGGTTCGACCGCGATTCCGGCGCCACCGACACCCGCCTTGCGGACCAGATGGCCGACCACGTCCGGGCGCGGGGCCTGACCGTGGAGTGGGTGCTCGATACCCACCCGCACGCCGACCACCTGTCCGCTGTGGCCTATCTGGGCGACCGCCTGGGCGCACCGACCGGCATCGGCGAACGCGTCGCCGCGGTGCAGGGAATCTGGGCGGACATCTACCACCTGCCGGAGCGGCAAGCAGAGGGCCGCCGCTACTGGGACCGTCTGTTCGCCGAGGGTGACCGCTTCCGGGTCGGCGGGCTGGAGGTCGAGGTGATCTTCTCCCCAGGCCACACGGCGGCCTCCGTCACCTACCTCGTCGGGGACGCCGCCTTCATCCACGATACCCTGTTCATGCCGGATGCCGGCACGGCGCGGGCCGATTTTCCCGGTGGTGACGCGCGGGCGCTGTACCGCAGCATCCAACGAATTCTTGCGCTGGAGCCGCAGACGCGCCTCTTCACCGGCCACGACTACCGCCCGGGCAGGCGCGCGGCACGTTGGGAGGCGACCGTGGCCGAGCAGCGGGCACGCAACGTCCACCTCCGCGACGGCGTCGGCGAGGAGGAGTTTGTGCGCCTGCGCGAGGAGCGCGACCGGACGCTGCCCCTGCCCGGGCTGATGCTCGCCGCGCTGCAGGTCAACCTCCGCGGCGGCCGCCTGCCAGAGCCCGAGGCGAATGGCACCTCTTACCTTACTCACCAGTCGGTAACATAGGCGACACTTGGCGCC
>NZ_JAUFPN010000293.1 GCF_030409335.1 Paeniroseomonas aquatica
GAGGGCGGAGCCAAATGGCCGAGCTACTCGACCACGACCAAACCCTCGAACCGACGATAGCCTACGATCCGCCGCACCACCGCGCCGTTCTTCTGCTCCACCCAGGCCTAGTCGTTCTTGCGATACGGTCGGCAGCGCGTGAACACCACACCCGCCGCCTGGCAGTAGTCCCGTATAGTCTCGTTCATGAAAACGCTGTCGTTGTCCGTGTCGAACCCTAGCAGTGCAAATGGCAGCAACTTGCGTACTTTTGTCAGCACCTCGGTCAGCAGCCGCTGTTCGCGCACCAGCAGCGGGGCGCACTCCGTCCAACCCGAGGCAATGTTAGTCAGCACCAGCGTCTGCACGAAGCTGCCCTGCGCCGTCGGACCGCTGTGTGCCACCAGGTCCGCCTCGACGAACCCGGGCGGTGGATCGCCCCAATCCGCGAAGGTCCGTACCGGCAGACTACGCCGGACCGCCGTCGACGGCGTCGTGCGGCGGCGTGTCCGGCCACCCACCTGATCCCGAACCTGACGCAGCGCCCGGTCCATTGTCGCCGCGCTCATGGCCAGCAGGCCGGTGCGGACCTCGGACGAAAGCTCGAGGTGACCGTGCCGCTCCATTGCTTCCATCAGCACCAACGGCCGCAGCCGCTTGCCGCATACCTGGTCGGAGGCTTCCCACTGCATGACCAGTGCCTCACGCACCGCCTCGTCATAGACCCGCCGCCCCGGTCGTGGACCGCTCGGCTGCCCCGACAGCCCAGCTCGCAACAGCCGCGTCGCGTGCTTACGGTGGAAGCCGGTCACCGCCGCGAACTCATCCAGGATCAAGCCCCGCTCCCGGTGGCCAGCACCCGCATAGCGCGCCGCCGTCACCACCACCAGTTCGTCACGCGTCGCCATGCTCACCCGCCTCATCCCCGCCCCCGCTGCGCCTTGCTGCAGGGGAACATTTTAGCTGAGGCAACAGCCCCCACTCCGGGAGCATTTCAGGCGAGGCAATACGGACGCCGGCGCCGTTGTCGGCGCCGAGCGTCAAGCAGCAACTGGCCGCCATTCGCATGCTCTTTGACTGGCTCGTCGTCGGCCAGGTGGCTTTGTTGCACATATCGCCTGAGGGGATTCATCTGGTGATCCAGCGTGGTAGCTGGACGGCATGAGCAGACCGACACCACTGATCTACAAGACCAGGAACTGGGCCGCCTACAACGAAGGGCTCAAGCGACGCGGCTTGCTGACGATCTGGTTCGACCGGGAGATGACCTGGGAAGCCGCGCCGACCGGTAAACGGGGCCGACAACCTGTCTACAGCGATGCTGCCGTCCAGACTTGCCTGACCATGAAGGTGCTGTTCTGGCATGGCGCTGCGCCAGACGACCGGCTTCGTAGAGAGCCTCCTGCGGCTGATCGGCCTCGATTGGAATGTGCCAAACTTCAGCACCCTGAGCCGGCGGCAGAAGACCCTGAAGGTCAACATTCCCTATCGCGGTTCGCAGGGTCCGCTGCACCTGCTGATCAACAGAACCGGCATCAAGGGCGAGAACGAAGGGGAGTGGATCGCGCGCAAACACGGCGGCGCCAAACGCCGGGTCTTGCGAAAGATACTTATCGGGATTGACGAGCAAACGCTGGAAATCCGCGCGGCGCAGTTTACCACCAGCGATGTGGGGGACGCACCGGTGTTGCCTGAGCTTCTCGATCAGATCCTGCCGGACCAGGAGATCGCAAGTGTCACCGCTGACGGCGCCTTCGACACCCGCAAGTGCCACGACGCCATCGCCGCCCGCGGCGCAGCCGCGATCATACCGCCCCGAAAGAATGGCAAACCCTGGAAGACCGATGGCGCCGGGGCGATTGCACGGAATGAAGCCCTCCGTGCATCGCGGCGCTTCGGTCGGACCATCTGGCGACGATGGAGCGGCTATCACCGCCGAAGCCGCGCTGAGACCAAAATGCACTGCGTCAAACTTTTGGGCCAACGTCTGACTGCGAGGGACTTCGACCGTCAGGTCGCCGAGTTTCAAGTTCGTGTGGCCGTCCTGAACGGCTTCACCGCGCTCGGAATACCCGTCACTGAAGCCGTAGGATAAAGCTGTCCGGAAGAAGGGGAACCCTGACCGCCATCTCATCTGTGCAACAGAGCCCTTCGTACTGAATGAAGCGAGGACACCTGCCGCTTTGCGGCCGAACGTATCGCAACCGCCCCTGGGCGACGACTGCAGGACATGCGCCAGGCGGAAGCTGCCGCCACACGAGAAGCCGAGGCGCAGCGGCAAAACCCGGACCGGCGCACGCATGCGGATGTCGCGCCCCCAACAAGGCCAAAGCACGGAGCAGTCGGCTCTCAGCCGAGCAGCGTGACCAGTTCGGAATAGGGCGGCAGGAGCGGATCGGCGGTGTAGAGCCGCATCGGCTCGAGCATCGCCTGCGCCACCAGCAGCCGGTCGAAGGGATCGCGGTGATGCAGCGGCAGGTCGGCGACACGCGCCGCGGCCTCGGCCCGGACCGGCAACTCGGTGAAGCCGGTGCCGCGGGCCGCCTGAGCGATCTGGTCCGGGCGCACCGGGAAATCGGCGCGGCCAAGCCGCGCCTTGATGGCGATCTCCCAGATGCTGGCGGCGCTAAACAGCACCTCGTTCGCCGGATCCTCGAGCAGGGCCCGGGTTCCGCCATCCAACCGGGCCGGCTTGTCGAGCGCCCAAAGTAGGATGTGGGTGTCGAGCAGCAGGCGCATCAGCGCCCCTCGAAGCCGGCGAGGTCGTCGTCCGATAGGGGTGCGTCGAAATCGGCGGGCACCTGCAGCTGGCCGGCCAGGATGCCGAGGGCACGCTGCGGCGGGCGCGGCGGTGGCGACGCCAACGGCATCAGCCGGGCCACCGGCTTGCCGGCGCGGGCGATGATGATCTCCTGCCCTGCCGCAGCCTCGTCGACCAAGCGGGAGAGCTGGGTCTTGGCGGCGTGAATGTTGACCGTCTGCATGCCATCTCCAGACTGGACTAAGCTGGGTTCATAATGGCACCAGGCGCTTGTCTTGGGAAGCAGGTGCCGTGGTCATAGGCTGGGCTGCCCCAGGGATAGCCAGCACCATGGTGGTGGCAAGGCAACGCAGGATCACCACACCCGCGCGGCGATGCTCTGCTCCTCCTCGCCGACGGCATAGACGTAGATCGCCGTGGTGGCGAGCTGGGCATGACCCAGCAACGTCTGCACCATGCTGCGACGGAACCTGCTCTACACCGGCATCACCTGTGGCAAATGCTTGGTGGTGCTGGTCGGCCAGCCCAGGGCGGTCGCCATCGCGGGACGGCGGCGGCGGCCGAAGCTGCGCGAATGGCTGGCCGTAACCGCGACACCGGTCGGGTATCTTGTCACCTCGGTCGCGTGATGCCCGTCTGTCGTGCTTAAGGTACTTGGTTCCTGTGGGGCTCGAAGTTCTCACCAGAGGCTTGGCCGAACCGCGCCGGTCAGGCCGTGCCGAGATGACTGGCTGTCAGCAGGGATTGCAGATGGATGAAGCGGGCCCGGCGCGCCGCGGCGGTCTCCGGCGCCTCGATGAGCCAATCCTCGCCTGCTTCATGCACGACGAGATCGAGCTCAGCCTCATCGAGGTCCATTTGCCGCGCCAGCCGGGCAAGTTCGCGCCGCAGCACCGCTGGCCCGAACAGGCCCCGGAGTGCGGCCACGAAGCTGGGCAACTCCCGGGTGAACGCCGGCTGCCGCTCTGCCGTCTCGGCAAACAGCATCAGCTTTTCGCCGACGATGTAGTCGAAGACGACGCTCTCGCCGAACTTGCGCCGCAGATCAGGGACGGCCGCAATCTGCTCCCGCCATATCCGGTGAAACTCGATGCCCATGCTGCCCCTCGGGTCCATACCGTGCCGATCCTACGGGACGGTTGAAGATCGTGTCACGGGTGGAGCCGCAGGTATGACCTGCGACGGCCACCTTTCCAAAACGCCGGTTGAGCGGGAAGCCTGACGGCGATGCGGGCGCACAGCCATTGCTGCGCCCATGCCCGGCGGCGCCCCCTATCGGGCGCCACAAGGGACAATGCGTTCGGGCTCGGGGACTCCGCTGGGGGTTCGATCACGGCAAGGTAGACTGACCGCCCCTCGATCCAATGCCACGCCACGTCCCGGTAGCCTACTGCTGCGAGCTCACAGGACAGCAATGCGCGGGATGTACCATGCGCCAGGCCAGGACCATCCACGTCCAGGATCGCCACCTGCCCGCCAAATCGCATTGCCGGATTAGGTTGACGAGCAGGCCGAAGGCCAGCGCTATTCCATGGTACATGTAGACAAACAAGGCCAGGTCGACCGAGCGCTTTGGCAAACGCGGATCATGAGGCTCGACGACGGCAAGCGACACATTGCCCAGCCGTTCGCGCGAGACTCGGTGCCCGAGCCGGATGAGGGGGCTCAGCTTCACGTCCTGCGCAACTACCCGGCCTCCGGGGCCAACGCGGTGAGACAGGCGAGCAATATAATTGCCGGTACCAGCGCCTATATCGGCTACCGTCATACCGGGTAGGATGCCGAGCAGGTCCATGACCTTGGCTGCCTCGCCAGTGCCCTCGCGGCTGTCCTCGTTTGACCGCTGGTCGGATACGATCCCGGCTACCGGGCGTGGCGGCTTCGGGAACCGCTTAGCAGGCAGCCCGGGTGGAGCTGCGGCCGATACCGTGGCCTTCGGCGCTGCGGCAGAGCAGACGAATACGACAAATGTCGTCGCTGCGCCCGCCAGCCCGGCCAGGAGCGGCAGTGCGATGATGCTTCCGCCGTGGCAAGTCATCACCGCGTTCGCCCTTGCGCCCGATCACGTCCAGAGCGGGTTATGGTCGGTGAGAGGCTTGAAAATGGCAAACCTGATCACCGGCCTCACAAAACGTAGAAGCCGATAATTAAAGACAGGGTTATTGACCTATTTTCCCTGAGGAAATGCAATCGGCCATAGTTCCGTAGCCTACTCTCATGGCATCATAGTGCTGCCCCATAGGGGGGGGCACAGTATGGAGAACGAAGAGGGGGGAAGCAAAAGCTCGCCCACATCAATTCGAATTCTAATTCTTGGGGGCTCAAAAGGTGGCTGTGGCCGAAGCACACTCGCCAAAAATTTGCTCGTGCTCGCGGGGCAAGCCGGCGTCCGGGCTATTGGTATTGATTTTGATGCCCAGCAAACGTTCAGTAAATGGTCGAAGCGGCGCGTTATCGCCCGTCAGAAATTGCCCGAGATCGTCCCAACAGAGGTCATTGCTGGGCGATTGGACCAGTGGCCCTTAATCGCGCAGCAGGTCAAAGAATATCAATTGGCAGTCATCGATACTCCACCGGGAGTTGAGCACGACATGGCAGACATGTTGTCTTTGTGTAAAGAAGCGGCACTGATTTTGGTGCCCACTAGTCCAGCGTATGATGACCTCGAAAGCATTTTGCCCTGGGGCGTCAGCCTCAAGAGGGTCGGTAGCCGATCCGCTTTCATTCTAAACAAGGCTAACCGGAGGACCAAAAGCTTTGCTAGCGCTCGCAGCACACTTTTAAGGCATGGTAATCTGGCGCCAATAGAGATTCCCGTACTCGAAGATATTGCTACTCCGTCGTCGTCGGGATTGGCTGTTGTCGATTATGCAAAAGGCAAGGGGGCCGACGTTATGGCTGATCTTTGGCGCTATGCGAGCCGGGAGATTGGACTGTGACGAGACTTCGTAGTCGTCCGAAGCTCGACATTTCCGGCGTCGGAGAGATCTCCGTTGATGATCAGAGAAGTGAGCAGGCTGCCTCTGTGCTTCAAGTGCACGACACAGGACGGCAAATAGTCATGGAGGTCTTTAAAGGAGTCGGTCTCGCCTCTGAAAAGACTGATATCATTTTGACTGCTCGCAGCCGTATCGCTGATCAGTGGGGAAAGGCCAAGCAGGCAGCCCTGCTCATCGGCCAGACACTGCTTGGATTATCGAGAGCATTGACTGACGAGGAGTACCGCCATGTGCTCACTGGCTCTGATCGCTTGTTCGAGTTTTCGGCCGCTTTAGCGACAAAGTTCCGCCGCGCTGCTGAACTCGCCGAGCAACTGCGGATGCCGTTCGAGCAGCTCCCCGGCTACACAACACTGTACGACTTGGCATGTCTCGGGCCAGACGGCATTGCTCTCGCCCGGGACCGTGACCTTATCCGACCGCAACTTCGGCGGCAGGACGTCGTAGCCCTCCGGCAAGAGCTTCGGGCTCACCGGATTTCCGCAACTCCATGTATTGCGGATGAGGTTGAGGCCACTTCCGACCGCATCGATCGTGAGGCGATCCAACGGCAATACGATGCGCTGATCGCAGAGCGGACGAAGTTGTTCGAGCGATTGCAGCAAGTGCAGGCGGATATGTTGGTCATAGAGGGACGCTTGCGTTTGGCGGCAGGTCACCCGGTTATCGATGAAGAGGTGGCTTGAGATCCGATGCAAGCTTCCAAAGATCACTTAAGGCAGCGAGAGGCACCAATCTGGAAGGAAAGCCGAAGTGTGATCTTTGGAAGCGGTGGCATTCAATTTGGCGGCCAAGGAGTGGGATGTGATCTTTGGAAGCGTTCCTTCCAGCCTACCGAGAAGCGATGAGTTTCTCGGCTACTGGAGGACGTGAGGGGAAGAGCACTAGGCCACGTCCTTCGTCGTCCTCTTCCACTCGCGCCTCTGGATAGACAGCCATGGCCAACTTTAGGTTCGGTACGAATTTGGTTTTGAAGTTATTCATCGCTGCGAAACCGGCGCCGAACTGCGTTTTGAGGGCACGCCATGATAGTGGTGTAGGCTTAGAGAGCGAGTGAAGCCGGTATGCGAGCCAGACATAGATGTCGATCGCCATCGAGTTGTTAGAGATGGCGCCAATAGCGGCTTCCTGAATTGGTACAGGATGACGCCGAAGGCCTTCAAAGAATTGTTCAGAAAGCTTTGCAGTTTGTGCGAAAAGCGTACCGCGCGCTTCTTCTTCCTCGGGCTCAAGAAAAATCGCTGAATCCATAATATTTTGATTAGCCAGACCCAGCCTGTTACCCTGCTTTACTTCGAAAGTGAGCCGGCAGCGACTAATGCGCTCAGTTTGGTCACGCACAATGCTCAAGTTCTTGCCGCCGATAGGAATGCCCATTCGGCCGAGCCACTGCCGCAGGCTCTTCCCGAGCACTACATCTCGGCTCCCCGTGCGTAGAGCCTCTGATTGCAGGTAAATTAGAATGAGCCGGGCTCTGCTTCCAAAAGGCACACCGACATGCTCGGGTTCGCCTGCGGCACCTCGCCGCATACCAGGTTCAACGATGAGGCAGTAGGGGCCGCCCTCCACCTGCCAGCCCTTGTGGTTCGGCAGTCTGCGATGAGGTAGAGCGGCTTGGCACCATCCGGAGTACAGGAAGCCGATGCTCCCGTCCTCATCAGCCATATATGCGGCTGCGGCCTCGACGACTTGGCGGTCAAAATCAAGTTGTAGGGCAGCCTGCCGCCCCTTCAACCCCAGGATATCGTGCACTTGTCCCATACCTTGAACATACCGTGTTCTGTCAACTGACGCGCTGTGCACTTTGGGAGCAGAAGCTACTAGAAAAAATAATTGATTCTTTTACTAGTAGTAGGCTTCCAAAGTGCACGGGATAAGACCGTAGGTCATTGATTTTATTATAGCGACACTGACTCCCTAACTTCCAAAGTGCACAGTATCGCTTCCAAAGTGCACGCTTGGATCAGGAGATATCGAGAGTCGGGTTAGGCGTCGACGCGTCGACTCGGACAAGGTCAAAGTCCGCGTAATCGCCACGCATAAAGGGACCGTCTAGAACCGGAATGCTATGTCTACCGCTGTCGATTGTGGGAGCCAGAAACGATACCTAGTCGTTTCATAGCAAAGTGTCCAGTTGCAAAAGCGACAACGGCCCGAACCGTTAACACGAGTTATGCGCACTTACCAAACCGTGCCTAACCCGTCCCCGATGTTTGAAGCATCGTCTTTGTATGTCTAGGTTTGCTGATCCTGTCCTGGGCGGCTTCCAGCTCCTCTGCGAGGCATTGTTGCGCCAGAGCTTAGCCGGGCAGAGGTAACCGAGTGGTACCTTGGGGGAGCGGTGGCGGGTCTGGTGCATGACTGCGGCGAGATCGGCACCGGCCTCGCCGGCGGCGGTGGC
>NZ_JAUFPN010000294.1 GCF_030409335.1 Paeniroseomonas aquatica
CAGCCCAAGGAAATGGCCAAAGTCCAGCTAAGGGTCTGTGACCGGACTGTCTGAAAAACCGGTCTGACTCTAAACCACTTTTTGGCTGCGCCACCTTGGAAAGTCTTGAGCTTCCAAGGTGGCGCGGCCATGCCCGTCCAAACTTACCCCGTAATCAGCGCCGTTCTGTAGTGGAGACATTGCACGCTTTGCCAAGCTCAGGCTCCTCAGCCTCAAGATTAGCCAAGGTCGAGCTTAGTTTCACACTCCAAGAGCAGCTGCCTGCGGGAGCATGCTTCAAGCTTACGGCTGCCCTCTCCTTTAGCAACCTTAACTTATCGTACCGCTGGCCGCACCGCAGCTGGGTCGTTGCGCTCGTCCATCCGGGCATCATAAGTGAGATCGGCCCGCATCGCCCAGAGTGCATTTTGTAGGTAAAGGGGCACAAGCATGGCGTCGTCCAGTGCCGCCAGACTGGCGCGGCGCAGCAAATCCTCGCGCCGTGCCTCGTCCATTTCCACCTCGGCTGCCGCCACCAGCCCGTCCATTGCCGGATTGGAGTAAAGCAGGCGGTTGGCAGCACCGTGACCAGCCTCACGGTCAGGGGTGCGGAGCACCGAATTTAGCAAAACCGAGACCTCGCCTGTGGAGTTGCCCCAGGTAAGTAAAGCTGCCGGCGCCTCACGTCGGGTCGCCCGGTTGATGAAAACGGCATAGGGCTGGGCCTCAACCGTAATGCGAACGCCGATGCGGCTCCACATTTGGCCGAGCGCCTGCACGATCCGCGCGTCATTCATGTAGCGGTCGTTCGAGCCGATGAGGGTGAGCCCGAAACCCTGCGGATAGCCGGCCTGGGCCAATAGACTGCGCGCGCCTTCAGGATCGGCGGCTGGAACAGGCCGATCCGGCAAGGCGCTATAGGCACCGGGCGGCATAAATTGTGTCGTGGCAAGCGCTGCACCCTGCATCACCCGATCCACCAGTATCCGCCGATCAATCGCCATGGCCAGCGCTTGCCGCACGCGGAGATCGGCTAGGGGATTGGCGTCTAGCGACCTGCCATTCGCCGCTGACAGCAGCGGCACCGGCGGAGGCCGCGTGCCATCAAGGGTGACATACATCACCCGCAGGCTGGTGGTCTCGGCAAGCCGGAAGCGAGGATCCGCACGAAAGCGGTCGAGATCGGTGGTCGGGACTTGATCGATGAAGTCAATATCGCCGGCGAGCAACGCGGCGGTGCGTGCCGCATCGTTGGTGATCATTCGGTAGGTGACATTCGCCCAATGCGGACGCTCGCCCCAATACTGTTCGTTACGGATCAGCGAAATGCGGTCGCCTGCAGCATAGGATGCGAGGCGAAAGGGCCCGGTGCCGATAGCGACCTTGCAGCTATTGAAATCCGCTGTCGTCGCGTCGGCGTGCAGCCGGCGGCTTAGGATCAATACCTGTGAGAGATAGGTGGGCAGCAGTGGCGCAGGCCCATTGGTATGCAGGCGCAGCTGGCGTTCATTGACGATCTCGACCCGACTGACCGGTCGGATGTGCGTGGTGTAAGAAGCACCGGGGCCACGCACCTGCAGGATGCGCTCGAAGGTAAAGGCGATGTCCTCGGCCAGGAGGGGCGTCCCGTCATGGAAGCGCACGCCCTCCCGTAGGGTGAACTCCCAGGCCTCCGTGCCGACCGGGCGCCAGCTTTCGGCGAGGCCGGGATGCAGCCGCGCTGTGGCATCCGTCGTCAGCAGCGTATCGAACAGCATCTGCCCGACCTCACCATTCGAGCGGAGCAGGTGGTAGTGCGGGTCGAGGGAGGAGACCGGCGAGCCTAGGCCCATGGTCAGGTTCTGGGCCATCGCTCCGGACGGGGCGGCGGCCAGCATGGCCAAGCCGAGCAGCAGCCAACGCGGGCAGCGCAACATCGGGCGTCCTCCTCCTACCGACCGACCGGTCGGGCATCATTATTCCGGACGCTACGGCGCGCGGCGTGGCGGGACAAGACCCCGGGAGGCCGCGCTTGCGGGGCCCGACAGTGCAGTCTAGGGTCCGAGCGGCACCCAACCGATCGGTCGGTCGGGCCGCGGGATGGAAGGAACGCTCGAGATGACGACAGGCTGGCTCCGCCATGGGCTTGCCTCGACAGGGCTCTCGCGCCGGGCCGCGCTGGGTGGACTGCTCAGCCTCGGCGCCGCCAGCAGGGATGCTAGGGCGCAGACCTGGCCCAGCCGGCCAATCCGCATGATCGTACCCTTTACGCCAGGCGGCGGCGCCGACATCACCGCGCGCTTTGTCGCCGGGCCGCTGGGCGCCATGCTGGGCCAGCCAATCGTCGTCGAGAACCGGGGCGGGGCGGGCGGCACCATCGGCACCGCTGCGGTCGCGCAGGCGCCAGCGGATGGCTACACGCTGCTCTACGGCACGCCGGGACCACTCATCACCAACCCGCATCTGATGGCCTCGCTCCCCTATGACGCGGCGCGAGACTTCGCCCCGGTCAGCGTGCTGACCAAGGGCGCCTATGTCATGGCGGTGCATCGCGACGTACCGGCCCGCAGCGTGGCCGAGGTGATCGCCCTTGCCCGCGCGCATCCGGGCGAGCTGACTTATGCCAGCTCCGGCGTCGGCGCCGGCAGCCACCTGGCGGGCGAGCTGCTCTGTATCGAGGCCGGGATCCGCATGTCGCACGTTCCCTTCCGCGGCACCGGGCCCGCCCTGCAAGAGACGGCGGCCGGGCGGGTGACGATATCAATCGATTCTTACGGGCCAATGCTGCCCCTTCTGCAAGCCGGCGCGCTGCGCGCCATCGCCGTTACCACCGCCGAGCGCATGCCGGAACTGCCCGACCTGCCTACCATCGCTGAGACGATCCCGGGCTTCGAGGTCACGGTCGTCAACTATGTATGCGTGCGTGCAGGTACGCCCCAGCCGATCATTGCGCGGCTGAACGAGGCGCTGCTGCGCGTCCTCTCTGACCCCGCGCTCGACGAGCGGATGCGCGCCGCCGGGTCGAGCCCGCCGCAGGGCAGCACGCCGGAGGAACTGGGCGCGCTGCTGCGGAGCGAATCTGCGAAATGGGGCGAAGTTATTCGCCGCGCCGGCATCCAGGCCGGCTGACCCAAGCAAACCGAAAGGAAAAACCGGAATGTCCACCGAGGTTGTGAAGTTCGAAGTGTCGGATTACGTCGCCGTGGTCACGCTGAACCGCCCGCCGGTCAACGCGGTGAATGCGGAGTTGCGCGACCGCCTCATCGAGATCTTCGATGCAGCGACCGACCGCGACGACATCCGCGCGCTGGTGCTGACCGGCCAGGGCAAGATCTTTTCGGCCGGCGCCGATCTCCGGCAGCGGCCGGATGCCTCGGTGGCGGGCCAGTACTGGCACCACAACCGGGGAACGCGTGAGACCGGCAACTCCATCAAGGAATGCACCAAGCCGGTGATCGCGGCGGTAAATGGCGCGGCGCTCGGCGCCGGATTCGGGTTGATGGCGGCCTGCGACATCATGTTGGCGAGTGAGACGGCGGTCTTCGGCATGCCGGAGATCGATGTCGGGCTCGCCGGCGGCGCGGCGATGCTGAACCAGCTCCTCGGCAAGTCTTTCACCCGGCGGCTGATGTTCACCGGCGATCGCCTGCCGGCGGCCGAGCTCCATCGCCTCGGCGTCATTGACTCCGTCTGGGCGCCGGATGAGCTGCTGCCGGCGGCGATGCGGATGGCGGCCCGGATCGCGGAGAAGAGCCCGCTCGGCATCAAGTATGCCAAGAACAGCTGCAATTTCGTTGAGTTGATGTCACCCAAGGATGCCTACCGCTTCGAGCAGAATTTCACCTACGACCTGTCGAAGACTGAGGATGCGAAAGAGGCGCGCACCGCACAACTCGAGAAGCGCAAGCCCGACTTCAAGGGCCGCTGAGCATGTCCGCCGCTATCGACTACGAAGCCTTCCGCACGGATGTACGTGCCTTCGCCGAGACGCGTTGTCCGCCGGAGATCCGCGCGGTGGTCGCGACCTATCGCAAGCTGTCGCGCAAGGTCTGGTATCCTTGGCAGCGGATCCTGTTCGAGCATGGCTGGGGCGCACCGGGCTGGCCGAAGCAGTATGGCGGCACGGGTTGGGACCTGAAGCAGCGCCACATTTTCGACGAGGTGATGGCGGAATGCGACTGCCCGCCGCAATACCACCACGGCCTCCGGCATATCGGCCCGGTTATCCTCGAATACGGATCGGAGGAGCAAAAGCAGCGCTTCCTGCCGGGCATATTGAGCGGCGAGGAATGGTGGTGCCAGGGCTATTCGGAACCGGGCGCGGGCTCCGACCTCGCCTCGCTGCGGACCGCGGCGCGGCGGGAGGGCGACGAGTATGTCGTGGAGGGCCAGAAGACCTGGACCTCCCACGCGCATGAGGCGGACTGGATGTACACCCTGGTCCGCACCTCGAAGGAAGCGAAGAATCAGCAGGGTATCAGCCTGTTGCTGATCCCGCTGAACGCGCCCGGCATCTCCATCCGGCCGATCCGCACCATCGACGGCTGGCACCATGTGAACGAGGTCTTTCTCGACAATGTCCGCGTGCCGGTGGCCAACCGCGTCGGCGAGGAGGGCGGCGGCTGGACCTACGGCAAATTCCTGCTGGAGCGGGAGCGGCTGGGCGGCGCCAATGTCGCCCCGGCGCTGCGCCAACTGGAGCGCACTCGGGAGCTCCTGGCCCGCGAGCTGGGCGGCGAGCGGCACCGCCTCAAGCGCGCCATGCTGGAGGAACGGCTGCTGCTGGCCGAGGCCGAGCTGCGTGGCGCCCAGGCGCTGGGGCAGGAGGCGATCGCGGCGGTGATGGAGGGGCGGCCGCTCGGCCTGCTGCCCTCGGTGCTCAAGCTCGGCACCAGCGTGACCTTCCAGCATGTGGCGGAGGTAGCGCTGGATGCGGTGGGGGAGAGGCTGGCACCGCGCTTCCGCCCGACCGACGCCGCCGGCCCGAATGCCGAGGCGCCGGGGATCGAGTGGGTGCAGAACTATATGTACAGCCGCGTCCGCACGATCTACGGCGGCAGCAGCGAAGTGCAGAAGAACGTCATCGCCAAGCAGCTCTTCGGATCCTGACGCCCATGCCCTTCACTGCCACGCCCATCGTCGGGGGCGATGCCTTCGACCAGGCCTGCCGCATCGGCCAGGAGGCCGACCGGCAGCTTGCCCTGATCGACGATCCCGCCGGGCATCTCGCCTGCCTCAGGCGGCATTGGGACAGCTTGGCCGGCCTCGGCTGGCTCGCCGTCGCCATGCCGGAGGAGGCGGGTGGCGCCGGCGGCACGCTCTCAGACCTTGCGGCGCTGGCCGGCGGCGCCGGGCGTGGGGGGCTGCCTCTGCCCATCGCCGCTGCCTGCGGGGTCATCCCTCGTCTGCTCGCCGACCAGCCGGCGCTCCTGCCCGGGCTGGCGGAGGGGCAGCACCGTATCGCCTTCATCCCAGCCGAGGCGGCGGTGGACGACGCGGCCGACGTGCTGATCCTGGCATCGGACGGCAGCCTGACCGGCGCCGTGGTCGGCATCGAGACCCCGCCCGACCCGACACATCTCCTGTTGGTGTTGGGTGGTGCCGAGCCGGCCCTGCTGCTGCTGCCGGCCAGAGCGCGGGGGATCGAGGCGCGCCATTATCTGCGCATCGATGGCCGGCCCGCCGCCGACTGGCGCTTCACCGGCCTCGCGGTCGAGCCGGCCTGGGTCCTTGGCCGCGGCGAGGTGGTGGCGCGGCGGGCGGCGGAGGCACGCGACCTCGGCGCGCTGCTGACCTGCGTGGAAGCGGTCTCCGCCGCCGGCGCGCTATTGGAGCAGACGATCGACTACCTGCTGAACCGGGTTCAGTTCGGCGTGCCGCTCGCCTCGCACCAGGCGCTGCGGCACCGGGTGGCGGAGATGTACGTGGAGTATGAGAACCTGCGCGGCCTTGTCCTCCAGGCGCTGCGCATGGCGGCCGCAGATGATGGGATGCCCTGGCGTGACATCGCCTTCGCCAAGCTGCGGCTAGGCGAGGCCGGGCGCTTCATCGCGCAATCCGCCATCCAATGCCATGGCGGCATGGGCATGACCGAAGCCCTGCCGGCCATCCGTCTGGCGCGGCGGATCATGATGGCGGAATTCGAATTCGGCGACCGCACTTTCCACGCGCAGCGGCTGCTTGACGCCGGACGGAGCGCGGCATGAGCGACGTAGGCCCGCACCCGCTGGAGCGGATGTTCCGACCCCGCTCGATCGCCGTCATCGGCGCCTCGGGCGATCCCGACAAGCTTGGCGGCCGGACGCTGCTGCACCTGAAGGAGCTCGGCTATGGCGGCCGCATTTACCCAATCAACCGCAGCGCGCCGGAAGTGCAGGGCCTGCCCGCCTGGACAAGCGTTGCCGCGCTACCGGAGGTGCCGGACAGCGCACTGATCCTGCTGCCCGCGCCGATGGTGGAGCGGGCGCTGGAGGACTGCGCCGCGAAGGGCATCCGCCATGTCCAGATCCTCTCCTCCGGCTTTGCCGAGGAGGGCGGCGAAGGCATTGCCCTGCAGGCGCGGCTGGCCGAGACGGCACGGCGGCACGGCATCCGCTTCACCGGGCCGAACTGCCTCGGCAGCATCAGCCCGCCGGACGGGTTCTTCGGCACCTTCTCCAGCCTGCTCGCCACCGCGCGTCCCGGGCCGGGGACGGTGGGCGTCGCCACGCAGAGCGGCGCCTACGGCTCCCACATCTACGCCGTCGCGGGTTTCCGCGGCATCGGCATCAGCCGTGCCATCGCAACGGGCAACGAGGCCGATATCGATGTGGCCGCGGCGATCGACTACCTGGCCGAGGACCCCGGCACGCGGGTGATCTGCGCCTCGCTCGAGGGCTGCCGCAACGGCGACGGGCTGCGCCGGGCGCTACTGAAGGCGGCGCGGGCGGGCAAGCCGGTGATCGTCATGAAGGTCGGCAGCACCGAGGTCGGCGCGGCCGCAGCGGCGACGCATACCGGCTCGCTCGCTGGCGAGGATCGGATCGTCGATGCGGTGTTCCGCGAATGCGGCGCGCTGCGTGTGGCCTCGATCGAGGCGATGCTCGACATCGCCTATGTCTGTTCCCTTGCGCCGCTGCCGCCGGCGCCCGGGGTCGGCATCCTCAGCGTCTCGGGCGGCATCGGCGTGCTGATGGCCGATGCCTGCATCGAGGCGGGGCTGGCGGTGCCCGCCATATCGCCCGAGGTGCTGGCGGAGATCCGCGCCATCCAGCCCGTCGCCGGCGGCCGCAACCCGATCGACACCACCGCGCAGCTCGGCGGCCGTATGCACGTCTTCGAGGGCATCAGCCAAGCGATGATGCGGGGGGCGGAGCTGGGCGCGATCCTGTTCTACCTCGCGCATATCGGCCGCAACGTGCCGCGCTTCCCGCCACTGGAGAGTGCGCTGGTCGCGCTGCGTCGCAACTTCCCCGACCGGCTGGTGGTCGCGGTGATGACGCATGTGGACGAGGTTCGGCTGCGGCTGGAGGCGGAGGGCATCCCCGTCTTCGAGGACCCAACCCGGGCGGTGCGCGCGGTCGCCGGCGCCGAGCGGCTGCGGCGCCTGCGCGGGGAGGCCGAGGCGCTACCGCCGGTGCCGTCCCTCTCGGCCTTGCCGGCGCTGGGCGGGCATGAGGCGGCGGCGAAGGCGGTGCTGGCCGCGGCCGGCCTCTTGGTGCCCCCGGAGCAGGCCTGCGCCACGGCCCAGGCGGCAGTGCGGACGGCCGAGGCGATCGGCTTCCCGGTGGTGGCGAAGATCCTCTCCGAGGACATCCCCCACAAGACCGAAATCGGCGGGGTCATGCTGGGCCTCGCCGATGCCACGGCGGTGGAGGGTGCCTTCGCCGAACTGATGCGGCGCGCCCGCGCGGCACGGCCCGAGGCGCGAATCGAGGGCGTGCTGATCGCGCCGATGCTGCGCGGCGGGGTGGAGACGATCATCGGGACGCTGCGCGATCCAGTCTTCGGGCCGATGGTGATGTTCGGCCTGGGCGGCGTCTCGGTCGAGCTTTTCGCCGATGTCGCCTTCGCCTCGGCACCGCTCTCCCCGGCGCGGGCGGCCCGGCTGGTGGACGGGGTGCGCGGATCGCGGCTGCTGGCGGGCTGGCGCGGCGGCCCGGCGCTGGACCGCGCGGCGCTGGAGGCGGCGCTCTGTGCGGTCGCGGCGCTCGCCGCGGCGCGGCCGGAGATTGCCAGCATCGACGTGAACCCTTTCCTGGTGCAGGAGAGGGGCGGCTTCGCCCTGGATGCGGTCATCCTGACGGGGGACGTGCCACCAGGAGACGCATGAAGAACCTCGCCGATATCCTCGAGCTGGATGGGCCTGCCGGACCGCCGACGGAGCGGATGCTGCAGATCCTTACCGAGGCCTGCCGTCTGTTCGCTACGCGCGGCTTCGACGGCGTCTCGGTACGCGACATCGCGCAGGAGTGCGGAATCTCCAAGGCGACGCTCTATCACCACTTCCCGGACAAGGACGCGATCCTGCGTCCGCTGGTCATGGGCATCACCCGGTCGTTGCATCAGCGCGTGCTGCGGGCGATCCCCGCCGAGGCCGAACCCGCCGAGAAGCTGCGCGCCTTCATGGTGGAGAGCGCGCGCTTCTTCGAAGAGTACCGCTGGGCCTTCATCGTCTCCTCGACCGTGTTCTGGACCGACCCGCAAGCACGGCAGCGACGGCAACGGATTGAATGGCGCGACAGGCACGAAGCGCTGCTCCGCATCATCCTCGAAGAAGGAGTACAACGCGGCGCTTTTCGGATTGAGGATATCGGCATGGCTGGACGGTTGGTGCTGGGCGCCCTCAATTGGATGCCAAAATGGTACGATCCGAAGGGGCCGCTGCCGGCGAGTGCCATCGCCGAACAATTCTATGACGTGCTGTTAGCGGGCGTGGGAGCAAGGCCGGACGTCATTACAATTTGAGCGCCGTCCTCGCATGAGATTTTGTCAGATTTCGCGCTAAGCCTGACAATGGCAGATACAAGTATGTTCGGCCTAAGCGGCCTCGAGGATCGCAAATACTCACCAGTCGGTAACATAGGCGACACTTGGCGCCC
>NZ_JAUFPN010000295.1 GCF_030409335.1 Paeniroseomonas aquatica
ATCAACTTGCGCATCGCTGAGTCCGGTCACAGACCCTAGTCGGCCACCGGTTGCGGCACCGCCGGCGCCGGCGCCGGGGCTTCCGCCAGCGCCTCGGCCAGGGCCAGCGCCTCCCGCAGGGAGGTGACGATCGCCTGCCCCTTCCCCTCCGAGAGGGCGAGCAGCATCTCACTGCCGGGCCTGGCGCCCCAGAGGCCGATGGCCAGCTGCCCCTCCGGCATGGTCCGGCGGATCCGCCGCTGCATGTAGCGCAGCCCCACCGCGCTGCTGCCGGCCTCGATCGCCGAGATCAGGCAGAAGCGGGCGGCATGCGCCTGCAGGGCCTGGAGGTTGCCGGTCTCGAGCGCGTTGTTCGGCAGGGCCAGGGCGCCGAAGCCGCGCTGCTGCAGCGCCCGCATCATCACCTGCGCCGCCAGCCCGTCGAAGGCGCCGCGGCCGGCGATGCAGAGCACGGCACCCTCGGCGCGCCAGGCCCCGCCCGCCCGGGGCGCCGCCGGGGCGGGCAGCGCCAGCCCGGCCAGGAGGTCGCCCACCGCTTGGTTGATCCGCTCCAGCCGGTCGGAGGCCAGGACCTCGGCCGCCCAGTCCGCCTCCGCCAGGGCCAGGCCCCGCAGCACCACCTCGTCGTAATAGGCCTCGACCGGCTCGTCGCGCAGGCGGCGCTTCGCCTGGTCCAGCAGCCCCTCGGCATCGCCCTCGAGGGCGCGCTGGTAGAAGGTCTCCTCGGGCCGCAGCGGCGGCCGGTCGCCGAGCGCCACGTCGAGGAACTCGAGCTGGCTCACGTGCCGCCCGAGGACGACGAGGCAGACCGTCAGCGGCGTCGCCAGCAGCAGCCCCACCGGCCCCCAGAGGAAGGCCCAGAAGGTGGCGGCGACGATGACCGCCAGCGGCGACAGCCCGGTGCTGTGGCCATAGAGCAGCGGCTCCACCACCTGGCCCATGACCGGCTCGCTGATGAGGAACAGGCCCAGCACCCAGATGGCCAGGGCCCAGGTCGGGTCCACCGCCAGCGCCAGCAGGGCCGGCGGCACCACCGCGATGAAGGTGCCGATGAAGGGCACGAAGCGCATCAGCCCCGCCAGTATCCCCCAGAGGACGGGGTTGGGCAGGCCGATCAGCCAGAGCCCGCCGGCGATGAACAGGCCGAAGCCCGCGTTGAGCGCGACCTGCGCCAGGAAGAAGCGGGACAGCCGGTAGGCCGCGTCGTTCAGCGCCAGGGTGGTCCGGTGCAGGTCGCGGGCGCCGGCGAGGCGGATGAGCCGGTCCCGCAGATCCTCGCGGTAGAGCAGCACGAAGACCACGAAGACGAAGACGATGCCGATGGTGGCCAGCGGGGCGAGCAACGGCTCGGCGACGTTGCTGACGACGTCGAGGGCGCTGGCCTCGCTCCCGGCCGGCGCCGGGGCGGGCGCGGCCGCGACTGCCACGTCCTTCCGCCCCAGCCCGTGCCGGAACCTCTCGAGCAGCGCATTGCCTTCCTCCAGCAGCTCGCCGATCCGCAACGCCTCCACCTTGGCGGCGATGTTGCGCTGGTACTCGGGCAGCCGCGCCGCCAGCTGGGTGACCTGCCCGGTGACGACCACGCCGATGCCGAAGATCGCCGCGAAGCCGAGCCCGACCGAGAGCAGCACGGCGAGGGAATTGCCGATGCGGATCCGCCGGAACAGCCGCACCAGCGGCGCCAGCACGAAGGCCAGCAGGATCGCCAGCACCAGGGGCACCAGCAGCTCCCGCCCGAGGTAGAGGCCGGCGATGACCACGGCACTCGCAAAGAGGGCGGCGAGCCCATGCCCGGACAGGGCCGAGCCCAGGATGGCGGGCGCCGGCTCGGACTCGGCGGCGGGCCGCTTGGCATCAACGGAGAGCATGGGCGGCGATCGATCCAGGATGAGGGCGCGGCGTTGTGCAACGTCCGCGGCGCATGCGGGTTCGGACCGATGAATCCGTGCGGGTTCGGGCCGGTGAACCAACGCGGCGGTCCGGCGCTCAGATTGCTCCCTCAGGAACCGCCGCCCCTTGACCCAGACCTCCTCCTCCCTCGCCCGGGCAGGCCAGTCGGCCCTGGCCGGCGACCCGGCGCGGCTGCGCTGGCTGATGCCGGCCGCGGCGCTGCTCATCCTCGCCGGGCTGATGCTGGCGGGCTGGGGCTACGGCGCCGGTGCCCGCGACCAGGCCCGCATCACCGCCGGCAGCACGCTGGTGCTGGAGACCGAGGCGCTGGTCTCCGACCTGAAGGACATCGAGACCGGCCAGCGCGGCTTCCTGCTGACCGGCCGGGAGGAGTTTCTGGAGCCCTACCTGGTCGGCAGCCGCGCCCTCGACAGCCGGCTGGCGGCCATCGGCCAGGCCGCCGCCGCGGCCGAGGTCACGCCCGGGGAGGAGCTGCGCCGCCTGGCCGAGGCCAAGCGCGACTGGGCCCGCCGGGTGATCGAGATCCGCCGCAGCGGTCAGGCGGAGGCGGCGATCGCCGCCGTGGTCTCGGGCGAGGGCCGGTCGATCATGGACCGCTCGCGGGCCGCGGCCTCCACCCTGCAGGATGCGGCCCGCGCCCGGTCGGCGACGATCGCCGACCAGCGCAACCAGCGCCTCGTCCGGACCGCTGCGGCCTCGCTCGGCATGCTGGTGCTGGGCAGCGCGCTGCTGCTGGTGCTGGCCATCTCGCGGCGCAAGGCGGAGCGCCAGGCCAACCTGCTGCTCGCCGGCGTCATGGAGAATGCCCCGGCCGGCGTCGCCTTCCTCGACCGCCGGCTGCGGCTGCTGCAGGGCAACCGGGCCCTCGCCGACATGGCCGAGCACATCCTCGGTGTCACGCCGCGCCGGGGGGCCGAGCTGCTGCCGGAAGCCGCCCGCCGGCAGATGGACCAGAAGCTGACGGCGGTGCTCGACGGCAGCCGCGGCCACGCCAATGCCGAGGTCGAGCTGGCCCTGCCGGAGCAGCCGAATTTCATGCGGCACCTGCTGGTCAGCATCTTCCCGCTGCGGCACGAGGGAGCCGACCGCGCGGTCGGCGGCCTGGGCCTGTTCCTGCTGGACACCAGCGCCCGGCGCCGGGCCGAGGAGCGGCTGCGCCGCAGCGAGACGCGGTCGCGGCTGATCATCGACAGCATCCCGCAGCTGGCCTGGATGACCGACGAGTCCGGGGCCATCCAGTGGTACAACCGCCGCTGGTACGACTACACCGGCACCACCGAGGCGGAGATGATGGGCTGGGGATGGCAGTCGGTGCATCACCCGGACCACCTGGCCGGGGTCACCGCCCGCTTCAGGCAGGCGATCGAGGCCGGCGCGCCCTGGGAGGACACCTTCATGCTGCGCGGCGCCGACGGCACCTATCGCTGGTTCCTCTCGCGCGCCGAGCCGCTGCTCGAGGCCGACGACGCCGCCCCGTCCGGCGCGGCGCCGCGCATCGTCGGCTGGTTCGGCACCAATACCGACATCACCGAGATGCGCCGCGTCGAGGAGGAGCTGGAGGCGGCGCGGGACGCCGCGGACGATGCCAACCGGGCCAAGAGCCAGTTCATCGCCAACATGTCGCACGAGCTCCGCACCCCGCTCTCGGCGGTCATCGGTTATGCCGAGATGCTGGAGGAGGAGGCGGCCGACCTGGACGGGGCCGAGGTGATGCAGGGCGACCTCCGGAAGATCGCCTCCAATGCCCAGCACCTGCTGTCGCTGATCAACGACGTGCTCGACCTGTCGAAGATCGAGGCGGGCCGCATGGAGGTGCAGACCGAGGACTTCAGCGCCAGCGAGCTGGTGCGCGACGTGGCGGCGACGGTCGAGGGGCTGGTCTCGAAGAAGGGCAACCGCATGCTGGTCGACATCGAGGGCGATGTCGGGACGATGCATTCGGATTCGGTCAAGCTGCGGCAGTGCCTGTTCAACCTGGTCGGCAATGCGGCGAAATTCACCGAGGGCGGCAGCGTGACCCTGGCGGTGTCCCGCGCGGTGGATGCGGAGGGCCATGGCTGGCTGTCCTTCCGGGTCGCCGATACCGGCATCGGGATGACCGAGGAGCAGATGGCGCGGCTGTTCCGCCGCTTCGCCCAGGCCGACAGCTCCACCACGCGCCGCTTCGGCGGCACCGGCCTCGGGCTGGCCATCACCAAGGCCTTCGCCGCCATGCTGGGCGGCGACATCACGCTGGAGAGCACGGTCGGCCGCGGCTCGACCTTCACCATCCGGCTGCCGGCGGACCTGCGGACCATCCGCGCCGAGGCCCCGGCCGCCTGCGACACCGCCGAGGATGGCACCGGCGAGACCGGCGAGGCCGGCCTCGTGCTCGTCATCGATGACGATCCGGCCTCGCTCGAGCTCGTCTCCCGCTTCCTCCGGCGCGAGGGCTTCGCGGTGCGCTGCGCGCCGGAGGGACGCTCGGGGATCGAACTGGCGCGCAGCCTGAAGCCGAACGCCATCTTGCTCGATGTCATGATGCCGCAGATGGATGGCTGGTCGGTGCTCGCGTCCCTGAAGGCCAGCCCCGAGCTGGCGGAGATCCCGGTCATCATGGTCACCTTCGTCGAGGAACGGGGCCTGGCCTTCTCGCTCGGCGCCGCGGACTACCTGACCAAGCCGGTGCAGTGGCACCGCCTGAAGGGGGTGCTGGAGCGCTATCGCGCCACCACCACCGCGCTGATCCTCGAGAGCGACAGCACGCAGCGGGCGGACCTCCGCCGCCTGCTCGAGGGCGAGGGCTGGTCGGTCGAGGAGGCCGGCACGCTGGCGGAGATCCGCCGGCGCATGGCCACCGAGGAGGCCCCGCCCGGGCTGCTGCTGATGGAGGTCAAGCCGGGGCTTTCCGAGGGGCTCGGCCTGATCAACGACCTGCACGCCGATGCCCGCTGGTCGAAGGTGCCGATCATCGCCCTGGCCGAGGGCGACATCGCCGCGCCGGAGCTGGAGAAGCTCCGCGGCCAGGTGCGGCAGGTGCTGCCGGCGGAGGCGCGGCCGCCGGCCGAGCTGGTCGCCGAGCTGCGCCGCCTGGCCGCCCCCCATCGCGTCCCCGGCGTGGTCCCCGCCCCGCCCGGCCGGCTCCGGGCCGACCCGCCGCAGGCCCAGGAGGCCGGCGCGCCGCAAGCGGGCTAGCGCGGCGCCGGCATCCCACCCATCCCCGTCAGCCCTTCGTCACAGTGGAAGCATCAACATGGCCAAGATCCTGCTCGTGGAAGACCACGAGGAGCTTTGGGATTTCCTCTCCCGCCGCCTGCGCCGCCGCGGCTTCGACGTCGTCCTGGCGCATGACGGCCAGCAGGGCGTCGACACGGCCGTCGCGGAGCGGCCCGACGTCATCTTGCTCGACATGAACCTGCCGGTAATGGACGGCTGGACCGCCGCCCGCACCATGCGGGACCACG
Organism: Paeniroseomonas aquatica; assembly: GCF_030409335.1. Classification (GTDB taxonomy): domain Bacteria; phylum Pseudomonadota; class Alphaproteobacteria; order Acetobacterales; family Acetobacteraceae; genus Belnapia; species Belnapia aquatica. Next base: position 5,355 of record NZ_JAUFPN010000295.1, read on the forward strand.
CGGTGACCCGCGCCATCCCGATCATCGCGCTGACCGCGCATGCGATGGCCGGGGACCGGGAGAAGACGCTGGCGGCGGGCTGCGATGCCTATCATGCCAAGCCGGTGGACTTTAACGCCCTGCTCGGCCAGATCGAGGCGGCGATGCTGGCGGCGGAAGAGCGGGAGGATGGGGTCTGAGGCTGCCCTGCCGGTCGGCATGCGTCGGCAGCGAGGCAGAGCCTTGCGGCGAAGTTGAACCCCGCAGTAACCCTGAGATGACGGGCTTGCAGCACCGGATGCCTAAGAGGAACGAATCCGCTCGGATAAGTGTGATGAGATTAGAAGCTTATGCCTTCGAAAGTCGTTTGGCACGGTGCCGCTTTCGGGGGCATCGTTGGATAGGAGTGATTTGCCATCGGTACCGACACCGTGGCTTCGAAGCTCGCCTCACTCGCAAGCCAAATACTGCAAAGATTTCGATTTGTGTCATACAGGAAAATGGAAGCTCGTGTAATTGGTTGTGATTTTCCACCAGATATTCAACCAAAATTTTTAGAAACAGAAGAAACGTCGGCCTAAAATCTAAAACTGCAGCATATAAAGCACTATACTGTCAAATTTTATTTTGATATTGTATTTTTCATACGGCCTGATATTTGATCGATGCTCCACATAACATCACCTCTTAAAAATTCTGTGCGGCACCATTTTTTCCTGCATGCTCGCGGAAGTTGTGTAATATGCAATGCAAACCTCCTAAAATTTAGTTTCCACTCGAACTTGCCATAGTTGCAAGCAGGCCGTGAAATGAAAACCAGCTATAGGAACTATTATGGGAATCTTTAAAAATCTAGCTCTGACACCGATTGCCAAATTAGGTCAAAAACTTATTGGGAATGCAGCATTACAAAAGCTTATTTTCAATGCCATACGCCTCAACAGACCTGAGGTGCAGGATATAATATTGAACGACGACATCGGGTTCATCGCTTACTGCCTGGCACGAAGACGCCATTCCAAATCACAAATCATGCAAGACCTTTGGGTCTGTTTTGAGCTTAACGAAAAAAAGAAAGGCTTCTTCGTTGAATTTGGCGCAACGAATGGAAAAAAAAATAGCAATACTTGGCTTCTTGAAAAGAAATTTGAATGGAAAGGCATCCTGGCCGAGCCAAATCCGATATGGCATCAAGAATTAATCAACAATAGGAAATGTTTTATTGAGAAGAAGTGCATTTCTTCGAAATCAGGAGACATTGTTTCATTTGTGACGACAAATGATACCGATCCGGAACTGAGTGGGATTGAACAATTTTCTGATGCCGATCACTTCGCCGAGACGCGACGGCAAGGTCACCGCGTAAGACTAGAGACAATATCATTGGATGATTTATTAGAGAAATACAACGCCCCCTCTGCAATTGACTATATGTCCATAGACACCGAAGGCAGTGAACTGGATATACTTTCTTCATACAGCTTTAAGCACCGCTTTAAAGCCATTTCGGTAGAAAACAACAAAAACAATGAAAAAGCGTTAGATGAATTGATGGTTTCAAAAGGATACGTAAGAGTTTTTCGTCTTTTTTCACAATGGGATAGTTGGTACGTGTCTTCCGAGCTTCGAAAGGAAGAAGAATTTACCATTGCAGCTCCAAATTCTTGAATTTTACGCTTCGAAAAAATCTGGACGAATGTCGATCTGATAATTGGAAATGATGCATGCAATTAGATGAACACATATTTTAGTCAAATTTAGAGCTCCTAACAGGACCCTTGTAGAACGAAGCGCCAGGCGATAATTGCGGAGGCAAGTGTGAGAAAGGCGGTGTGGATGTTAGGACGCCGCTTGTTGCGGATCGCCAGCGGTCGGAACTGACCGAACAAGTCAGGCTGCGCTTGACGACCCACTGGTGCCGACCCGGCTTGGCGCTGCTCTCGATGCTGCAGCGTGCGATGTGGCGGTGGCTCAGGGGCTTGGGGGCGGCGGTGATGATCGTAAGTCTTGTCGGTGTGTAGATTGCTGGGTCGAACGTGGGGCCTGCCACAGGGCTGCGGGATCGGCGATACGGTGCCAACTCCCTCCTCCGGCATCCTGCTGTCGTGCAGGCTGGCGCCCGTCAGGGAGCTGCGAGCGGGTTGTCGTTAGCATCAGTGAGATATGGCATTTCGAACCTGGCTTGCACCAATCCATTGTATTCGGCCCCGGTTGCGCGCGCCCCCCTTTTTGCCGTAATCGACGCGTTTTCGCGGGCGGCGCGCTGAAAGGCGATGGTGCTACGTCGTCCCAGGCGGTTACGGAGAGAATGCAGAAGGCGGTTCCACATGCCAGTCTCCCGCCACTCCCGCAGCCGGTGCCAGCATGTCACGCCGCAGTCGCAGCCCATCTCCTGAGGCGCATTTTCCACGAGATGCTCATCTGCAGAACAAGGAGGATATCAATTAGGGCTGCACGGTCAGGCAGGCGAGGACGGTCGCCCTCAGCTTCAGCGGCTCTGGCACCAATAGCAGCTCCACCACCGCGCAAAGTGCATCAGGGAAAAGAGGTCTGTTTAAGCTACCCAGAAGGCGTCAAACCTGCTTCTGTCTGACGCTTCAGTTATTTTGCGTTCGAAAAAATACCGACAGAATTTACTGATTCACATTAATCGAAAATTGAATTACAAAGCAACTAAAATTCATGATTGGGAAATGGCCCAACCTTCGAAAAGCAAGAATGTGAGAGTCTCGGAACTCCCACCAACTAGCTTGACCCGTGGTGATGCCGGAATGTATGCCGCTGGCGGTTGCGAGGTAAAGCTTCCAGCCGGTAGGGCTAGTGAATGCTCAGATTCCTTCCTCCGGGTCATCCCACCGCACTTCTGGCAACCATGCTCCTCTGGTCCGTCACGCCGACATTCGCAGCGGTCGAGGAGCCAATCGAGCTGGCCGACGACCCGTTCCAGATTACCGATCCGATTGCCGCCAAACCAGGCGCCGCCGAAGCGGCATTCGTTGGTGCCTACGAGCGGGCACGGCGAGGTTCAGTGCGCAACACCGGTGCCGTTGAGACCCAGCTATCAATGGGTGTCGTACCAGGATTGGAGCTTCGCATCGGCCAGGTTGGAGCCTACGGCAATCTGGAGACCCGTCGGAAGCTGGGCACAGTCAGTGATGCCCTCACCCCTTCGGAGGATGGAGGCCAGGCCGCCTGGGGTGGCTCGACCCGGATTGGCGCGCTTTATGAGTTCAGTGACGGTCGCGGTGGGTATCCAGCCGTCGCGGGCCTGATGCGGCTACGGACCCTCTATGGCCCCGGCAAGCCGGCTTATGAAGCGGAGACCATGGCGCTGATAGGCCGGACCTTCCCCTTCGGTCAGCAAGCCATCGGCACGCATCTCAACATTGGCTGGACGTCTCGCCTGGACCCGCAACCCGGTGAGCGGCCGAACCGCTATCTCGTGAATGCCTCGATCGGCCAGGCGGTGTCCCCGGTCACTGCCCTCGTCCTGACTTACGCCCGTGAGCAGCAGGAACGGGGCGACCGCGACTACAGCCTCATTCAGGCGGGGGTGCGTCACCGACTTCGAGGCGACCGGTTTGTGCTGGGCCTCGCCGCTGGTTTCGGGACGACACGTGACACGCCTCGCTACCAGCTCGCCTTTGCCCTGCAGTGGCAACTCAGCGATGCCCGGTAGGTCCGAGATGGCGATGCGGGTGCCCCATCGCGGCCTGATGGAGAAGATGCCGCGTGAAGCGCGCAAACTTCACCATCAACAACGTCAATAGGCGCCTGCCCAATCTTCTGAATGGCTGGATGAAGCCAGACCCGATGTCGTCTGCCTGACAGGAGCTGGAAGCTGAACAAAGGCCTTCCCTGACGAGGCGTGGCGCTTGGCCGGCTGCAACGCTGTCCGGCAAGGCGAGAGGATTTGGAACGGCGTCGCCATCCTGGCAGATGGCATCAACGCCGTACTGACGCGCCGCGCCCTGTCGGCGATATCAACGATCGGCGAAGCCGCGGTACAAGGGGCCTGACACCGTCCATGCGGTCGAACCGGCAATGATCGAGCGCAGGGTTGCTCATTGGACCGTTCCACCACCGCAGGCATTGCTGCGGAGGATGCCTTGTCGGCGGCAGCCATTTGCTGATTGACAGCCCTGTTCGCTTGCCTCCTGCTAAGACCCAAAGCCGCACCAAGGCGGCAGCAGAGGGTGAGGCATGTCCAAGCTGGACCTGAATGCATTCGCATCGGCGACTTTGCTTGCGTCCCTGCTTGCACCGGCCGCCTCAGGTGTCAGCGCACAGACCATGACGGCAGCCAGGACGGAGGTTGCTGCCACCGACATCGGCGGCACGGTCCATGGCGCCAATGGTCCTGAGGCCGGCGTATGGGTCATCGCCGAGACCTCCGACCTGCCAACGAAATACGCCAAGATCGTCGTCACCGATGAGGCCGGGCGCTACCTCATCCCCGATCTGCCCGATGCGCGCTACGAGATCTGGGTGCGCGGCTACGGCCTGGTCGATAGCCCGCGCGTGGACGCTACCCCGGGCCGGCCGATCGACCTGACCGCGACACTGGCGCCGACGCCTGCCGCCGCCGCCGAACTCTATCCCGGCATGTATTGGTACTCGATGCTACGGATCCCGAGCGCCGACCAATTCCCGGGCCCCGGCGACGGCCGTGGCGGCAACGGCATCCCCGACTTCATGCGGAGCCAGTACGCCTGGATCGACACCATCAAGCAGTCCTGCCAGTCATGCCACGCGCTCGGCAGCCAGAATATCCGCCATCCGCGGCGGGAACTCGGCGAGTTCCCGAACTCCCATGAGCTTTGGGCCCGGCGCATCCAGTCCGGCCAGGCCATGGGCAACATGGCCGTTTCGATCAACCGGCTGGGCCCGGAGCGGGGCCTCGCCAATTTTGCCGACTGGACCGACCGCATCGCGGCCGGTGAGCTACCCGCCGACCAGCCGCGCCGGCCGGAGGGGCTGGAGCGTAACATGGTGGTCACGCTGTGGGACTGGGCGGAGCCCACGACCTACCTGCATGACGCGATCTCGACCGACAAACGCCAGCCGACGCTGTTTCCGAACGGGCTGATCTACGGCTCACCGGAGGAATCGACCGACGACGTGAACCGCCCCGGGTTTGCTGGAGGCCCTACCTGTTGAG
>NZ_JAUFPN010000296.1 GCF_030409335.1 Paeniroseomonas aquatica
ACGGGTCACCCCTATCTCAGGCGGACATCTGGTCTAGGGGCCTGGCGCGCGGCAAGGGCTTCGGCGCCGGACGTGACGGAGGACGAGGCTCGGCTGGCGCTGGAAAGGCTCGACCCGCTTTGGGAGGAGCTGTTTCCCGCCGAGCAGGCGCGCATCATCCAGCTCCTGGTTGACCGCGTGGAGATCGGAGCGGGTGGGGCGGACGTTCGGCTGAAGGTGGAGGGGTTGGCCAGCCTGGTGCGGGACCTGGCGGCTTCGGCTGCCGACCCGGCAAGGGCAGCAGCATGAGCGGTGCCGAGCAGATACTGACCTTCCGGGTGCCGTTGGTGGTTCGCAAGCGGGGTGGGCGGAAGCTGGTCATTTCTCCGGCTACCATGACCTGCAGCGGCCCCTCGGCTGCCGACAGCACGCTGGTAAAGGGGCTAGCCCGGGCGTACCGGTGGCGGCGGATGATGGAGGCCGGACGCTTCGCCACCATCGACGAACTGGCGGCGGCAGAGAAGATCAACTCCTCCTACGTCTCGCGCCTCCTCCGGCTCACGCTGCTGGCGCCGGGCCTCATTGAGGCGATCCTGGATGGGCGGCAGCCCGAACGGATGACGCTGCCGGGGCTGATGGAGCCGTTTCCGGTGGAGTGGGAGCAGCAGCCGATGGCATGACACGGCCTATTGGCAACACAAGTTTCAACCTGTCCGATAAAACTGGGTTGTGGTTCCGGCCAAAATGGCCAATCCTCGAGCTGATGCCGGGGATCGGGAATGCTGACGCTGACGGCCAAGGAAGCGAAGTACGGATTTGGCCGGCTGATCGATTTGGCGCGTGCCGAACCGGTCATCGTTGCGAAGCATGGGCGCCCGGTTGTCGTCGTGATGGCCATCGAAGAGTTTGGCCGACTGAAGGCGATCGACGACGGTAAGTCGCCAACGGGCTACCCCTCACGACCTTCCCCTAAAGCCTGACTATGGCTTGGTTCAGAGACCTTGATCCAGTGTGCTTGGCGCAGGTCGCTCTTCCAACACACTCTACTACTGCCGATAGTGCACATGTCTTTGCTGACAGTGTCTCGGCAAGCGCGGGGGCGGAAGCGTGATTGACATGCTTGACCGCCTCGTCGATGAAATCGCCAACCTAAACAGCAAGCTCGTGCTCTTGGTAGGTCCGCCACGATCCGGCAAGACCGATCTCCTTGCTCAGCTATCGGAGCGCAGGAACGTGCCAGTTTTGCGTGTTGGCGCGACGCTAGGCCGCCAGTTATTGGCAATACCCAGCACGCAGCGGCACTTGCTTGCTCCGGATCTACTCAAGCACTTGGCTGACGAGGTTGCGAGCCGCGGGCTCCTGCTCCTGGACAACATCGAATTGCTGTTTGATGGCGCCCTGCGGCTCAGTCCTTTGAACCTATTGAAGCGACATGCGCACGCGCGTCGTGTCGCTGCAGTTTGGCCCGGAGAGCTCCGAGACGGGCGACTTTCCTACGCCAGTGCCGGCCATCCAGAACATCAGGACTACGCCGTCGAAGGCCTTGTCCCGTTCAAAATTCAATAAAGGGTAAGACCGGATGCCGATGCGCTACGATGATCTGATTCAGTTCGAGCCGATCGAATCTGTCATTCAGCTGCTCGACGCCAACCGCCCAGACGAAGCGAAGAAGCTGGTTTCGACCTACGTCATTTCCGATGACATGGCCGAGCGGATCGCGAAACTCATGATCCCCCAACTCTCATTCGATGAAGCGGTAGACCACAAGGGTGTTCTCATCGTCGGCAACTATGGCACTGGTAAGTCCCACCTTATGTCGGTGCTTTCGCTCGTTGCAGAGGATGCTACCTATGTCTCGATGATCCGGCACCCCCGGGTCGCGGAGGCTGCCGCTGCGATCGCCGGAAAGTTCAAGGTTCATCGCATTGAGATTTCCAGTCAGATGTCTCTACGCGACATCATCACTCAGCAGCTTGAAATCTTCCTCGACAAGCACGGCGTCAGCTACTCATTTCCAGCAGCCGACAAGATCATCAACAACAAGGCCGCCTTTGAAGAGATGATGGCGGTGTTCGCTGAGGTTCACCCGAACCATGGCGTTCTCCTGGTTGTCGATGAGTTCCTCGAGTATCTCCGCTCTCGCAGAGATCACGATCTCGTCCTCGACTTGTCTTTCCTACGCGAGATCGGTGAGGTGACGAAACACCTTCGGTTCCGCTTTGTTGCTGGCGTTCAGGAGGCGGTCTTCGACAGCAGCCGCTTCCAACACGTTGCAGACAGCTTGCGGCGCGTGAAGGACCGCTTCACGCAGATACTGCTCGCTCGGCAGGATGTCAGCTTCGTGGTAGCGGAGCGCCTCCTGAAAAAATCGGCCGACCAGCAAAGCAAGATACGAGCCTACCTCACGCCGTTCACCAAGTTCTACGGATCTATGAACGAGCGCCTAGATGAATACGTGCGGCTGTTCCCGGTACATCCAGACTACATCGGCACCTTCGAGCGATTGGTGTTCACCGAGAAGCGGGGCGCCCTAGTCACGCTTCGTGACCAGATCCAGACGATTCTCAACGATGAGGTGCCGAATGACCGTCCGGGCCTGATCGGCTACGACAAATTTTGGGAAACAGTCTCAGCCAACTCAGTCCTCCGCGCCGACCCAAACATTGGACCCGTTCTCAAGGTGTCAGAGGTGTTGTCGGAGCGCGTGACCAAAGCGTTCACCCGCCCGGCCTACAGGCCGATGGCGCTGCGGATCATCGATGGGCTCTCTGTGCATCGCTTGACGACCGGCGGAGACATCTATGTCCCCGTCGGCCCGACAGCCGAGGAGCTGCGGGACACCCTATGCCTGTTTCACCCGAGCATCGAAGGCATGGGCGGCGAGCCGGATGTCGACCTGCTCTCGCTCGTTCAGACGGTCCTGCGCGAGACACTGAAGACAGTCAACGGCCAATTCATCTCCAAGGCACCTGACACCGAGCAGTACTATCTGGATCTGAAGAAAGACGTCGACTATGACGCTCAGATCGAGAAACGGGCCGAAGCTCTCTCTGACGACTCCCTCGACCGCGCCTACTTCAGTGCCATCCGGCAACTCATGGAGCGGACTGACGAGACTGCCTACGTCACCGGGCATCAGATCTGGCAGTACCAGATCGAATGGCAAGACAGGCGAGTCGAGCGCGACGGATACCTTTTCTTCGGCGCGCCCAACGACCGCCCGACGGCCCAGCCCGAACGCGACTTCTACATCTATTTCATCCAGCCATTCGAGGAACCGCGCTTCCAAAAAGACCATAAGGCGGACGAGGTTTTCTTCCGCCTTAAAGGCAAGGACGACGCGATCAAGCGTCATCTGGCGTTCTACGCTGCTGCTCAGGATCTCGCATCGACTGCCAGCGGCGGCGCCAAGTCCATTTATCACGACAAGGCCAAGGACGCTTTGCGCGACATGAGCAAGTGGCTGCAAGAAAAGCAGATGGCAGCCTACGAGGTCACCTACCAAGGAAAGGCCAGAACCCTACAGGAGTGGACAAAGGGGATCTCGCTGCGTGACAAGGCTCGGCTCGGTCCGGAGGAGCGCATCAACTTCCGTGATGTCGTGAACATCATCTCAGGCGTTGCGCTGAACAATCGGTTCGCTGAGGTGGCGCCGGAGTATCCCACCTTCTCGGCGCTAGTGACGGAATCCAACCGGCGGCAACTCGTCGGGAATGCGCTCCGGGCCCTAGCAGGTGGAAACCGCACCAAGGACGCGGTGGTCATTCTTGACGGATTGGAGATGTTGGAGGGCGATCGCATTGACGCCGTCCGCTCTCGCTATGCGCAGGAGGTGCTCTCCCGCCTGAAGAGCAAGGGGCATGGCCAGGTTATCAACCGCCGGGAGCTACTCAGTGGCTATGGCGACGTTGAGTATTTCGCGCCACTCAAGTTCCGGCTCGAGCCCGATCTGCTGGTCGCTGTGCTTGGCGGGTTGGTGTACGCCGGCGACATCGTCCTTGCGATCGCCGGCGACAAAATCGACTCCGGGAAGATCTCTCTGCTCGCTGAACGGCCACTCGACGAGCTGAAGCAGTTTAAGCAGGTCGAGGCCCCAAAGGAGATCAACGTCGCCGTCCTTCGTGCACTGTTCGAGATGCTCGCCCTACCGCCTGGGCTCGCACAGCAGGCCACGCAAGGCTCCGATGAGCCCGTCAAGCGCCTCCAGGAAGAGGTCACCAAAATGACGCGGCGCGTTCTCAGCGTCACCACGGACACGGCCAGCCGCCTGAGCTTCTGGGGCCAGTCCCTCTTGCGAGACGGCGAGGTCAGCGAGAGGCGCACGAGACTTGACTCGCTGAAGACCTTCTCCGAAAGCCTGTCGCCCTACAACACGGTCGGCAAGCTCAAAAATCTACGCATCGGCTCCGACGACATCGCGGTGCAGAAGAAGAACCTCGATGCGCTGGACGCCGTGGAGGCAATGCTCGGGCTCGTCACCGAACTCGGCACCACCGCGAGCTATCTCTCGCAGGCAGAGATGGTTCTATCGGCAGACCATGCTTGGGTGAAACAGGCCCAGGCAACGCGCAAGCAAGTCTTCGACAAACTCGCCAGCGATCGTACGGCGCAGCTTGCGGCCGAGTACCGACAAACGTTGGCGCGCCTGAAGAAGGACTACATCACCGCCTACGTCGAGCAGCACAGCAAGGCACGCCTCGGTGTGGCCGAGGAAAAGACGAAGGCTGCACTGCGGAAGGACTCACGGCTGATTGAGATGCGCGCACTGGCGGGCATTTCTCTGATGCCGACGAGCCAGCTCACGGCCTTCGAGGACAAACTAGATAAGCTGAAGAGCTGCGCGTCGCTGCTGGAGTCAGATCTCCAGGCCAGCCCGGTCTGCCCGCATTGCAGCTTCAGGCCAGCCAATGAGCAAGGCGACATGGTCCCGGCCACTAATGTTCTTAGGCAGCTGGACGATGAGCTTGATCGGCTGATCGATGGCTGGCAGCAGACGCTGCTGGACAATCTCGACGACCCAATCATCCAGGCCAACTTCGACCTACTGAAGCCTGCGGCTCGGCCACTAATCACCGGCTTCGTGTCATCAAAATCCCTACCAGATCCGGTGACACCCGACTTCGTCGCTGCTGTTCAGGAAGCGCTGGCGGGCCTCGAGAAGATCAACGTGTCCAACGCTGAGGTCAGGAACGCATTGCTCCAGGGCGGATCACCAGCGACTCCCGAAGACCTGCGCAAGCGCTTCGATGCCTTTCTAAACGACCGGTGCAGGGGCAAAGACACCACCAAGCTCCGCTTCGTGGTTGAGTGATATGATGTCTTCGCAAGCGGTCACAGACGTTGATGTCCTATCGCTCTCGGTGCGCGACCGGGAATCGCGACGCCTGATCGAGGAGGCGATCACGGCATATCGAGGCGGTGCGCTTCGATCAGCAATCATGTCGGTATGGATCGCGGTGGTGCATGACGTCTTTTCGAAGGCTCGCGAGCTGGGCGGTCAGGGCGATGCGGCTTCCGCGGCATTCGTCGAGAAGCTCGATAGCGCTATCGAGCAATAGCGCTATCGAGCAGAAGAACATCGGCCAAATGCAGACGCTCGAACGCGATGTCCTCCAGACCGCTAAGGACGATCTGCAGCTGGTTACTCCTCATGAATATGAGATGCTAAAGCGCATTCAGGAAGATCGGCACCGGTGTGCTCATCCCGCATTCATTACTGACGATGAACTCTTTCAGCCGTCCCCAGATCTGGTCAGATCGCACCTCGTACACGCCCTGCACTGCCTGCTGATCCACGCCCCATTGCAAGGCAAGAGTGCTCTCAATCGCTTCAAGACTGACGTCCTCAGCCCATCGTTCCCGTCGACGCAGGAAGGAATCAGGACGTTTGTTTCGGCTAAATACTTGAACCGCTCGAAGGACGCCTTGATCAACAATATGATCAGGATTCTTTTGAAGGCGCCCTTCCTCGAAGGCGAAGAAGAGTTATTGAGAAGGAAGCGTCAGCTGGCGTGGGTGCTGAGTGAGGTCGCAGCGAAGAAGACGCGGGTTTTTGAGGAGATCGCACGACCTTTCGTCGGCCAATTTTTTGACGGCGTTGGGGATGGTCGGCTGCTTAACATCTGCGCGTTCCTTGGTGCCGAACCGCAGCTGTGGGCTTGGCTGACAGATCCGGTAAAGCTTCGCCTTGTTCGCTTGATCGAAGAGTGCCCCATCGATGGGCTGAATGAGCATCTTGTCTTTGATGCCTTCGCCATCCCTGAACTTGCTGATGCCCTACTCGCAAAATTCACCAGCTGTGGAATTCAAGAACGAATTCAATTGATCTCGTACAACCCAAGGAAAGAATTCGTCTCATTCGGAATCGATATTTATTCATCTACCAGTAATTATCGTGAGGCAGAAAGAATAGGGCAAACCGTCTTGATCCCACTCGCTTCGCATTTTGACGAAGGAGAAATCGGTCGTTTGTTAGATGCGGTTCTTGGAAACAGTCAAATTTCATATGCTTCTGGGACGTCAGATGTATTACTGGAAATATTCAAACTAAATATGGCGGAACTACCGGCATCGCGCCATCATTGGGATCGTTTCGTAACGCAAATGACCGATTTGCACGGTGGAAAGGCAGATAACCCGTACTCGTACCCCAGCATTCGCGCGAAACTCGACGCAGCTTAGAGGTTAAATAAGATGAATCAGCTTCTAGGCCAGGCGCCGAAGACAATTAACTCGGGCAAGGTGGAATGCCTTGGGCTTTCTTTCGAAGGCGACGCCGCGCGCCGCGAACACTTCCTGACGCTGCTGGCCGAGAAGCTGAAGGATCCGACCTTCCGAAAGCTGGATGGTTTTCCCCTGGGGACAGACGAGGCGGTCCTCGCCATGTCCGATCCGCCCTACTACACGGCTTGCCCAAACCCTTGGCTGGCTGACTTCGTAAAGCATCACGGGAAGCCCTACGATCCGAGCAAGGCCTATGCCCGCGAGCCGATGGCGATCGACGTGTCGGTCGGCAAGACAGACCCGATCTACAAGGCGCATTCCTACCACACCAAGGTACCGCACCTGGCTATCGTGCCATCGATCCTGCACTTCACTGAGCCGGGCGACGTCGTGCTCGATGGCTTTGCCGGCTCTGGCATGACCGGGGTGGCGGCGCAGTGGTGTGGAACGGCTCCAGCCACCTACCGCCACCAGCTTGAGATGGAGTGGAAGAAGGCCGGCGTAGCGGCTCCAAAGTGGGGCGCGCGCAAGGTGGTGCTGAACGATTTGTCGCCCGCTGCTACCTTCATCGCTGCCAACTACAACCTGCCCTTCGATGTGGAAGCTTTCGCGAAGGCCGGCAAGGAGCTTTTGGCTGAGGTCGAGCGCGAGATCGGCTGGATGTATGAGACGCTGCATACGGACGGCAAGACTAAGGGGCGGATCGAGTTTACCGCTTGGAGCCAGCTCTACAGTTGCCCCGAATGCACAGGGGAGATTAACTTCACTCAAGAAGCGCTCGACGATGACAGCAAGCGCGTAAGGGACAACTTCCCCTGCCCGCACTGCGCCGCCGAACTGACGAAACCTCGTCTCGAGCGCCTGTACACATCCAAGCTGGACGCCGCGACTGGCAAGACAATTCAGGTACCCAAGAGAGAGCCGGCGCTCATTTGTTACTCGGTTGGGAAAACGCGCCACGAGAAGAAGGCAACGGCGGCGGATCTCGCCCTTCTTGGGCGCATTGAGGCGCTGGCGCTGCCGGCGCTGGTACCGACAATTGAGATCCCGCCCATGCATATGACCCACGAACGGGCGCGCATGGACTACTCGGGCGTTACGCACATTCACCACTTTTTTCTCCCCCGTGCTGCGCAGGCCGTGGGTCTGCTTTGGGCCAAAGCCAGCGGGTACCCTGATGCCCGCTTACGCGCGTTTCTCATTTTTTTTGTGGAGCAGGCCATATGGGGCAGCTCAATTTTAGCTCGGTATGCCCCAACTCATTTTTCCCAGGTCAACCAATATCTTAATGGAGTTTACTACATTGGCTCACAAATTGCAGAGTGCAGCCCGTGGTACATCCTAGCCGGAAAGCAGGATCGCTTATCAAAAGCATTCAACACATTTAGGACTCAAATTAAAACTGTCGTCGTTACGACAGGAACCGCGACGGCTATTCCAATTCAAGATGAGAGTATAGATTATATCTTTACGGATCCGCCATTCGGGGAAAATATTTATTATGCTGACCTTAATTTTCTCGTGGAATCCTGGCACGGTGTGACCACCGACGCGAAGCCAGAAGCGATCATCGACCGCTTCAAGCGTAAGGCGCTACCCGAGTATCAGCACCTTATGCAGCGTTGCTTTGCCGAGTATCATAGGGTGTTGAAGCCTGGCCGTTGGATGACGGTGGTTTTTTCCAACAGCAGGGCGTCGGTGTGGAACGCGATCCAGGTCGCGCTCCAACAGGCGGGCTTCGTCGTCGCCGAAGTCACCGCGCTTGACAAGGTGCAGCGAAGCTATCGGCAGGTCACTTCGGCGAACGCCGTGAACCAGGACCTGGTCATCTCCGTATATAAGCCTAATGGTGGATTGGAGCAGCGTCTCGCGGCGCGCGGAGCGGCTCCGGAATCCGCGTGGGACTTTGTCGAGACGCATCTGCGGCAGCTTCCCATTGCCAAGGTAAAGGACGGCGTCCTGGAGTTCGTGGTCGAGCGGGATCCCCGTCGGATCTATGACCGCATGATCGCATGGTTCGTGCGCCACGATTTGCCCGTTCCGCTCTCGGCAGAGGAGTTCCTCGACGGTCTCCGCACGCGCCACCTCGATCGAGACGGCATGGTCTACCTGACAGAGCAGGTAACCGAGTACGATCGCAAACGCGCACAAACAGCTCAGGCACCGCAGGCCGAGCTCTTTGTGTCCGACGAGCGGTCCGCCATCGATTGGCTAACGGACTTCCTGCGCAAGCGCCCGTCGACCTATCAGGAGATCCACCCTGATTTCACCGTTCAGCTGGGTGCCGGCTGGCGAAAGCACGAGGAGAAGCCCGAGCTCTCGTCGCTGCTCGACGACAGCTTCCTCCGGTACGACGGCAACAGCGATGTGCCTAGCCAGATCCATGGCTACTTGTCGCACAGCTTCAGGGACATGCGGGGGTTGGAGAAGACTGACCCGCAGCTGAAGGCGAAGGCGAAAGACCGCTGGTATGCGCCCGACCCCAGCAAGGCGAAGGATCTGGAGCAAAGGCGCGAGAAGGCGCTGCTGAAGGAGTTCGAGACCTATCGCAACGCTGTAGGCCGCAGGCTCAAGGAGTTCCGGTTGGAGGTCCTTCGCACGGGCTTCAAAGCCGCGTGGTCAGCCAGGGACTACAAGACCATCATCGGGGTCGCCCAGAAGATCCCCGAGGAGACTCTGCAGGAGGACGAGAAGCTCCTGCTCTGGTATGATCAGGCGCTCACTCGCATGGAGGCTAGCGGGTGACGCTTGCCGAAAGCGGATATGGCGTTGGCGATTGGTGCTGGCACGATCGCCACGCCGCTCCATGTCGTGTCGTAGAGCGGCAGGAGATCTGGGGCGAAACCGTCTTCCGCATTTGGGTGCCCGGCAAGGACGCTGTCATTCGCGCACGGGCCCGTGATCTGGCCGCGATCGATTCTGTCCAACCCACGGTGCAACATATCCTCCACGCCGCGGCAGCCGCAAAGATTCTGGATGCGCTGGAGGACAACCTCCTGCTCGCACCGATCCAGTCGAGCGTCGTGCCGCTGCCACACCAGCTCTACGCGCTGAACCGCGCCATGAGCCGCGACAGAATCCGGTACCTGTTGGCGGATGAGGTTGGCCTCGGCAAGACCATCGAAGCCGGGCTCATCCTGCGTGAACTCAAGCTGCGCGGAATGGCAAAGAGGATCCTCGTGGTTGCCCCCAAGGGCCTGGTGCGCCAGTGGCAGACGGAAATGCGGTTGCACTTCGGGGAGCATTTCCAGTTCATCGAGCCGGCGGAGCTGTCTGCCTTCCGTCAATGGCGCAACGACGAGGAAAACCTCTGGCGGCTGCATGACCAGGTGATCTGCTCCCTCGATTCCGTAAAGCCGCTTGAGGGGCGCCGAGGCTGGAGCCTCGAACAGCTCAGCACCTACAATCGCGAGCGCTTCGAGGACCTGATCTCGGCGTCTTGGGACCTCGTTATCATCGACGAAGCGCACCGCATGGGCGGAAGCACCGATCAGGTTGCGCGCTACAAGCTGGGCGCTGCGCTGGCCGAGGCCGCCCCATATCTCCTCCTGCTATCGGCAACGCCACATCAGGGGAAGACCGACCAGTTTCACAGGCTGATGCAGCTGATCGATCGGGAGTCCTTTCCGAATGAAAGCAGCGTGACGAGCGATAGGGTGCATCCCTTCGTGGTTCGCACAGAGAAGCGCGCTGCTATTGATGCTGAAGGGAAACCCCTCTTCAAGCCGCGGATGACCAGGCTCCATCCGGTTGCATGGCAGGAGCGTCATGCAGCGCAGAAAGAGCTCTATGAGGCGGTCACCGACTATGTGCGACATGGCTACAACCAGGCACAAGCGGCGAAGCAGCGGCACATCGGGTTCCTCATGATCCTGATGCAACGGCTGGTCACATCGAGCACAGCCGCTATCCGCGCCACGCTCGAAAAGCGGCAAGCTCTCCTGGACCAACCACAGCTTCAGCCATCGCTCTTCGATGCGGCCGACGTCGATGAATGGGCGGAGCTTGACGGGCAGACGCAGGTCGATCTGGCCCTCCAGGCGAAGGGTTGGCAGATGGAGAAAGCTGAGGTCGATACGCTGCTTGAGCTCGCACGATCCACGGAAGCCCAGGGCACAGATGCAAAGGCCGAAGCGCTCCTAGAGTTGATCTACAAGTTACAGCAGGACGAAAACGATCCGGAGCTGAAGGTCCTGGTCTTCACGGAGTTCGTGGCGACACAGGCCATGCTAACGGAGTTCCTGAACAGCCGCGGTTTCTCGGTTGGCACGCTCAACGGCAGCATGGATCTCGAAGCGCGCGCGAGAGCCCAGCAAAAATTCTCACGCGATGTCCGTATTCTGATCTCAACAGACGCTGGCGGTGAAGGCCTGAACCTCCAATTTTGCCACGTCATTTTCAACTTCGATATGCCGTGGAATCCCATGCGTGTGGAGCAGCGCATCGGCCGTGTAGACCGGATTGGTCAGCCCCACGTGGTGCGCGCCATCAACTTCGTGTTGGAGGACACCGTCGAACATCGGGTGCGCGAGGTCCTGGAAGCCAAACTGGCGATCATCGCTGAGGAGTTTGGCGTCGACAAAGCCTCTGATGTGATGGACTCCGTCGAGGCAGAGGTGCTGTTCGACGAACTCTTCGTCCACGGGCTACAGAACCCAGACGCCATCGAGGCCGAATGCGATGCCGTCGTGTCGCAGCTTCGAACCACACTCGCGGAGAGCCGCTCGGGCAGCGAACTTCTCGCAGAGAGCCATGAGCTCGATGCTGATGAGGCACGCAAGTGGCGCGATCACCCAGCACAGTTCTGGCTTGAGCGAGCGATCACCACCGGCCTGCCGGCGAGGGGCGGTGAGGCAACCAAGGATGGCGATGCCTGGCGATTGCGCTGGGTCGATGGCGGCGAGTCCGCCAAGGTGTGCTTTGACGCACGCACCGCTGCGGATCGCCCTGACATCGAGTGGGTGACGCTGGAAGACCCGCGTGCTCGGTCGGTCGTCAGCGAGCTGCCGCGCTGCGTGGCAGGGCAACCCCTGCCGATGGCCCGAATTCCAGGCTTTCCCGACACGGTGCGAGGGGTCTGGTCCCTCTGGGAAATCAGCCTTTCAGCGGACGACTTTAGTCGGCGGCGCTTTTTATCAGTGTTCGTGAACGATGAGGGCCGGACCTTTTTGCCGACCGCGAAGCGCATCTGGGACCTCCTACTCACAGAGCAGATCACGATGGTCGGGCTAGCAGCGACCCCGGATGCACGCGGCTGGTTTGAGCGGTCGAAGGACGCCGCTCAGGCTCAAGGTGAGCAGGTCTTCGCCGAGCTGGTGGAAGAGCATAGGTCCCGCGTCCGGGAGGAGCGTGAGCGAGCTCAATACGCCTACGATGCCCGGCGCCAGGCTATCGGTCGTATCGGTCTGGCGAATGTGCGTGAGTATCGTCGGAAGCGCCTGCTGGCAGACCACGAGGCGAGGCTATTTCGCCTTGATAGCGCCGCGGCTTACGCTCCCGATCTCAATGCGATCCTGATGCTGCGCGTTGGCGGTCAGACGGAAGCAGCGGCATGAGTGCCTGGATTGACCGCATTTTGCGTGAATTCCCTGCTGACTTGTCCCGCTTTTGGATCGCATGCGATCCCGACGACCTGCTGTTGGATGAAAGGCTCCTCCACAGCCTTCGAGAACGGGGCTTCGAGGTTTTGCCTTTCGATGACTCCGTCGCCTTCCGGACGGAGTACGAAGAACGGTATCGAGCCGCATGGGACCGCGGCCAAAGTGGATCACAGAAGGCTCTCGTCCTGCAGCTGCGCGGCACCGATTTGAATGTGCTGCCATGGGACTACATCCGCGATGGGCGAAAGGTCAGTCTTGGCTTGGCGGACCTGTTTCCGAAGCTCAGCTACAGCGTGGTCCTACAGATTGACCCAGAACACCACGAGGCTCTGTTTCAAGCACACAACCTGCGCGCGTCGCGTAAGCGTCGCGGCGTTGGCACATTGCGGCGCGGGCCG
>NZ_JAUFPN010000297.1 GCF_030409335.1 Paeniroseomonas aquatica
CGCCTTGTCGATCTGGTCATAGGCCGTGAACGTGGCGCCACCGGTCTTCGCCAGGATCTTGGTGATCGCCGCCGTCAGCGACGTCTTGCCATGATCCACGTGACCGATCGTGCCAATGTTGCAGTGCGGCTTGTTCCGCTCAAACTTCGCCTTACCCATCGTCTTTGTCCCCGATCGGGCGTGCTGTTGCCAGCGCCCCGCGCGTCAGCGCGATGTTACCAACGATAGTGGCTGAAGGCCTTGTTGGCCTCGGCCATCCGGTGCGTGTCTTCGCGCTTCTTGACAGCCGTTCCGCGGTTGTTCGCCGCGTCCATCAGCTCGCCCGAGAGGCGCTCTTCCATCGTATTCTCACCGCGCTTCCGCGCGGATTCGATCAACCAGCGGATCGCCAGCGCCTGGCGGCGCTCGGGGCGAACCTCGACCGGAACCTGGTAGGTGGCGCCACCGACGCGGCGGCTGCGCACCTCCACGGCCGGCTTCACGTTGTCCATGGCTTCATGGAACATGCGCAGCGGATCCCCATTGGGGCCCACGCGGCGCTTCAGCGTGTCCATGGCAGCATAGACGATGCGTTCGGCAGTGCTCTTCTTGCCGTCGTACATCAGCACGTTCATGAAACGGCTGAGCACGAGATCCCCGAACTTCGGGTCCGGCAGCACTTCGCGCTTTTCGGCGCTATGACGGCGAGACATTCCTGCTCTCTCCTACTTCGGCCGCTTCGCGCCGTACAGCGAACGACGCTGGCGACGCTTCGGCAGGCCCTGCGTGTCGAGCACGCCGCGCAGGATGTGGTAGCGAACGCCCGGCAAATCCTTCACGCGGCCGCCGCGGATGAGCACCACGGAGTGCTCCTGCAGGTTATGGCCCTCGCCCGGGATGTAGCTCACCACCTCGTAGCCATTTGTCAGGCGCACCTTCGCGACCTTACGAAGCGCCGAGTTCGGCTTCTTCGGTGTGGTCGTGTAGACGCGCGTGCAGACGCCACGCTTCTGCGGGCAGCCCTGAAGCGCCGGAACCTTGTTCCGCTTCGCATTCGGCTCGCGCCCTTGGGCGATGAGCTGGTTGATCGTCGGCATGACGCCCCTTCGTGTACCGTCCGTCAGCCCCGCGACCGCGCAAGACCAAGATGCCCGCGCGGGCTGAGCAAGTTGCTCGCCGGCGGGCGCCCTGACCGGCACTCGGCCTAAGCAACCCTCGGAAGGATCGCGGTGCCGAACGCGCAGCGTTGTGGACCAATGTCCTGGCAGGTCCGGCGCCACAGCGCCCAGCCTTGCCCAGGGCCGGTTACCTACGCGGCGAAGGATGGTGAGTCAAGGGAAGCGGGCCCGGTCGACGGAAAAAGGCGGGGCAAAAGAAAAGGGCCGGGTCCCCTGCGGAACCCGGCCCTCCAACAATACGGCGTCCTGACCGATTACTCGGCGGCCTGGCGCCCCGACGGCTCCGGCAGGGCGGGCTGGGCCGCCGGCAGGCGCCCCTTGTCCCGCTGGGCTGCCAGCGCCCGGAGCCGGTTCATGACCGAGCCCGTACCCGCCGGGATGAGCCGGCCGACGATGACGTTCTCCTTCAGGCCGGCCAGCACGTCGACCTTGCCCGCCGTCGCCGCTTCCGTCAGCACCCGCGTCGTCTCCTGGAAGGAGGCGGCGGAGATGAAGCTGGTCGTCTGCAGCGAGGCCTTGGTGATGCCCTGCAGAACCGGCTCGGCCCGTGCGGGCCGCTCCTTCGCGGCCAGCCGCTTGTCGTTCTCGTCCTCGAACTCGATCCGATCCACCTGCTCACCGACCAGGTAGGTCGTGTCGCCGGCCTCGAGGATCTCGACCTTCTGCAGCATCTGGCGCGCGATGACCTCGATGTGCTTGTCGTTGATCTTCACGCCCTGCAGCCGGTAGACGTCCTGGATCTCGTTGACCAGGTAGTTCGCCAGCTGCTCGACACCGAGCACGCGCAGGATGTCGTGCGGCACGCGGGGTCCGTCGACGAGCGGGTCGCCGGCCTTCACGTAGTCGCCTTCCTGCACCGAGACGTGCTTGCCCTTGGGCACCAGGTATTCCCGCGGCACCGGGGCCTCGTCACCCTGCTGCTCCGGCACCACGACGATGCGGCGCTTCGCCTTGTAGTCCTTGCCGAACTCCACGCGCCCGTCGATCTCGGAGATGATCGCGTGGTCCTTCGGCCGGCGGGCCTCGAACAGCTCGGCCACCCGCGGCAGACCGCCGGTGATGTCGCGCGTCTTCGAGGATTCGCGCGGCAGCCGGGCCAGCACGTCGCCCGCCTTCACCGTGCCGCCGTTCTCGATGTTCAGCACCGAGGAGGGCTGCAGGAAGTACTGCTGCACCTGCCCGTCGTCGGACTTCAGCAGCAGCCGCGGACGCAGGTTGGCGTTGCGGGCCTTGTCGATCGGCTCGCGCACCACCTTGGAGGTGAGGCCGGTCACCGGATCGGTCTCCTCGTAGAGGGTCACCGCCTCGATGAGGTCGGCGAACTCCACCAGGCCGGTCCGCTCGGTGATGATCGGCAGGGTGAAGGGGTCCCATTCGGCCAGCTTCTGGCCGCGGGCCACCGTCGCCCCCTCGTCCACCAGCAACCGGGCGCCGTAGGGCACGCGGTAGCGGGCGCGCTCGCGTCCGGCGACATCCGCCAGCACGATCTCGCAGTTCCGGCTCATCACCACCGGCGCGCCGGCGCTGTTCGCCACCACGTTGCGGTTGGCGATCTTGACCGTGCCGTCGTTGGTCGCCTCGACCGCGGACTGCTCGGCGCCACGCTGCGCCGCGCCGCCGATGTGGAAGGTCCGCATCGTCAGCTGCGTGCCCGGCTCGCCGATCGACTGCGCGGCGATGACGCCCACCGCCTCGCCGACGTTGACCGGGGTGCCGCGCGCCAGGTCACGGCCATAGCAATGGCCGCAGACGCCGACGCCGGCATCGCAGGTGAGGACGGAGCGGATGTACATCTCCTCCACGCCCGCCGCCTCGATGCGCTCGGCATCCGGCTCCTCGATCAGCTTGTTCCTGACCATCAGCACCTCGCCGGTGGCGGGGTCGATGACGTCACGCTGTGACACGCGACCCAGGATCCGCTCGGAGAGCGAGGAGATGACCTCGCCGCCGTCCATCACCGGCCGGACGGTGATGCCGCGCTCGGTGCCGCAGTCGTTCATCACGATGATGCAGTCCTGCGCCACATCCACCAGACGCCGCGTCAGGTAGCCGGAGTTCGCCGTCTTCAGCGCCGTATCCGCGAGGCCCTTGCGGGCGCCGTGGGTGGAGTTGAAGTACTCGAGGACCGTCAGCCCCTCCTTGAAGTTGGAGATGATCGGCTGCTCGATGATCTCGCCCGAGGGCTTGGCCATCAACCCGCGCATGCCGGCGAGCTGGCGCATCTGCGCCGGCGAGCCACGCGCACCGGAGTGCGACATCATCCAGACGCTGTTGGTGGGACGGCCGATCTCCTGGCGGGAGATCTCCTTCATCATCGCCTGCGCCACTTCCTCGGTGCAACGCGACCAGGCGTCGACCACCTTGTTGTAGCGCTCGCCCGCGGTGATCAGGCCGTCGAGGTACTGCTGCTCGAACTCCTTCACCTCGGTCTTGGTCTTGGCGATCATCCCGGTCTTCTCGGCCGGGATCATCATGTCGTCCTTGCCGAAGGAGATGCCCGCCTTCGCCGCTTGGCGGAAGCCGATGCCCATGAGGCGATCGGCGAAGATCACGCTCTCCTTCTGGCCGCAGTGCCGGTAGACCGCGTCGATGACGTCCGAGATGGACTTCTTCGTCAGCTGGCGGTTGATCAGGCTGAAGGGCAGCTGCGGGTGCAGCGGCAGCAGCTGGCCCATGATGACGCGGCCCGGCGTGGTCGCCACCCGCTCCATCACCAGCTTGCCGTCGCGGTCCATCGCCTGGCGCCGCATGCGGATCTTGGTGTGCAGCTGGAGCGAGCCATGCGCCATGGCCTGCTCGATCTCGCCCATGGTGGAATAGGCGGGCGCCTTCTGCTCATCGGCGACGCGGAACTCCGGCGTCTCCAGGCTGAGGTAGTAGAGGCCGAGCACGATGTCCTGGCTCGGCACGATGATCGGCTTGCCGTTGGCCGGGCTGAGGATGTTGTTGGTCGACATCATCAGCACGCGGGCTTCGAGCTGCGCCTCCAGGCTCAGTGGCACGTGGACCGCCATCTGGTCGCCGTCGAAGTCGGCGTTGAAGGCGGTGCAGACCAGCGGATGCAGCTGGATCGCCTTGCCCTCGACCAGCACCGGCTCGAACGCCTGGATGCCGAGGCGGTGGAGCGTCGGCGCCCGGTTCAGCATGACCGGATGCTCGCGGATCACCTCCTCGAGGATGTCCCAGACCTCGGGACGCTCCTTCTCCACCATCCGCTTGGCGGCCTTGATGGTGGTGGCGTGGCCGTACTTCTCGAGCTTCGAGTAGATGAAGGGCTTGAACAGCTCGAGCGCCATCTTCTTCGGCAGCCCGCACTGGTGCAGCTTCATCTCGGGACCGACGACGATCACCGACCGGCCGGAATAATCGACGCGCTTGCCGAGCAGGTTCTGCCGGAACCGACCCTGCTTGCCCTTCAGCATGTCGGACAGCGACTTCAGCGGACGCTTGTTGGCCCCCGTGATGGCGCGGCCGCGGCGGCCGTTGTCGAACAGCGCATCCACCGCTTCCTGCAGCATGCGCTTCTCGTTGCGCACGATGATGTCCGGCGCCCGCAGCTCGATCAGCCGCTTCAGGCGGTTGTTGCGGTTGATGACGCGGCGATAGAGGTCGTTCAGGTCCGAGGTCGCGAAACGGCCACCATCCAGCGGCACCAGCGGGCGCAGCTCGGGCGGGATCACCGGCACGACGTTCAGGATCATCCAGTCGGGCTTGGCGCCGCTCTCGGCGAAGGCCTCGATCAGCTTCAGCCGCTTGACCAGCTTCTTGCGCTTCGCCTCGGAGGTGGTCTCCTTGAGGTCGGCGCGCAGCCGCACGGCTTCCTTGCCGCTATCGATGCCGGTGAGCATCTGCTTCACCGCCTCGGCGCCGATGCCGACGGTGAAGGCATCCTCGCCGAACTCGTCCATCTTCGTCTGGTACTGGTCTTCGGTCATCAGCTGATGCAGCTTCAGATCGGTCAGGCCAGGCTCGAGCACCACGTAAGACTCGAAGTAGAGGACCTTCTCCAGCTCCTTCAGCGTCATGTCAACCATGAGGCCGACACGGCTGGGCAGGGACTTCATGAACCAGATATGGGCGACCGGCGAGGCCAGCTCGATATGGCCCATGCGCTCGCGGCGCACCTTCGCCAGCGTCACCTCGACGCCGCACTTCTCACAGATGATGCCGCGGAACTTCATCCGCTTGTACTTGCCGCAGAGGCACTCGTAGTCCTTAATCGGGCCGAAGATGCGGGCGCAGAACAGCCCGTCCCGCTCCGGCTTGAAGGTACGGTAGTTGATGGTCTCCGGCTTCTTGATCTCGCCGTAGCTCCAGGAGCGGATCTGCTCCGGGCTGGCAATGGAGATCTTGATCTGGTCGAAGGTCATCGCCTGGCCGGTTTGGCCCAGGATCTTCATCAGCTCGTTCATGCGGCCTTCCTTTTGGTCCAGCCTGCCGCCACCGGTTTCCCGGGGCGGCCGCGCAGAAAGGGTGTTTGCGGCAAGATCAGTTGCCGCGGGTCTCGAGGTCGACGTTCAGCCCGAGCGACTTCAATTCCTTGACCAGGACGTTGAAGCTTTCCGGGATGCCGGCCTCGAAATTGTCCTGGTCCCGGACGATCGCCTCATAGACCTTGGTACGGCCGGAGACGTCGTCGGATTTCACCGTCAGCATTTCCTGCAAGGTGTAGGCGGCGCCATAGGCTTCAAGCGCCCAGACCTCCATCTCGCCGAAGCGCTGGCCACCGAACTGCGCCTTGCCACCCAGCGGCTGCTGGGTCACCAGGGAGTAGGGGCCGATGCTGCGGGCGTGGATCTTGTCGTCGACCAGATGGTGCAGCTTCAGCATGTAGATGATGCCGACCGTCACCTTCCGCTCGAAGATCTCGCCGGTCCGCCCGTCGGTCAGCCAGACCTGGCCCGAGCTTTCCAGCCCGGCCCGCGCCAGCATGCCCTCGATGTCGGCCATGCGGGCGCCGTCGAACACCGGCGTCGCGATCGGGATGCCCTTCTTCAGGTTCTCCGACATCTCGATGAGCTGGTCGTCGCTCATCGGCGCGATCTGCTCGTCGAAGATCTCGTCCGGGTTGGCCTTGTTGGCGTCGCGGTAGACGTCCTTCAGCAGGTCGAGCAGCTCCTGCCGCATGGCGCCGGACCGGCGGTACTCCTCGACCAGTTCGCCGACCTGCTTGCCCAGCGTGGCGCAGGCCCAGCCGAGATGGGTCTCGAGGATCTGCCCGACGTTCATGCGCGACGGCACGCCCAGCGGGTTCAGCACGATGTCGACCGAGGTGCCGTCCTCGAGGAAGGGCATGTCCTCCACCGGTACGACGCGGGAGACCACGCCCTTGTTGCCGTGCCGGCCGGCCATCTTGTCGCCCGGCTGCAGCTTGCGCTTCACCGCAACGAAGACCTTGACCATCTTCATCACGCCGGGCGGCAGCTCGTCGCCGCGCTGGAGCTTCTCGACCTTCGATTCGAACCGCTTCTGCAGGCGCTCGACGGCGGCGTCGAATTCCCGCTTCAGCGCCTCGATCTCGGCCATGGCGGCATCGTCCTGGACGCCGATCTGGCGCCAGGTCGCCTTGGCGAACTGGTCGAGCACCGTATCGTCGATGACGGTGCCGGCCTTGACGCCGCGGAAGCCGCCCGAGGCCTTGCGGTTCAGCAGGCGCTCGCGCAGCCGGCTGTGGAAGGACCGCTCCTGGATCGACTTCTCGTCGTCGCGGTCCTTGGCCAGCCGCTCGATCTCGGCGCGCTCGATCGCCATCGCGCGCTCGTCCTTGTCCACGCCGCGGCGGGAGAAGACGCGGACGTCGACGATGGTGCCGGCGACGCCCGGCGGCAGCCGCAGCGAGGTGTCGCGCACGTCGGAAGCCTTCTCGCCGAAGATGGCGCGGAGCAGCTTCTCCTCCGGCGTCATCGGGCTCTCGCCCTTCGGCGTCACCTTGCCGATCAGGATGTCGCCCGGCTGCACTTCCGCGCCGATGTAGACAATGCCGGCCTCGTCGAGGTTGCGGAGCGCTTCCTCGCCGACGTTCGGGATGTCCCGGGTGATCTCCTCCTGGCCCAGCTTGGTGTCGCGGGCCATGACCTCGAATTCCTCGATGTGGATCGAGGTGAAGACGTCGTCCTTGGCGATCCGCTCGGAGATCAGGATGCTGTCTTCGAAGTTGTAGCCGTTCCAGGGCATGAAGGCGACCAGGACGTTCCGTCCCAGCGCCAGCTCGCCCAGCTCGGTGCTCGGCCCGTCGGCGATGATCTCGCCGCCGCGCACGCCGTCACCCACCTTCACCAGCGGGCGCTGGTTGATGCAGGTGCTCTGGTTGGAGCGCTGGAACTTGCGCAGCCGGTAGATGTCGACGCCACGGGTGGTGCCGTCGTCGCCGGTCGCCCGCACCACGATACGGGCACCGTCGATGCTGTCTACCACGCCGTCGCGCTTGGCGACGATGGTCGCACCCGAATCCCGGGCGACCGCCGCTTCCATGCCGGTGCCGACCAGCGGCGCATCGGCGCGCACCAGCGGCACCGCCTGGCGCTGCATGTTGGAGCCCATCAGCGCGCGGTTGGCGTCATCATTCTCGAGGAACGGGATCAGCGCCGCGGCGACCGAGACGAGCTGCTTCGGCGAGACGTCGATCGCGGTGACCTCCTCCGGCTTCACCAGCCGGAAGTCGCCACCCTGGCGGACCGAGACCAGCTCCGAGAGGAACTGGCCGGTCGCCGTATCGACCTCGGCATCGGCCTGGGCGACGACCAGGCGCTCCTCCTCCATGGCGGAGAGGTAGCGCGGCTCGCCGACGATCTTGCCGTCCCGCACCAGCCGGTACGGGGTCTCGATGAAGCCGTACTTGTTCACCTTGGCGAAGGTGGCGAGCGAGTTGATCAGGCCGATGTTCGGGCCTTCCGGCGTCTCGATCGGGCAGATGCGGCCGTAGTGGGTCGGGTGCACGTCGCGCACCTCGAAGCCGGCGCGCTCCCGGGTCAGGCCGCCAGGTCCGAGCGCGGAGAGGCGGCGCTTGTGCGTCACTTCCGAGAGCGGGTTGGTCTGGTCCATGAACTGGCTGAGCTGGCTGGAGCCGAAGAACTCCCGCACCGCCGCCGCCGCCGGCTTGGCGTTGATCAGGTCGTGCGGCATGACGGTGTCGATGTCGACCGACCCCATGCGCTCCTTGATCGCGCGCTCCATCCGGAGCAGGCCGACGCGGTACTGGTTCTCCATCAGCTCGCCGACCGAGCGCACCCGGCGGTTGCCGAGGTTGTCGATGTCGTCGATCTGGCCGCGGCCGTCCTTCAGCTCGAGCAGCACGCGCATGGTGGCGATGATGTCCTGCTTGCGCAGGGTGCGGACCGTGTCGGCCACCTCCTCGGCGGAGAAGCCGAGGCGCATGTTCATCTTCACGCGCCCGACCGAGGAGAGGTCGTAGCGCTCGCCGTCGAAGAACAGGCCGCGGAACAGGGTCTCGGCGGTCTCCGGCGTCGGCGGCTCGCCCGGGCGCATGACCCGGTAGATGTCCATCAGCGCTTCGTCGCGGCTGGTGTTCTTGTCCACCGTCAGGGTGTTGCGGATCCAGGGACCCACGCTCTGGTCGATGGCGAGCGTCGGAAGCCGGTCGAGGCCGGCGGTCTCGATCGCCGCCAGCTTCGGCTCGGTCAGCTCCTCGCCGGCCTCGGCCCAGATCTCGCCGGTCTCCATGTTGACCAGGTCTTCAGCGACGAAGCGGCCCAGCAGGTCGGGACGGCCGACCAGCACCTCGGTGGTGCCGCCCTCGGCGATCTTGCGGGCGGCGCGCGGGGTCAGCTTGGCGTCCTTCTCGGCCACCACCTGCCCGGTATTCGCATCGACCAGCGGCTCCGACAGCTTGATGCCGCGGAAGGCCTCGGGATCGAAGGGACGCGACCAGCCGGAAGGGCCGCGGGTGAAGGCCACCTGGCCGTAGAAGCAGTTGAGGATCTCCTCGGCATCCATGCCGCGGATCTCGTTCGGCTCCAGGGCGATGGCGCCCTTCTCGACGCGCAGCGCCTCGGTCCGCTCGCTGTCCAGCGCCAGCAGCAGGGTGCTGGCCGGCAGCTTGCGCTTGCGGTCGATGCGGACGTAGCAGATGTCCTTGGCGTCGAACTCGAAGTCGAGCCAGGAGCCGCGGTAGGGGATGACGCGCGCGGCAAAGAGGTACTTGCCGCTGCTGTGGGTCTTGCCCTTGTCGTGGTCGAAGAAGACGCCCGGGCTGCGGTGCATCTGGGAGACGATGACGCGCTCGGTGCCGTTGATGATGAAGGTGCCGTTGTCCGTCATCAGGGGCATGTCGCCCATGTAGACGTCCTGCTCCTTGATGTCGCGGACGGACCGGCTGCCGGTGTCCTCATCCACGTCCCAGACGATCAGGCGCAGGCGGACCTTCAGCGGGGCGGCGAAGGTCAGCCCGCGCTGGATGCACTCCTCGACGTCGTACTTCGGCTCCTCGAGCTCGTACTGGACGAATTCCAGCCGGCCGCGGCCGGCGAAGTCGTCGATCGGGAAAACCGATTTGAAAACTTCCTGCAACCCGGTATGGGTGCGTGCGTCAGGATTGACCTCCATCTGCAGGAAGGCTTCGTAGGAAGCCCGCTGCACGTCGATCAGGTTCGGCATCGGTGCCACCTCGGGCAGCCGCCCGAAGCTCTTGCGGATGCGCTTGCGCCCGGTGAACGACTTCGTGATAGCGTTCATGCCTGTCCCGTATCCCTCTCGCCCAGCCCGCGACCCGACGCGTGCCGCATTCCCGTCCCTTGGCCGCCGCATCCCCATGCCGGGAGGATGAAACGGCAGCACGGGCGGCAACCCCTTGGGTTCCCGCCCGCACCTCCGATAGTAGGACCCCAACCCCGGCAACGGACGCCCGGGGTTGGGATTGCAGCAGAAGCGACCTTACTTGACCTCGACGGTCGCCCCGTTCTCTTCCAGGACCTTCTTGATCTTGGCGGCCTCGTCCTTCGACGCAGCCTCCTTCACCACCTTCGGGGCGCCCTCGACCAGGTCCTTGGCTTCCTTCAGCCCCAGACCGGTGATCGTACGGATCTCCTTGATGATGTTGATCTTCTTGTCGCCGGCCTTGGCGAGGGTGACGGTGAACTCCGTCTGCTCCTCGGCAGGCGCGGCGGCGGCGCCGGCAGCAGCAGGGGCCGCCGCGGCCGCGACCGGAGCCGCGGCGGAGACGCCCCACTTCTCTTCCAGCATCTTGGAGAGCTCAGCGGCTTCCAGGACGGTCAGGCTGGAGAGCTCATCGACCAGCTTTGCGAGATCGGCCATGTCTGTGTACCCTTTGATCTAATGGCTTGGCGTGCGGTTTGCAACACCCCGGGCGCATCGCCGGGCCAGGCCCGCGAATTCCACCCTGGGGTTTAGTCCACTCAGTCAGGTCAGGCGGCTTCCGCCCCGTCCTCTGCGTCCTTCTTGGCGAAGGCCGCGAACACCCGTGCCAGCTGCGAACCAGGAGCCTGCAGGATCCCGGCGATGCGCGTTGCCGGGGTCTGGATCAGACCCAGCAGCTGCGCCCGCAGCGTCTCGAGCGACGGCAGCTCGGACAGTGCCTTGATCCCATCGGGGTTCAGGGCCTGGGTCCCGAGTGCGCCGCCCAGGATGACGAACTTGTCGTTACCCCTGGCGAACTCCACGGCGGTCTTGGCCACGGCCACCGGATCCTTCGACCACGCGAGCGCGGTCGGACCCTTCAGCAATGGCGAGATGCCCTGGAAGCGGGTGCCGTCGAGGGCGAGCGTGGCCAGCCGGTTCTTCGCGACCTTGTACGTCGCCCCGGCATCGCGCATGCGGCGGCGCAGATTGCTCACCTCGGCGACCGTCAGACCCTTGTTCTGGGCGACGAGCACGAAGGAAGTATCAGCGAATACCGTGGCGAGCTGGGCGATGAACTCGCGCTTTTCCGTGCGGTCCAAATCCCGTCTCCGTCGGTGGCCGTCGCCTGGTGGAGGGGCTACGGCCGGTTCACACGGGGACCGAAGGCGGAATGCCCCCGATCCCGGTTCGCCTGTCTGAGCCGGACTGCCAAGCCATTGCGCCGCCGGGAGCTGGTCCCGGTCGGCGGGGATGGTTTCGCACCCCGTCTACCACTGGCGGAACCGGAGTTCCCTTAAGGCCCCTTCTGGGGCTACCCGTGGTCTCGGACAGGTTTCGGGACGGCCCTTGCGGGCCATCCCTGCGCGCCCGCCCCGAGGGGCGGGCGAATGCCTTCAGGCGGTGGCGGCGCTGAGGGTGCCGATGTCGACCTTCACGCCCGGGCCCATGGAGGAGGCCACCGAGACCTTCTTCACGTAGGTGCCCTTGGCGCCGGCCGGGCGGGCCCGCTGGATGGCGTCGACGAAGGCGCGGGCATTCTCGAGGAGCTTCTCCTCGTCGAAGCTGACCTTGCCGATGCCGGCGTGCACGATTCCAGCCTTCTCGGCGCGGAACTCCACCTGGCCGGCCTTGGCGGCGGTGACGGCGCCCTTGACGTCCATGGTGACGGTGCCGAGGCGGGGGTTCGGCATCAGCCCGCGCGGGCCGAGGATCTTACCGAGCCGCCCGACCAGGCCCATCATGTCCGGGGTGGCGATGCAGCGATCGAACTCGATCTTGCCTTCCTGCACGGCAGCGGCGAGGTCGTCGGAGCCGACCACGTCGGCGCCGGCGGCCAGGGCCTCCTCGGCCTTCGGCCCGCGGGCGAAGACGCCGACGCGGACGGTCTTGCCGGTGCCGTTCGGCAGGCCGACCACGCCGCGGACCATCTGGTCGGCGTGGCGCGGGTCGATGCCGAGGTTCATCGAGATCTCGACGGTCTCGTCGAACTTCGCCTTCGCGTTCGCCTTGATCAGGCTGATCGCCTGGGTCAGCGGGAGGACGGCGTCACGGTCGATGGACGCGTAGATCGCCTTGAGGCGCTTGCCCTGCTTGGCCATGATTTACGCCTCCACCACGGTGAGGCCCATGGACCGGGCCGAGCCTGCCAACATGCTGACCGCCGCCTCGACCTCGTTGGCGTTCATGTCCTTCATCTTGATCGCGGCGATCTCGCGCAGCTGGGTCTTGGTGACCCGGCCGACGCTGCCGCCCTTGCCCGGCGTGGTGCTGCCCTTGGTGATGGCGGCGGCGCGCAGCAGGAAGTGCGTGTTCGGCGGCGTCTTGGTGATGAAGGCGAAGGTGCGGTCGGAGAAGGCGGTGATGACCACCGGCGTCGGCGTGCCGGGCTCGAGGCCCTGGGTCGCCGCGTTGAATTCCTTCACGAACTGCATGATGTTCAGGCCGCGCTGGCCCAGCGCCGGGCCGACCGGCGGCGAGGGGTTCGCCTTGCCGGCGGGAATCTGCAGCTTGATGTAGCCGGTGATCTTCTTGGCCATGGTGGTCCCTGCGGTCAGGGAGCCGCGGTGCCAACGGCACCGGCCCGAACCAGGGCCAGCCGCCTCCCGCGTCTCGGTCGAGTGAGCGGGGGCGTATGGGCGGGTCCGGCGGGAGAGTCAAGCCTCCCCGCGCCGCACCCGCCGGTCTGTCGCCGCAGCCTAGAGGCTGCTGCCGGCCGAGCGCCGGGTCACCATGTTGTAGATGAAGAGCACGATGACAGCGCCGACGACCGCGCCGAGGAAGCCCGCGCCCTCGCCGGCCCGGTACCAGCCGACCGCCTGGCCGAGATAGGTCGCCACCACGGCGCCGACGATGCCGAGCAGGGTGGTGATGATGAAGCCGGCCGGGTCACGCCCGGGGTGGAGGAATTTCGCGACCAAGCCGGCCAGGAAGCCGATCACGATTGTGCCGATGATACCCATGACAGGATCCTTTCCAATGCGCGGGCTAAAGCCGGCGGGCGCGCTCCGGTTCCGCGCCGGAACGGGCAATTCCCCGCGCCTGGCCGCCACTTCGGGCGGTCCCCGGCGTTGGTGGCCGGGACAACACAGGGAGTGGTGGACCATGGGCGAGAATCTCTTCGGCAAATCGGATGGCGGGCTGGCCGGCGGCATGTCGGGCGGGCTGCAGATGGCGGCGATCGCGCTGCTGGTGCAGCAGCTGATGAAGCACTCCCGGGGATCAGCGGCCGAGGCCACTGCCCCCTCCCCGGCCGAGGGCCAGGCCGCGCCTGCCCAAGGCGGTGGCCAGGGCGGCGGCCTCGGCGACATCCTGGGCGGGCTGCTCGGCGGCGGCGCCGGTGCGGCGGCGGGCGGCGGCCTCCTCGGCGGGCTGCTCGGCGGCGGCGGGTCGGCGGCCGGCGGCGGGATCCTCGGCGGCCTCGGCGGCCTGCTCGGCGGCCTGCGCGGCCATGGCATGGAGGGCAAGGTGGACAGCTGGGTCCAGCCCGGGCCGAACCAGAGCGTATCGGCCGACGAGCTGTCGCGCGCCTTCGATCCGAAGGATATCGACGCGGCCGCCCGCGAGGCCGGGACCGACCGCGGCGGGCTGATGCAGGAGGTCAGCCGCCTGCTGCCCGATTTCGTCGACAAGCTGACGCCGCAGGGCCGGGTGCCGGAGCGCGAGACGGACCTCGGCAGCGGCGGGCTGGGCGGTCTGCTGGGCAGCCTGCTCGGCGGCCAGGGCCAGCCGCGGCGCTGAACCAAGGGGGGGGAGGCCGGCCCGGATCAGCCCGGCCTGGCCTCCATCCGGCCGATGAGCTGGCGCATGCGGGGGATCTCCGCCTCCAGCGCCAGGCCCAGGGCGGGGCCATCGACCCCGCCCCAGTTGATGGTGCCGGTGGTGTCGAACAGCGCCTTCACCTCAGGGTCGGCGAGGGCCGCGCGGGTCGCCGCCGCCAGCCGCGCGACCACCCCGTCCGGGGTGCGGGCCGCCGGGCACCACCCAGGTGATGGGGCGGGCGGGAGACGAATCCACCGCAGCAGCGGCGGGCCGCCCGAGGGGGCGGAGCAGCGGCAGGCCCGCGCCCCGGGCCAATGCGCGTCTACGGGTCCTCGCCATGGCAGGCCGCCTTCCGCCGTTTCCCGCCGGGCTCTGCGGCCCGGGCGACGGCGAGGCTAGCCTGCGGGGCGGGCCCGCGTATACGCGAAGCTCAGACCTTCTCGACCTGCGTGTATTCCAGCTCGACCGGGGTGGAGCGGCCGAAGATGCTGACCGAAACCTTCACCCGGCCGCGCTCCTCGTCGACTTCCTCGACCGTGCCCATGAAGCTGGTGAAGGGACCGTCGGCGACGCGGACCTGCTCGCCGATCTCGAAGACCACGGCGGGCTTGCGCGGCTTGTCCACGCCTTCCTTGACCTGGTTGACGATGCGGATCGCCTCGGCCTCGGTGATCGGGGCGGGCTTGTTGCGGGCGCCGAGGAAGCCGGTGACCTTGGGGGTGTCCTTCACCAGGTGCCAGGCATCGTCCGACATGGCCATCTTCACCAGGACGTAGCCGGGGAAGAACTTGCGCTCGGAATTCACCTTCTGGCCGCGGCGGACCTCGGTCACTTCCTCGGCGGGGACCAGGATCTCGTCGAATTGGTCGGCCAGCCCCTTCTGGGCGGCCTGTTCCTTGATCTGCTGCGCGATCTTCTTCTCGAAGCCGGAGTAGACATGGACCACGTACCAGCGCTTGTCGGCCATTTCTGCGGTTCCCTCACCCGATCCCGAATAGGCCGCGCATCGCCAGGGCGATGAGTTGATCGACGACCAGGAAGAAGACGGCCGCCAGCGCCGACATGGCGAGCACCAGCCCGGTCGTGATCAGGGTCTCCTTGCGGGACGGCCAGGTGACCTTGGCCACCTCGGTCCGCACTTCCCGGACGTAGAGTGCGGGATCGAACTTGGCCAACGCGAAGAACCTCTGGGCTCGGGTGGAATGCTGCGCGAGCGGTGCCCGCCCTGGGCACCACCCGACCGAAATACTGCGGTCTTGGTGGATAGTCTGCGGGCTTGGCAGGGGCGGAGGGTCTCGAACCCACAACCTCCGGTTTTGGAGACCGGCACTCTAGCCAATTGAGCTACGCCCCTAT
This sequence comes from Paeniroseomonas aquatica, assembly GCF_030409335.1. Classification (GTDB taxonomy): domain Bacteria; phylum Pseudomonadota; class Alphaproteobacteria; order Acetobacterales; family Acetobacteraceae; genus Belnapia; species Belnapia aquatica. The sequence continues at coordinate 15,087 of NZ_JAUFPN010000297.1, forward strand.
GCCCGCAGCCAGGACGGCGGGAATAGCCGAGCCGGCGCAGGCTGTCCAGACGTGCCAGGCACGATCCGGCAGCCAAATGCCGAAAACGGCCCGGCCGGCGGCCGGGCCGGCCCGCCTATTTCACGATGCTGGCGACGACGCCGGCGCCGACGGTGCGGCCGCCTTCGCGGATGGCGAAGCGGAGCCCC
>NZ_JAUFPN010000298.1 GCF_030409335.1 Paeniroseomonas aquatica
TAAGGTTGATAACACGGCATGCAAATTCGTCAAACAAGAGTTTTGTCTCAATAATAACATTCTTTGGGGTGGCCCAGGAGGCTCTGCCGACCGCGCGATCGGATCATCCGGCGTCGCCGCGGTCCCGAGGCATGCCGCGGACCTGACAGGATCGTTACGGAAAATCGCGGCATCGGCGGAATCGTGCCGCATCTGATGCCGGGGGCGCCTCGTATCGCCAGGGCAGGCCGGCGTCCCCCGACGCCTGGCCGCACCACATCGCCCCGTGCATCGAGGAAGTAAGCGTGTCTGTTTTCCTGGTAACGCCCGTGCGCGAAAGCCTGGCCGATCCGGCCTGGGCCCTGAGCTGGCACATCGGCCCGGTGGAAGTCGCCGCCGGCTCGACCGAGGAGGCCCGCCGCTGCGCCGCCGGCCGCTACACCATGGCCATGAGCCCGAATGCCCAGACCGCTGGCGGCCGGTCCCCCTGGCTGGAACGCGACCTGGTCACCGTCGAGCTGATCCCGGCCGGACGCGGCCCGTAGCGCCGCCTGCGGTCAGGCCATGGCCGCGTCGCAGACCTTCTGCTCCTCCGGCGTCGGGCCCTGGGCCTTCCGCCAGCCGTGCCGGCCCAGCATCACCAGCATCTTGTTGCCGACGGTCCAGGCATCCTCGGCCGACCGGTAGCAGCGGCTCGAGCGATGCAGGGCGTCCGGGCGGTTGCCCTCATAGATCGCCCAGATCCAGGGCTTCGGCAGGCGCCCGACCCGTTCCGCCCTGACGATGAATTCGCGCGTCGGGGCACCGCCCGGGGGCGGGTCGCTTTGCAGCATGGTCATTCCGGAAGCATTCTCTCTTCTTGGACAGGCTTCGATCGCTGGGACAAGACCATCGCAACCGCGATCCGAAGACAAGGGCTCCCGGCGATATTTCCGGCATTTGCCGAGTCTGTTACCGGTCCTGGTCCTGCACTCCCGGCCGAGCCATTCCTGCCGTTCCGGATCCTCGACGACTGTCGCTTGTCCCCACGGTCCTTGGCGAGGCGGCAGCGCAGCGGGTGTGCGGGGCTGGCGCAGAGGTCCGGGAACATCGCCGGCATTAACATTGCATTTATCTAAATGAGGCCGAAGTGTGGCCTATCGGTAGGGCTCGGGCGCATGCGGCTTTGGAGAGGGATTGCCATCGGCTGCACTTTGTCCGTGCCCCTCTGGGCGCTGATCTACTGGAGCGCCCGCGCCATCTGGCTGGGCGTCACCGGCACGCCCTGAACGGCCGCGAGGCCAAGCCTCCATCGAGTCGCAAGGCCGGCCATGGCGCAGCCGTGCCGGATCGGACGGGGATGCGCCCGTGGCGGGCCTTCCCGGTCCGGCAATCGCATAAAAGGCGCGCGCAGGCGGAGGCCGCGCCATAAGCCCGGCAGGGATTAAATCCATGCGATGCCGCCGGCCTTTTCTCCGGCGGGAAAAGCCTAAACCGCAAAGCCGCCATTCAGCAGGCGGATTGGCCAGGATATATTAATCCGAATGCGCCGCATGGTTTCGCCGCCAGACTTTCCAATCTTCGGCATTTCGTAGGATAATGTCCCGGATAAATCCGAGGAGTTTTCCCGATGACCGCCCGTACCAGCAGCCGCCATCCCTCCACCCCGCCGGAGGGAGCCGATCAGGATGGCCCGGCGCGCGATCCGCAGGCCGGCGATGCGGCAGAGCCCGAGTTCCTGCAGGCGCTGGACGCCCTGACCGTCCCGGAACTGGGCCAGGTGCTGAAGCGGGCCCAGGCGCTGCGGGATGCCAAGCTCGACAGCGCCAAGCAGGACTTCCTGAACCGGATGAAGGCGGAAGGCGAGCAGCTCGGCCTCAATCTCGGCTCGCTGTTCGGCGGCGCCGCCCCGGCCAAGCGCGGCCGCAAGCTGGCCGGCGAACCGAAGGGGGAACGCCCGCCGGTGCTCGCCAAGTACCGCAGCCCCACCGGCGACGAATGGTCCGGGCGTGGCCGCATGCCGAAATGGCTGCAGGCCGAGGAAGCCGAAGGCAGGAGCCGCGACGAGTTCCTGATCGACCGGCAGGATTAAAGCTCGCTTCCGGCGCCGCCCTACCGCCGCCGCTGCCGCGTCTGCGCCGCCATCCGCACCGCGGCATTCGGCGCCCCGTACTGGTCGTACCCCCCTCGGCGTTCGACCAGTTCGAAGAAGAAGCGGTCCTGGAAGGCATGGGTATAGGCATGGACGAAGCTGCCCTCGGCATCCCGGTCGTAGAGCAGGCGCCGCCGCCGCAGGGCCGATAGCTCGGCCTCGCCGAGGTCGAAGCGTGCCGCCAGGTCGTCGTAGTAGTTCTCGGGGATGTCGAGCATCGGCGCCGCCGGCCTGGCCGCCGCGGCGACATCCGGCGTGGCGAAGGCGATGTGGTGCTCCCCGGCCCCGGCATAGGCCGAGACGAAGCGCCCGGTGGTGGTCTGCCGGCTTTCCGAGACATTGAACGGCAGGCGCAGGCTGCGGTCGGCGGCGGAGAGCGTGCGGCTGCGGACGATGCCGAACGGGTCGGGCAGCTCCCAGATCGGATCGGCGCCGAGGCCGAAGACCGCGCGCCAGAACAGGACGAAGCCGTCGAGATGGCCGGGTGCCAGGGCCTGCACCACGTGGTCGATGCCGCTGAACGGCGGCACCGCCGGGGCCGGCGCCGCGCCCAGGGCGAAGTCGTCCGACCAGATGTCGCTCCCGGTGCGGACCAGGTAGACCAGCGTCCCGTCGGGGGCGCGGATGGCCGGGATGCGGTGCTCCCCCTCGCCGATCCGCTCCTGCCAGGCCGGGCTGAGCAGGGCCTGGGCGCGGGCCAGCGCACGGGCCGGGTCGTCCACCCGCAGCGCCATGGCGCAGACGGTCGGGCCGAACATCTCGAAGCGCTCGGATGCCGCGCTGTCGGCTTCGGCGTTCAGCACCAGGTTCACGCCGCCCTGGCGATGCAGCTCGACCGCCTTGGAGCGGTGCAGTCCGGCATGGTGGAAGCCGAGGGTCCCGAGCATGCCGCCGAGCGCCTGGCGCGACGCGTGGTCGACGGCGAATTCGAGGAATTCGATGCCGGCGAGCCGCGCCGCGGGCGGCAGCGCCGCGGCCGGGACGGCCGCGGCGGGCGCGGCGTCGCGGACCTCGTCGTCCAGCAGGATCAGGCTGCGCAGCGCGTCGCGGGCGATGCGGCGGACCGGCGCCGCGCGGAACTCGTCGTTGAAGACCTCCAGCGAGATCGGGCCGCGGTAGCCGGCCCGCAGGACGTCGCGCAGGAAGGCGCCGACTGGAAGCTCGCCCTGGCCGGGAAACACCCGGAAATGCCGGCTCCAGGACAGCACGTCCATCGACAGCCTGGGGGCGTCGGCGAGCTGGAGGAAGAACAGCTTCTCCGCCGGGACGGCCTCGAGCCCGGCGAGGTCGTCGCCCCGCGCCAGGGTGTGGAAGCTGTCGAGGATGAGGCCGAGCGCGGGATGGCCGGCCAGCCGCACGATCTCCCAGGCCTCGCGCCAGAGGCTGGTCCGCCGGCCCCAGGCCAGGGCCTCGAAGCCGACGCGCAGCGACCGCGCCGCCGCCCGCTCGGCCATCGCATGCAGGTCGGCGGCGGCGCGCTCCGGCTCCGGCAGGGTGGCGGGCTGGGTGTTGCTGCAGACCAGGATCAGCCCGGTGCCGAGCGCCTGCATGGTGTCGAATTTGCGCTCGGCCCGGTCGAGGTTGCGGCGGCGCTGCGGCTCCGGCATCGCCTCGAAGTCGCGGAACGGCTGGTAGATGGTGACCGCAAGGCCGAGGTCGGCGCACAGGCGGCCGACCTCGGCCGGCGAGCCGTCGAAGGTCAGCAGGTCGTTCTCGAAGATCTCGACGCCCTGGAAGCCGGCCAGGGCGGCGGCCTCCAGCTTGTCCGGCAGGGAGCCGCTGAGGCAGACCGTGGCGATCGACTTCGGCAGCGTCATCGGCTGGCCTCCCGGGCTTTCAGGACAGAATGACCGCGGCTCAGACCGCCAGGAAGACCGTCTCGCCCGGGCCCTGCAGCCGGGGATGTCCAGGCTCCAGGCTCCAGGCCCCGGCGCCGGCGCCGGCCGGCTGCGCGATCAGGGTGGCCCGCTCCGCCGGATCGGCGATGGAGGCGAGCAGCGGGTCGGTGCGATTGAGCGCCTCGCCCTCGAAGCAGAGCCGCGTGTGCAGCGCCGTCATCAGGCCGCGGGCCAGCAGCACGACGGCGAGGCGCGGCGCCTGGGTCCGGTCGCCGTGGCCCGGCACCGGCCCGGGCCTGAGGGTGACGAAGCGGAAGCGGCCCTCGCCGTCGGTCGCGCTGCGGCCGTAGCCGGGGAAGCGCGCGTCCGCCGCGGGGCTGGCCTGCCAGATCTCGACCGCGGCATCCGCCACGGCCTCGCCGGCCCCGCCGGTCACCCGGCCGGTGACGATGATGCGCTCGCCGAGCGGCGCGCCGGCGGCCATCCGGGTCAGGTCGCCGATCCCGGGGAAAAGCTGCGGGGCGAAGCGCGGCCCCGTCGCCTCGGTCACCGTCGTCGGCAGCGGGCGCGGCACCCGCAGCGGGTGCCGCAGCCGGGTGCCGGCCGCGAAGGGCCGGAAGGGCACGGGATCCGACATGGCCTGTCTCCTCCTGCGGGCGGCGGGGGCTAGTCCAGGGTGATGCCGCGGGACCTGATAACCTCGCCCCACTTGGCGCTCTCGGCCGCGAGCTGCCGCTGCCAGGCCTCGGGCGTGCCGGGGTCCGGGAAGATGGAGCCGTTGCGCAGCTTCTCCACCGCCTCCGGCTGCTGCAGCGCCGTGGCCTTGGCGGCCGCGAGCGTCTGGATGACCGCCGCCGGGGTGCCGGCCGGGGCCAGCAGCACGAAATCGGAGGAGCATTCGTAGCCGGGGTAGCCGCTCTCGGCGATGGTCGGGACCTCGGGCGCCAGCGGGTTGCGCTGCGGCGAGGACACCCCGATCGCTGTGACCTGCCTGGCCGCGATCAGCGGCAACGCGGTCACGGCATCGACGAAGGCCATCTCCACCTCCCCGGCGATCAGCGCCTGCACGGCCGGGGCGCCGCCGCGGTAGGTGACGTTCTGCACCGCGATCCCGGCCGAGCGCAGGAAGAGCTCGGTCGCCAGATGCGCGGAGGAGCCGGCGCCGGAGGAGGCGTAGGAGAGCGTGCCGGCCTCCTGCTTCGCCCGGGCCACGAGGCCCTTGATGTCGGTCACGTTCAGCCGGTTGCTGGCGCAGAGGAAGATCGGCGTGGTGGCGACGCGGCCGATGCCGGCGAAGGAGGCCTCGTCGTCGTAGCCGCGCTGCGGGAAGAGATGGCGGGCCATGGCGTAGGTCGAGTTGACGCCGAGCAGCAGGGTATAGCCGTCCGGCCGGGCGCGGGCGACGGAGGCATGGCCGATGGTGCCGCTGGCGCCCGGGCGGTTGTCCACCACGACGCTGCCGCCGAGCGCGGCCGACATGCCCTGGGCAAGGACGCGGGCGACGAAATCGGTCGAGCCGCCGGGGGCCCAGGCGACGACGAGGGTGACCGGCCGGCTGCCGGGGTAGTCGCCCTGCGCGCGGGCGGGGCGGCCAGCCAGGCCGAAGGCGGCCGCCAGCCCGAGGTGGCGGCGGGTGAAGCAGGTCATGTCCTTGTCCTCTCCTCGTCTTTTCTTGGGCCACCGGCCTTCTGGCCGGCATTGACCTGTACGTACCAGATAGTACATAAGCGCCGCAAGCGGATTCGGAGCCGAGGCCATGACCGTCGAGATCCCCTCCCCCCCAGCCCGCCGCCCCCTGCTGCTGGGGCTGATCGGCAGCGGCATCCAGCTCTCCCGCACCCCGGCGATGCACATGCGGGAGGCGGCCGCGCAGGGCCTTGGCTGCGTCTACCGGATGATCGACCTGGCCACGCTCGGCCTGGGGGCCGAGGCGCTCCCGGAGCTGCTGACCGCCGCCGAGCGCATGGGCTTCGACGGCCTCAACATCACGCATCCCTGCAAGCAGGCGGTGGTGCCGCTGCTGACCGACCTCTCCCCGGAGGCCGAGGCCCTGGGCGCGGTGAACACCGTGGTGCTGCGGGACGGGCGCCGGATCGGCCACAACACGGATTGCTCCGGCTTCGCCGAGGGGTTCCGGCGCCAGCTCCCCGGCGTGGCGCTGCGCCGCGCGGTGCAGCTCGGGGCCGGGGGCGCCGGGACGGCGGTGGCGGAGGCGGCGCTGCGGCTCGGCGTCGGCACCCTCGCCGTCTTCGACCGGGACCAGGCGCGGGCGGCGGGCGTGGCGGCGGCGCTCTGCGCGCGGCACGGCCCCGGACGCGCGGTGGCCGGGACCGACCTGGCGGCGGCGATGGCGGAGGCCGATGGCCTGATCCATGCGACGCCGACCGGCACCGCGGCGCATCCGGGCCTGCCGCTCGAGGCGTCGCTGCTGCGGCCGTCGCACTGGGTCAGCGAGATCGTCTACTTCCCGCTGGAGACCGCGCTGCTGCGCCTCGCCGCGGCCAGGGGCTGCCGCACCGCCCATGGCGGCGGCATGGCGGTGTTCCAGGCGGCGCACGCCTTCGCGCTCTTCGCCGGGCTGCGGCCGGACGCCGACCGCATGCTGGCGCATTTCAACGGCCTGTAGCCGGCGGCAGGCGGCCGGGCCTCAGGGCCGGAGCCAGGCCAGCACCGCCTCCACGATCATCCGCCGGTGCGCCGCGACCTGCCCCGGGTCGCCGAGGTCGCGGCCGAAGATCTGCTGCAGGGTGTGGCGGTTGGAGACGCGGTAGAAGCAGAAGCTGCTGATCAGCAGGTGCAGGTCGATGGCGTCGACCCCGGCCCGGAACGCCCCGTCCCGCGCGCCGCGATCCAGCAGCCCGCGCAGCATGCGGATCACCGTGCTGTTGCGGTCGGCGACCGACGGGGTGTGCTGCAGGTGCCGCGCGTTGTGGATGTTCTCGACCGCCACCATGCGGACGAATTCCGGGTGCGCCGCATGGTAGTCGAAGGTCGTCTCGATCAGCCGGCGCATGGCGGCGACGGGGTCGAGGCTCTCCAGCTCCAGGGTCTGCTCGGCCTGCCGGATGCCCCCGTACATCTCCTCCAGCACCGCGGCGTAGAGGCCCTCCTTGCTGCCGAAGTAGTAGTAGATCATCCGCTTGGTGGTGGCGGTGCGGGCGGCGATCTCGTCGACCCGGGCGCCGGACAGGCCCTTCTCGGCGAATTCCGAGAGGGCGGCGTCCAGGATGCCGCGGCGGGTCTGGTCGGGGTCCCGCTGCCGCGAGCGCGGCGCCAGGGCGGCGTCTGCCATGGTCGATGAACCTTCTGGTTAGTCCATGGACTAGCACGGCAGCCGGCCGCGGCTCACCCGTGGCCGGCGGCGCCGGCCCAGTCCGTCCGGATCCCGTCCAGCCGCAGCGCCAGCTCCTCCGCCCGGGCGATCTCCTCGGTGAAGCCCATCCGGCCGAAGTCGGTCATGCGCATCGGGTAGAGGATGCCGTCCAGGTGGTCGTTCTCGTGCTGGACGACGCCGGCGTGGAAGCCGGCCACCTCGGCGGCGACCGGGCGCCCCTCGCAGTCCACCCCGGAGTAGCGCACCCGCAGGTGGCGCGGCACCGCGGCGCGCAGGCCGGGGATCGAGAGGCAGCCCTCCCAGCGGAGCTGCATCTCCTCCCCCAGCGGCTCGACCACGGGGTTGATCACCACCGTGTTGCCGACGACGGCATCGCCCGGCGCGTCCGTGGCGCGGTGGGGCTGCACCCGGAAGACGAAGAGCCGCAGCGGGACATGGACCTGCGGCGCGGCGAGGCCCGCCCCGGGGGCGTCCTCCATGGTGTCGAACATGTCGCGCACCAGCCGGCGGATCTCGGGGGCGCCGGGATCGGCGACGGGCCGGCACCGCTCGAGCAGGACGGGGTGGCCCATGCGGGCAATCTTCAGGACGGTCATGGCCCGAGTATAGGGCCCCGCCGGCGCCGGGCCAGCCGGGACCTCGGGGTCAGGCCAGCCAGCGGTGGCTGCAGGCCGCCCGGACGAAGGCGCGGACCGCCGGGGCCTGCGGCCGCCCCGGCACGGTCGCCAGCGCGATGGTCCGCTCGACGGTCGGATCCGACAGGGCGCGCTGGATGGTGCCGGGATGGGTGATCGCGTGCTCGGGCATGAAGGCGAAGCCGAGGTCGGCGGCGACCATCGCCTGCACCCAGTCCTCGCGCTCCGAGCGGTAGCGCGCATAGAGCTCGACGCCCATCGTGCCGCAGGCGGCGATGACGCGCTCCCGCATCTCGCAGGCCAGCCGGTCCACGTAGGGCTGGAGCGACAGGTCGCGCAGCGACAGGGCGGTGCGTTCCCGCAGCGGATGGCCGGGCGGCAGCAGCACCACGTAGCGTTCGACGTAGAGCGGCTCGAGCCGGCAGCCCTCGGCGGGCACGTCGAGCGGGTTGAGGATCGCGGCGTCCAGCGCCTCCGCGTCCAGCCAGGCGGCGAGTTCGGCGGGGCGGCCTTCGCGGATCGCCACCTCGGCCTCGGCATGGCTGCGCTCGAAGGAGGCGAGGAAGCGGGCGAGCCGCACCGGGCCGAGCGTCGGCATGACGCCGAGGCGCACCGGCGTCCGCTTCAGCAGCCGCAGGGTCTCGGCCGCGCTCCGCGCCGCCTCGGCCCGCTCCTGCACCTCGGCCAGGAGGGGCTCCATCCGCCGCCCGAGCTCGGTCAGCCGCAGGCCGTTGCGTTCGCGGTGGAACAGCGGGCCGCCCAGGTCGGCCTCGAGCTTCTTCAGCGCCGCGGTCAGCGCCGGCTGGGAGACGTGGCACTGCTCCGCCGCCCGGGTGAAGCTCAGCCGGCGGGCCGCGGCGATGAAGTAGCGGACCTGATGCATCTCCATGGCGCCGACGGTGCGAAGCGCCAGCGGCAGCGTCAATCAACAGATTGGTTATGGGCGCATAGGCAGAAGCTGTTTCCACCGCGGGCCCGCCTCGGCAAGGCTCGGGCCATCGAGGGAGGAGGAGGTCTCGCCATGACGGTCTATGCGGTGGAACGGAGCCTGCCGGGCATCACGATCGGGGCCCTGGCGGGGGCGCAGGCGGCCGCCATCGGCGCCGCCGCGCAGTGCAGCGCGGAGGGGATGCCGGTGCGCTACCTCCGCTCCGTCTTCCTGCCCGGCGACAACCGCTGCCTGTGCCTCTTCGAGGCTGCGGACGCGCAGGCCGTGCGGCAGGTGAACGACCGGGCCGGCCTGCCCTACCTGGCCGTGTCCGAGGCGCTCGACCTGCCGGCCCCAGCCCCGGCCCCGGCCCCGGCCCCAAGCCAGGCCGGATCCGCGCCGCCGGCCTGAGCCCCGAACCGTCCAGGACATCGACCCCAGGGAGGATCGCATGGCATTCCGGTGCACCGGCCACGCCGCCGCCGTCGTCGCGGCCGGCCTCCTGCTCGCGCCGCCGGTCGCGGCGCAGGCGCCGCCGGGGGCGGCACGGCCGCAGGCGGCAGCCGAGGGCGGCGGCAGGACCAGGTCGCAGTTCCTGGTGCACGTGCATACCGGCCCGGCCGATCCGACCCGGGCCGCGCTCGCCCTGCTGGTGGCGGCCACCGCGCTGCGGGACGGGCACAAGGTGGACCTGTTCCTGGCCGGCGACGGCGTGGCGCTGCTGACGCCCGAGGCGCTGGCCTCGGTCGAGGGGGTCGGCACCGGCCGCCTCGGCGCGCATGTCGAGGCGATCATCGCCGGCGGCGGGCGGTTCTACCTCTCGGGCCTGTCGGCCAGGGCCCGCGGCCTCGGCGACGAGCTCCTGGCGGGCCGGCCCGCGGAATTCGCCATGCCGGAGGTGCTGGTGCGCCTCGCCGCCGCCGCGGACGTGGTGCTGAGCTACTAGGGCGGTGCGTCCGCCGGGCTAGGCCCGCAGCGCATCCCCGAGCCCGGGCGGCGCGTCCGGCGGGGGCCGCGAGGCCCGCCGCAGGTTCACCCGGTTGACCAGGCCCTCGAGGATCTGCTGCCGGACCTGCTCGCGGGCCGTCTCGCCGGCCGCCACGGCCTCGCCGCCCAGGTCGCCGATGCGGATGCTGAGCGACGCCGCGAGGTCGAGGCTCTGCTCGAAGCCGGCGTCGTCCCTGATGCGCGACCGCTCGAAGTCGTAGGGATCCTGCAGGTAGGCCCGCATCCGCCGGCAGACCAGGCCGAGCTGGTGCTCGGCGGCCTCGATGGTCGGCACGTCGCTGGCGCCGTGCAGGTTCTCGTTCGCGGGGATGACGAAGGCCTCCTGCGCGAAGGCCGTGGTCCGCGTCCGCTGCCGCCGGCGGCCGAGGGCGAGGAGGCCGACGCCGGCCGCCCCGCAGAGTGCGAGGCCGGGGATGACCAACAGGGCGCCGGCGATGCTCATCACATCCGCAGGTATAGCACGGCCCGCGGGCTCCCCGCGCAGGAGTGGCCGCACCGTTGCCGAAAAGGCACAATCCTCCCGGCTGCGGCCCTAGCGTGCGCCGCAGGGGGTGATCCCGGCCGGCCCGGGGGGCTCCGCCGGGGCCTCGAAGACCGCGAGGTAGATCGACCGCGCCTCGATCCAGTGCCACGCCACCTCCCGGTAGCCGACCGCCGCGAGCTCGCAGGACAGCAGGGCGCGGGGCGTGCCATGCGCCAGGACCGGGCCGTCCACGTCCAGGATCGCCACCCGCCCGCCGGGCCGCAGCGCCGGGGCGAGGTTGGCGAGCAGGCCGTAGGGCTGCTCGATCTCGTGGTACATGTGGACCAGCAGGGCGAGGTCGACCGAGCGCGGCGCCAGGCGCGGGTCGTGCGGCGCGCCGAGGACCAGGGCCACGTTGCCCAGCCGCTCGCGCGCGACCCGCTGCCCGAGCCGGTCGAGGGTGCCCCGGTCCAGGTCCTGCGCGACGACCCGGCCCTCGGGGCCGACGCGCTGCGACAGGTGCCCGACGTAGTAGCCGGCGCCGGCGCCGATGTCGGCCACCGCCATGCCGGGACGGATGCCGAGCAGGTCGAGGACCCGGGCGGCCTCGCCGGCGTGCTCGCGGCTGTCCTCGCTGGACCACCGGTCGGATACGATGCCGGCCACCGGGCGCTGCGGCCTGGGGAAGCGCTCCGCGGCCAGGCCGGGCGGGCCCTGGGCCGGTCCCCTGGCCTCGGCGGCCAGCGCCGCCGCCGCGCCGGCCAGCCCGGCCAGCAGCGCCACGGCCGGGAGGCCTCCGCCGCGGCTAGCCCTCATGGCGTTCCTCCCGGCGTCCGGTCACCGCCCAGAGCGGGTCGCCGCCCCATCGCTGCGGCGAGGCCAGCTCCCGCGCCTCCACCGCGGCGAAGCCGGCGCGCCGCAGGTAGTGCGACACCAGCGCGCACTGGTCCGGCCCGCCGAGACCCTGCCAGATCGCCACGGCCTTGGTGGGAAAGCAGCGGTTGGAGAAGGTGATCGCCACCGTGCCGCCCGGCCGCAGCACCCGCGCGACCTCGCGCAGGACCTCGACCGGCCGCTGGAGGTACTGGACCGAGACGCAGAGGCCGGCCGCGTCCACGCTGGCATCGGCGAGCGGTAGCCCGGGTTCCTGGTTCAGGTCCTGGACGAACCAGCGGTCGAGCCGCGGGTTGGCGGCCAGCTCCGCCGCGTTCATGCCGTGGCCGATGACCGTGCCATAGGCGACCTCCTCCGGCAGATGGCTGACCCAGCTCGACATCAGGTCGAGCACGGTGCCCCCGGCGGGGAAGAGCGCGCGGTAGAGCCCGGTCACGGCCGCGATGGCGCCGTCGTCGATATGCGTGACGAAGCGGGGCTCGGCATAGAACGCCGCGTCCGGCGACGGGTCGGCCTTGGCGAAGGCGCGCGGTGGCAGGTCCGGCAGTCCGTCCTCGGTCATGGTGACGGGATCCTGTTGAAGGGCGGTCCCCACAAGTGGGGCGGCCCGGCGGGTTGCCAACGCGCCGCGGCGCGGCAGGCCCACCGGCAGGCCCATTGGCGGCGGCTTAGGCTTTGACAGCATCCCCGATGCGGCGCTGACTTCCGGCAACGCCGCACCGCCACGGCAGCGAGGGAGGATACGGGAATGCCGACACGCCAGGGCCGTCCGCCGGGGTCCCTGCCTGCCGCGGGAGAGGCGCCCGGCCGGGGCGGGCTCCCCCGCCGCCGCCTGCTGGCGGCGCCCGCGCTGGCCGTGGCGCTGCGCGCCGGGCCGGCGGCGGCCCAGGGGCGATACCCCTCCCGCCCCATCCAGCTGGTGGTGCCCTGGGCGGCCGGCGGCGGCACCGATGCCGTCGCCCGCATGATCGCCTCGCTGCTCGAGCGCGACCTCGGCCAGCCCATCGTCGTGGTGAACCGCACCGGCGGCTCCGGCGTCGTGGGCCATGCCGCCATCGCCCATGCCGCGCCCGACGGCCATGCCATCGGCATGCTGACGCTCGAGATCGCCATGATGCACTGGGTCGGGCTGACCGAGCTCACCCCGCGCAGCTACGCCCCGATCGCGCTGCTGAACCAGGACCCGGCGGCCGTGCTGGTCAACGCGGCCTCGCCCCATGCCGACATCCGCGCGCTCGCCGAGGCGCTGCGGGCGGCGCCGCCGCGGCGGTTCAAGGGCACCGGCTCCGGCCGCGGCGGCAGCTGGCACCTGGCCTTCGTCGGCTGGCTGCGCGCCATGGGCCTCGGCGCCGACCACGTGCTCTGGGTGCCGGTCGAGGGCGCCGCGCTCGGCATGCAGGAGCTGGCGGCCGGGGGCGTCGACCTCACCGTCTGCTCCCTGCCGGAGGGCAAGGGCATGATCGATGCCCGGCGCGCCCGCCCGCTGGCGGTCATGGCCGCCGAGCGCAATGCCGCCTTCCCCGGCGTGCCGACCCTAAAGGAGGCGCTCGGCATGGACTACGCGGCCGGGCTCTGGCGCGGCATCGCCGGCCCTCCCGGCCTGCCGGCGGAGATCCGGCAGGTCCTGGGCGCCGCGCTCGACCGGGTCCATCGCTCCGAGGAGTTCCGGGCCTTCATGGCGACCCGCGGCTTCGGCACCAGCTTCGCCGATGCCGCCGGCTTCGCCGCCTTCATGGACCGCTCGGACGCGGCGATGGGCCAGGCGCTGCGGGACGTGGGCCTGGCGAAGGGCTGACCGGCGCGGCGGGCGGCGGCGGTGCCTCCTCCGGCGTCGCCGCCAGGGCGGCGTAGTCCCGCCTGACCTCGCAGATCCAGCACATGCGCGGCGCCCTCAGCCGGCCGCGGGAAAGAGCTGCGCCGAGGCGAGCCGCGCGCCTTCGGCCAGGCTGCGGAGCTTCGCCCAGACCACGTCGGAGGCGACGCGGCCGCGGCCGGCCGAAGTGTCGAAGCCGCAATCGGTGCCGGCCAGGACCCGGCGGGGATCGCCGACCGCGCGCGCGACCTGCAGGATGCGGTCGGCGACCACCTCCGGATGCTCGACGAAATTGGTCAGGGTATCGATCACGCCGGCGACCATCAGCTGGTCGTCGGCCAGCGGCATCCGGGTCAGGCAGCGGATCTCGTGCGCGTGCCGCGGGTTGGCGAAGGGCAGCACCAGGCCGCCGACCTCGGCCCGCAGCAGGATGGGCAGGATCTCCTCGAGCGGCACGTCCTGGTCGTGCGGCGCCTCGTAGTTGCCCCAGCAGACGTGCAGCCGGACCCGGTCGCGCGGGATGCCGGCCAGGGCCCGGTTGATGGCGGTCACCACCCGCTCGACGAAGCCGAGGAAATCCGCCAGCGGGCGGTCGCGGTAGGAGCAGTGCCGCTCCAGCGCCAGGTCGGGGCAGTCGAGCTGCAGCACCCAGCCGCGGGCGACGACGGCGCGGTACTCGACCGCCAGCGCCTCGGCGAGCGCCGCGAGATAGGCCTCCTCGGTCGCGTAGTGCCGGTTCTGCACGATGGAGGCGATGATCCCGGGCGAGGGCGCGGTCAGGAAGGCCTCCGCGTAGCGGCCGGCGGCGGGCGCCAGCGCGGCGGCGAAGTCGTCGCACTCTGCCTCGATGGCGCCGCGGTCGGCATAGGCGACCGGGCCGATGGCGGCGGGCAGCAGGGCGGTGTTGCTGACCGCCTCCTTGGTGCCGGCCTGGCGGGTGAACTCGGCCTTGAACTCCGGGTAGGCGTCGATGTCGGCGAAGGGGGTGCGGCTGCTCTCGCCGCCGATGCCGGTGAGGCGGTGGCGGAGATAGAGCGCGAAGCTGTCGCGCTGCTGCTCGCCGTTGTTGATGACGTCGAGCCCGGCATCGCACTGGGCCGGGACGATGTGCCGCAGCGCCTCCCGCCCGGCGGCGTCGATGGCCGCGGCGTCGACCGCCTCGCCGCGGGCGCGCCGGGCATAGAGCTGGGTCAGCCCGGGCGGCCGCGGCAGGCTGCCGGTATGGGTGGTGAGGATGCGGTGTTCCGAATGCTGCATGGTGGCGGTTCCCCCTTGGCGCCTTCCCGGTCCGGGCAGGCCCCCGGCCGGCATCATACGGCGCCGCGGGCGGCGGAGGCGATGGAGGCCCCGGCGGTTTCGGCCCCCGCGCTTTCGTCCCGGCGCGGCAGATGTGGAAGCCGCGGCCGGTCCGGCCCAGGATGCCTGCGCCGGAGGGCCCGGCTGCGGAGTGGAGGCCATGAGGACAGCGCTGTGCGAACGCCTGGGCATCGAGGCTCCGATCGTCCTGGCGCCGATGGGCGGGGCGGTGGGGCCGGCCCTCACGGCCGCCGTCTGCAATGCCGGCGGCCTCGGCATGATCGCCCTCTGGAACGCGCCGCCCGAGGCCCTGCGCCAGCAGATCCGCCAGATCCGCGCGCTGACCGACCGCCCCTTCGGGGTCAACCTGGTGCTGGCCTTTCCCCAGGAGGAGCGGCTGGCGGCCTGCCTGGAGGAAGGGGTCCGGATCGTCTCCTCGTTCTGGGGCGATCCGGCGTCCTTCGCGGCGCAGGCGCGGGCCGGCGGCGCGACCACCGTCATCCATACCGTCTCCACGGCCGGGGAGGCGCGCCAGGCGGTGCGCAGCGGGGTCGACGTGGTGGTGGCCCAGGGCTGGGAGGCGGGCGGGCACGTGCGCGGCACGGTGGCGACCCTGCCGCTCGTGCCCGCCGTCGTGGATGCGGTCGGCCCGGGCACGCCGGTGGTGGCGGCCGGCGGCATCGCGGATGGGCGCGGGCTCGCCGCGGCGCTGTGCCTCGGCGCGGCGGGGGCCTGGATCGGCACGCGCTTCCTGGCCAGCGAGGAAGCCACGGTGCATGCCCGCTACCGGGAGCTGCTGTTCGGCGCGTCGGAGGACGACACCGTCCATACCGGCATCTTCGACATCGGCTGGCCGGATGCGCCGCACCGCGTCCTCCGCAACAAGACGATCGAGGCCTGGGAGGCGGCAGGGCGGCCGCCATTCGGCCAGCGGCCGGGCGAGGGCGAGGTGGTCGCGCGATCGCCGGCCCGCGGCGGGATCCAGCGGTACCGCTCCTATACCCCGGCGGCGGATGCCGAGGGCGACATCGACGCCCTGTCGCTCTGGGCGGGCCAGGGCGTGGGGCTGGTCTCGCGCCTGCAGCCCGCCGGCGAGATCCTGCGCGACATCCTGGACGAGGCCCGGGCCGTGCTGCGGCGCTGGCCGTGAGTCACCGCCCCGCCTGGGCGATGATGCGCTGGGTGGCGGC
>NZ_JAUFPN010000299.1 GCF_030409335.1 Paeniroseomonas aquatica
TGGTGCGGATTGGCGAGCACCAGGGCGGCGGGCGGTCGCGCAGGCTGCGGCCGGTATCGGCAAATCAACCCTGGTCGCCGCGTGCATCACGACGCGCCAGGCTGACTTGGGCAACGTGGGCTTTCTGACTGACAGCACGAAGAACGCCGAAGCCATCGCAGCCAAAATTCCCGGCGCGGTAGTCGTGCGAGGCCGTGGCAAGCCCGACCCGAACCGCACGGATGGCGCGGCGATGTGCCTGCGGCCGGTTGCGGCGGAACGGGTGGCGCAAGCTGGTCTGCCGGTCGGGCAGATGTTGTGCAACGATGGGAATGGTAAGTTTTGCCCATTCTTCAGTGAGTGCGGATGGCAGGAGCAAAAGCGCCGCAACCTGTCGGGCGAAATTACTGTTTTCGTCGGATCGCATAACTACGGGACGCATCACGGCCCGATGCCGGCGCTTGATGCCGTGGTCATCGACGAAAATTGCGTCAAGCCGCTGATCGGCCATATCGAATTCGGCTTTGACCGGCTGCTGCCGACCGAGACGGCGGGCTATCGCGGTGGAAATTTCGGCGCAGCCATGGGCTACCGCGACACCATGGCGAAGGTCTGCAACGCCCTGCGCGACCCTGCTGGTGCCCTAGCTGGTTTGCGGAGCCAAGGCATAGCTGATGCTGCCGGGCTTGGTGCGGCTGTCGCCTACCTGACTGCGGTAGAGGAAGGCGAGTTCACCGGCGACATCGCACCCGACATGAGCGACGAGCTGGTCATCGAGCAGCTTGACCGGCACGAGCGCAGCGAAATCGGGTTGATTCTTAAACTGCTGACAGCATTGCAGGAGGAAATCGGCATACCGCGCGACCAAGCGCATGGCGTTGCTTACCATCCGAATAAGCCGGTGCGGATTAACGGCAAAACTGAATTTCAAAATCGCGTATCGGTGCATTACCGCAAAACTCTATCTTTTGCGAAAGATGTGCCGGTGCTGCTGCTAGATGCGAGCGGCGACGAGTCAGTCTATCGCCAATTGTTCGGCGCAAGATTGGAAATCATGCAGTCCGTTAAATGCGACCGTAATATGCAGGTTGTTCAAGTCCGCGATGTGACGATGCCGAAAAGCACACTTCTTGGCGCAGATCGCTATGGTAATGCGCTGTCGGATAAAAGCGCGAGCAAAGCGGCGCAGTTACGTGGCGAACTGACAAACGCAGCAAATGCGCTCGCGCAAAAGCATGGGCCGTTCTTTACCGCGTCTTACAAGAAAGTTGTCGAGGAAATGCGCCCGGCACTGTCGGATGCGGTTTTAACCGGGCATTTTGGCAATCTGCGCGGATCGAACGAATTCGAAAATTGCACCGCCGGGATGATTGTCGGGCGCCACCAGGTGCCGGTTGAAGTCGTGGAGGCTGATGCCCGCGCCCTATGGTCCGACGACCCGGAACCGCTGAACCTGCCAGGCCGCTACATCAAGGCGACCCGTGGCATCAGGATGCGGGACGGGTCCGGTGAGCCGGTTGAGGTGGACATCCACCCGGACCCGAGGGTTCAGCGCGTGCTGGAGTTGTATCGGGAGCGTGAGAGCGAGCAGGGCGGCGACCGGCTGCGGGCCATCCATAATCCTGAGGCGAAGCTTCTCTACGTTGTCTGCAACCTGCCATTGGACATGACGGTCGACCGGGTGATTACGAAGGCGCAGTTCATGCACGAGGCGACCGGCGCAATCGATAACGGCAAGGTCGGCAAGGCGCGGCGGCTGAACACTAGCAGGCTGGTCGAAGCGTTCCGCCTCACGGGCGGGCTGCTGCCAACCAACCGGCGCGAATTGTGGCGTCTGGCGCAAGATAAAACAAGCGTTATCAATGGCTTGTGGGATTCTGAGAAGGCTGTTCGGAATGACTTGGACGGCATTTCGTTGCAGGACCTAATTGGGCAGTGTCGGCTAACTGATATCTCTATTGCTGAGACTGCCCAATTAGCCATCGAAACGATTACCTACCGCCATGCCGGGCCTGGGCCTGCATCCGTGGCCCTGGTCGCCATCCCCGGCAAGGCAGGCCGCGCGGCCCTGGAGCGTCTGCTAGGCAAGCCCGTCACGTCTTATGTGTCTGATGCTCCTGCGCCTGAGCCGGTGCCTGCTGTCGCTGTGGTCGTGGACAAGCTGCTGCCCTGGCAGATGCCTGCGACACGTCCCGCTGCACCCGCCGTGTCGGTCGTCATCCCTGGCGTGACCTTCACTGTCGTAAGTCGGATGCAGTTCGCGCCGGTCCCGGTTAGCGCGACCGTGGGGCCTGAAATGTTTACCGATCATCAAAATAACACCCGTATTGGAAAAGGTGCCGCGTTATGAGCAAGCCCGCTCAAATGCAGATTAATTTTGATGCGCCTATCGCTTTTCCGCTATCGCCGCGTGCTGCTGGTCGTCTGGCAGCGCGCCAGCGGCATAATGTGCTGACTAACCCGCACCCGGAGGATTCATTTGCCTGGACGGAATGGCGGGCCGGTTGGGGTTTGGTTTGGGGAATTCCAGAAAGTGCCGAAGGCAAAGCTGAATATCTGCGGCTGGAATTCCTGCGGCTCTGGGGTGTGCTTACCGAAATACGGGATAATCCCGATTGCCCGCAGCGCATTCGTGACAAAGCAACGCGCGCCCTGACTCTGGACAAGGCGCAGCAAAAGGAACCAGAAGTGCGGGAGGGTTGAATATGCCTATCCGAAACCCCTGCCCTGCCCCTTTTGAAATCTAGCACCCGCCAGCGAGATAAAGTCTTGAACCGCCAAAAGTAACAAGCATATAACCTTGATTACCCGCATAGTATCGTGCAGTTATCAGGTTACGCATTTTGGCAAAAGAATTAGGCCCATTTAGTCGCAAAACCGCAGTTAATCGCTTAGACAAGCGCACTGCGCCCGCACGACTGATGAAAAAGGTACGGCGCGATCTTTTAGAGCATCTTGGCAATAGGCCGCTGTCTATTACCGAATCTATGATTGTGGATCAGATTTGCTGGCTGCATTTGCATGTCAGTCTTGCCAACGCAAAAGCATCCGAGGGCGGCGAAATGTCGGATATTTTTGCGAGGACTTACCAAGGCTGGTCTTCGAGTCTTCAGAAGGCCCTGATGCGGCTGGACGCTACTTTGGTGCCGAAACCGACTGCTGATGCGTCGCCAAATGCTCTTGCCGAATACATTAAGATGAAAAGCGAAGTGGAGCGCGAGGCATGACTGAAGACGCCGAGTGGGCAGTTGCAGAACGCCGCGCCAATTTCCGCCAGCTAGAGGCATGCACCGCAGATTTTCACATGTTCCATGCAAGTGGCGCTGGATATTCCGGTTTTGTGGAATGCTCTGCGTGCGGCGGCAAAGTCACCAGATTGGCAGGCAATTTTTATTATTATGGCCTGAAGGCTGGTTTCGACGCGGCGGCACGAATTGCGCAGCAGGAAGCTCAGGACATCAAAGCACTGCGCCAGCGCATGCAGGCTGAGTTCAAAGAGTGAGGACTTCTGACAAAGCGGAGCAGGCTGAGAACTTCGCACGGTTTGAGCTATGCGCCGGCCGCCCGCATGAATTCCAGCCGCTCTACGCCGATGGCGAATCTAAGCCGATCGGTGGCCAATGCTGGAGATGCCAAGGCACCATCTCACGCTCAAGCCATGCTTGGTATCTTCGCGGCTTGCGAGATGGTGCGGCCCATCCCGATGCCGCCCGCGCGCTGCTGCCATCGTGGCTGAAGCCATGATGGACGCCACCAGCCTGCCGGAAGACGCAGGCCAGCCAGTGTGGCGCATTACCGCCACCAGCAGGTGCAGCGGCGCCTGGCTGGCAGCAGTGACGCTCGTTACCGGCAAAGTCGGCAGCACGGTCTTGCACGTCGCCCGCGTCGCGGAGGATGGCCGCGTGTGGTTGCCGGCGAGTTGGCCCGCCGAGTTACGCACCGCTGTTGCCCCAGCCGTTGCCGAGGCCGCGCGGGTGCTGCTGGCTGAGGGCCGGGGCTGATGGACTACCGCATCCTCAGCATCACCGCTGATGGCCCTGTCGTGGTGCTGTGCGTGGCTGTTGGCGGTGTGACGCATGAGGTGCGCGTGACGCCGCAGGGCCACGTCATGGTCCCGGCGGAATTGGCTGGGAACTTTCAGCGGGAAGCCATCGAGGCCGATTGCTTGGCGATGGTGGAGCAGGCGGCCCGGCTGGGGTGGGTGGCGTGATGGCCGGCGGGTTGATGCTTCTTTGTCCTATAGGTCCCGCTACCACGCTACAGCCGGCGCACCTCTCTTTTTGTCCTATGCACATTATGCTTGACCAATCGGACGCCGAGTCCTACGATGTTTAAGACATCATCGGACACAGGACGCCCCGCCATGCTCATCGGATATGCCCGCACCAGCACCGTGGAACAGGAAGCCGGTTTCGAGGCGCAGCAGCGCGACCTCCAGGCTGCCGGATGCGAGAAGATTTTCAAGGAACAGGTTTCCAGTGTTGCTAAGCGCGTTGCCCTCGAAGCCGCTATCGATTTTGCCCGCGAAGGCGACGTGTTCCTTGTGACCAAGCCGGACCGGCTGGCCCGTAGCGTGTTCGACCTCCTGGCCATCGTCGCCCGGCTGGAAGCCAAGGGCGTGGGGCTGCTGATTTTGTCCATGGGCGGCCAGCCGGTTGATACGCGCAACCCGACCGGAAAATTCACCCTGACGATGCTAGGCGCCGTCGCAGAGTTTGAGCGGACCCTGATGCTGGAGCGCCAGCGCGAAGGCATCGCCAAAGCAAAAGGCGAAGGCAAGTACAAGGGAGGCGTTCCGACCGTAGCGCGGCAGGCCGACGAGATGCGGCGCCTGCTGGCCGATGGTGTGAAGCCTGCCGAGATTGCCCGCCGGCTGGGCGTGGCGCGGTCCTCTGTCTACCGCGTCATTGATCCCGCCGCAGCGGCGCGGGAGGCCGCATGATGACCTTCAGCGATGCCGCACGGGCTACCAGCATTGCCAGCCGTCGGGCTCGTGCTGCTGCGCATGCTGCCGCAACGCTGTTGTTGATCCGCGAGGCGCAGGCGGCTGGTGCAAGTACACACGCTGAAATTGCAAATTATCTGAACGCGCGTGGCTCCCGCTCATCACTAAATTGTCTATGGAACGAGCATAGAATTAGTTTTGTGCTGCGACAGGCGGAGCGTGCGCGATGCCCGTGATTACCGCTAATCGAACATCAAATGGTGCAGCCCTGCGCGCTCTCGCCGATGCTCGTGCTCGCGCCCTGGCACCATTGATCGGCGAGCTCCGCGAAGGGGGTGCGAGCACGTTTGAAGCAATTGCCTGGCAACTCAATGATCGTGATATTCAGACGAGTTCTGGAAAGTCATGGACGGGCTCGACGGTGCGGCACCTTATGCTGAGACTGAAGAATCTATAATGCCGCTCGTTGTCACCAGCGCCACACCACGCGCAAGCCCGCTTGGTGCCATCCGGCTGTCCAATCCTCCTGCCAAGGCCCCCGAAGGATGTTGCCTGATGGCCACCCGCCAGGAGATTGCCGTAGCAAGTATGGCCCACGCAAAAGCGTTAGAGCCGCTAATTCGAAAACTTGTTGTTGAAGGTATTACCGGCACGACGCACATCGCGCGGGCGCTGAATGATGCCGGCTATCCTGCAATTCGCGGTGGTTTATGGACGTCGGCGCAAGTAGGCATCCTGTTACACCGGCTTGAGCTCCGCTAATGCCGATTACTGCCGCCCGCGCCGCTCTGAACACCACCCGCAAGGCCAGAACTGCCGCTGCTGCTGCGGCTATAATAAAGGTAATTATAGAAGCCCGCGCAGCTGGCGTGACGACAAGTGCCGATATTTCAAATTATTTAAACAGGCATGGTTTTAGAACACCATTAAATTGCAGATGGACACCAAATACAGTTCGATTGTTATTAAAGAAAGTATCTCAGAGTGAAGCCAAAACAGATTAGCTTGCCTGTTGCGATAACTATGCCTGATATTTTGACCGTAATGGAAGATCCAAACCTGTTCGGCCCGCACTTTAAAGGTGCGTCGTGGGAGCCGTGGAAAGCGTTTCTGGGCGGGTTGTTCGGCCTGCCGATGACACCCGAGCAGTTTGAGTTATTCAAACAATTCACGGGCCGCACTGTCGCGCCAACTGCCCCGGTTCGTGAGGCGTCGCTAATCTGCGGGCGCAGAGCGGGAAAAAGCAGGGTTTGCAGTTACGTTGCAACATATCTTGCATGTTTCCGCGATTACCGCCCGTACCTCGCACCCGGCGAGCTAGCAACCATTGCTGTGCTTGCCAGCGATAGGAGGCAAGCCAGAACAATATTCCGATATATTGCTGGCGCGTTCCGCAATATTCCATTGCTCAAGCCAATGGTTGTGGAAGAACTAACAGAATCAATAACTCTAAATAATTCGGTAATTATTGAAGTTGGCACGGCTAACCTACGTGCAACACGCGGTTATACCTATGCCGCCGTGGTTGCTGACGAGGTTGCATTCTGGCGCGACGAGACAAGCGCCAATCCCGCCGAGGAAATCCTTAACGCCATCCGGCCGGGGCTAAGCAGCATTCCAAATTCCATGCTGTTGCTGGCATCCTCGCCCTATGCAAAGAAAGGCGCGCTCTATAGTTCTTATAAGCGGAACTACGGCCGCGATGATGCCCGCACACTGGTATTCAAAGGCAGCAGCCTAGAACTCAACCCTTCGCTTGATCCCGATGTTGTCGCCGAAGCATACGAAACCGATCCCGCCGCCGCTAGTGCCGAATTCGGCGGCAATTTCCGCGATGATATTGTTAGCTATGTTTCCGCCGAAGTTATTGATGCAGCAGTGCAGCCCGGCCGTAGTGAATTGCCGCCGATTAGTTCTACCCGATATGTCGCGTTCGTTGATCCTAGCGGCGGCAGCAGCGATTCGTATTGTCTCGGCATTGCTCACAGCGAACGGCGTGGAATTGGACCAAGCGCGACGACTACGGCCGTTCTCGATCATTGTATTGAGTTCCGCCCACCATTCTCGCCCGAGGACGTGACTAATCAGATTGCCGACGCGGCCCGCCGGTACGGTTGCAAGGTTGTGGTGGGTGATCGTTACGGTGGGGAGTTCCCCAGGGAATTACTCCGCAAGAAAGGAATTGAATATAAACTGAGTGATCGCACCGCATCAGACTATTTTAGAGATGCGTTGCCCATTCTCAATTCGGGCAAGGCTGAACTATTGGATTTGCCAAGGTTGCGGCAGCAGTTTTTGGCGCTTGAGCGTCGCACAAGCCGCACTGGTAGGGACGTAGTCGACCATCCCGTAGGCGGTCATAATGATTTTTGCCTGGTTGCCGCAGCAGCAGTAGTAATAGCATCTGGTGGCGGCGAGACAGATTGGGTTTCCCGATTTAAAGCGCTCGCAAGTTAATAGTGCAACGCCACGCCTAACCGTGCATTCTATTATATATTCGATGGCTACGTTTTGAAGGATACCATTATGCCAACCCGCTTTGATTTTCTCCACGATGTTGCCGACTCCCAAAATGAAAGACGCCTTCAGCAGGAGGCGCTTTCCATGCTGAGGGCGAACAAATCCGCGCAGGCTATTCTGGACCGCGAGGCCGCCGCCAAGGACGCCCGCGAACGTTGGGCCGCCGAGCAGGTTCATGCCAGCCGCCCGGTGCCGCAGGCTGGCCTCCAGCAGGCCGCTCAGCAGCGCATGATGGCGCGCGTCAGCCCCGGCTGGGCACCGCCCGCCCCCCTCACTCCGCAGGCGTCTCCGGTGTTCACGCCAGGCGGTTCTGCCGCTGCGGCACGCGACCTTATGCAGCGCCGGCAGGGAGGTCGCTGATGGTCGGGGCATTCGGGCCAGGCCGCATTGGTGGCTTCGACCACCTGCCGGAAGCGACAAAGCTGAAGGAGCTGGCGCGCACGCGGTCGACGGTGCGGGAGCTGCTGGCCACGCCGCGCAGCGAGTTTCCTAGCGTCTCTGTGGTCTATGGCGGGCGCGAAGTTAGTGAGGTCGCAGTCGATCGCGCATGGACGATGGCTCGGATGCGGCTGCGCCAGCACGGTGGCGACGTCCTCGAGGAGCTGGCCCGGCAGTTGGCTGTGGCTCTGGCGGATGAGGCGACACGGCGGAAGCGGCTGGAGCCGATGGCAACGCTGACAAGCGACGGGGCGCGGAAGGTAGGCGAGCTGCAGAAAGCCGGGCTGCCGCACGACCGGCCTCTTATCGCGCCGTTGGTTTTGGTGCCGGTGAGGAATAGCGATGCCTGACGAAATCCCACCGGATCAGCGCGTTTTCTATTATCGCGCATACCATAACCCTGAAACGGGCGAATATTATACAATTCGCAATCCCGAAACTGGATTGTGGTATGGCGAGAAAATCCCTGCGGTCTTTATTGAGGGGATTCCGAGTGCAGGAGCGGGCAAGGGCGGGACGACAATCAGGATGCGGAAGCTGCGCGCTAAGCGTTGATGGGTTTTTAGCTTTAATGGTCAAATAACGCATCAACTAACATTTCTTGATATTTAGAAAGCAAACAGATTATAATATCTTCTCCGGAAATCGCAAATCTGTTTGCGGCGAGGTATTGATCTTCAATAGATTTAAGTGCTTCTCTTAGAAGGTTGACTGAATAACCTGGAGGTGCAAATTCAGCAGAGCCGGGAGATTCCATAACCTCAATCTTTTTGCGAACGCCCTTGCAGATAATTAGAGCTTTATAACTAGTTATATAAATATCGGGCATTTTGGTTCCTTTTTTAATTAGGGAGAAACATTAGCCCACGCGTCGCACGTATAATCCTCCGGCACGATGAATGCGGCCTGCGTCTCCAGGCCGCACCGGCCGATGGTCTGCTGTGGTTTGCTTTTCCAGTGCAGGCAATCTCGGCAAGCGTGCCAGCCTTGCCATGCCGCTGCATACCGGGCGCGGTCTTCTGCGGGCAGGGTTTCGTTCCAATGGGCACCAGTAGGCGGGCGAGCTTCAGGCATTTGTTTAGAGTTCATGCAGCAGGCTAACGCTTCGTTGCCGCCCGCCGCTGAAGCGGCCGATGGGCGCTTGGTGCTGAAGCCGTTGTAGCCAGCCTATGGGACAACCAACGGGTCGGCGGGGGCATGAACCTCCAGCGTGGCCAACCCTAAAGCCAAGATGCGGCGGGCAGCTTCGGCACGCGATGGAAGATCTGGTTGATCGCGGCGCCATTGGTCGATGCGTTCTGCGAGAACAGCCGGCAATCGGATTTCGAAACGGTGCGATGATGATTTTTTCATGCTGCACCTGCGCACGAAACCGTATGATACGTAAGTCCTGTGCAGCTTCCTGGGCACCGCCTAGGCCGTTTTGTACCAGCCATGCCTGGTGCGCGTGCGGAACGCTACTTGTCCAGCGTGAACCAGCCCGGGCATGCCGACGTTTAAGCAGGGATCTCTTGTTCAGAGGTCTCCCAGAGCTTCTCTCCTTTGGGCTGCCTTCGCGGGCAGCCCATTTTTTGTCCAACGTGCTGCAGTAGCAGCTACCGCGACATCCGCATCCCGAGCTTCGGCGCTATCTTCTGCACCAGCTGTACCTCTATGGCTGGTGCTGGTGCCTTGGCCTCAGCCGACAGCCTCTGCTGCCACTCTGCCGCTCTGGCAGGCTGACCGTTGCGCCGGTCAAAGTCTGAGAACCGCGCCACGGCATCGGCAAGCGGCATGCCTTCACGCACTTTGCGGCCGTAGAGCGCCACAGCCCGCTGCATGTCGGGTTGCAGCGCCGGCAGCATGGACCGGGCCTGCTGTACCAGCCGCAGACGCTGCCCTACCGCCTGAGCCATCGCGCCACCCTTGTCCTGCGCCATGGTCAGCGTCTCGGCCATGCTCTGGCGAAGCCTATGGGCGCGTTGTGTGAGGCTGTCTGCGGCCTGCCAGCGGCTTTCCAAGCGACGCTCGAAGGCAGCAAGCCTCACTTAAAGTAATATCGAGGACATATCCTATAGCCGTGCATTGCTTTCACCACGGAAGAATTGAGTATCATTTTTTATACTCAATGCTCCTTGCGTGGAACAATCATGGCCAAATACGTTCTGTCTGCCCGTAAAATCGGTTCAACGAAGGTTTGCTATTTCCATAGTTACCGCGACGATGGTGACTTCGGTAAAGCGGTTTGGGCTGACTATATAAATAATGCGCGATTGTTTAGCGCATTAGAAATCGAGACCGAAAAATTACTATTGAGCAAACAATGCCCGCAATTTCTAATCGATATGTTCCGACTTGATGATGCTAAAAATTAAATAATAGGAGAATGGGCCGCCCGGTATGTCCGAGCGACCCATTTTGTATCAGGGCCGGTTTGGATTTCCGGCGCGATCCATTGCTCGCCCTGCAGCTTCAGCCGGCCGCGAGCCGGATCCAGCTGATCACGCGTCTGCTGCGCTGTGGTGGGATTTGGCGTCCGCGACGGGACACTCGTCTTGCTATCGGCGCAGCCTGTAACGGCCATTAGGGCAACAAGCATAATGATCTTATTTTGCATCAATGACTTCCTTGGCCTTGGCTAATTGAAGCTGCTGGGATGAGAGCAGCTTACTAGATCTGGCCCTTACCGCTGCATTCGCATCCCCCACACCATCTGCTGCACTCACTGCTGTTGCCTGGTCGGTGTATCGGGAAGCAGCCCTGGTGTGAGTGCTAATCAGAATGAAGAGGCGGGGTGCGACAACTGGCGGCGGTTGAACCCATTGGTTTGTATATAAGACTCCAAAAACGCAATGGAACTTATCTCTCGTTTGTCCCGCTTTCTCCCACATGTCCCGCACGCCAGAGGTGCGACAATCTGCAATGGCTGCATGGCCGTTGACTGGCCGCACGCACGGCCGTCACACTCGTTTGCATGGAAGATGCAAACGAATGGCTAACGTATGCACAGGCCGGTGAACGCCTGGGCATCACGGCCGAAGCCGTACGTGCGAAGGCTATCCGCCAGCGATGGCGCCGCATGCCGGGCAATGATGGAAAAGCCCTGGTGCAGCTACCGGCTGGGCTGGCTGGCGATGTGACGAGCATGCCGCCGCACACCCGTTCACCACGCATTCGCACACCCGTTGAACGGCCGGATATCAGGGCGCTAACTGATGCCCTTGCTGTGGCACGCGAGGCTGAGCAGAGGTTGACTGCGGAGTTGCAGACCGAACGGGCGCGCACGGCCGTGCATCAGGCCGACGCTTTGGAACAGCGTAGCCGGGCAGAACAGGCCGAACGCGAGCGCGAGGCAGCCCGCATTCTAGCGGCAAGGGCAGAAGGGGAGGCATCTGCTCTCCGCGAGGCCATAGCTCGAGAAGCCCGAAGGTTGGAGCAAGCTGAAATCGGAAGACTAATAGCCGAAACTCAGCGTGATGCCGTCCAAATGGCCCGTGATGCGACTGTAGCGGAGTTGGCGAACCAGAGGGCTGGTGGCCCTCTGGTACGCGCGTGGCGCGGCTTCTGGCGCACATAGGCGCAATACCGATGGCTGCGCTGATCTCTGAATTGATAGTGATGGTGTTGGCCGTAACCTTGATGGCCATGGTCGCCCTCGGCCCTAAAAGGCACACCAAACTGGCGGCCGTCCTGATGAGCCTTGCGCTGATGGCGGCATCATTGTCCGTGGCGCACCAGTGGTTCCGCTAAAACTACCCGGTACTGCTGCATGAATTCATTCGACACCGGCCGTTTGAGACGATCGGGGCGGCAAATCGGTATTACAGGTAACTGGTGCGATACGGCGGCGGTAGGTGTACCACAATAGTCAAAGAGACATGCCTACATGTGCAGTAGGCATGCCAATCGAAAATTAGACTAAAAACTCGCCTCTATCTTTCCCCTTGATCCAAGCCGGCTCGCGCCCCCTGCCGGTCCATGTGCCGCCAGTCGCGGGGTCTTGATATTTCGGAGCGACCTTTTCGCCCTTGCTACGGCGCGTCTTGCGTTCCTTGGCAGGCTTCTGCGCTGCCACCAAGGCGCTGATCGACAGACCCAGCTCGGCAGCTTTATCTCTGAATTCAGACAGCAAGTCTGCCTTGGCACCTTCGAGCTTTTCTTGGCGCTTGGCCTGCGCGGCCTCGATCAAAGCAGCCAATTCGGGCACGGTGAGGTTGTCGAGATCAAAAGGCGTCTTCGAATCAGGCATGCACATCTCCTACCAAAGATGCCGGTTTAAAAGATTTTGGCTTCAACGCAACCAGGCTACGATGAATTGGTGGTAGTGACGCTACTTGACTGGCGTCTCTTCCTGGGTTCCCGCCATGGCGCGAGCCATTTGAAGCAACGCTTCCAGGTGCTTTTCGCTATCGATCAGGGCAAAGTTTCGCGTCAGTTCCAGCGCCATCCGCTGGTGCGGCATTGAATCGTGCTTTTCTTCTTGCTGCATGTCTGCAAAAAACCACGCAAGATCAATTTCCAATGCCTGCGAAATTGTAAAAAGACGTCCGGCAGAAATACGGTTATACCCATACTCGTATTTATGCATTTGCTGGTAAGTCACGCCGGTTTTTCTAGAAAGTTGTTGCTGAGAGAGTCCCATGAGTATTCTGCGAGTGCGTATGCGGTTTCCGATATGACGATCCATTTCAGCCATGCGTGAAACCCGCAGCTGATTGTCATTATCTATTGCATTAAGTTTTTTTTGCACAATGATTCTCCAATATAAGAAATGTTAGCTCAGTGGATGCGTATTGAGGTTTCATAATATTGATTTGGACAAGTTTTTTTAAATGGATGACGGCTGCATTGGTGGTGTCGCAGGCTCGGCAGCCTGAAGCCCGATGGCCCGCCAGAGCCACAGCATCCCCGCAAGGCTGAGCGATTACGCTGTAATTAGCTCTACCGAAACAAGCTGGGGATCAAACCAAGGCGAAGATTGAAGTGGCAAATGGCCGCCTGGATGAAGTGCAACAGTAAATTGGCCAGCCGCGATAGCACGGGCTTTATCGGTATCAGTTGCGACTGTTTCAAAGCGCCCGCAATACCAGCTGAGCGCCCAAGCTTTATTTGATAGCTCCAATGGCTTTGGCGTAAGCAGGAACTTATGCAAAGCGATAAACCGCCAATATGACGATTTAAGCATAAAGAACTTAACGTAATTATATTTGCACAGTGTCGTTACTAATATGCCTCTATAATAACTTTAGCGATATGTCACAAACTCGGCAGACTAGTCTCTCAGCAGTGAGATACTAGAAAGGTATACATTACGAATTAGCACTGTGGCCGAAGTCGCACCCCGGCCCCACCATTGCATCCGGTGCAACAACGAAAAGTCTTGCATGGCCGTATCCCAGGCGGCTACAATTCGGGCGTGGTCAGATGGATGGCAAAGATGGCGAAGAAAGGAAGTCCGATAAATATCCGGCTTCGGAAGGATATCCGGGCCGAGATGGAGCTGGCGGCTGCCGCCGATCTGCGCTCGCTGTCGGGCTACATCGAGAAGGTCCTGGCCGACTTCCTGGTGGCGAAGGGCCGGTTACCGCAGCCCTACAACGCCCTGAGCCGCGATGGCCGTAGCGTGCCAGTGCAGACGGTTAGTGCCTGACACCACAACGAAATGCGCCGCCTCCCTGCCAGGAAGCGGCGCTGATTTCGATGATGGTTTGGTTTTCGTGCCTACGACGTGCCGTGCCCGATCAAAGCAACCGCGCCACCGCTGGCCCGACTTTTCTAACCCTGCTGCGGAAAAACCGCAACAGAAAGTCGGTTCACGGCATCGCGCAATTTAAAGGCGATACCGTTATGAGTGCATCTCCTGCTTCTACCCAACCGACCCGCCGCTTCGCTACGGGAATTCCCGAGCGGGTGCATAACCAGCACGACCGCTCTTTCCATATTCAGATGGATGCCGACGAGCTGGTCGAGCTGTTGGAGTGGGCCGCGCACGGCGCTTATGCCCTAGGTTGGCTCGATCTTTGTAATTTTTACGACAACCGGCAGATGGCGATGTTACGCCGTCTTCAGCACATGCAGCGGCCCGTTTATTTGAGCCACGCTGAATAAAAAAACCCCGGTCGCACGGAGAACCGAGCACCGGGGCCAGAACAGCCAGTTACGAAATAGTATGCATCGTAACAAATAGGCTTTTTTGCCTCTCCATGCAAGGCTTTTCGTGCGCCTTTACTATTTAAGGCGCAACGTTATGCTTAATGTTACATTTTCGGATACTGTGCGGTGACGGGCGGCGAGGGCGACGACCCTAAGGCTGCATTCGTAACCTTGCTGTGGACCGCATCGGGCCAGCCGGCGAACAAGCGCATTACGCTTGTCGATGGCAAACCGACCAAGCGGGCGCATGGCGACCGTGGAACCTACTACGGGCAGGTTGTTCGTGCCGATGATCCCGATGCGCTTGCTGCAGTGCTGCGCGAGGCTGGCGACCGGCCGGATGCGCTGCTGTCGCTTGGCTATGTCCCGGCAATGGCGCCGCAGGCAGGCGAGGAACGCGGGCAGCGGTTCCGCATCATCAGCCGCGCCGAGGCCGCCCGGCGGCTTGGCCTAGCCGCTACGGCGCCGACCGACCAGATAGACGCGGCCTTCGCTGCTGAGCCTCGCATCATCAGCGGCGATCCGGTCGTCACGCGGACACGCGGGTTCTGGCGCTTCGGCGGGTGGATGCTCTTTGATCGAGATCCGTCGCCAGAGATGCCCGACGATATCAGGCACGCGGTTGCGGACGATGCGGCCTGGCTGGCAACCATGGAGCGGGTAGCGCCGGGTATTAGTGCAGCCGGGCGCGTGCGGCTGCGGTCGTCAACCGGCCGCGTGCGATGGAACGGTGAACCGCTGCCAGCATCAGGGCGGCATGAGTATATTCGGCTGGACCGGCGGAACGCGGTCGGGACAGTAGCTCTAGGTTTACAGATTGCCGCAGTGCTGGCGGGTCTGTCCTGGCGCAAGGCGGCACGCAGCACCGCGACCGGCGAGGTGGTCTCAACGACCATGCAGCCTGTGTGGGACCCGGCGGTCTTCTCGCCCGAGCGGCTGGTCTTTGTTGGCGCACCCGACATCACAGGCGCCGGACTGACTCTGGACCCGCCGCTTGTCGAGGCTTTCAGCGGTGCGGCCTATGCCGTGGCAGCCGTGCCCGAGCATGACGATACGGCCCGCGCCGAGGCTTCCGCGCGGGCTGGCGCCATCTTCGGGAAGCGGCGGACCTCGCCTAGCGGAACTGCGGCAGATGACGCTGGTGAGGCTTACAGCGGGCCGGTTCTGACCGCTGCCGACCTCACACTTGATACCGTCATCGCGTTTCAGCGGCACGGCAAGATGACGGTTCGCGCCGCTATCAAGCGCGGGCTGGCGGATGAGCGAGCGCAGGTGCCGGAGGAATTCCGGTCCTCTACATCCTTCAATGCCATGTGGTGGCGCAACCGCGATGGCTCGCCGGTTCTATGGGACCGTGGCGCCCGCGTGCGGCATGTGCTGGCCGATGGTCGGCGCGAAGCATGGGACCCGATCGAGCCGCACTACCCGGCGCCGACCAGCACCATCCCGGAAGCCATCGCGGCACTGGATCAAGGGACTAACCAGTTTTTCGATGATGCCGTTCGCAGCTCGAAAGCGCGGCGGGAATGGAAGGCGCGGCTGGCCGAAATCGAGGAAGCGCACGAAGTCGGATCTCGAGAGCGCCGGGCTGCCCTGCGGGATGGTCGCCGCGCGATGGTGGCGGCGC
>NZ_JAUFPN010000003.1 GCF_030409335.1 Paeniroseomonas aquatica
CTCGACTTCGTAGATGCCGTTACCGGCGAAGATCTGGGCATTGCTTTGCCCCCGCAGCAACACGTTGATTTCGCCGTCCCCACTCATCAGCAGCTCCTCTAGTTCTCAACCAGAGGTAGTAGTTACACTAGATTTTATATCTTTAGGTAGAAAATCTATTTCCATCATGACGGAATTGGATCGGCTAGAATGACTTGGTGACGAGCCAGTCCGCTACGGATCTACACGCTATGCAGCACGGCTGCGCCGCGACCCATCCCGTGGCTCCTGCTGAAAAAGCCCTACCTCCATTACGTCTTCAACGCCTGTTAGCGGGCAGAATGCGGCAGGCACCGTAATGCGCGCTGCGCGATCATTTCATTTATCGTGCTCGGCTGCTTGGCGCGGCCGCTTGCCGTGATCTGGCGGCGCCGGAAGCGACGGGGGAGGCGGTTCGCCTGCAGCAAGCGCAGCTAGAAAGTACTCGGTTTCTAGCCCGCCCCGTCTGAGCTTGATGATGGAGCACTAACG
The DNA here is from genome assembly GCF_030409335.1 of Paeniroseomonas aquatica. Taxonomy (GTDB): domain Bacteria; phylum Pseudomonadota; class Alphaproteobacteria; order Acetobacterales; family Acetobacteraceae; genus Belnapia; species Belnapia aquatica. The sequence continues at coordinate 511 of NZ_JAUFPN010000003.1, forward strand.
GTCCCCATTCGAGGACCAACTCAGTCGCATTGACCCGATGCTGCCTCAGCCCCTATCTTATCAAGCGTCTGGATCACGGCGCCGGCAGGTGTTGGCATCCTAACCTGGATTATGCGCGAAGGCTAACGGGCATGGTGCAACCCGTTGATCGGCAATAGGATTTGGTTTCGACACCCATATCCAGCCGGTTCCGGAGCCCATGCCCGTCAAGGTTGAGACTATGCCACCGCTGCCCGGCCTGTCACCGGTCGCCGGCAAAGCCATCATCACCCGCTTCGACGGCGGTCAGATCTCCTCCGACGCCGGTGTGCAGGTCCTGCGCGAGGTCGGGCAGCGGCTCGGCGTTGCTGAATGCCTTGCTTGCTGCATCGACGATCCTCGCCTGCCGGAGCGGGTCCGGCACGGCGTTACCGACATCCTGCGGTTCCGCATGCTGATGATCGCGGCCGGCTACGAGGACGGCAACGACGCCGATAGCCTACGGCATGACCCGGCCTTCAAGCTGGTGCTGGATCATCTGCCGGACGGTGACGCGCTCTGCTCGCAGCCGACCATCTCGCGGCTGGAAAACCTGCCCGGGACACGGTCCCTGCTGCGCATGGCACGGGCCATGGTCGAGCTCTACTGCGGGAGCTTCCGGCAAGTGCCGCGGCGTATCGTGCTGGATGTCGATGACACCTTCGACGCCGTTCATGGCAACCAGCAACTGCGGCTCTTCAACGCCCACCACGACGAGTACGGCTTCCAGCCGATCGTCGTGTTCGACGGCGAGGGCCGCCCCGTTGCCGCCATGCTGCGCCCCGCCAAGCGGCCGAGCGGGCGGGAGGCACGCGCTTTCCTCCGCCGCCTGGTGCGCGCCATCCNTGCCGCCATGCTGCGCCCCGCCAAGCGGCCGAGCGGGCGGGAGGCACGCGCTTTCCTCCGCCGCCTGGTGCGCGCCATCCGAGGCCGCGGGTCGAGATCCTCATCCGCGCAGATAGCCACTATTGCGCGCCGGAAGTGCCCGACTTCTGCCACGCCGAGAGTCTGGATTTCATGCTCGGCGTCGCACCCCCGACGACGCTGCGCCGCCACGTCGAGGTGCTGGAGCGCAGCACGGCGGCGCTGCGGACCGGCACGGGCAAGCGGCGCCGCTACAAGGAGTTTCTCGACGGTGCTGCCAGTTGGAGCCGGGTCGAGCGGATCATCGCCCGTGTCGAGGCCGGGCCCGATGGCACCGACACCCGCTTCGTCGTCACCAACCTCTCGAGCGGAGCCGCGCGCCGTCTCTACGAGAGGACCTATTGCCAGCGGGGACAGGTGGAAAATCATATCAAGGCGTGGAAACGGCACCTCGCTGCCGACCGCACCTCATGCTCGCGTGCCACCGCCAACCAGTTCCGCCTGATGCTGCACACCGGTGCTTATTGGCTGATGTGGTCGCTGCGTCGCCTGATGCCGAAGCGGTTTGTGGCAGTGCCCCAAACCCTGGCGCGTCGCCCAGTTCGACACCCTCCGCCTGCGCCTGCTGAAGATCGCCGCCCAGGTTGTGACGCTGAAGTCCCGGGTGATGCTACACCTGCCCAGCGCCTGCCCCTACCAGTCCGCGCTGCGCCTTGCCCTCGGGCGGATGCCGCGGCTGATCAGCTGAACACCGAGGCAGATGCCCCTGCCGAGCCCTTTAACCGCAACCCCAAGATCCGCAATCCGCACCTTCTCACCGACCGCCTAAAGCGGTCCTGAGCACGCACGACCACACAACCAAACCGCGAGCTACTTCACCGCCTCCGACGCTCGCTGTCGACCTCACGAATTATCCAGGATAGGTAGCAGCAGCGGAGGTCAGACGGTTTCAGCGGGGGCGAGATACCCTGATTGGAGCCCAAATAGCTCAGTTTCCCAATCCCAAAATCTGTTCTACGGTTCAAAATTGTGTTGAGTGCGGCGATCATGACCTTTGCTAAGATGTATTGGTCAAATACGAAAAGGTAGCGACCTGCCTGCTGAAGGGCCGCAACGCCTTGTTGATCTTCTATAACTATCCGACTAAGCGCTGGGACCGTGCCCACCTCGCACCCGATCGAGAGCATGTTCGCTACCTGCGACACTGGAAGAGGCGCATCAAAAGCGCGCTGTTTAAGATTACTGCTCAGCTAATGCTGTTCAAGTAGGGTATAGCCGCCGTCAAATCTGACACGAGTCAAAGTGCGAGAATGAATTGCTGAAAGTCATCCAAATCGTCACGTTCGAGAACGATGTTGATGTCAGAAAACCGCCAGCACAGACCGCCGCCTGCTAAAAGCCTCACCCACCTTCAAACTAGCTCAAATTCAGGCTAAAGATAAAGGTTTACGATTTTGAGAAAAAAATATTACCTCCTAAACTTTGCTACGATTTCAGTTTCGTTTTTGTTGACGGTAGCTGCCGTTGCTCAGACGGGACGGTTCGGTTCGGCCGGCACGCCGAACCTGGGCCCGCCGGAAGCGGCGCTCTTTCCCAATCTTGCCGCGCAGCAAGATAAGTTGGAGGAGGAAGGCTGGATAGTACGCGGCCAAGCAACCTTTGTGTTACAGGGCCATCCGACCTTCCGCTCACCCTATCGAGGCGATAGCAGCTTGGCACCTTCGGCCAATGCGCGTAACACCTTTTCATCTGACCTGATTTTGGGCCGTACCTTGTGGGACGGTGCGGAGGTAGTGGTTAATCCCTCAATCACACGTGGCTTCGGCCTGTCCAATTCAGTGGGCCTCGCTGCCTTTCCTAACAACGAGGCGTTCCGGCTGGGTAGCACGGAGCCATATCTCTATGTACCGCGCTTCTTCTTCCGCCAAACCATTGGCCTGAGTGCCGACACGGTACCAAGCGATGACGATCCGCTGCGCTTCTCGCAACCCTTGCCGCGCGAACGAGTTACCATCACAGCCGGCAAGATCAGCACATTCGACATATTTGATGATAACCGTTACGCGCATGATCCCCGCACGCAGTTTTTGAATTGGGCGCTCGTGGCAGGCTCAGCGGTAGATTATGCTGCCGATGCACGCGGATACACCAATGGTGTCGCGCTTGAATGGGAGAATAGCACCTGGGCAGTGCGTAGTGGCGCCTTCCAAGTGGCACGACGGGCCAACGGATTATTTATGGATCCGTCAATTACCCGTGGCTACCAGCTTCTTAGCTCGGTTGAACGGTTCTGGCAGATCAATGGCCGCGAAGGCGCAATCCGCTTTATCGGCGGGCTGACCAGTGCACGTCAGAGTTCCTGGAGCGATCTTTTTATCAACGGCTTTGACACCTTCGAGAAGAACCCAAATCGCTACAGGCGCAAGCTCTCGGGCGGCATCAGCTTTGATCAGCAAATCACCCCCGAGTTCGGAGTATTTGCCAGGTTTTCAATGCAGGATTCGCGTATCCAAAGCTGGATGTTTACCGAGCACGACCAAGCAATTTCGGCTGGCGCTTCGCTTCGTGGCACGCGTTGGGGTCGAGAGGGCGACACGTTAGCGGTCGCAACTAATCTAGGTTTTGCCAGCAATGGTCGGCGTCGCTATCTTGATGCTGGAGGCATCGGTTTCATCGTCGGCGATGGGCGGCTGAACTATAGACCAGAATTGGTGACTGAGACCTATTACGACGTTCGAATTTCACCCGGTATAAACATGGCACTAAACTATCAGATGGCGTTAAATCCGGGCTTTAATGCCGATCGTGGTCCGGTGCATTTATTCGCGCTGCGCGCGCGTACGGCGTTTTGAGATCGGGCCATTGGATAGATTTTGGTCAATATACCTTCATCGGTGAACGACATGGAGTTCTACAAATCTGGTAATAGGTATCGTCATTGGCTATGCGGCGATTGCGACCTACCACTTAATTTTGGGGCTGCGGACCGCAAGCACCGCTGCGAACTGCGGTACAACTTGCAGATGCTGCCACACGGCGAGATGAAATGGACAAAATCCCATGGCTATTAATCGTGTCGGAATTGACTGTTGCTCATGGATGCGCAGCAGCGCCGTGGCTTGCTGTTTCGTCGTCATGACATCCCTTACGCCGGCGACAGCAGAGATTGCGTGGATGCGTCGAAGTGGTGCTTGGCAGGTGTCGCTTTATAATGGAGCCCGCGGAGATGCTTGGTGTAGCTGGCTCACGGGTTGGGAAGATGTAAGCGGATTATCTCAACGAACCCTGTCGCTACAGATTCGAGAAGACGAGGTCATATTGTTTCTCTTTCTCCTCGAAAACTTACCAGCGCGGTTAGAAGAAGGAGCTCAAGCCGTGCTTATTTTCGACAACCATCAAGCTAAGGTAAAAATTGATGTTGCTCGACGGTATCCAAACGGATTCCACATGTTACGCGGCGTTCTCGCGCATGGGCTGGATGCGCAAAAACAATTTGCCATAGCCTTCGCAAACTCATCCACAGCTCAGGTAATGATCCCGGGCGGTAACACTTGGTCACTGGATTCAAGCGGGCGCCTTGACACTCTGCCGTACGTGCAACAATGCATGCAGGAAGTAGAAGCACGCAGCAAGGCGAGATGATCTGCTGATACGGTATTCATCTTGATAAGATGATCTTACCATCGGCATCAAGCCAGATTTCCTGCATACGGTCACCACTCGTGACCGTAACCCTATAACTAATAGTATTGCCCTCATGTCGAACTGTGACTTCGGCTGCCTGCCCGCCTGCCTGTTGTTCAGCAATGGCGAGTGCTTGCCGTAGTGTCGTGCGGGCGCTTTGCACATCAGCGGGCTTGAGCCGGGTAAGAAACTCTTCTATCGGGTGGCGTTCGATCTTAATAACCTGCCCAGTTATGGCATCCACATGGTGCTCTGTAAGTGTCCCATCATTGCCAAGAACTTTGACTTCGTAATGGCCGCCTCCCTGAATCTCGAAATCCGCTTCAACGGCGTGACCTTGACCTTGGCTTTCGGCCGCGTCGATCGCCTGCAGAAGTCCCACCTTGGCTGCCTGCTGTGCTTGAAGGTCACCGGCACGGTGGCCTCCACCTGAGCCACGCGGACCAATGTTTCTTCCGGCGCTAAGGCTTGGTTCATGCCCGGATGGAGCAGGGTTATTTGTTTGGGCCACCGCCAGCGTCGTCGCAAAAGCAAGTACGCCAAAAGCAATACCTAATCCTTGCATACATTTTCCTTTGCCAATGAAAACTATCGCGCGCTCAAAGTTAGTTTTTCAATGTTACCGTTGCAATGGGCGGTACGGATCTTGACGACATCAAGTCGCTGAGCGAACAATCTACCAACCGAGCAGCCTGCCGTTGGCAGCAATCATCACCTCATTTTTCATAACCGATTAGACTGGTGAAGATGCAGGGCTGCGCGACGGCGGCCGTGAGACGGTGCGGAAATGGGTGAAATTTATGTGCACGGCGGAGAGAAAGTCGGCCACTGGAGCGGCGGCGTGATGCTGCTGCGGGCGGAGTAAAAACCCGGCCAGTGGCAGGCGGCCTACCCTGAGGGCTCAGGGTGGGGCGCCGGGAGATGTTCGTGGTGGAGACCTACGCGGCGGTCCGTCGGTTCGTGTTCCTGGAAGGGAACAGCCAGCGGGAGGCATCCCGGGTTTTCGGGCTGAGCCGGGACATGACTGCCAATATATGCCGGTACTCAGCGCCGCCGGAGTATGTGCGGACGCGGCTGCCGGACAAGCCCAAGCTGGGGGCGCTGCTGCCGGTGATCGCCGCCATCCTGGAGGCGGACCGGGCTGGCCCGCCCAAGCAGCAGCACACCGCCAAGCGGATCTTCGAGCGGCTGCGCGACGAGCATGGCTATGGCGGCGGCTATACCGTTGTGAAGGATCATGTGCGGCGCCAGCGGGGCCGTGGCCGGGAGGTCTTCGTGCCGCTTTCGCATCCGCCGGGGCATGCCCAGGTGGATTTCGGCGAGGCGGTGGCGGTGATCGGCGGGGTTCGCCAAAAGATCCACTTCTTCTGCCTGGACCTGCCGCAGTCGGACGCCTGCTTCGTGAAGGCCTATCCGCGGGAGACGACCGAGGCCTTCCTCGACGGGCATGTCGCGGCCTTCGCATTCTTTGGCGGCGTGCCGCGGTCGATCCTCTACGACAACCTCAAGCTGGCGGTGGCCAGGATCTGCGGCGACGGCCGGCGCGAGCGGACCCGGGCGTTTACCGGCCTGGTCAGCCACTACCTGTTCCAGGATCGGTTTGGCCGCCCCGGCAAGGGCAACGACAAGGGCAAGGTCGAGGGGCTGGTGAAGTTCTCCCGCAGCAACTTCATGACCCCGGTGCCAGTGGCTGCCAGCTACGAGGCCTTCAACGCCATGTTGGCGGAGCGTTGCCGCCTGCGGCAGTCCGACCGAGCGGGCCGGCATGCCGAGACGATTGGCAATAGGCTGGCGGCGGATCTGGCGGCGCTGCAGCCCCTGCCTGCCGTGGTGCTGGAGCCCTGCGAGACCATCAGCGCCCGGGTGTCCTCCACCGCCCTGGTCCGCTACCGCGGCAACGACTACTCGGTGCCGACCGCGCATGGGTTCCAGGCAGTGCTGGTGAAGGGTTTCGTCGACCGGGTGCTGATCCTCTGCGACGGCACGCCGATCGCCCGCCACGCCCGCTCCTATGGCCATGGCGAGTTCGTCTACGACCCGCTGCACTACCTGGCGCTGCTCGAGACCAAGCCGGGTGCGCTGGACCAGGCGGCGGCGCTACAGGGCTGGGATCTGCCGCCGTCGTTCCAGCATCTGCGCCACCTGCTGGAGGCGCGCATGGGCAACCGCGGCAAGCGGGAGTTCATCCAGGTATTGCGGCTGCTGGAGATCGCCGGCCGCGAGGTGGTGGCCGCCGCGGTGGCCGATGCCATCCATCTCGGCGCCATCGGCTACGACGCGGTCCGGCAGATCGTCCTGGCACGGATCGAGCGGCGCCCAGCCAGGCTTGACCTGACCGCCTATCCCTATCTGCCGGGCACTTGTCAATGCTGAGTCCGGATTGGTTCTCCCGTACTTTCCGTGCTCTCATACCCCCAATGAAAACGAGCAAGTGGTTGAGGCACCTCAGGAAATAGCGCACCCGTTTCGTAATGACGCTATGCCACTTCCCACGATCGCCAGATTCGCAAGTTGCTCAATATCATCAGGTGGTTGGACGTACCTATTCCGTAACGACAGCACGGAAAGTGCGGGAGAACCTCCGGATTCCTCAAAAGTGCTGGCTGAAAATTCCTCCGTTCGGCTGGTGGCTACGTCGTGGCGGTGAGGTTGCTGGTTCGCGGTTTGGGTGGCCTGCCGCGCCGTCGTGGTTCCAGTTCGGCCGAGGCCATCGGCCGGGTGGTGCTGGTGTAAGGCAGCAGATCGGCATGGCGGCGGAGGCGGTAGCTGGCGCCCTCGATGCGGACAACGATGGCGTGGTGCAGGAGACGGTCCAACAAGGCTGTAGCGACGACAGTGTCGGAACGTCTCACCGGCGCCCTGCTCGACCGGCTTACCCACCACGTCCATATCCTGGCCATGAACGGCGAGAGCTACCGCCTGGCCCAGTCCACCGCCCGGCGCCGCCTGGCAACCAAGGCCGCGCCGACCAACGCCTCCGCAGGCATTGGCAGCGACCCAGACACCGGCGAGATCCTGCCCGGCTGACCACCGAAGAAGCCAGCCGCAGACCTGACCGGCCCCCGATCGGGGGCCGGTCAGGTCTGGCTCCGCCAGACCACCAGTGGCCTTGTTTTACGCCGCCACGCTGGCCTGGTTTCGCTCCGCCGTTGACACTCCTGGAAGAGTGGCGCGAAGCATAGGATCAGCGCGGCGAAGCGGGCTGGCAGGCGCAGAATGGTGGCGGTCCTGTGGCTGGGACTGAGGTGGTGCCCATCCGTCGGACAGTTTGACGGCCTGAATAAGCTCGGTCCTGGTTGTCGTCAGGCCGCCAGTTTGTCCGCTTCGTTCGCCCTATAGGCCTCGTCGGGGGTCTGCCCCGCCAGTGCGCTATGTGGGCGTCCGGCATTGTAGTAGCCGATCCACTTCGAAAGCCCGGCCCGCACCTCTGAGCCAGTCTCGAAGACATGCAGGTAGATGCATTCGTACTTCAGGCTGCGCCACAGCCGTTCAATGAAGACATTATCCATCCACCGGCCACGACCGTCCATTGAGATGCGCACCCCGGCCTGTTGCAGTACCCCGGTGAAGCGCGGCGAGGTGAACTGGCTGCCCTGGATGCCCTTCTATGTGTCAAGCGGCGACTGGGTGTTGATTGATCTCGCGCCGGCGCTGGCTGATGAGGGAGAATACCTCACGTGCGATGTAGCGTTTGACGCAGCGAATGGCTTCGAGTTTGGAGTGGCCTTCGGCGATCCGCTTTGCGACATAAGCCTTGGTCCTTGGCTCTGTCCGCAAGCGGCCGATGGCAATGATGTGTAGGGCGCTGTTGGCAGCTCTATCACCACCGCGGTTCAGGTGATGTCGGGTTGTCTTGCCGGAGGATGCCGGGACCGGATTCACCCCGCAAAGGGCAGCGAAGCTTGCTTCGGAATGCAGGCGCTCAGAGTTGTCGCCGGCTGTGAGCAGGAGCTGTGCCGCAGACTCGTGGCCGATGCAGTTCTGCGCCACAAGGTCGGGCGCCAGATCATCGAAGATGGCGCCGATCATGCTGTCGAGGTCTCCGATCTCATCATGCAGCTCGAGGTAGCGTCGAGCGAGAGACCGCAGCGTGATCCGGTAGGCTGATGCCACGTTGCGGAAATCGGTCATGTCCGGCCGCCAGGCGGCAAGGGTCCTGATGAGCTCCATGCGGGTCAACTTGCGCAGCTGGTCACGGAGGTCATCGGGTGCGCTGACCACGGTGTTTTGGATCATCTGCAGCGCGACGCGGCGGGCAGCGACCGCTGTCTTTCGGCATGCTTTCAGGACTCGTAGAGCCTCGATCATGCCGTCGCGGCTTTTGGGCGGGACGGTGCGCCTGCCGGTAAAGGCTGCATGGGCAGCGTTCTGGGCATCGAGGTCGTCGTTCTTGCCGCGCTTGCGTCGATCGCTTTTGTCCGGGGTCGTGACCTCCAGGACCTCGACACTCGCCTTCTGCAGGTAACGAAGCAGCCCTGCCCCGTAGGTACCCGTCGCCTCGATGCCGACACGCTGGACCGGCCCGAAGGAACGCATCCAGGCCAGCATTTGTTGGCGGATTCAACATTCGTAGCGAACACCACCGATTTCC
>NZ_JAUFPN010000030.1 GCF_030409335.1 Paeniroseomonas aquatica
GCGGCTGCTGACCTCGGCCAACACCGGGTTTGACCTGTCCTTGCATGTCGGCGGCCTGCCGCACATGGCGATCTTCGGCCCCTCCGGGTCGGGCAAGACCGTGTTCCTTGGGATGCTGGTGGCCGCCCTGGAACGGGTCACCGGACCTTGCGGGACCGTGGTGGTGTTCGATAAGGACAACGCCAACGAAATCCTCGTGCGTGCCATGGGTGGGCGCTACCTAACGCTGCGCTCCGGGGAGGATAGCGGTCTGGCGCCGATGCGGGCGCTGTCCAACACGCCCGACGCGCGGGTGTGGCTGCTGCGCTTCGTGGTGGGGCTGATCCGCGCCGACGACGGCCCGCAGCCCGACGCGATCGAACTGCGCCGGCTGTCCAAGGCCATCGCCTTCCAGCTGCGGATGCCGCCCGCTGGCCGCTCCATCGCCGGCCTCTGCGCCTGGCTGGTGGGCGAGGGAGCCAGCAGCGCCGGCAAGCGCCTGGAACGCTGGGGACGAGACGGCGACCTCGGATGGGCCTTCGACGGCGAGGCTGACGCCTTCGACCCCGACACCGGCCTAGTGGGCGTCGACTTCTCAGCGCTGATGGAGGACGAAACGGTGCGCGGCCCGGCCGCCTCCTACTTGCTGCACCGGGTCCGCTCCGTGATCGACGGCCGGCGCTTCGTGCTCGCGGCCGACGAGTTCTGGGCCTACTTGCCCGACGAGCGGTTCGCCAAGGCTTTCGAGGATTTTGCCCTCACCCTCCGCAAGGGCAACGGTGCCCTCGTCATCGCCACCCAGCAGCCACAACAGGTGCTCCGCCACCCGATCGGCGCCACCCTGGTCAGCAACATCCCGACCAAGGTCCTGTTCCCGAACCAGTCGGCCAGCCGGTCCGCCTACTGCGATGTGGGCGACGGCTCCGAGAGCTTGCACTGCACCCCCGGCGAGTACCGTGCCGTAACCGAAGATATGGCCGCTGGGGCGCGCTCCATGCTGATCAAGCGCGACGCTGGCTCCGTGGTCTGCCGGGTGGAACTGCCGCCCACCATGGCGTCGCACCTGGCGGTGCTGAGCGGCAAAGTCGGCACCGTCCGCTTGCTGCGTAAGATCCGGCGCGAGTTGGGGACTGACGAGCCATCGGCGCTCCTGCCCGAATTCCACCGACGGCTATCGGAAGCGGCGACCTGATGGAGACGCAAGGGATGAAACGGACACAACTGGCGGGGGCGGCCATCGCTCTGGCCCTGATAGCGCCAGACGCAGCCAGAGCGCAGATCCCGGTGACGGATGCCGTCGCCAACGCGCAGGCCCAGATCACCAACTCCCAGCTTTACCAGCAGGTGGCGCAGGCGGTTACGACGGTACGGCAGCTTGAGCAGCAATATCAGCAGCTCCAGGCCACCTATAATGTCCTCGCCCACACCACCAACGTCTCGACCTACGCCAACCGCCTGGGCAGCGTGGCCAACGGCTTCGGCGCCAACCAGATCGGCGGCGCGATGACAGGCTTGGGGAGCCTGGCAGGTGCCGCTGAGCAGGTGGCCAACCTGCGCTTCTTCTCGTCCTCGGGCACCGACTTCTCGGCAACCGAGCTGACCCGGCGGGCGCAGCGCCTGGGCAACATCCAGGCTGCGGCGGTGCAGGGGATGCAGCAGTCAGAGCAGCGCATCGCCGGCCTGCGCGAGTTGATGGGCGAGATTGATGGGCAGCCCGACGTGCAGGCGTCGGCAGCGCTGAACAACCGCATCCAGGCCGAGCACGCTCTCCTGTCCGCGCAGCAGCAGCAGCTTGCGCAGTTGCAGATGATGGCCGCCGTGCAGCAGCAGGGCGACATGCTGCGCGCGGAGGAGGCACAGCGGCAAAGCGCGGAACAGTGGCGGGATAGCCTGCCGCCGCTGGGGGACGACTGATGCGCGGCACAGTGCTCGCACTCGCTCTGGTAGTCGTGGGCACCGCGCCTGTCCTCGCGCAGCAGTCACGCGGGGAGGTCCGTGACGTTCCCTGGTATCAGGCCCGGCCGCAAATCCTCGAAGAGACCTTGCGCCGCTGCCACCGCGACGCGCGTTTGGCCGCGACGTGGGATTGCCAGAATGCCGAGGGCGCCGCCTCGTCGCGGCTGGGCCAGCCGCTACCTAACACCTTGCCGCGCGCGGGCCAGGGCCGCCAGGCGCCGCCCGTGGATAGCACCGGCCTTCCGGAACCGGACTTCAATCCGCGCACCAATCCGTTCGGCTATCAGTCTCTCCGGCGGGCCTGCTCAGAGCGCGGACCAGGTTCGGAGATGCTGACCCCCTACTGTAGCCAGCTTGGACGCTACCGGGAGGAGGGTTCCGGTGGCCGCTGATTTTTTTCAGAAAGTATCGTTGATCTTCGACACCAATTTGCTCGACAGCATTAATGGCGTCATTACAAGTGGCTTGGCGTGGGCGCGCCCGCAGGTGCGGGCGGCGGCCACGCTGTTCATCCTCATCTCGGGTTGGCTCGTGCTGACCGGCCGCATGGACAAGAACGTGCTCGCCGGACGTGTGCTCCGGATCATGGCCGTGGCCGCACTGCTGACCTCGACCAGCGTGTTCAACACCTACGTCCGTGACCTGTTCTTGCAGGACATTCCCAATACTGTCGGTGCCGCGCTGACCGGTGGCAACACCTTCGCCCCGGCCGCGCAGTTCGATGCGCTTTGGGCCGCGACGCAGCGCATGGCGGCCACCGTGCTCGCGGAGGCCAACGGCTACACCCAGCTTGGCGAGCGCATCATCATCCGCCTGTTCATGGGCCTCTCCTTCATGGCCCTCGTCATCATTTTCCTGATGTGGGTGATTGCCCGCGTCGTTATGGGCATGGTGNTCTTTGTAGACCGCTGGGTGGGCAAGCTCGTCTCGCTGACGCTTGTGCAGGTGAGCATCGGCGTCATGCTGCAAATGCTGATGAGCGGCTTCAACAACTACGTCCGTGCCGCACAGGGCAACATGGGCACCGGCCTGGATGAGCGGATCGGTGCGCTACTGCAACTCGCCGCCTGGTATTGGTGCGGCCTGCTGCTGATCGGCGCGCTGACCGGCGTGGCCTACTCCATTGGCGGCGGCTTGGCCGGTTCCTTCGCCCCGCACACGCAAGCCCTCGGCGAAGCCATCGATCGCGGCATGGCGTCGATGCAGCGCAGTTCCGGCAGGAAAGCCTCGGCCGCCACCAACGCTCGCCAGGAAGGCTACCAGAGCCGCACGGCCACCGCCGCCGAGGCAACGGCCGCCAATACCGCGCCGAGGGGCTGATCCTGTGCGCGCGCCCTCCACCCCTACGAGGTTTCCCGTGATGAAGCCCGCGCTGCTGCTCTCCTTGCTGGCCCTGGCCGCCTGTGCCGGCTTCACCGAAGCCCCGGCCTGCCGCGGCGAGGTATTCCGGCTCAACCCGAGCCGGATGGTGCCGCCGGCCAACCTTGCCGCCACGGCACCCGTAGTCGCCCCGGCCGGGAGCGTCATGCGTTGAACGCCATCCGTCCGCCCCCGCCTCCCGCCTCCTCCGTGGACGGCCCCTCCGACGCCGAGATGGCCGCCGCCGTGGTGATTCCCCGTGGTGAGTTGAACCGCCTCTACGCCGAGACGCAGGCCCGTCAGGCGCGCGAGGCCCTCCATGCCAAGCGCATCAGCACTGGCAAGACCGTCGCCATCGTCGGCCTGCTGGGCGTGGTCGGGATGCAGGCTCTCGCGGCCCTCCAGCTCTTTCCCCTGGTGCGGGTGGTGCCGGTCGTCGCCGTACCTCAGCCGGACGGCAGTATGGCCACCGTGGTCCATGGCGACGCCCTGCCGGCGGCAGTGCAGGAGCGCGCCGTGCGCGCCACCCTGTTTCAGTATGTCCGCCTGCGCGAAGGCTGGTCCTCCGGCGAGGCCGGCTACGCCTACGATGTGGTGAGCCGCATGTCCGCGCCGCAGGTGCGGAGCGCCTTCCAGGAATGGTTCAACCTCGCCACGCCTCCCGGCCCGCAAGCCGTGTGGGGCACTCGCGCGACGGTCACAGTGGAACAGCTGAGCGGCGCCCTGCTGCCCAACGACACCGCGCAGGCCGATGAAATCTATCAGCTCCGGTTCCGCCGCACCGAGCGCGCCCACGGCCGTCCGCCGGTCGTGTCCTCCTGGGTCACGACGCTGCGCTACCGTGCCGGCCAGAATATCGCCTTCACCGACGGGACCACGATCAACCCGTTGGGCGTGCTGGTCACCGAATACCGCCCACCCGAGCGCGAGGGCCTGCCGACGCTGGGAGAGGCCCGATGATCCGCAGCCGTCTCACTATGCGGCTGCTGCTGGCCGCCTTCGTTGCCCTGCCGCTGGCCTGGGGCGCCCCGGCCGTCGCGGACGAGGCCCCGGTCCCAGCCGGGGCCGATCCCCGCGTGCGAGTGATCGCTTACGATCCGCAACAGGTGGTGAAGCTCTACGCTGTGCCCGGCGCG
>NZ_JAUFPN010000300.1 GCF_030409335.1 Paeniroseomonas aquatica
GCCAATCCGGGAATCCCTAGAGTCCACAGGACCTAGCGCGTCCGCACCGGCGCCGAGACGCCGCCGCCGCCACCACCGCCGGACAGGCTCGCCGCGAGGAGTGCCGCCGCCGCGGTCAGCGGCAGGGCCAGCAGCAGCGGCGAGGCCTCCGGCCTCGGCACCTCCCGCGGCGGGCTGATGCTGCGCCGGACCCGCCGGGCCTGCGGCAGGGTCGGGGCAGGGGCGGCGCCGCGGGCGGGAATGACCACGCCGGCCTCGGCCGGCACCACGACGGCACTGTGCTGGGCCAGGGCCATCTCCGGCCAGGCCAGGGCCGAGGCCAGCAGGAGTACGGATCGATACGAAACCATTCCGTATTTGCCCCCGCCGGTGCCCGGGCCGCAAGCCCTTTCAGCGGCGTCCCAGCATCGACCGGGCAATGATCAGCCGCATGACCTCGTTGGTGCCCTCCAGGATGCGGTGGACCCGGAGGTCGCGGACGATCTTCTCGATCCCGTATTCCGCCAGGTAGCCGTAGCCGCCGAGCAGCTGCAGCGCGTCGTCGGCCACCTTGTGGCAGGTGTCCGTCACGAAGCGCTTGGCCATGGCGCAGAAGGCGGTGGCATCCGGCGCCCTGGCGTCCAGCTTGGCGCAGGCCCGCCACAGCAGGGTGCGGCAGGCCTCCAGCTCGGTCCGCATGTCGGCCAGGCGGAACTGGGTATTCTGGAAATCCGCCACCGCCTTGCCGAAGGCGCGGCGCTCCTGGACATAGGCCAGCGCCTTGTCCACCGCCGCCTGCGCCCCGCCGAGCGAGCAGGCCGCGATGTTCAGCCGCCCGCCATCCAGCCCGGCCATGGCGAAGCGGAAGCCCTGGCCCTCCTCGCCCAGCAGCGCCCCGGCCGGCACCCGGGCGCCGTCGAAGATCACCGAACGGGTCGGCTGGGCGTTCCAGCCCATCTTCTTCTCGTTGGCGCCGAAGGAGAGGCCCGGCGTCTCCTTCGGGATCAGCAGGGCCGAGACGCCGCCCGGCCCCTCGCCGCCGGTCCGCACCATGGTCAGGTAGAGGTCGGAGACGCCGGCGCCCGAGATGAATTGCTTGGTGCCGTCGAGGACGTAGTGGCTGCCGTCGCGCACCGCCCGGGTCCGCAGCGCCGCGGCATCCGAGCCCGAGCCCGGCTCGGTCAGCGCATAGCTGGCGACCATGCGCATCGGGATCAGCTCCGGCAGGTATCGCGCCCGCTGCGCGTCGTTGCCGAAGCGGTCGATCATCCAGGCGACCATGTTGTGGATCGAGAGATAGGCCGAGACGGTGGGGCAGCCCATCGCCAGCGCCTCGAAGACCACCGCCGCATCCAGGCGCGTGAGCCCGGCGCCGCCCGACTCTTCCCGCACGTAGAGCGCCGCCATGCCGAGCGCCGCCGCCGCGCGCATCTCCTCGACCGGGAAATGCCGCGCCTGGTCCCATTCCAGGGCCTGCGGCGCCAGGGTGTCCATGGCGAAGCCGAGCGCGGTTTCCCGCAACTCGCGCGTCGCTTCCGGCAGTTCGAAGGCCGACTGGTCCATGGTGTCTTCTCCAGGGTCTTGCCGCACCGGACCAGGCTCCGGCGCCGGTCGGCGGTTCCGCCTACTCGGCCGCCATCGCCAGCGCCGGCTGCGTCACCGCCGCTTCCAGCGCTGCCATCCGCGCCCGGGTCGCCGCCGCGTTGCGGGCCTTGATCGGGCCATAGCCCTTGATGCCCGCCGCCGCCTCGGCCCAGTCGCAGATCGCCGCATGGCTGTCGGGGGACAGCAGCGCCAGCAGCCGCTCCACCCCGGCCCGGTACTCGCCCGGCAGGGCGCGTTCCATCCGCCGCTCCTCGGTGCGGCCGAAGGGGTCGAGCACGGTGCCGCGCAGCGCCTTGCCATGCCGCAGCAGGCCCATCGCCTTCAGCATCCAGGGGCCGAAGACCATCTTGCGGGGCTGCCCGGTCACCGGGTCCAGCTTGGCCAGCATCGGCGGCGCCAGGTTCAGCTCGACGCGCTGGGTGCCGCTGAACTGCGCGGCGAGCTGCGCCTGCCACTCCGGCAGGCTGTGCAGCCGCGCCACCTCATACTCGTCCTTGTAGGCCATCAGCCGGTAGAGCTGGCTCGCCACCGCCCGGGTCAGCCGCTCCTCGCCCGGGACGATGCGCGCCTCGGCCGCCTGGACCTTGGCGACGAAGTCGGCGTAGCCCCGGGCATAGCCGGCGTTCTGGTAGTCCGTCAGGTCGGCCACGCGCCGGGCGACCAGCGCCTCGACCGTCTCCGCCTCGGGGGAGATCGGCAAGGGCGGCGCCAGGGCCGCGGCCCGGCCGAGGGCGAAGGCCGCCTTGTTGCGCTCGATCTGCGCCCCGTTCAGCTCCAGCGCGCGGTTGATCGCTTCGCTGCTCAGCGGCACCAACCCGTTCTGGAAGGCGATGCCGAGCAGCCAGACGTTCAGGTAGATCAGGTCGCCGAAGGCTTCCTCCACCACCTGCACGCCGGGGACCGTCAGCACCTCCCGGCAGGCCTTGCGCACGCTGGCCAGCATGGCGGGCCGGTCGTAGCGGGTGCTGGTATCCAGCACGAATTGCGCGGTCGGCTGCAGGTCGGCGTTCAGCACCGCGACGGTCCGGTCGGCGCCGAGCAGCGGCCGCGCCGTCCGCCCCTGCGCGACCACCATGTCGGCCGAGAGCAGCAGGTCGGCCTGCCCCATGCTGATGCGCGGCGCCTCGATGGTCTCCGGCGCCGCGCCGACGCGGCCGATCCGCAGCTGGCCGAAGACGCCGCCACCCTTCTGCGCCAGCCCGAGCATCTCGACCGAGCGCACCGGTCGGCCCTCGATATGCCCGGCCATGCCGAGGATGGCCGAGAGCGCCGTCACCCCCTGCCCGCCGACGCCGGCGAGCAGGATGTTCCAGGCCGGCTCGCCCTCGCGCGGCTCGGCGCGGGTCGGCTCCGGCAGGTCGGTCACCGTCTGCGGCACCGGCTTCTTCACCGGCTCGGCGCCGAGCAGGGTGACGAAGGAGGGGCAGAAGCCCTCGACGCAACTCAGGTCCTGGTTGCATGCGCTCTGGTCGATGGCGCGCTTGCGGCCGAACTCGGTCTCGATCGGCTCCACCGCCAGGCAGTTCGAGGTGCGGGAGCAATCGCCGCAATCCTCGCAGACGCGGGGATTGATCGCCACGCGCTTGGTCGCCACCGCCTGCGTCCCGCGCTTGCGCTTGCGGCGCCGCTCCGTTGCGCATTGCTGGTCGTAGATCAGCACCGTCACGCCGGGGGTGTCGCGCAGCTCCCGCTGCACCGCATCCAGGTCGCGCCGGTCGCGGTACTCGGTGCCCTTCGGCATCCGCGCATCGGACTGGTGCCGCTCGGGGTCGTCGGAGACGACGACGATCTTCGCCGCGCCCTCGGCGCCCATCTGCGCCGCGATCTCCGGCACGCCGAGCTCGCCCTCGGGCGTCTGCCCGCCGGTCATCGCCACGGCGCTGTTGACCAGGATCTTGTAGGTGATGTTGGCACCGGCCGCGATCGCCTGGCGGATGGCAAGGCTGCCCGAATGCGCATAGGTGCCGTCGCCGAGATTGGCGAACATGTGCTTCTCGGAGACGAAGGGCGCCTGCCCGAGCCAGAGCATCCCCTCGGCACCCATGTGGGTAAAGAGGTCGGTGCTGCGGTCCATGTAGATCGCCAGCGTATGGCAGCCGATGCCGGCCATGGCATGGCTGCCTTCCGGCACCCGCGTGCTGGTGTTGTGCGGGCAACCTGGGCAGAAATGCGGGGTGCGGTCGTGCACCGGCGCCGGCTGCATCCCGGCCAGGGCATCCAGCTCGGCGATGCGCGCCATCAGCTGCTCGGTCCGCAGCGCCTCCGGCAGCCGCGCGGCCAGCGCCCGCAGCACCGCGCCGGTGTCCAACTCGGTCAGGTCGGAGAGCAGCCGGCGGCCCTGCTCGTCGGTCTTGCCGGTGATCCGCGGCCGGTCCGAGCCATGGTACAGCGCATCCCGCAGCTGTGGCTCGATCACCGGGCGGCGGTCCTCGACCACCATGATCTCCTCGAGCCCCCGCGCGAATTCCCGCGCCGCGATCGCATCGAGCGGCCAGGCCAGCCCGACCTTCCAGATCCGCAAGCCCCCCATCCGGGCGACCTCGTCGGTGATGCCGGCGTCATGCAGCGCCTGCCGCAGGGTGGCATAGCCCCGCCCGCGCGCAGCGATGCCGAAGCGCGCCTTCGGGCTGTCGAGCACGATGGGGTTCAGCCCGTTCAGCCGGGCGAAGGCGAGTGCGGCCGGCAGCTTCACCTGCCGCAGCCGCTGCTCCTGCGGGATGGCATGGTCGCGCAGCCGGATATGCACGCCATCGGACGGAAAGGCGAAGTCCGGGATAACAGCCGAATAGGCCGCCGGGTCGACCAGCACCGAGGCCGAGCCGTCCATGGTCTCGGCGACGCATTTCATCCCGACCCAGAGCCCGGCGAAACGCGACATGTCGATGGCCTTCAGGCCAAATTCCATGATCTCCTGGACGCCGGCCGGGTCCAGCACCGGCATCTCCACGTCCATGAAGCTGTATTCGCAGCCGGAGGTGATGGTGGAGGACTTGCAGGAGGGATCGTCGCCGGCCAGCGCCAGCACGCCGCCGCGCGGCGCGGTCCCGGCGCTGTTCGCATGCCGCAGCGCATCGCCGCTCCGGTCCACGCCCGGCCCCTTGCCGTACCAGATGCCGAAGACCCCATCGACCGTCTGGTTGCCGTAGAGCGCCACCTGCTGGCTGCCCCAGACCGCGGTCGCGGCCAGATCCTCGTTCAGCGCCGGGCGGACGATGATATTGGCCTCGGCCAGCCGCTTGGCCTGCTTCTGTAATTGCTGGTCATAGGTGCCGAGCGGCGAGCCGCGGTAGCCGCTGATATAGCCGCCGGTGTTCCAGCCGAGCTGCTTGTCGAGCTGGTGGCGCAGCAGCGGCAACCGGACCAGGGCCTGCACGCCGGTGAGCAGCAAGGTCTCGCCGGATTTGTCCCAGCGGTCTTCAAGCGTCGCTTCGGGGCGTTTGATAGTGCCCATGGTACCGTCTCCTGCGCCTTTCGAGGGAATGTCGGGCGGCGCAGGCGCTCCGGCAATCCCCCCTGTCTGGGGAAAGGATGCGCCGGGATCGGCAGGGTTTCCTGCTGTAGTTCGTTGTGCGCTGCCGAAGGGACGGCAGATCCTTCTGCCTTATTGCCTCACGGCAGCAGCCGGATGCGGCGCGGCCAGCCGCGGCCCGGCCCCGAACAGCTTCTCCCGGTAGGTGCCGGGCGCGTAGTCCCGCTTGTAGGCGCCCCGCTCCTGCAGGAGCGGCACCACCAGGTCGACCACCGCCTCCAGCCCCTCCGGCATCACCGTGCGGGACAGGTTGAAGCCATCGACATCAGCCGCCTCGGCGAAGTCGATCAGCGCCTGGGCCACCTGCTCGGCGCTGCCGGTGATCGGCCGCTGCCGGCTGCCGAGGATGAACTGGTCGATCATCTGCCGCTTGGTCCAGCCGGGGCCAAACACCCGCCGCATCGCCTCGACGTTGGAGCTGATGGCATCCGTCGCCGCGACCGCGATCGGCTCGTCCATCCCGAAGCGGTCGAAGTCGATCCCGAGCGAGGCGGCGGCATGCGCCAGCGCCCCCTCGACGCTGGCATGGCTCCGGTACTCCGCCAGCAGGTCCTGCGCCTCCGCCTCGGTCCGCCCCACCACCAGGGTCGCCCCGGCGAAGACCCGGATTGGCCTTGGTGCCGCCCGCGCCCGGAGGTCGGCCACCAGCCGCGCCACGTCGGCCGGCCGCCCGGCATTGACGAAGACGCATTCGGCATGGCGCGCGGCGAAGGCGCGGCCGCGGTCGGAGGCCCCGGCCTGATAGAGCACCGGCGTCCGCTGCGGCGAGGGCTCGACGAGATGAGGGCCGCGGCCCTCGATCCCGCGCACCCGGGCCGGGTCGGCATAGACCCCGGCGGCGCGGTCCCGCACCACCGCGTCATCCGCCCAGCCGCCCTCCCACAGGCCATAGACCGTCTGCATGAAGGCCTCGGCCGCATCGTAGCGGTCGTCGTGCTGCAGCTGCTTCTCCAGCCCCATCGCCCGGGCGGCGCTGTCGAGGTAGCCGGTGACGATGTTCCAGCCGATCCGCCCGCGGGTCAGGTGGTCCAGCGTGCCCATCCGCCGGGCAAACAGGTAGGGTGCCTCATAGGTCAGGTTGCAGGTGACGCCGAAGCCGAGGTGCCGCGTCACCGCCGCCATGGCCGGGACCAGCAGCAGCGGGTCCAGCAGCGGGATCTGCACCGCGTTGCGGATGGCGGCATCCGGGCTGCCGCCGAGCACGTCGTAAACACCCACCACATCGGCCAGGAACAGCCCGTCGAACAGCCCCCGCTCCAGGGTCCGGGCCATGTCCATCCAATAGTCGATGGAGGTGTAGTCAGCGGAGCGGTCGCGCGGGTGCGTCCACATCCCGTGCTGGATATGGCCGACGCAGGCCATGTCGAAGGCGTTCAGGCGGATTTCGCGGGTCATGCCGCAAGGCGTAGCATGGCGCATGGACGCAATCGACCGCCGCATCCTCCGCGCCCTCCACCGCAACGCCCGGCTCACCAATGCCGAGCTGGCCGAAGAGGTCGGGCTCTCCGCCTCGCCCTGCTGGACCCGGGTGAAGCGGCTGGAGGCGGCCGGGGTGATCAAGGGCTACGTCGCCATCCTGGATCAGGCGGCGCTCGGCCTGCCCGATACCGTCATCATCGAGGTGATGATGGAGCGCCACGACGAGGAGAGCCTCCGCCGCTTCGAGCAGGCGGTGACCGAGATGCCGGAGGTGGTGGAGGCCTGGCTGGTCACCGGCGAATACGACTACGTCATCAAGGCCGCGGTCGGCGGCACCGCGGGGTATGAACGCCTGCTGCGAGAGAAGCTCTACCGCCTGCCCGGCGTCCGCCACACCCGCAGCAGCTTCACCCTGCGCAACCTGAAGCAGGTCTGGACGCCGGCCCCTTAGGAATAGCCTGGGCCCTAGAACAGCCAGGCCTCGCCCACCGGGTAGCTCGCCGCCGCCGCCGGCCCGCCGGCCGGCCCGCCGGTATCCAGGTGCCAGGCCGCGCTGCCGCCGAGCGGCTGGGCCACCCAGTGCCCCTCCGGCGCCGCCTGCGCCGCCAGCGCCTCGGCCGAGCCGGCCAGGTCGGCGGCGAGCTGGGCCCGGGACACGCCCGAGGCCAGCCGGCCCAGCTGCAGCGCCAGCTCCGCCGCATCCGGCGCCCGCTGCAGCGCGGCCTGGTAGAGCCCGTCCACCAAGCCAGCATCCGCCTGCCCGGGCAGCGCCGGCGGCAGCAGCCCGGCGGCCAGCTCGACCCAGCCCTGGCCGGCCTCGGCCTGGCCCAGCAGGATGCCGAGATCGGCGCCGCTCACCGGGGCTGCGGTGGTGGCCGCCACCAGCGCCGCGGCCCGCACGGCGCCGCCGGTCGGGTCGAAATCCACCCAGCCATCGGTCATCTGCAGCCGCTCCACCGCGGGCAGCCAGACCTCGCCGCCCCCGGCGAGGAGGATCGGGCGGGTCTCCGCGGCATCGGCGGGGGCCACGGTCACCTCGCGGGAATCGTGCAAGGTGACCACGCGCTGCGGGCTGGCCAGGGCAAAGCCATCCTGCGGCGTCTCCGGCGTCACCACACTCACCGGATCCGGCGGCATGCCCGGGTCCGTCACGGTGAGGTCGAGGGTGAAGGCGGCGCTCTGGTGGCCGTCCGAGACATTGATGAACAGCGGATGGCCCGGCATCTCGTCCAGCCCGAGGCTGATCCCGTCCCGCAGCTTCAGCGTGCTGCCCACCACCTCGAAGCGCCAGTCGTCCTCGGCGGCGAAGCTGAAGAGGAAGGGGCCGGTGGAATCCGGATCGGTGACGGCGAGGGTGCCGATAACGCTGCCGATCGCCCCGGCGGCCAGGCTGCCGCCGCCGATGAGGTGCAGCCCGCTGGGCGGCGCGTCGTCCTGGTCGAGGACGGCGACATGGTAGGTGGCGGCCGGGGTCTGGCGGCTGCCGTCGGTGAAGACGAAGCGCAGGCCGAAGTCCAGCTGCGGCGGCCTGCCGGCGGCGGCGAAGGATTCGTAGTCGACCGGGGCGGCGAGGCTGATCGTCGCCAGGCGGAGCACGGCATCCCAGTGGGCGCTGAAGTTCAGCGCCGCCGCCCCGGTCAGCTCGATGCCGGCGAGGCTGCCGGTGTCGCCGCCGAGGCTGAGCCCGGCCGTCCAGCCGCCCAGGGTGGTGCCCTCCCGTACCGCATTGGGAATGGTGCCGGAAACCTGGACGCTCGGCATGAATTTGTGTCCTGTCCAAAACGACAGGGGGGACGTATAGGAAAATGAGATTACGCAATCATAAATGAGACGGCGTCGGATTGGGCCCGGCACGCTGGACCCGGTCATGCCCGCTGCGACGATTCCTGACGATGGCTTAAGCCCGGGCCCGCTTTGCCGCGCCGGGGCTTCCCGTCCCATACTCGGCCGGTCGCGGCCGGGGCCGGCGGCGCCGAAGCCGGAGCAGACCCATGCTGGATTGTCGCGCGCATTTCTCGACCAGCCTCGGTGCCGACCCGGACCGGCTGCACTTCGCCGCGCACAGCCACCACCCCTGGCCGGACGTGACCCGCGCCGCGCAGCTGGCGGCCTGGGACCATGCGGCGACCGAGCTCAGCGGCAAGTGGCAGGAGGTGCTGGGCCCGGTCTGGCAGGCGGCGCAGCGCCATGTCGCCGGCCATCTCGGGCTGCCGGACCCGGCCACCCTGGTCTTCGCTCCGAACACCCAGGAATTCGTCGTCCGCCTGCTCTCCTGCCTGCCCCTCGATCGCCGCGCCCGGGTGCTCACCACGGATGGCGAGTTCCACAGCTTCGCCCGGCAGGTCGGCCGGCTCGAGGAGGACGGGCTGCTCGAGGTCACCCGCATCCCGGCCGAGCCGGGCCGGGACTGCCTCGCCCGGCTGGCGGCGGCCGCCCGGCAGGGCTTCGACCTGATCTGGGTGAGCGAAGTCTTCTTCACCTCCGGCCAAGCGCTGGTCGGGCTGGACACTTTGGCCGCCGCCGCCGGGGAGGCGGTGCTGGTGGTCGATGGCTACCACGCCTTCATGGCCCGGCCGGTCGACCTGTCGGCCGTCGCCGACCGGGCCTTCTACCTCGGCGGCGGCTACAAATACGCCATGGCCGGGGAGGGGGCCTGCTTCCTGCACTGCCCGCCCGGCTGGCTGCCGCGGCCGCGCAGCACCGGCTGGTACGCCGGCGGGGCGGAGCGCCCCATCGCCTATGCCGCGGATGGCTACCGCTTCATGGGCTCGACCTTCGACCCCTCCGGCCTCTACCGGCTGAATGCGGTCATGGGCTGGCTGGCCGGGCTCGGGGTGGATGCGGCGGCGATCCATGCGCAGGCGCTGGCCCTGCAGTCCCGCTTCATCGCCGGCCTCGCGGCCCGGAAGGACGGCCGGGGCCTCGATCCGGCGCGGCTGGTGGTCCCGGTCGAGGATCCGGCCCGCGGCAATTTCCTCGCCTTCGACCTCGACGAGGCGGAGGCCTGGCAGGCCCGGCTGGCGGCGGCGAAGATCGTCACCGACCGGCGCGGCCGCCGGCTGCGCTTCGGCTTCGGCCTCTATCACACCGCCGAGGAGGTGGACCGGCTGCTGGACCGGCTGGCCGCCCTCTGACCCGTCCGGCGTCGCGTGGTCATTTCCGGGCCTTATCGATGTCGGCAGGTTACCGGCGATCGCGGATGCTTCAACTCGGCGCGGCAAGGCCTTAGTGTGGGCCGGTGGAAAATGCCGAAACACGCCAGGGCCCAAGGCCCCAGCCTCCCGCGGCCCCCGCCGCCGCACCGCGCGGCGGCGCGCTGCATCGCTTC
This sequence comes from Paeniroseomonas aquatica, assembly GCF_030409335.1. Lineage (GTDB taxonomy): Bacteria > Pseudomonadota > Alphaproteobacteria > Acetobacterales > Acetobacteraceae > Belnapia > Belnapia aquatica. The sequence goes on from NZ_JAUFPN010000300.1 coordinate 9,861, forward strand.
GCCAATCCCGGGCGCTTCCTGCGGCTTTCGGGGCGGGTGCAACCCTGGCTGATCGGCGCCGCGGTCCTCACCCTCGGCATCGGCCTGCCCTGGGGCCTGTTCCTCTCCCCGCCCGACTACCAGCAGGGCGACACGGTGCGGATCATGTACGTCCACGTGCCGATGGCCTGGCTGGCCATGGGCGGCTACACCGGCCTCGCCGTCACCGCCATCCTGTCGCTGATCTGGCGGCATCCGCTGGCCGACCTGGCGGCGCGGGAGCTCTCGCCGGTCGGCGCCGCCGCCACCGCCATGTGCCTCGCCACCGGCAGCCTCTGGGGCAAGCCGATGTGGGGCACCTGGTGGGTCTGGGACGCAAGGCTGACCAGCGTGCTGGTGCTGTTCTTCCTCTGGCTCGGCCATGCCGCCCTGGTGCGGGCCTTCGACGATGCCGAGCGCGGCGCCCGGATGGGCGCCATCCTGGCCCTGGTCGGCGCGGTGAACGTGCCCATCGTGAAATTCTCGGTCGACTGGTGGAACACGCTGCATCAGCCCGCGAGCGTGACCCGGCTCAATGCGCCGGGGCTGCATGTCGACATCCTCTATCCGCTGCTGGTCTGCGCCCTGGGCTTCACCCTGGCCTTCATGGCGCTGGTCCTGGCGCGGACCCGGGCGGCGGTGATGGAGCGACGGATCAGGACCCTGCAGATCGCCGCGGCGCGCCGGGCCGAGGAGCCGGGGAACGCCCCGCTCGACGCCCGGCTGGCAGGGGATCTGGCATGAGCACGCATTGGGTCCATATCACCGCCAGCTACGGGCTGGTGGTCGGCGGCTTCCTGGCGCTGGGGATCGCCACCCTGGTCCGCCATGCCGCGGCGAAGCGTCGTTTGGCCCAATTGGATACCCGCGCCGGCCGAGGGCGCGAGAGGAAACCCGCATGAACCGCAAGAGGCGCCGGCTCTGGGTGCTGCTGCTCTGTGCCATCGGCCTCGGCAGCGCCACGGCCCTGACCCTGACGGCCTTCCAGGACAACCTGGTCTTCTTCCGCTCGCCGAGCGACATCGCCCGCGATGCCCCGAAGCCGGACCGCGCCTTCCGCCTGGGCGGCCTGGTCGAGGGCGGCAGCGTGACCCGTGAGAGCACGCCCGACGGCCGGCCCGAGGCCCGCTTCCGGGTGACCGACGGCGCCACCGCCGTCCCCGTCACCTATGGCGGCGTGCTGCCCGACCTGTTCCGCGAGGGCCAGGGCGTCGTCACCCTCGGCAAGCTCGGCCCCGACGGCGTCTTCCGCGCCAGCGAGGTGCTGGCCCGGCACGACGAGAGCTACATGCCGCCCGAGGTCGCCGATGCGCTGAAGCGCAGCGGCCACTGGAATCCCAACCAGGGCGCCGCCCCGCCGGCCGCCACCTGGAACACGCTCGAATCCGCTCCGGCCAGGCCGCGCACATGATTCCCGAACTCGGCCATTTCGCGCTCGCCCTGGCGCTCGCCCTCGCCATGGCCCAGGTGGTCACCGGGCTGGTCGGCGCGCATCGCGCCGATGCCCGGCTGATGGGCGCGACCGGGCCGCTTGCCGCCGGCGTGCTGGTCGCCGTCGCCAGCGCCTTCGCCTGCCTGATGTGGGCCTATGTGGTGAACGACACCACGGTCATGAACGTGGTGCAGAACAGCCATTCGGCGAAGCCGCTGCTCTACAAGCTGTCGGGCACCTGGGGGAACCACGAGGGCTCGATGGTCCTCTGGGTGCTGATCCTGGCGCTGTGCGGCGGCGCCGTCGCCGGCTTCGGCGGCAACCTGCCCTCGGCGCTGCAGGCGCGGGTGCTGGCCATCCTGGCGCTGGTCGCGGTCGGCTTCCTCGGCTTCATCCTCGGCACTTCCAACCCCTTCGACCGCATCTGGCCGCCGCCGCTGGAGGGCCAGGGGCTGAACCCGATCCTGCAGGACCCCGGCCTCGCCTTCCACCCGCCGCTGCTCTACCTCGGCTACGTCGGCTTCGCCGTGACCTATGCCTTCGCCGTCGCGGCGCTGATCGAGGGCCGGGTCGATGCCGCCTGGGGCCGCTGGGTGCGGCCCTGGGCGCTGGCCGCCTGGTCCTTCCTGACGCTGGGCATCGCCCTGGGGTCGTGGTGGGCCTATTACGAGCTGGGCTGGGGCGGCTACTGGTTCTGGGACCCGGTCGAGAATGCCTCGCTCATGCCCTGGCTGGCCGGCTGCGCCCTGCTGCATTCCGCCATCGTCGTGGAGAAGCGGGAGGCGCTGAAGACCTGGACCGTCTTCCTCTCCCTGCTCGCCTTCGGCATGTCGCTCCTCGGCACCTTCCTGGTCCGCTCGGGCGTGCTGAACAGCGTGCATGCCTTCGCCAACGACCCCGAGCGCGGCACCGTCATCCTGATCCTGCTCGCGCTCTATATCGGCGGCGGCTTCCTGCTGTTCGCCTGGCGGGCGCAGGCGATGCTGCCGACCGGCGTCTTCGCCCCGGTCTCCCGCGAAGGGGCGCTGGTGCTGAACAACCTGCTGCTGTGCTCGATCGCCGCGGTGGTGCTGGTCGGCACGCTCTACCCGATGTTCGCCGACCTCGTGCTGGGCGAGAAATTCTCGGTCGGCCCGCCCTTCTTCAATACCGCCATCCTGCCGCTGGCAGCACCCTTGATCGGCGCCATGGGCTTCGGCCCGATGCTGGCCTGGAAGCGGGCGAAGCTCTTCCCCGCCCTGCAGCGGCTGTGGTGGGCGGCGCTGCTCGGCCTCGGCGCCTTCGCGCTGTGCCTGATGCTCGAGGGCCAGCGGGTCGGCCCGGCGCTGGGCTTCGCCGCCGCCGCCTGGATCATCGCCGCCGCCGCGGCCGATATCGCCGACCGCATCGCGCTGTTCAGCCGGCCGCGGGCGGCCTGGTCCCGCGCCCTCGGCCTGCCGCGCGCGGCCTGGGGCGGCGCCGTGGCGCATGCCGGCATGGGGGTGATGATCCTCGGCCTGGCCGGCATGGGCCTCGCGGTGGACAAGCTGCAACTGGTCAAGCCGGGTGAGAGCACCCGGCTGGCCGGGCTCGACTACCGGCTCGTCCGCGTCGTCGATGCGACCGGGCCGAATTTCACCGCCCGCCGCGCCACCGTCGAGGTCCGCGACGGCACCCGGCTGGTGACGGTGCTGGAGCCGGAGCGGCGCAGCTTCCCGGTCGCGCGGATGACCACGACCGAGGCCGCGATCCATACCAACTGGCTGAAGGACCTCTACCTCGTGCTCGGCGACGAGCGGGACGGCGGTGCCGTGCTCCGCATCCACAACAACCCGCTGGCGCCCTGGATCTGGCTCGGCGCCGCGATCATGGCGCTCGGCGGCGGCATCTCGCTCAGCGACCGGCGGATGCGGGTCTCGGCCCCGGCGGCCAAGCCGGCCCTGGGCAGCGCCCGGGCATGAGCGAGGCCGTCCCGAGTCCCTGGCGCCGCCGCAGCCTGCTGCTGGCGCCGGTCGCGGTGGCCGCCGTCGCCGGCACCGGCTTCTACGCCATGCTCCGCGGCATGGGCACCGGGACCTACGACCCGCGCGGCGTGCCCTCCGCCCTGCTCGGCAAGCCGGCCCCCGACTTCAGCCTGCCGGCGCTCGAGGGCGCCGAGCGCCCCGCCCTCGGCGGCACCGACCTGCGCGGCGACCGGCCGGTGCTGCTGAATTTCTTCGCCTCCTGGTGCGTGCCCTGCGTGATCGAGCATCCGCAGCTCATGACGATGATGCGCGACGGCGTCGCCGTCCTCGGCATCGCCTACAAGGACAAGCCGGAGGACAGCCTCGGCTTCCTCCGCCGCCACGGCAATCCGTTTGCGAAGCTCGGCGTGGACCAGCCCGGCCGCGTCGCCATCGACTACGGGCTCTACGGCGTGCCGGAGACCTACCTGGTCGACAAGGGCGGCGTCGTCCGCTGGCGCTGGGCCGGGCCGATCACCCCGGAGATCCTGGCGCAGCAGATCACCCCGCTGCTGAAGCGCTTCGCATGATCCGCTGGCTGTTCCTGCTGCTGCTCGCCTGCGGCCCCGCCTGGGCTGTCAACGACCCCGCCGACCAGCTGCCCGATGCCCGGCTGGAGGAACGCGCCCGCGTCATCGGCCGCGAGCTGCGCTGCATGGTCTGCCAGAACCAGTCGATCGAGGACAGCGACGCCGACCTCGCCCGCGACCTCCGCCGCATCGTCCGGGAGCAGGTCGCGGCGGGCAAGTCGGACACCGCCGTGACCGACTTCGTGCACCAGCGCTACGGCGACTTCGTCCTGTTGCGGCCGCCCCTCAAGCTGGCGACCGCGCTGCTCTGGGCCACCCCGGCGGTCGCGCTGCTGGGCGGGCTGCTGCTGATCCGCGGCATGCGCCGCCGCCGCGCGGCGGACGCGGCCCCGGAGTCCGCCGAGGAACTATCGGCGACCGAACGCGCCCGTTTGGCGAAGCTGGCAGGCGGGCACAACGAGTGAACTGGTTCCCCTTCTGGCCGCTGCTCGGCCTGGTGGCCGCGGCGGCGCTGCTGCCGCTCGTCACCGTGTTCTTCCGACCCCCCGCCGCCCGGGGCCGGCGGGAGGCCGACCTCGCCCTCTACCGCTCGCAGATGGCCGAGCTGGACCGCGAGCGCGAGGCCGGCCGGCTGGACGCGGCCGCGCACCGGGCCGCCACGCTCGAGGTGCAGCGCCGCCTGGTCCTGGCGCCGGAGGATGCGGGCGCCAGGACCAGCCGTGGCGGCCGCTGGACCGTCGGCGGGTTGCTGGTCGCGGTGCCCGCGCTGGCGCTCGGGCTCTACCTCGCCAGTGGCAGGCCCAGCATGCCCTCCGCCCCGCATGCGCTGCGCCAGCAGATCGCCTCCCGCGACGAGGAGATGCTGGCCCTGCTGCGCAGCCGCCTCGCCGCCATCGACCCGGCCAGCGAGCAGGCACAGCAGGGCTACGTCCTGCTCGGCAATGCCGAGCGCGGGCGCGGCAACCTGGGCGCGGCGGCCGAGGCCTATCGCCGGGCCCTGGCCGGCAGGTTCGATCCCGAGGTCGCGGGCCAGCTCGCCCAGGTGCTGCTGGAGGATGGCAAGGTGGAGGAGGCGACCCGCATGCTCGCCGACGCGCTGCCGCGGGCGCCCGAGAGCATCGGCCTGCGTTTCCTGACCGGCCAGGCCGAGGCCCGCGCCGGCCGGCCGGAGAATGCCCGCCGGCTCTGGCAGGCGCTGATCGCCGATGCCCCGGCCGAGGCACCCTGGCGCGCCATGATCGAGCGCCGGATGGCGGACCTGCCCTGATGCCGCCGCGCCGCCGCGCCGCAGGCCCTGGCCGGGCCCGCTAGGGTGCGCCGCCTGCTGCTGGATGCGGTGGACCGGGTCTCGGTCAACTGGATGCGGCACGCGCCGGGGCCGCTGGCCCATGCCTATGCCGGCTTCATGGCGCGGCGGCTGGCGCCGCGGCTCTATCCCCGCGGCGCGCGCTACGCCCGGGAGAACCTGCCCCGCCTCCGCCCCGACCTGCCGCTGGAGCCGGCCCTGGCCGAGATGTGGGACAACCTGACCCGCAGCTTCCTCGAGGTGCCGCGCGCGCGCCGCATGTACGACGAGGGCAGGGTCGAGACCCGCGGCGCCGGGCACCTCGCCGGCCGCCCGCTGATCGTCGCCGCGCTGCACCTCGGCAATTGGGAGATGGTCGGGCTGTCCATGGTCCGCCACGGCGCCCCGCCGGTCGCCTTCTACCAGCCGCCGGCCAGCAGCTACCGCACGGATACGGTGGTGGCGGAACGCCTCAAGGGCGGCGGCCGGCTGCTGCCGCTGGGGCGGGACGCGGCGCGGCCGGCGGTCGCCGCCCTGGTGAGGGACCGCGACGTGCTGCTGGTCTTTCCCGACGAGTTCCAGCACGGGCGGGTCGCGGCGCCCAGCCTCGGGCGCGGCCCGCGCCGGGGCGGCAACATCGAGTACACCGCCCGGCTGGCCCGGCTGGCCGGCGCGGCGGTGGTCATCGGCCATTGCCGGAGGCTGCCGGGGCAGCGCTTCGTCGTCACCTTCGAGCCGCCGCTGCACCTGCCCCGCAGCGCCGACCGCGAGGCCGACATCCGCGCCGGCACCGCGCTGCTGGATGCGGCGATCGAGCCCATCATCCTCGCCAACCTGCCGCAATGGCTGATGCTGCACGAATGGCGGCCCGAGGGGTGAGCGACGGGGAGCCCGGGCCGCTCTGGGCGCCGGAGGCGGTCTGGCAGGCGATCCCGCACCTGGCCGCCTTCTTCCCCGAGGGCCCGCCGCGGCGCGGCCCGCGCCCGGCCGGGGCGGTGGAATTCCGGCCGGACGAGGGCCCCTGGCAGGCGCCGCGCTTCGGGGCACGCCGGGTGCCGCTCGCGCTGCTGCGGCCGCAGGGCCCCCACCTGGTCCCCCACCTGGTCCCCCATTGGGCCGATCCCTGGCGCCACGCCCCGATCTCCGCCGCCGAGGGGGAGGCCTTGCTCGCGGACTGGCGCCGCCAGGCGGCCGAGAACCGCGGGATCGCCGCCTTCCTCGGCATGGCCGGCTGGAAGCGAGCCGC
>NZ_JAUFPN010000301.1 GCF_030409335.1 Paeniroseomonas aquatica
GGCGCCGCAGGCGGCGAGCTGGCGCGCGGTGACGGCCTGGTCGGAGCCGAACAGGCCCAGCACCGGCGGCTGCAGGCGGGTGTCCGGCCGGAGCGCGGCGCTGCCGGCCAGGGCGCGGCCCAGCCCGCCGCTGCCGCACCACAGCACCGGCCCCGCAGCCGCGCGGCCAAGCGCCACGACGCGCGCCAGGTCGGCGTCGGTCTCGGCGTCGAACAGGCTGATGCCGGGGGGCAGCGGGCGGTCGGTGCGGCCGGGCAGCGGGTGCAGCCCCTCGGCGGCGAAATCCGGCATCGGCACCGGCGCCCAGCCGCCACCGGGCGACCCCGTCAGCACCCGGCCGGCGCGGGTGATGCGGCGCTGCGCCGGGAAGGCCGGGGCGAGGACCAGGTGGCGCCATCGCCCGGTCGCCCAGCAGGCCGCGAGTTCCGCCGCGACCTGGCCGCGCAGCAAGCTGTCCAGCTTCTTCAGCGCGATCTGGCCCTCCGCCAGCGCCGGGGCCAGGGCGGCCACGCGGGCGAAGGCGGCGTCGCGCCCGGCCTCGCGCGTGCCGCTGTCCAGCGCCAGGCTGCCGGCGGCGCCCGCCGCCCAGCGCGCCGGCAGCGTCACCGGCACCGGGCCGCACAGCCCGGCCAGCTCGGCGGCGGTATCCAGCGCGCCGGTGAGGTCGTCCGCCAGCAGGCGCAGCACCGGGCGGCCTCGGTCGGCCGGGACATGTCGCAAGGGCGCCTCCATGGCCGGGCGCCGGGCCCGCCCGCGCCGCCGCGGCCGGCATGATCCGCTCAGCCGCAGCGTATGCTCATCCCGCCGTCCACCACCAGTTCGGTGCCGGTGACGAAGCGCGCCTCGTCGGAGGCGAGGAACAGCACCGCCGCCGCGGTGTCGCGGCCGTCGCCGGCGAAGCCCATGGGGATGCGGGCCACGCGCTGCCGCACCAGCGCCTCCACGTCGCCGCCGGCACGCTGCCCGGCCAGGCGCGCCTCCACCATGGGCGTGTGCATCTGGCCCGGCACCACGGTGTTCACCCGGATGCCCTTCGCCGCGTACTGCACCGCCACCACCTTGCCGAGCTGGATGACGCCGGCCTTGGACGCGGCATAGCCGACCTGCGCCGCGCCGGTCCAGCGGATGCCGGAGGTGGAGGCCAGGTTCACCACCGCGCCGCCGCCCTGCCGCTCCATCACCGGCAACACGTGCTTCAGGGCCAGGAACACGCTTTTCAGGTTGGTGTCGATCTGCAGGTCCCAGACCTCCTCGCTCATCTCGACCGGCCCGCCGGCGGCGCTGCCGCCGACGTTGTTGACCAGCACGTCGATGCGGCCGTGCTCGGCCACCACCGCCGCGACCAGCCGCGCGAGGGCCGCGCCGTCGGTCACGTCGAGCACCATCGGCGCGAAGCGGCCGCCCTCGGCGGCGATGCGCCCGGCGGTCTCGGTCATGCTGTCGGCGTCGCGGTCGACGCCGACGACCAGGGCGCCTTCCCGGGCCAGGCCGACGGCGATGGCGCGCCCGTTGCCCCAGCCCGGGCCGACGCAGCCGGCACCGGTGACGATGGCGACCTTGCCCGCAAAACGCTGCGTCATGCTGTTCTCCCCGCGGGATCGGAGGCCAGCGGTAGCATCCGCAATCCGGCTGGTGCAAGTAGCTTCCATTGCATGGAAGTGCCGGCTATAGGGGATGGGATGCCGAGCCCGCCGACCGATCCCGCCAGGCCACGCGAGGCCGTGGATGCCGAGGGCGGCGTCAGGGCGGTGGACCGCGCCCTGGCCCTGCTGCAGGCCTTCGCCGACGACGGGCCGCTGCCGCCGGCCGAGCTGGCGCGCCGCGCCGGGCTGCACCTGACCACCGCCCTCCGCCTGCTGGCGACGCTGGAAGGCCAGGGCTTCGTGCAGCGGGCGGAGGGCGGGGGCTATGGCCTCGGCCCGCAGCTGCTGGTGCTGGGGGAGCGCTTCCGCCGCGGCCTGCGGCTGGCGGACCAGGTCATGCCGGCGCTGCAGCGGCTGCGCGACGGGAGCCGGGAGAGCGCCGCCTTCTTCCGACGCGAGGGCGACCAGCGCCGCTGCCTGTTCCGCGCCGAAAGCCCGCAGCCGGTGCGCACCGTGGCGCAGGTGGGGGAGGTCGCGCCGCTCGGCATCGGGGCCTATGGCCGCGCCCTGCTGGCGCTGGAGGCCGGGCCGCGCCCGCGGCTGCCCATCCTCAGCCACGGCGAGAGGCTGCCGGAGGTGGTGGCGATCGCCGCCCCGGTGCTCAGCAGCCGCGGCACGGTGGCCGGGGCCATCGGCCTCACCATGCCGCGCTACCGCTTCGACGCCGCCGCCGAGGCGCGGTGCCTGCCCCTGGTGCTGCGCGAGGCGGTGGCACTCAGCCGCGCCCTCGGCGGCGACCCCGCCCCGATCCTGGCCCAGGCCCTGGCGCCAGCGCCCGCCGCACCCCCGGCATGATCCGCGGAGGGAGACCCCCGCCGCCCGGACCCGCCGCCTGCCACGCCCCCTCCGACAGGAAGCCCGCCATGCACAAGCGCCACCTCCTCGCCGCCCTGCTGGGCGCTCCCTTCGTCGCCAGGGCCCGCGCCGAGGACGCCTTCCCCACCCGCCCGCTCCGCTTCGTGGTGCCCTTCGCGGCGGGCGGGCCGAGCGACATCGTCGCCCGCATCCTGGCGCCGCACATGGCCGCCACGCTCGGCCAGCCGGTCATCATCGACAACCGCTCCGGCGCCGGCGGCGTGACCGGCGTGGACGTGGTGGTGCGGGCGGCGCCGGATGGCTACACCTTCGGCATCGGCAGCGCCGGCGCGCTGGCCATCGCCCCCGGGCTCGGCCGCGGCACCCCCTACGACCCGCTGAAGGATCTGGCGCCGATCACCCAGGGCGTGCTGGTGCCGGAGCCGCTGGTGGTGCCCGCCGCCTCGCCCTATCGCGGGCTGGCCGCGCTGATCGCCGACGCCAGGCAGCGGCCCGGCGCGCTGAACTACGGCACCACCGGCAGCGGCTCCATGCCGCATCTGGCGGCGGCGCAGTTCCTGGCGGCGGCGGGGCTGGAGATGGTCGGCATCGCCTACAACTCGGGCGGCCAGCTCGCCACCGCGATCCTGCGCAACGAGGTGCAGCTGGGCTTCGCGGACCTGCCGGTGCTGCTCCCGCAGATTGCGGCGGGGGCCATGCGCGCCCTGGCGGTGGGCACCCGGGAGCGGCTGAGCTGGATCCCGGAGGTGCCGACCTTCGCCGAATCCGGGCTGCCCAGCGTGGATGCCAGCAACTGGCACGGGCTGTTCGCCTCGGCCCGGATGCCGGCCGGCCCGCTCGCCGCCATCCGCCGCGCGGCGGTTGCAGCGCTGGGGGATGAGCCGGTTCGGCGCCGGCTGCATGAGCAGGGGGCGCTTCCCGGCGGCGATGGGCCGGAGGCGTTCGGGGCTTTTCTGGCGGGCGAGGTGGCGAAGTGGGGTGAGGTGATCCGGCGGAACAACATCCAGCCGGAATGAGGTATCGCCCCGAGGCTTGAGCCATCGGGGCGTTTGCGGGATTTGTGTTTTGGGTGGGATGCGGGGACACGCAAGCAGCTTGATTTGCTACTCAGCGGCTAACTCTGCTTCGTCCGATGTACGCGTATGGTCAGTTCAAATCCCGGCTGATCCGCCATGCACTGGCTGTAGGAACCAGATTACCTCGCAACAGATCAGACGGGTGCCATTGTGCAAAGCTCCACCGGCTCAGCCGGGCACTGGTGCGGCTCACTAAGATCACTGCGCGCATCCAGCCATTCGCTCTGTACGGTCGGAGTGAAGCAGACGGCATCTTGGTGGCTCATATTTGAGTCAGACGCCATCTTCGGTCTGGTTCGAGTGGCGCCGGTCTGCGGCAGTTTGCCGTCGTAGCATTCAAGACCAGCTTGCCGGCCCAGCCTATCCGCAGCACTGTGGTGCTGGGAGAGCGGCTATGGACGAGACGGAGATTGCCTGGCGTCCATCCGAAATGATGCGCCAAGATGCCAACTGGAGCCACTTCATCCGCCATTGTGGCCTGGAAGATTACGCCGCGCTGGCGGCACAAGCGTCGGCTGAGCCCGAATGGTACTGGCGTGCCCTCGCCGACTGGCTCGGCTTCCGCTTCCGCCGCGCGCCGGACCAGATGCTGGACCTCGGCCCAGGCCTGCACCATCCCGGCTGGTGCCTGGGCGGCACCACCAACCTCGTCGACACCGCGGTGCTGGCGACGTCGGAACGGACGCCGGACCGCGATGCGATCATCTGGGAGGGCGAAGGCGGCGAGGAACGGCGGCTGACCTATGCGGCATTGGAGCAGGAAGCCCGTGCTCTCGCTACCGGGCTGCAGGGACTGGGGCTCGGGGCAGGCGATGTCGTCGGCTTCTACCTGCCAATGCTGCCAGACACAGCCGTCGCCTTCATGGCCTGCGCCTGGATTGGCTGCATCACCCTGCCACTATTCTCCGGCTTCGGCGCGGATGCGGTCGCGCAGCGGCTGGCGCACAGCGGCGCCCGGGCGGTGATCACCACCGACGCCACGCGCCGGCGCGGCCAGACGGTGACCATGAAGCCGGTGGTGGATACGGCGCTGCGGGACAATGCCGATGTGCGCCATGTGGTGGTGTTGCGCCAGCATGGCGCGGCCGTGCCGATGCAGGCGCCCCGCGACGTCTTCTGGCATGAGCTGACGGCCGCGGCCGGAGCGGCACCGCCGATCCGCGAACTCCCGGCGGAACACCCGATCCTGCTGATGTACACCTCCGGCACCACCGGCCTTCCCAAGGGCACGGTGCATACCCACGCCGGCCTGGGCATCAAGATCAGCCAGGATGTGCGGCTGACCCTGGACCTCAAGCCTGGCGACCGGATGCTTTGGCCGACGGATTTCGGCTGGTTCGGCGGCACCGTCACCATTCTCGGATGCCTGCTGGCCGGCGCCACCCTGGTCATCCCGGAAGGCGCGCCGACCTTCCCCGATCCGGGCCGGATGTGGCGCCTGATCGAACGTCACCGGATCACCCAGTTCGGCACGGCCCCCACCCTGGCGCGGATGCTGCGGCGGGAAGCAGAGGCGCTGCTGGACCGCCACGACCTCTCCTCTCTCCGCGCCATCCCCTCCAGCGGCGAGGCCTGGGACCGCGAAACTTGGCTCTGGGTGATGCGCCGCATCGGCGGTGGCCGCGTGCCGATCCTCAACTTCTCCGGCGGGACCGAGATGTGCGCCATCGTGGCCTCCAACATCCTGTTCCCGCAGAAGCCCGGCAGCTTCAACGGCCCGGTGCCTGGCACCGGCGGCGACATCGTCGGCCCGGACGGCGCCAGCCTGCCACCCGGCGAGATCGGCGAGCTGGTAATGCGGGAGGCCTGCATCGGCACGACCCGAGGCCTGTGGCGCGACGAGCAGCGCTACCTCGACAGCTATTGGGGTCAGATTCCCAACCTCTGGGTCCAGGGCGACCTCGCCTCCCGCGACGCGGAGGGCTTTTGGTACCTGCATGGCCGGTCTGATGACACGATGAAGATCGCCGGCAAGCGTATCGGCCCAACCGAGATCGAGGAAGCGATGCTGCTGGCCGGCGGTGTCACCGAAGTGGCCGCGGTCGGCGTGCCTGATGCGGTGACGGGGCAGGCGGTGGTGTGCGTCGTCGTGGCGGCCCCAGGGCAGCCGGCCGATGCGGCGCAGGGACGCGCGCTGGCAGATGCGGTGGCGACGGCGATGGGCCGCGCCTTCCGGCCGAAACGGGTGATCTTCGTGCCCGACCTGCCGAAGACGCGGTCGATGAAGGTGATGCGTCGCGTGGTCCGGGCGGCGCTCACGGGGCTGTCGGCCGGCGACCTGTCCAGCCTGGTGAACCCGGAGGTGGTGCAGGAATTGGCGCGCCACGCCGCAGCCGATGGGAACAGCGACCGATGACCGAGCTCTATCGAGGCTACCAGCGGCTGCGCTTCGACCGGCCGCATCCGCGCGTGTTGCGTATCACCATGGACAATGGCCGGATGAATACCGCCGACGCCGCGATGCATGCCGAGCTGGTACGCATCTGGCGCGACCTCGACGCCGATGACAGCGTGAACTGCGCGATCATCACCGGTGCGGGCAAGGTCTTCTCCGCGGGCGGCGATTTCGCCATGGTGCGGGAGATCACCGAGAGTTTCGAGACCCGGACCCGCGTTTGGCGAGAAGCGCGCGACCTGGTCTACAACATCATCAATTGCCGCAAGCCGGTGGTCAGCGCCATGCGCGGCGTTGCCGTAGGCGCCGGCCTGGTCTGTGGCATCCTGGCGGATGTCTCCATCGCCACCCCGGACTGCCGCATCACCGATGGCCATACCCGGCTGGGCGTCGCCGCTGGCGACCATGCGGCCATCATCTGGCCGCTGCTTTGCGGCATGGCCAAGGCGAAATACTACCTGCTGACCTGCGATCTGCTGCGCGGGGAGGAAGCGGAGCGGATCGGCCTGATCTCATTGCTGGCCGAGGATGCCGATTTGGATGCCAAGGCGGTGGATGTCGCCACGCGACTGGCCGAAGGGGCGCAGAGTGCCATCCGCTGGACCAAGTATTCCCTGAACAACTGGCTACGCCAGGCGGGACCCGCCTTCGATGCCTCCCTGGCGATGGAGTTCATGGGCTTCAGCGGACCGGAGGTGAAAGAAGGTCTCGGCGCCCATCTCGAGAAGCGGCGGCCGGCGTTTCCGCCGACGACCGAGGCCTGAGGGTCTTCAGAACAGCAGCTTGCATTTGCTCTGATCGATCGGCCGAAATGCGTCCGTCGCCGGCACCACGCCCAGGATCTCGTAGTAGTCCCAAGGGTGGCGTTGCTCGGCAGGCGCCTTGACGCGCGCCGTCAGCATGTCGTGGATCAGCCGGCCGTTGGGCAGCAGCCGCCCGTTGCGGGCAAACAGATCGTCGAAGGGATGGTCGCGGATCCAGCCGCGCACATCCTCCGCCCGGGTGCTGCCGGTGGCTTGAACCGCCTTCAGATACTGGGTGACGGCGGAATGAACGCCGGCCTGGAACATGGTCGGTTGCTTCTGCCGCTGGGCGAAGAAGGCTCGCGCAAAGGCCCGGGTCTGTTCGTCCCGATCCCAATAGAAAGCCGTGACGAAGTTCAGCCCCTGCAGGGCCTCTAGGCCGATGCCATGCACATCGGTGATGACGGTGAAGGCGGTCCCGATCTGCTGGCCGCGTTGCACGAGGCCGAATTCCCGGACCTGCTTCAGCGCATTGATGAGGTCAGACCCACCGGCGGTGAAGAAGATGAATTTCGCCCGGCTGGCCTGCGCCTGCAGCAGATAGGCCGAGTAGTCCGTGGTACCGAGCGGATGCGCCACCTGCCCAACCACGCGACCGCCGGCCGCATGCAGCATTTCCTTCGCAGTGGCCGCCAGCGCATGGCCGGCGGCATAGTCCTGGTGGATGATGAACCAGGTGTCGAGGCCCCGCCGCATCTGCAGCACCACGCCGCTGCGGGCGACCGAATAGATGTCCCAGGTCCAAGACAGGCCGTAGCCGTTGCAGTCATCCTCATTCAGCCGATCGATGATGGCGGTACTGAAGATGCACAGCTTCTTCGCCTGGCCCGCTACCGTGTTGACCGCCAGTGCGACGGAGGAGGTCGGGCAGTCGAATATCGCATCCACCCCTTGGGTATCGTACCAGTTCCGCGCAAGGTTGGAGCCGACATCCGGCTTGTTCTGGTGATCCGCCGAGATGAGCTGCACGCGGTCCGCCATGCCGGACGCGGCGATCGCCATCCGGGCCGCCTCGACCGAGCCGACGCCAGCATAGTCAGCATAGACCGAGCTCATGTCGGTCAGCACACCGATCTTCACCGGTGGCGATTGCGCACGCAGCGCCGGCGGTGCCGCCAGCCCGGCCGTCGCCACGCCCAGCAGCAAGCGGCGACCCAGGCTGCCGTGGAACGGGCTGATCATGGCACATCCTCCTTGCGCCCGCGGCTCTCCGGCCGCGGCATTCTTGGCGTGGATGCTAGCGGCGGAACGGCAACACCGTCTACAACCGGAACCACGGGTGCGGCTCTACCCGGGCGTCGCCTGTTGTCCTGGCTGCCGCTGCGACACCCACATGCCTGCAGCTGCAAAGCCTGCGGTTCTGATCGGTAGGGGGGGTAACCGGATGATACGCCTTTCGACAATCGTCACCGTCTTTGCGGCGTTCTGCATAGGCATTCTGCCGGCTGCCGCGCAACGATGGCCTACCCAGCCGATCTTGCTGATCAACGGATTTCCGCCCGGCGGCGGCGCTGATATCCTGGCCCGCTTGGTTGCAGGGAAGCTGAGCGACGCACTCAGCCAGCAGGTGGCGGTCGATAATCGTACCGGCGCCAACGGCCTGATTGCCGCCGCCTCGGTTGCCACAGCGCGGCCCGATGGACACACCATCCTGCTCTACACCATGAGCATGGCCGCTACGGCACCGGTGCTTCCAGGCGTTACGCTCACCTTCGATCCTGACAAGGATCTGGCGCCCGTCGCAGTGATCGCGGGGCTCGACAACCTCCTCTACGTGTCGAACAGGACCTCGTTCCGAACCGTGCGAGACGTCATCGATTACGCGAAGGCAAACCCGGACCGGCTGACCTACGGCTCTTCAGGTGTCGGAAGCTCGTATCAGCTGTGGGCTGCTCAGTTCGCGCACATGGCCGGTGTCAGGATGCTTCACGTGCCCTTCCGTGGCGGTCCGCCGGCAATCGCCGAGATCATCGCCGGCCGGGTCGACATGATGTTCGGCAACCTCGCCGAGATACTGCCGCACATCCGCTCTGGCGCCGTCCGTGCCATAGCCTTCACCAGCACGCCGCCATCGCCGGAGCTGCCCGGCGTGCCAACCATCGCCGAGTCCGGCCTGCCCGAGTTTCGTGCCGACAACTGGTTCGGCATCGCCACCCCTGGCGCCACGCCCCGGGAGATCGTCGAGCGCTTGAACCTTGAGATCAACAGGATCGTCAAGGACCAGGGGTTTGCGGACCGCCTCGTGTCGCTGGGATATCAACCGCGGGGCGGCAGCATCGAGGATATCCGGCAAACCATCATGAGTGACCGCGCCCGCTGGAAAGCCGTCATCGAGTCGAACAACATTCGCGCCGAATGATGATGACGGCGCTGTGCCTGCGCCCCGCGCTTCAGTCGAAGCCGAGGTCCCAGCCGATCCACTCACATAGCCCACGGCCCATCACCATCTCGAGGTCGCGGCCGGGGAGCCACGACAGTTCCTCGGTAAAGAAGGTGACGCATTGCCGGTAGCTGCAGGGCATGCGGGTGATGTCCGTGCCCCAGAAGAAGCGATGCGGGCCGAAGGCGTCATAAATCCGCTGCAGCCCGTCATGCAGATTCCGGTACGGGTAGGGCTGCGTGGAGTAGTGCGGCGCGCCGGTCGCCTTGACGGCGACATTCGGCAGCTTCGCAAGCGCCACCAATTCGTCGATCTTCGCAAATGCCGCCGCATCTTGCCCGGTACGCACCAGTCCGCAATGATCGAGGATCAGCTTCAGATGCGGATGCGCCTCGGCGATCCTGCGGAACTCCGGCAGAAACAGCCCGCCCATGGTCGCAATGGGCAGGCCCTCGCGCTCGGCGGCGGGCCACAGCCATTCGAGCGTGCCATCCCGCAGCCAGACCTGCTCCGCGGGCGATAGCAGCGCCCAACGCAGCCCCATCATGCCGGGCTGGTTCTTCCAGCCATGGATCAGCTTGCGGTTCTCCGGCTGGTTGGGCGGGAACTGTCCCATTACCGCGAAGCGGCCGGGGTACTTCCTCGCCGCATCCATCGCCATGGCATTCGAATTGGGGTCCCAGCTTCCTGGCGGGTGGATGAGGGCTGCATCGACCCCCGCTTCATCCATCTCCCGCAGTGCTTCCTCGGCCGTGAAGGAAGATACCTTCCGATGCAGCCCTGACGGGCTGCCGCTCGACCAGATGTGGATCTGCGCGTCGACGATCTTCATGGAGAACTCCTTCAAGCGAAACGGGGCCGGCGGGCGTGCAACGCACGAATTTCGTCTTGCGGTCGGACAAAGGCATGCACCACGCCTCATCCCGCATGGGTGCGACCGACAGGTTTGTCTGCACTGACGACGCCGCAGGCCTATTCCATGCGCACGCCTGTCGCCTTCACAATCGGTCGCCACTTCGCTTGCTCGGCCCGGACATAGGCTCCTACCTCCTCGGGAGACATGGCCGGTGCCGGCTCGATCCCCGCGGCGCGCAACTCGGCCTGAAAGTCCGTCGCCTCCAGTGCCTTCCGCGTCGCCGCGTGCAGCGTGGCGATCAAAGCCGCCGGTGTGTCCCGTCGCACCGCCAACAGGCTCCACAAGGAGGTCTCGAAATGTGGCAAGCCCAGCACCTCGGCCACGGTCGGCACATCCGGCGCCAATGGCGAGCGGCGCAGCGACGCCACCGCGAGCATCCGCACTCGGCCCTCCTGGTGATGCTGCAGACCGCTTACGATGGTGTCTGCCACCGCGTCGATGTTGCCCGCCAGCAGATCCACCATCGCCGGACCGTTGCCGCGATACGGCACATGCAGCATTTCCACCCCGCCGGCAGCGTGGAGCAGGTACTCCCCCGCCAGGTGCACGAAAGTGCCGGCACCGGGAGAGCCGAGGCGCAACCGGCCATGCACCCGTCGCGCCTCGCCAAGCAAGCCCGGCAGATCGGTCGCCACTCCATTGCGGGCAATGAAGCAAACGGTGTTGGCGCCGGCCAACGCCACCGGCATGAAATCCTCCACCGGATCGTATTGCGGCTTGGCGAAGATCAGCGGGTAGATCGCGTGGGTCGAGGCACCGCCGAACACCATCGAGTATCCGTCCGGTCGGGCGCGCAGCACCTCCAGCATGCCCACGGCGCCAGCAGCGCCGGTCTTGTTCTCCACTACCACGGGCTGGCCCAGTTCCTGACCGAGGCGGGTGGCGACACGACGGCCAAAGGCATCGGTACCGCCGCCTGGCGGGTAGGGCACGACAAGGCGGAGTGGGCGCTCCGGGAATCTGCTTGCCTGGACAGGCGTGATGCGGGCCGAGGTCAGGGCAGCAGCCACGCCACCGACAAGAACGGCACGGCGATGCGTCATCCGTGCTCAGCCTTGAGAGGCCGGGATGGGCCGGATCGGCTTTTGCATCCGGTACCACCGGTCGTGAGGGGCCACCCCGGCATCAAACGGCTGATCTGGCACTCGCCCGGCATGGCTTGCATCGCCTCCTGTGACTCAGGGCTCATCGCCGTTCCTCGCTGGCCTTTCAGATTCAGCGCAACCTTCGACTTCCGGCCGAATGTCGAGTTTGCTACGCCGGCAGGACGAAGAAAACAGGCGATCCCGGATCACCCTTCGAGCCGCTCCTCCGCAATGCGGGCTACTTCCGCCCGTTCTATAATTTCGGTGGCGATGGAACGGCCGAACTCCGCAGGGGACCCGGATCACGCCGTGCCTGCGGCGGCCAGCCGGCGTGCCGCGACAAGGCCGAATGTGAGGCCTGACGCGAGGGAGAAACCAGTTTGGTAGCCCGAGCCGGTTTCCGTGCGCGCCGCGGCATTGCCGACCGCATAGAGGCCGGGGATCGGATGCCCCCTGACATGCAGCACGCGCGCGAGGGGATCCGCCAGCAGGCCGGCGGAGGATAGCGCCGTCGGGTGCAGGCAGATGCCGTAGAACGGCGCTTCCTCGATCGGGCCCAACGTTGCCGAGGGCGCATAGCGGTTGAGACCCCAGGCCGACTGCCCGCGGCCGAACTGCCGATCCGTCCCGTCACCCACATCGGCGTTGAAACGCCGTACCGTGTCGGCCAGCCCCTCGGCGGCGATGCCGAGCCGCGCGGCCAGCGCGTCCAGCGTCGGCGCACGGTCGACCCAGGGCGGGATCTCCGCCCCGGGTGGTCGGCCGCCGAAGGAATTCTGCGCAACATAGCGCTGATCGAAGATCAACCAGCAAGGCAGGTTCGGCTGTTCCCGCGCCACGACGTCGAACTCCCGAAGCGCAGGCGCGACGGCCTGGAAGAACGATTCGTCTGCGAAACGGCGCCCGTGCCGATTCACCACGATCGTGTGCGGCGAGGGCAGTTCCTGCGTGCCGGACAGGCGGCATAACGCGGTTCCGCCCGGCGCCTCCTCCGGATTCCGGAAGCCGAGGAAGACCGAGAGGTTGTTGCCGATGACATGCACCGCGGCGCCATGTTCGGTCGCCATCACCAGGCCGTCGCCGGAGATGCTCTTCGGGAACATCGATTGCCAGCCCGGCAGCGCCTCGAAACGCCTGACGAGCTCAGCATTCGACTCGTAGCCGCCGCTGGCGATGACGACGCCGCGCCGCGCCGCGATAGTGTCGCCATTGGCTGTCACGACGCCGGTGACGCGCCCGTCCTGCATCGTCAATCGCTTGACGGCCTGGCCCGTGTGTATCTCGACGCCGCGCGCATCGGCCAGCTTCACGAGCCAGCTGACCAGGCCCGCTCCGCTGGCGCGCTGTCCCGGCCGATCACGCTCGGCATCCCTGGCGGCCTGCCAGAAGGCGGGCGAGTTGGCGCCACCCTTCCCGGTCGCGCCGCCGAGCCGGAAGAGCGGTCCGGCGGGAAGCAGGATGTTGTCGTAATGCGCGCCGAGCGCGCTCGCCTCGATCGGCGGCGTCTCCAGGATGCGGCCGCCGGCCAAGGCGCCGGGCGCCATGCCGTAATGGTCGATGCGTGGGCTGAGCCGGAAGGGGATGCCGGCCGCCTCGAAGAAGCGGAGGGCATAAGGCGCTTCGGCGATGAAGGCCGCCATGCGCGCCTCGTCGAGGCCGCCGGCGCCGACGTAGCGGAGATAGGCCGTCACCGCTTCCAGGCTGTCGACGCCACCCGCCGCCGCATGCAGGTGGTTGGCACCGACCCAGAGATAGCCGCTGGAGATGGCCGTGCCGCCGCCGAGCTTGGCCGCCTTCTCTAGCACTAGGCAGTCGAGGCCGAGCTCGGCCGCGGCAATCGCGGTGGCGAGGCCCGCGCAGCCCGCGCCGACCACCACCACGTCGCAGGCGCGGTGCAGCTGCTGGGTCATTGCGGCTGGATACCGGCGGCCTCGACCACACGGCGCCAGCGCAGCGTCTCCTCCGCCAAGAGGTGGCCCGCCGCGGCGGGCGTCAGCCCGCCGGGTAGGCAGGCGATGGAGGCGAAGAACTCCAGCATGTCGGGCGCAGCGAGCGCCTTCGCTGTCTCGGTGTAAAGGCGATCGACGATCTCGGGCGGCGTGCCGCGCGGCGCGCCGAGCCCCGACCAATGCGTGACGGAATAGCCGGGTAGGCCGGCTTCCGCGAAGGTCGGGATATCTGGCAGCGCGGCCATGCGCGCCGTGCCGCTGATGGCCAGAGGCCGGAGAACGGCCGTCGCGCCGCCCACTGCGGAGCCGGGCGACGCGAAGACGACATCCACCTGCTTCGACAGCACCGCCGTCACCGCCTCGCCGCCGCCGCGATAGGGCACGTGGTATAGCTTCACCCCGGCCTCGAGCTCATAAACGACGGTCGCGAAATGCACGGAACTGCCGACACCGCCGCTGCCATAGGTTATCTTTTCCGGCGCGCGCCGAGCGGCCTCCGTCAGCTCCTGCAGGGTCTGCCAGGACGAGTCGCGATGTACGGCGACCATGACCGGCGTGAAGGCGGTGATGGTGATGATCCGGAAGGCCTCGGCATGGTTGAAGGGCAGCCGGCTCTGCAGGAAAGGCATCATGCCATAGGTGCTGTCGATCGCGAGCAGCGTGTAGCCATCGGGTGCGGCACGCGCGACCTCGACCGCGCCGATGCTCCCCGACGCGCCGGATCGGTTCTCGACCACCACGCTCTGGCCCAGTTGCTCCGAAAGCTTCTGTGCGACCTTGCGCGCGACCGTGTCGATGGAGCCGGTAGGCGCCCAGGCCACGACAAGACGGATCGGGCGCGAGGGATAGGCGCGCTGCGCCCGGCCAGGGCGCGCAACACCGGCGGAGACCAATGCCAAGGCCAGCAGGGCACGACGCGAGGTGTCCATCGGATGCTTCCTCTCTCCGCGTCCTGGCCGGCCCGAAGGCCGACCGGCGCGTTTCTTGCGGAGAGGCTGTCGGGAGAACTATGCCCTGTCAACGTGGGGCATCGGCGCAAGGCTCGGCGCAGGGCGTCCATGGCCAAGTGCCGATTTGCGGTTTGCTCCGCCGATTGCGACACTCGCCGGCGCCCCCCGCCGGTGCCGGGCTGGGACAGGACGATGACCGCGATGAACTTCCTCGACCGCCGCAAGCTCAGGTCGATCACCCAGTCACTCCGCGATGGCGTGTTGGAGGACTTGCCGGAGATCGCCCAGATCACGCATGAGGAGCTGCGCGCCAAGACCATCGAGGCCTGGGCCTATGCCCTGGCCGAGAGCGCCTTCGATCGCGTGACCGATATCCCGGGCGAGGCCAATCCCGGTATGCTCCGCCTCAGGCGCGGCAGCCAGGCGGACCACCTTCGCAGCGTTACCCGGATTGCCCTGGCGATCGCCGATGACTTCGCCGGCACCTTTCCCGAGGCACGGATCGACCGCGATATCGTCATCGCCGGTGGCATTCTTCACGACGTGGGCAAGGCCTGGGAATTCGATCCCGAGAACCAGGCACGCTGGCGGAGCGATCCGTCCCAGTCGGGCCTCCCCGCACTGCGGCATCCCGTCTATGGCGCGCATATCTGCCTCGCCGTCGGGCTGCCGGAGGAGATCGCGCATATCGCACTCGCCCATTCCCATGAAGGTGAGTTCCAGACGAGGAGCCTGGAAGGCCTGATCATCTACCGCGCCGACCATCCCTGGTGGTCCATCGCCGGCGCCTGCGGGCTGCTCGATCCTGCAAGCGACAGCATCCTCGCAGCCCGTAAGATCACGCCACGCACGCTGCGGGAGTGAGGTTCCCGTCGGCGGCGTGCCGCACTACGCCTTCGGGCAGACGAAGCCGGCGCGCGCGTGGTCGTTCCGCGTATTCTCGACATCTCCCTGGACCACGCCCAGACTAGGTGGCGGAGGGAACAAGCCATGTTGGACAGGAGATGCCTTGTCGCGTCGCTGGCACTCGGAGCCGGCTTCACCGGCGCTCGATCTACCGCGGCGCAGGAGCATTGGCCGAGCCGGCCGATCACGCTGATCGTGCCTTTCGGCGCCGGTGGCGGCACGGATATCCTCGCGCGACTGCTCGCGCAGCACATGGCGGACTCCCTCGGCCAGCCTATGCCGATCGACAACCGTGCAGGGGCAAGCGGCACGCTAGGGATGGCGCAGCTCGCGCGTGCGCGGCCAGATGGCTACACGGTCGCGATCGCCCCCAACGGCACCTATGCGATGGCAACCGCGCTGTACGACCGGCTGCCCTACGACATCGAGCGTGCCTTCGCGCCGGTCGGCATGCTGGCCACGACGCCGATCTTCGCTTGCGTTCACCCCGCTGCGCCCTGGCATAGCCTGACGGAGCTGATCGCTTCAGCGAAGGCGCAGCCTGCCACCATCACCTACGCCTCCGCCGGCGCGGGTTCGACCAGCCATCTCTTTGTCGAGCTACTGCTGGACATGTCAGGCACGCAGATGGTGCACGTACCCTATCGTTCGGCGGCGCAGACTGCGCAGGCAGTTATGCAGCGCGAAACGGCCATGTCCTTCATCGACGCCTCGGTCGCACTGCCCTTCATGCGGTCGGGCGAGGTGCGGGCTATAGCCCTCACTGCGCCACAGCGCAGCGCACAGGCGCCGGAAGTGCCGACCGTCGCGGAAAGCGGGTTTCCGGGATACCGTGCCTCGGTCGATTTCGGCCTTTTCGCACCAGCCGGCACGCCGCAACCGATCTTGGTCCGTCTGGCCAGCGAAGCCCGAACCGCCATCAGTCTACCTCAGCTGCAACCGCGTCTGGAAAGCCTCGCCATGGAAGCGGTGGGGGGTACTCCCGCGGAACTCGCAGCGAGCCAGGTCGAGGAGACGCGCCGGTGGGCCGAACTGATCCGGCGACGCGGCATCCGGTTGGAATGACGTCAAGAAGTTCCGTTTCGCAGTTTGTACTATACCGCAGCGATGAGGTATTGTCCGCTTGGAAGCCTGGAGCCAATCGAGGTCGGCAAAGCGCCGCGCTGAGTTACTGCCAGAGAATTTCATATTCCGGTTCCCATCGCCGCTCCAGTCGGCCCTTATGCAACCATTCTCCGTCGTAGTGATCGACGCCGTGAAACGCAGGTTTCCTGAGGTTTTTCGAGCGGACCTTGATGGTGCAATACCGGAACGAGGTTGGAATTCTCCCTCAGAAGGGTGACTCCTCTCCGAAGGTTGAGGGTAGCCTGATTTCTCCAACAAGTTTAACACGCTGAGATTGCTAAGAAATGCTCGGCACTAGGCGCCCATAAGTTGCGCTGCCGATCGCCTACCGGTCGAGTCCGGGAGCGCGAATCTCGCTCGCTTCCCTCAAGCTTTTGCCCATTAGCGGCGCCCTGACCGACCATACGGGGGCCATTTTACTCACCAGTCGGTAACATAGGCGACACTTGGCGCC
>NZ_JAUFPN010000302.1 GCF_030409335.1 Paeniroseomonas aquatica
ATGGCGAGCGGGGTTGACCGGAGAGAGGACGGCGGCACCATCTGAGCATGATCGGGCCGATAGGCCCTTACTCAAGATCATGCGCCTACGGCGCATTCCGTTTAGGCGCGTAGCGCCGCCTTTGATGGCGACTTAGCAACTAGCCTTGCGGGAGTTACTCACACCTGTGAATCCGTTCTATAAGTTCTTTATACTTAATTTCTAATTTCAGGGCAGAAATTCCATAGCTTAATCAAGGGCTTACAAATCCTAAGGCTAGGGATTGGGGGCCTAAGGCTAGGGATTGGGGGCACCTAAGGCTAGGGTTCGGGGGCTCTAAGGCTAGAGATTGGGGGTAGGAATGGAGAGGTTATCCACAAGCAAAAAGCTGCTTCTAAGGCTAGGGATTGGGGGCATCATCTTAGGTTAGGCTAGATGTACTTGACTTAGCCTAGCCCTCCTGATTTATCCTAGAGAATGGCTCGGACGATTGTACAGCGTTACAACCTCGAAGGCATCGCCAAAGCGGGCGAGATGATCGAGGTTCGCCAGTCCTCCGCCCTCACTCTCCATGATCGCCGCGTCCTCAACCTTCTCATCCGTCATGCTGGCGACCAGATTGCGGAGGATTGTGAGCATTTGATCCCGATGCGCGAGCTCCGCAGCACTCATAAGGGTGGCGAGCGAGTACGCGATAGCATCGAACGGCTGATGACAACCCTAGTACTCATACCAACCAAGGACAGCAAAGGCCGCAAAGCGACACGACGCACCACGCTACTGGCAGATACCACCACAACTGATGACGAAGATAATCCTCAAGGCGAAGTTCGTTACTCTTTTTCCGCTACCATGCGCGAAATTTTGCGGAAATCTGAATATTGGGGCCGTATCAAGCCGTATGTTATGTTTGCGTTTACTACAAAATATGCGCTGGCACTCTACGAAGCGTTGTGCCTACGACGCAATTTAGCCCGAACCGAAGAAATAATTTCTGTTGAAGATTTCCGGGAAATGCTTGGTGTCAGCATTGATAAGCTGACGACTTACAAAAACCTGAACAGCTGGGCGATTTCTCCAGCAGTTGAAGAAATCAATGCTTTATCCGACTTTACCGTGCGAGTGGAGCCTATCCGTCAGGGAGGGCAACAGCGTGGCATGGTGACGGGCTTTCGAGTGGGCTGGGAGATGAAAGAACCGGAAGAGTGGGAGCGGGTGCTGGCCGAGCTAATGCGTTCCAAGGTAGGCCGCAAAGCGCGGATCAAAGGAACTGTCGAGCGGGTAGCTGCTCCACTTGCGCCTAACTAACTCTTTGACATCTCTCTTTTCATACCCCCCGATCCCTAGCTTTAAAGGGCTTCAAAGCAAATAAATATCCGGTGTTTTCAATTACCGGATATTTCTATTTACCGGATTTGTGAGCGAGATAGAGCGCCCATGCCTCTTCAATGATGATGCCTTGCTGGACACCCCGGCGGCGCGCTTCTGCCGCGATCTCTTCATCGATAGGGGGCAGCACCTTGGCATGCACCTGGCCGGTGCGTGGGCTGGGCGGGCGTCCTGGTCTACCTTTGGGCTCACGGGCAACAAAGCCATGCTGTTCTCCTGCTTTGTCCACTGAGCTGATGGCGGCGGCGGACCCATCCTTGGGCCTGCTACGCAGCTGCTTCACGTCTATAGCAAAGGGCTTGGGCTGGTCGCTCATGAGGCGGTCTCGGTCAGACGTTGATAGATGGCGCGGGCGAAGGCCGACGCATTATCGATGGCACCTTCCATACGGCCTTGGGCGGGCATCGAGCGCAAATCGCCGCCGAACTCGAACAGCGCCGAGAATGCGACACGCTCCATCAAGGCGGGCTGCACGATGTCTACCCCCTGCCCTGCCAGCGAAGCCTCGATAGCGCGGTGCTGCTTCGATTCAATAGTACGGGTCATGGTGAACACCACAGCATGCCGGATGGAACGGCCCAGGGCCTCCTCCTCCTCGGCAATCAGCGCGAGGGTGCGCGCACCGATGGTGGCGTCGAGCGTCGTGGCCCGCATGGGGGTCAGCACCAGGTCGGCTTGGGAGATGGCACGAGAGACTAGGCGCGAAGCAACGCCTTCAAGGTCAACGATGACGATGCCGCCGTCCGCGTCGTGCTTCTGGATGGTGCGTACGATGTCGGATTCGGACACCTCCGACAGGAGAGTCATGCGAGGAGGCAAAGGCCCACGCTCGGCCCACAGGCGGAGGGAGTGGTTGGGATCGCAGTCGAGCATGGTGACCTGCGCACCCGCATGAGCCAGCTCGGTGCCAAGGAGAACAGAGCTGGTAGACTTACCAGACCCACCCTTGGGCGACGCGATGACAACAACCGGCATAGAGCCTCCCACAAATCCGGTAATTCATATTACCCGGTAAGAAAAATTACCGGGTAACTTAATTGAGGTCAAGGCGACACTGTGTTCGCAGGCTGTCTGGCGACTGATGGCGCGTCGCTGATGCCTTCCTGTGCAAGGTAGGGAAGGGGAAAGCACAAAATAAATCGGGTATTTCCATTTACCGGATTTATGCTTTGTCCACTCTTCAACGATGGTTTTAAAGTGAACGTTTGCTGAAATGAACTCCTGCGCTGAGTATCGGTTTGATTTATGTGACTATGAATAACGCCTAACTTGGAGCACGAATTAAAATGTCTCTTAAGCCAGACCCAAGAATACAGAAAGCGGTTATTTCAACCACCAGTCGACTTGTCGGTGAGTTTGAGAATGCTGGTATTTTAATTACCCATGCCTTCCCTGGTATTGGATCACGCGACGGCTGGATACGCATGGAGGAAGGGCCTAATGCTCGGAATGCATACATCGTAAGTTTTGTTACAGAAACTCCGACCGTTGCAGCTGGATGGTTAGTACCTGACTATACGGGCACAGTAGAGCGCTTTTGCCAATATTTAAGCCTTTTATATGGAAAACGTTTTGATAATCACGGGTTAATTGAAACTTCAGGATTGTACAATATACCAGATTTAAGTCACTTTAACTCAATCTGCAATCACACACTCCCTCAAAACAGCTACGCTCCGCGGGCAGATTATTCTATTCCAATGCACCTAGCTGAAATTAGCCGACTTGAGCCTTTGTTTCATGGTGTGGCTTCGGAGAAAGACTCTATTACCAAGTTTAACGCGGCCTGTAAGTTTTATCATCGGGCTTTGCAAGCTGTAGAGCGTGACCCAGAGGTTGCTTATTTGCATTTGATATCCAGCGGAGAAATTCTTTCTCAAGCAGTTGACGTTGATAAAGAAAGTCTGTTGAGTGTGGAATTTAAAAACATTCTGACAAGAATAGAAGATGACCTCGAAGACGGGAAGCGGATAGGTAAAATCTTGCGGCACGAATTACGTGGATTGAAATCTAGGTTTATTGGCGCTTTGGAAAAGCTGACTAGTGACGATTTTTTTGACAAGTCCGAATCAAAAGAAATCTATTTCGGATTAAAGAAAGAAAGATTCAAAGTTGCTTTGGGCGCTGCATACGACCTTAGGAGCAGGTACGTTCACAGTGGCGTTGGATTTGGTAGCTGGGTAGCACCTCGAGGCTCAAATGAAGAAATCCAAGCTGGTGAGCCAGTTCTTGATAGCAAAAAACTTGCGAAAATTCTCTTTGAAGCTCCCACGTACATCGGACTTGAAAGAATAGTAAGGCAGTCATTACTAAGTTTTGCAGGACAGAAGTATGGGCTGGATTTACTAGTTAAGCAGGATATCACACCACCTACATGTTAGGTTTGAATTCTGGCCGAATTACTGGAGTACCCAGGAGCAAGATTGAGGTATCTGAAATACTATTGCTGATACTGTTTCAGAGGACGATCCGCTCGACCTCATCGAGGGATACCTGCTCGCCGCGCCGGTCGTAGAGTTTCGTCGTTCGCGCACTGGCATGACCGGCCATCTGCTGGGCGTGTTCCAGCAGCCCACCATTTTCGAGGTAGGCCGTGATACCGCGCGCCCGCCAACTATGGCAGCCGACCTTGGTTGCCACGCCTGCTGCTTTGGCCCGCCGCTGGATCATGCGGAACACGTCAGGCTGGGTCATGGCCTCGCCAGTTAGGCGACCGCTGCGGCCTTCGACGGTACGGAAGAGGGGGCTGCGCTTGTCTGTCTCAATACCTGCCGCCGCGATGTAGGCGTCCAGGTACTCTTGCAGGCTGTGGTGCACTGGCATCTCATGCCTCTTGCCGCCTTTCTCATGCAGCCGAAGCCACATGCGTCGACCGATGGGGTAGTAGTCCTCCACCCGCATCGCTGTCGCCGCGCTGACACGGGCGAAGGTGTAGAACAACGCGCCAATCACCGCCCGGTCACGCAGGCCGATCAAACTATCCGTCTCAATGCTGGTGAGGAGCGCCTTGGCCTCGTCGCGCGTCGGCATGTGGGTTTTGCCGGTGGTGGCGCTGTGCTTCGGCCCGCGCACCGCTGAGGCAGGGTTGTGGGGCACCACCTGGCCGACCACTAGCCAGTCGAACAGCATACGGATGGCCGCGAGCTGCTGCTTGACGGTGGGGGCCGATAGTTCGCGCCCAATCTGCTCGATGTAGGTCGCCACATGCACAGGCTGGACGGCAGGCAGGGTTAAGCCGTGTTGCTCACACCAAGCGAAGAACGCGGACGACGCGCGGGCATAGGCGGCACGGGTGTTTCGGTTGCGGATATGAGCCGTGAAAAACTCGACGTAGCGGGTCGCGGCGCGCTCACCCTCGGCCATGATGGGGGTGGGCACCACCATATCGCCCAGGCGGACGACCGGGAGAGCAGAAGGGGGAAGGGGAGTGAGCATTTTCATCAAAGCGCCCGGAAGGTGGCCTCAACGGCTGCGACCGGCGTCTGATCGTCAAAGCTGTGAAGCGCAGGCCCGGACTGGGTCCGATCTCTGATCTCAATCTTCAATGTCTCATGGTTGTAGGCGAAGGCGTAACGCTTCCCGCCGATCTTCACCCACAGAACGTTCGCAAGCCCACCGGCATACTGCTTGATCTCGACCGATCCAGGTTCGCCGCGCCAGATGATGGCTCCTAGCAACGCGAGGGCGATTCCCTTCACCTGACCGGCGTGGTGGTCAGCACGCCCCATTACCCCGTCAGCGTACCGATGCAGCACGTCTACGTCGTTCGCAGTGATTGCCATAAGCTCAACCTGTGTCATGTATGATAAAGGACGTTATCATACACTAATTGAAAGCGCAACAAATGGGCGTTTCTCGATCTTGCAATAGATGTATTATTGTAATTAGTTCGCGTTAATTAAGCCTTTCTCGTTTCTAATATTTTCGGCTTTAAAGCACGCCTTAAGAAAGACGTGTGGGATCTTGATCAAAAGCCGTTAGCAGTTCCCGCACGTTGTACGACAGCGAAAGATCATGCTCTATTGTTTGATCGATTTCTGCTTTGATTCCCGAAACATCAGCTCCCGCTTGTGCAAGCTCAAACCCACGCCGCCCTAAACACAGCAAAGTGTTTTCGGCCTGATTCGAAAATACAGGCACGGGAATACGCGCTGCATATCCTGCTGTAATCATGTTACTTCTAATAAGTACACCTCTGACGAGGTAAAGACAAAGTTTGCTGTTGAGATAGCTAAGCAAGCTCCACATCCGATCGTCATTTATAATAACGTTTGGATTAACCCCGCAGAGTGTATTGGGAGGTCTAATTGCTGCCCCAAATTTTACGCCCATGGAAGAACAAGAAAGACCTCCCAAAGTTAGAAGGTTTTTATTTCTAATCATGAAATTCGAAACCGTACGTCCTACCTCTTCATAATTATCGCAAAGAAATCCATCTGGTTGAGCAAAAAAACGCCTACTGGCCGGATTTTTGTAAAAAGGAATGCGATAGCCATCTTCTGATTTCCGCCTAATATAGGTTGCGTCGCTCCCTGTCGATATTCCAGTTATACAAGGTGCAATATCGGACAAACGTCGGCCAGAAAACAGTTTTGCTATTTCATCGGAAACGCCCACAATGAACTCCGCATTGTCGCGCTCGTGCCGAAGCGTCACATCATCAAGAAACTGGTCATGAAAATCTTTTTTGAAAAGTGCGTTACGAAATTCTGAAACTGTGGCTACCCTGTTACTAGTACGAATAACACCCTGACCATCTTTCTTTTTTTCTAAAACTAACAAACATGTCCTGACATCGGCGTTCTGATCTTTGAACAAAGATGTCGGACAAAGATGTAAATCGTGAATTACGCAATTTTGCAAAATGTATCGACGTAACTCTTGATGGCCAACGGCAGTAAGAAAAGAATCGTGTGTTACAAGACCTATTACAGCGCTGTCAGTTGCGTACTCAATGATCGCCCGAACGAACAGAGAATACATGTTTAATGCAGTTGCTTTACCAAATCGTTCAACCAGCTTTACCTTATTTTTCCGTATGTAATCTGTCTCGTGGCAATTGTAAGGAGGATTTGCCACCACTAAATCAAAAGATGGACGCTTTACATCATGAAATAAAGACAGCCCTTCTGATGCGCCTACTATTTCGAGGAAATCAGCTACTTCAAACTTAGCGCATCCCACAGGGGACCGGTCAATTATGTCATAGCCAGTTACGTGAAGGCCCGCTTCTCCAAAAGTGCCGATTAGCTCGCCACGTCCCACGCAAGGGTCGAGAACTGTCTTTGCCTCTGGACAAAGATCTAACATTCGACGAGCAAGAAAATCGGCTACAAACTTTGGAGTTGCATAGTATCCAGATTCGCGCCGATCTTCTTCTTCGAAAGAAGCAATAATCTTAGGCCGCCGTCCCATATCAACCCCCGCCTTGATGACAATAAGTATCATATTCCGCCTTGAAGTCAAGGGGCGATACTCATAGTCCGTGGACTCATCGTCACCACAGTGTTTTCATATCGTATGGATGACGGCAATACCATAAGGCAGCGCTTTGGCAGCCGCGTAAAGGACGCGCGCAAAGCAAAAAGGCTGTCTCAGGAGGGTTTTGCTGACCTATGCGGCCTTGACCGAACATACGTGGGCGGCGTCGAGCGTGGAGAACGTAATATTAGCCTCGAAAATATTCAAAAAATCGCTGATGCACTTGGCCTTCCCATAGCTGAACTTTTTAGGTTTCCTGATGCTGAGTGAGATCGAAGATGCTGAGCTACATCGTAGACAGCTTGAAGAAGCACTGAGAACGCTAATTCGTGATATTGGCGAAGTGCCAATTGGCGTGCCAGGCCAATTCCCATATGGATGGCGGAAAGCAGGCAAAGGCCGAACTGTATGGCGCATACTTGAGGAGCTAATTTCTCAGAATCTCGAAAAGCACGCCAAGCGCTTGCACTTACACGACTTTAAACCTGCAGATTCGGAAGTAGGAGTGTATGATTTTTCATTCCGATTTGATGACTCGAAGCCAATATTCGTCAACATAAAATCGGCCGTCCGAGGAAGAACGCCCAGCAAAGACGACATTTCGAAAGCTGATAAACTAATAACTTTCTTTGAAAATACTCCAGAATTAACTTTGTTTATAGCAACAATTGAAATTGATTTTCACGTTAATCCGCTCAGGATTGAGTTAGTTAATTGTTATGTTGTGCCAACTGCGTGGCTTCCAGATTTGTATGTTAATCCCAGCAACAACGCGAATCTTCAATCTTCTAAATACAAAGATATTGGCTCGGCAATACGGCGGACCAGAAAAGAATTTCTCGAGTTGTTAAGAGAAAAACTTGCTGAAGCGCGCATAAAGCGGATGAATAAAACCTAACTAACTTTATACAAAGGCGCCTATAACGCCAGTAATTCTGCTGCTTCGACCCGCGAAAACTCCTGCTCTCCGACATAGCGCATCCTGGCTGCTGGTGAAGCAGCCAGGATGCGGAAGGCGAGGCGAGGGGGAAACGCCGATAGGACGGCGGACTATTTCACCAGGCGCGGCGATTGCGCTGCCGCGCGCTCCTCCGCATCCTGCACCTCTAGCCGGTCAATCTGCGTGGTGGTGTCGGCGCTGACCGGCTGCTTGCCGTCATGCTCCCGAACCTCGGCCAGCGTGCCGCGCACCAGGGCCGCGTGCAGGATAGTCAGCCCTCGGCCCTGCATCACCACGGCCAAGCCGTCAGCGGTGAAGCTCATAAACTCCTCGCCGTTCCGGCGCTGCCATTTCGGATGACGCAGGGCGTGGTACTGGAAGCCGTGGCGGGTGCCGTCATTCTCGATCAGCGTAAAGCCCAGCTGCGGGCGGGCTCGGATGATATAAGGCCGGTAGGCGTCCGGCTCCGCCGCCTCGGCCAATAGCTCGGACTGGACGGCGCTGGCATCCTCGGCTGCCTTACCGGCTACCGGGTCATTCTTCCGGCCCAGGATGGCGTCAATCGCGTTCACGCTCATAGCTGCGGCTCCATGCCCTGGCTCGGCTCTGACGGCTGTTCCGGCGCGGGCTCGCTGCCTCGGCGGAACCAGCTACCGTAGTAGTCCTGCACCTGCTGGCCCCATCCGGCCACATGCTCGCGCACGGTGCCGCACCAGGCGCGGAACCGCTCGAACCTGCCGCCGCCGGTACGCTCCTCCTCGGTGGCACGCGCGCCATCCTCGGCAGCCTCCTGATGCGTCTCGGCCATCACCGCATCGAAAGCCGACGCCGGGGCAGGGGCCGCGCTTGGTTCGGCCTGGGCGGCGCTAATTGCGTTGCTGGGGCGATCTTGCTTCGTTTCACCCATGATGGCCGCAAAGGCGTCTACGGGCTCGACAGGGGGCGTCTGCGCGGCGGGGGCGCTGCTGTCTTGCGGCTGCTCCTCCTGCCGCTGGCGGGCCAGTTCCCGGCCTTCCTCGACGCTCGGCAATGCCGTCGCGTCGATGTCGGCCATCCGGGCGCGCACCTCGGCCGCCTTGATGCCGGAAAGCCGCCGCCCCAGCGAATGTTCATCCCCGGCAGCATCCACCACAACAAAGTCGCGCCGGTCGCCGCGAGCGAGAATGTAGCCGCGCTCCTCCAAGGCAGCGGCGAAGGCCGGGCCGCTATCCGAATGCTGCCAAAGCTCGGTCAGCTCGGCCTTCATCGCCTTAGGATCGATCTTGCTTTCCGCCGCCCGGAAGCTCTCCCAATCCTGCATATTGGGTTCCGGCCTGGGCGTGGTGTCTTTGTCGCGGGTGAGGGCGCGCACCGTCGCCTCGTGGCCGAACGCCTCCTCCAGGCTAGCCGCTACCTCCTCATGCGTCCGGTAATTATGGCTGTCGGAAATCGCCGTGTTGGTGTCGGAGTCAATGCGGCCCCAGATGACATGCCGATGGGTGCGGCCTTCCTTTTCATGCTCGACGATGAAACGGGGCTGCCCCTCCAGCTGCAAGGCACCTTCCAGCGCATCCACCGCCTGCGCCCATTGCTCTGGCGTCAGCTGCTCGTCGGCGCGGGTGTTGAGGTTGGCATGGTAGAAGTAGTTTTTGCACTGCGTGCCTGCCGCCAGCTCCTTCATCTCGCGGAAGGCGGTCGGCACATCATCGGCATAGGCTAGGCCGCGCATATCCACCACGGCCACGCGCTCGTTCTGGTCGGCACGCATTAAATGCCGGGAGAAGAATGCGCCATTGCTACGGCTCGAACCATTGATAATCACGCGCCTTTCCCTCGCAACGTGGCGGAGATGGAAAGCGCTGCCTCCCGTATTTCCGCCAGGGTTGTGGTTATGTCGTACGCCAAAGGCCGGTCGGTATTCAGCGCGCGGGCGATCTGGTTGACGTTGCTGCCCACCTTGCCGAGCTGGCCTAGCAACTGCGCCAGGGCCGCACGCTCGACGGGCGGACGGCGCACCGCACGCGGCCCGGCAGAGCCTAGGCATTGGTGGCGCATATAGGCGCTAACGGTCATGCCTGCGCGCTCCGCCAGCTCGTCCAGCTGGGCGCGCTCGGCAGGGGTCAGGCGCATCCAGGCAAGGTCGGCGCGCTGCCGCTTCTCGCTGCCACTTCGCGCCTTGCGTGTGGGGGAAGAGGGCGCGCTATCCATGCCGCCACCCCCTAAAGCGTGGTGTCGGGCGCAAGAGCCTGACGCTGGTGTCGAGAGGAGCCAGGCTCCTTCGGGTCGGTTCACCGGACAAGCGGTGACGGCATCCAACCTGCGGAAGGGTGGTCAGGGTCGTAGGGGCAGGAACGCTCCTCGTCGTGGTGTGCAGAGGGGGACGAAAACCCCTTGCCCTGGGAGGATGCAACGGAGGGCGCGGAGCGGTCCTCCTTGCCAAGGCGTGTGGCCAAACTGCGCAGGCCCGAAGGGCGCTGCGCGGTTTGACCGCACATGCCTTGCCAATCTCACTAACGGGCGCAAAATACTCAAACATTCGGTAGATCATTGACGGTTGGGATACGGCGAACATAGTACGAAGTTACAACCGATGGAAGGCCGATAGGATGGCTAAACCCGCATCCACTGAACGCAAGAAGCCGGGCCGCAAAAGCGAGACCCCAGCTCAACGGTTGGAACGCCTAGAGCGCGACATTGCCGCCGCCCGCCAGGCCGTCGCCGATGCAGAGCAACGCAAGCTCGCCACCATTGGCGCGGCGGTACTAGCCGAAGCTGGGGATAATCCCTCGTTCATGGATGAGTTGCAGCGCCTCCTTCGTGCGCGTGTCTCAACCAAAGCGGGCAAGGCTGATATCGCCTCGATCCTCGCCCATCCATCCACCAACACGGAACCGGCTGCGCCGGTCAGCTGAAAATCGCGGCGCGCTTCGCGCGCGGCCAAGGGGCCTCATTACCGGCCCCTTACGCCGAGCAAAGCCCGGCTATCCCCGCTAGGATATTTGACCAACAATGATGGGGAGTAGGGTGATGATTCCAAACTACTCAGTGCGGGTTTTACCCGAAGGTGGCGTCGCCTATGAAGGCATGTCACGGGAGGCGTTCGCCTGCTTCTTCCGCTGTGAAATGGCGTGGTGGCATTTTCGCCTGGCGCGCAAGATTGCGGATTTTGGCCGCATGGTGAAGGCAGAGCTACACGCACGCCATGCGGGCGATGAACTTACTCCCCTGTTGCAGGCGGATGGATGGAACGAGACGCAGATTGCGACGCTGCTGCGTCGTCACAGGTCGGACCGCTGAAGCCAATTGGCCGAACGAAAACGGTCTGATAGCATCGCAGGGCGGTACAGCCAGGGATGGCGATGACCGTCAACAGTGATGTTGGAAAGGCCGCCCGGCATCTACCAGCTGGGCGGCCTTTCTCATGTCCGCCGTCGTGGCAATGACGGAACCACGATCCGCACCACGGCGGACGTGATGTCTTTCTTAGGCGCTTCCAAACGGCGTTGCGGCCACAAGGGGCGCATAGCCAGGGGAAAGGCGCTCAAGGTCAACGACATGATCTTGGACAGGATGACATAGGCGACGATCAGCACCGCCACGACCACGAATAGCACCACGTCCAGCACCTCGCTTTCCGGCTCTAGACCAGGGTCAGCAAGGCGAAGCTGCGCGGTGATGGCGGCATGCCAGACGGGCCGCATGACCAGTGCCAGCGCCACCAGGCCAACAGGGACGATGAACCGCGATCCGGGCTTGCCGATGAAGCGAAGCAGACCAATGCATTTGTAGAGAGCGAGGCGAACGAAATACCAAAAGACGCGCAACAGGAACACGGGCGACATCCTCTATCGCTGGCTAAACTCGGCCTGTATCCAGTGTCGCCCGGTGCGCTTCCAGTTACGGTTTCCCCGCACTACAATCGCGTCCACCTTGTAATTATTTTCCTTCGTGCCGGTGCGCAGCTTGGTCGCAAAATGATCAGGCGGTATCTCAAAATCCTTATAGCCGCTTGAGGATTGGCCCCGCGTGTTGGTTTTACTGGTATTGCCGGATGAGCCGCCGTGTCCCTCCTGCTGGCTTCCTCCGCCTCCAGTGGTTTCAGTGGTGCTGGTTGTCTCGCCAAAATGGAACATTTCGATTTTTGATATCAGCTCACTGGCTGCCAGATTTGTCGGGTACGAAAGATTGGCGTGCCATATCCGGGTACCAAACTTTCCGAGCAAACTATCAGCGTCTTTCTCACCCATCTTGGCGTAGAAGGTCGGCTGATCCTGGGTGATGAATACCGGGCAGACTTTAGCGCTCCGAGCCATCGCTAACAGGTCGCCGTCATAGCTGGATAAGAAGTTTTGGCATTCGTCGATATACAGCATGACGGGCCGTGTTTCGGGTGTGATGGGCCTATTCTGCATCGCCACACCAAACAGGTATTTAAACAGCGATTGCGCGACGGCACCCATCGCCCCGTAACGCACAGTCGGCAGGTCGAGAATGATCAGCTTCCCGTCACGGCATGCCATGGGGGTGATAGTGGTATCTTTGCAAAAAAGCTCGTTCAGCTTGCCAGTAAGGAAGGGATAAATCAGGGCGGTAAGCGTGGATGCAATAGAGGAGCGCGGGCGGTTATCGAGGTTGGGCACCTCGGTCAAAAAGAAAATGCCGTGATCATTGATCACGCGCAGGGCGTAGCGGCCCGCCTCGCTATTCTCCTTTGATTTTTGCGCCACTTTCATGTGCACCTGCGCACAATAGCTACGCTGCCAATCGGCGCTTTTTAGCTCTTCCTTGTTGTTCGGAAGCGTGGCGATGAACTGGTTAAGGTCGGACAGTCTGATTGATCCTTCCGCGACCAGTAGAAGCGGAAAGGCGTTCGTGAGCCACTTCATGGCGTTATCAACGAAATAGGTGTTCTCGCCTCCATCGCTTGCAGATTTGTCCGAGGCCACGCGCGCCGCTTCGGACATGCGCCGCATCACCTCCACAATGTTATTTTCAAACCCCTCCCCGCCCAACTCAGCAGCGGCAAAGTCGAGGATATTGAACCGCTCCTGAGCGGTGGCGTCGATCACCACGATATCCGAGGCACGGCCTGCGGCTTCTATCTCGGCCTTGAGAAGGCCCGCTTCTTCAAGCTTGGCACAGAGATAGACTGCGCCGAATCCCGCCTTTAAGGCGGCATTTCGCAGGTAGCGGGCGCTTGCTGAACTTTTCCCACTACCAGGCGCGCCCTGAATACAAACCGCCTCACAAAAGGCCCGCGTATCCCAAACCTGGCCGTCGAAATCGAGCAATGGGGTGTCTAGGGAGGC
Organism: Paeniroseomonas aquatica; assembly: GCF_030409335.1. GTDB lineage: Bacteria > Pseudomonadota > Alphaproteobacteria > Acetobacterales > Acetobacteraceae > Belnapia > Belnapia aquatica. The sequence continues at coordinate 13,078 of NZ_JAUFPN010000302.1, forward strand.
GTGGAACGGGCTGGCCATAACGGCTAGTCGCCGGGCGTCATGTCGTTGCCCTGGCTGGGCGGCTCGATCTTTGGGGCCTCGATGGTGGGCGCTTGCACCTGGACGGCTCCTCCAGGCGTCAGGTCGGGGCCGTTTGGCGGCTCGCCGGGGCCGATGGGTGGCGCGTCGCCATTGCCCCACACGCTGCCGTAGAAGGCGGCATGATCGTGTTGCGGGGGTGCGTTGGTTGAGCTGCCCTCGCCTGCGAAGGCATCTGGTGCAGGCTGCTCCGGCTTCATGCCAGGCACCTCGGCTTCCGTCAGGTTGCCGGTCGTCTGCCGCCCGAAAAATACCTGCTCGTAGGTATGCCGAACGTCATCGTTAACGTTGGCGTATCCTTTCCAGAAGCCGGACATGCTGCTTACCTCCTGGGGTCACGGTGACGGTGGAAAGCGAGACGAATGGACAGCAGCGGCGATGCCTGGACGTTCAGCATCGACAAGAACCTCCCAGGCAAGGTGCTGGATGTCATCCTCGCCTTGTTCCGCCCCATGTTCAACTTCATCTCGGAGGTGTCGGGCGCGTCCTGGCTCGGCGCGGCCATCATCTTCTCCATCTTCTTCGCGGTGTTCCTGATCCGCACCGGCGCACGCTCCGGGATCAGCAACATGGGGGTCTTTGCCGGAGCCCTCGAACACTACGCCTCGTGGGGCTTGCTCGGCTCCGGCGCTTTCCTTGCGCTGCTCGCCCTGGAATGGATCTTCATGCCGGTGTGGACGGTCTTCTTTGCCGCCCTGGTCAATTCGGTGACGGGGGGTGAGCCGGGGCTGCTGCAGTGGCTGGCCTTCCTCGCCTCCCCTACCCCACAGCGGATGGCGTTCCTGAACGACATGAGCGCGTTCTACAGTGCGGGGCATACCGTGCTGCCGCTAGGCTTCCGGGGCGGCGTGATGATCGCCGTGGCTTTCGGCACGATGTGGCTGGTGGCGCGTGGCATGGGGCGGCTACGCGCCTAGCCTGGCCGAACCATCAACCGGGCTCCAGGCAATCAGAGAGCTGCCGCGCGCGGCATAGCGGCAGGATGCGCTGCGCCAGCTCCGACATCTTCACCAGGTCAGGATAGGCAGTTCTGGTGAAGGCGAGCTTTTCCTCGATGGTCGCTGTCTCGAACAGTCGTTGAGCGAAGCCGGGGGCAAGGAAACCCTCAAGCAAACGCGGGTTGAGCTGGTCGCCCTGTAAGAGTGGCGGAAGGGCTGGTACATCACGTGCTCGGTATAGGTTTGAACGGAAATTCGAACCTATCCAGGCATAGGAAACGAGCACAGGAAGTGGAAACGTCTGTGCCGTAGTGGGCTGGTCCATCCGGTAAAGCAGGGCGACGTTTAGCAGGCGGTCATGAATAGGGTCACTACTGACGCCAAATGAATTAACCATATAGACGGCGCAGGCAATGATGTTGCGGCGGCGGCGCTGATCGCGGTTCAACAAGTCGCTTGTTGTGGCTGGATCGCTGCAAGGGCGACGGGTTGCGGTTTCCTCAGGGGTGATGCCGGTTGTTCGGTAGTAAGACGCATTTTGAGCAAATTCTTTCAGCCTGAGCATTAATTCACCGGCTGGGTTAACTGTTTGATTAAATGCGACCAGGTTACTGTTAGCCAGCGCGTTGAAACTGCTTACCAGCTGCGCATGTTCGCGTGCAGTGGCCTGCAGGGTGCGCTGCTGTGCCTGTTCGCGCTCCTCGGCCATACGCCGCTGGGCGGCCTCCTCGGCAGCGCGGCGCTGTGCTGCGCTGCGCGCCTGCACTTGAGCAGGCGCACGGCCCATCGCTTCCAGGTGATGGCGCGTCATCGCCTCACGGATCGGCGCATAGGTCGGCATCCAGGGTATCAGCAGCGTCAGACCGGCCAGCACGGCGGTCGCTGTCAGCATCCGCTTAGGTGTCAGGTGATAGCGCAGCTCCTGGAACATGGGAGGGGCATCCAGCAAGGCGGTTTTCAGGCTCGTACAGCAATGAAACCGTGTCCGCCCTTCCCTGCCAACCCCGCAACGCCTTTCAGGCGCTCCGCTGGCCTCCTATGGCTTGGTTCACGCCTCATTCATCCTTCGTCGTCATCTGGCGGCATATTCCAAGCTGGTTTTGCCCGGCCAGGCGCACGGGTCATGCGGCCTTCCTCGTCGTAGTAGATCATCGGGCCGCAGATATGTCGCAAGCGGCGCTCGGCCTCCTCCAGATCGGCATGCTGGGAAATCGGCAGCCATTCCGTCGCGCCCTCCGGGAAGAGGTGCTCCCAGTATTGGTAGTGCTTCTGGCACAGGCTGACCGTGCCGTTGATCTCGAACTGAATCCGGTAGGGAGGCGCAGCCCGGTAGAAGCGACGTGCTTCCAGCCGGTGCGCGCGGCCTTCGTCCGCGCAAGGCTTCGCGTCCTGATCGGCACGCGCTTTGCGGTCGAAATACCCGTCCGGTTCCCACGGCATGGTTTTGTTCTCCCTGTCGGTTGCGACAAGGCTAAGCGCACGGATTCCGCTGTCCAATGGACAGCCTGCTGCCGATATGAAGCCGCGCTTGGGTCCATCGTTCGAGGTGTTGCCCGCGACGTGGAACGGCAGCGGCGATGGTAGAATGTGCATGGGTGGGCCGAGAATGGCCCGCTAACACATGAAGGGGAACGGCGATGACGGAGCGGGGCAAACAGGCACTGACCGCCATACTGGCGGCGGCAGACATGTACCTAAAGACGATGCCTCGCCATCACCCTGACGGAACGCCGAGGTCGCCGGAGGATATGAAAAGCGAGGTGAAGGGGTGGCTTCAGCTGGTTCTGGAATGTCCACCCCGCCCGACTCATTGACGGCTCTCAATCCCGAGCTGGTTGCTGCCGGTCAGTAGTTTCCTCAAACTCAAACCGCACCGGCTTGAGCGCCGTCAGGTCGCACTCGCTCACATCGACGGTTTCGATGAAGCGCTCTGCCGCTTCGTCGCTGTCAAATGTCGGGATAGGCGTTTTCATAGCACTCGATCTCTTCGCCGTGGATGCAGCAGGCGTTGAAGCCTTCTGTGGCTTCTCAATGCTCAGGATCGTGTAAACCCAACCGGGTTTCGATACGGTCTAGCCGCTCCTTCACGCCGTCAATCTCGTCGCGGAAGGTCAGTAGGCCACGCTCAATCGAGGTCAGGCGCTGCCCGTGCAGCTTCTGCTCGTCCTTGATCGCTCCGGTATCGGCGCGAATGTGGCGTAGGTGTTCTAAAACCAGGTTGAAATCATCAGCCATAAAATCCTCTTCTACGATTCTACCATAAACAAAACAAAAATCACTTAAACCATCTTCCTTTGTTCGATCAGAACAAACAGGCCCTTCCTTCGTCCCGACCATGCGAACCGTAAGGGCGTCGTCCGCAACGCAGGTCAAACCCCTGGCCGCAGGCCAGCCGCGTAGCGGCGCGGAGCCACGCACAGCCCCTCTTGGGGCGAGCATGGCGAGCGGGGTTGACCGGAGAGAGGACGGCG
>NZ_JAUFPN010000303.1 GCF_030409335.1 Paeniroseomonas aquatica
AAAGAACCGACGCAAGAAGGGCCCGGTGTCTGCGCTTACCGTTGGTCGCCTTGCAGGCTGCCATCAAGCGCGTCTTCACCGAAACCAACGGCCACCCACAGCTCTTCCAATGACCAAAGATCCAGAAAAAATCATCACCGATTTCAGGCGCGGGCACCAAACGTTAGATTCGCTTCACTAGCCGACCGCGCCGGAAAGTTTAGCCTGATCTGCTTTGGCCTCTTTCTCGGCCCGCTGCTTGCGCTCGCTATAGCGGTCAGTCAGGTGGCTGGACACGTCGCGTGTAAGCAGGGTGAACTTCACCAGTTCCTCCATCACGTCCACAACACGATCGTAAAGCGGGCCGGGTAGCATGCGGCCCGCTTCGTCGAACTGCTCATACGCTTTGGGCACAGAAGACTGATTGGGGATGGTGATCATCCGCATCCACCGGCCAAGCAGGCGCAGCGTGTTGACGCTGTTGAAGCTCTGGCTGCCGCCGGAAACTTGCATCACCGCCAGCGAACGCCCCTGCGTTGGCCGGACGCCGCGATTTTCCAGCGGCAGCCAGTCGATCTGGTTCTTTAAGATGCCGGTGATAGCGCCGTGCCGCTCCGGGCTGCACCATACGTGGCCTTCGGACCAGAGGGAGAACTCCCGAAGTTCCGCCACTTTGGGGTGGTCGGCGGATACACTGTCCACCACAGGAAGTTCTCGGGGGTCGTAGACGCGCGTCTCAGCACCGAGGCGGTGAAGGATGCGTTCGGCCTCAAGAGTCAGCAGGCGGCTGTAGGAGCGCTCCCGCAGCGAGCCGTAGAGCAGCAAGATGCGCGGCGGGTGCTTGCTGGCGTTGGGGATGCCGAGCCTAATCAGATCCGGAATCTGAAAGTGTTCGTCGGTAATGTTGGGCAGCGAGAGGTCGAGTTCGGAGGGCATCAGGGTTTCCCTGTCGTCAAGAACTGTTGGATGGCGTGAACGGTGTCACGGGCCGACCGAGTAATGCCTGCCAGGGTCGCGGAGGCGGCGCCGGTCCAGTCGCCGTAACCAAGCAGCCAGAGGCGCGGCTCTCGCGTGGAGTGGCCGTTTTCGACAGCCACGCGACCATCCGCCTCCACCACGCCAAGCGGCGCTAGATGATCAAGGCCCGGCCTAAAGCCCGTACACCAGATGACGGCATCTACAGGGCTGCGCGTTCCGTCCTGCCAGACCACGCCTTGGGGGTCGAAGCGAACGAAGGGGCGGACGGTGTAGAGGACCTCGCGGTCGCGCGCGTCCCGCACGGACGGCACCATGACGATGTCGCCCAGCCCATCTCTTGGCACATCCGGCGCGCGGCCTTCCATTTGGGCGCGCACGCGCTGGGTGGCACGCTCGAACAGCACGCGGCCGTCCACGTCGTCCGCCAAGAAGCGGGGCGGTTCCGGCGTGACCCAGGTTGTTTCGGCGACCTTGGATACCTCAGCCAAAATCTGCGCGCCGGAGTTGCCGCCGCCCACCACCAGCACACGTTGCCCCGCGAAACCGTCTGGGCGGCGGTAGGTGGAGGAGTGGATCTGCTTGCCGCGGAACAGTGCCCGGCTGGAACAGGGCGGGATGAAGGGCTGACTGGCGCCTCCTGTCGCGCTGATGACCGCCTTGGCCAGCCATGTGCCTCGGTTGGTCTGCACCGAAAGTCCGTCGGCCGAGCGCGCGACACCTGTGACACGGACCGGCCGTTGGATAGGCAAGCTGTACCGCTGCTCATATTGCGTGAGGTAGTCCACCACGTGGTCCCGGGACGGATAGCCGCCTGTCGAGGGCGGCATGGGCCAGCCCGGCAGCGAACTCATCTGAGCAGGCGAGAACAACCGTAGGGAGTCCCAAGCGTCAGGCCAGGCGCCCCCGGGACAATCACTGGCGTCCAGAATTTGGAAGCTAAGGCCCACCCGATTCAAGAAGTAGCCGGCGGCAAGGCCGGATTGCCCACCACCGATGACCACCACATCACGGACAAAATCGCCGCTCACGGCGTGCCTACCACCGGCAGCCAGAGCACCAGGGCCGCCAGCACCACCAGCAGGACTGGCGGTGTGATGACCAAGCCGACCTTCATATACTGCCCCCAGGTGATGGTGGTGCCCTTGCGCGCCAGCACATGCAGCCAGAGCAGGGTCGCCAGGCTGCCGATTGGGGTGAACTTGGGGCCGAGGTCGCAACCAATGACGTTGGCGTAGATCATGGCCTCTCGGATGGCGGGCGGGATGCCCTGCGCCTGCTCGATAGCCAGCGCCCCGACTAGCACGCCCGGCATGTTGTTCATCACCGAGGACAGCAGGGCTGCACCGAAGCCAGTGCCGATGGTGGCGATCCAGGGGCCATGCCCCGCCAGCCAAACCAGGGCCTGCGCCAAGTAATCCGTCAGCCCGGCGTTCCGCAGGCCATAAACGACAAGGTACATGCCTAGGGAGAAGATGACGATCTGCCAGGGCGCGCCTGCCAGCACTTTGCGTACGGGCACCACGCCACCGTGGCCACCTCGGTGCCAGCGCCCAGCCAGAAGCAGCAAAACCAAAGCCGCGGCGCCGGTCACGGCTGCCACTGGTACGCCAAGCGGCGCCAGGATGAAGTAGGCCAGTAGGAGCACAGCAAGAAGGGGAAAGGCCGCCCGGAAGACGAGGTGATCACGGATGGCCGTGTTGGGCCGCTCGAGTTCATCCATTCGGTAGCTGGCGGGCACATGACGTCCGTAGTAGGCCCAGAGCACGGCGAGCGTTGCTGCCAACGCCACCAGGTTTACCGGCACCATGACGGCGGCATAGCGGTCGAAGCTGATGCCGAAGAAGTTGGCAGAGACAATGTTGACGAGGTTCGAGATCACCAGCGGCAGGCTTGTGGTGTCGGCCACGAAGCCGCAAGCGACGATGAAGGCCAGCGTCGCGCCCGTGGAGAAGTCCAGCCGCAGCAGGATAGCCATGACGATCGGCGTCAGCAGCAGTGCCGCACCGTCATTGGCAAAGAATGCGGCAATGAGCGCGCCCAGCACCACGATGAGCGGAAACAGCCGCCTGCCATTGCCGCCGCCCCAGCGCGCTACGTGTAATGCGGCCCATTGGAAGAACCCGGCTTCGTCGAGCAGCAGCGAGATGATGATGAGCGCCACGAAGGTGAAGGTGGCGTCCCAGACAATGTTCCAGACAACCGGTACATCGGCCCAGCCAATGACGCCGGTCAGGAGCGCTAACGCGGCGCCTCCCATGGCTGACCAGCCTATCCCAAGGCCACGGGGTTGCCAGATGACCAGGACGAGGGTGAGGACAAAGATAGCCAGTGCCAGCATGGGGCGTGTTCTCACAGGTATGAGGGCGCAAAGCAGCGTCAGCCGTTGACACACGGCAGCGCAAAACGTCTTGGGATGATGGAGAAGAGTGGCGGAAGGGGCGGTCAGGCTACGCGGTGGCCCTCAGCATCGACGACCATCTCGCCATCCTCTTTGCTAAACGCGCCCTGCTGCGGCTGCGGCAGGATGTCGAGAACGGTCTCGGAGGGGCGGCAGAGCTTCACGCCAAGCTCAGTGATCACGAGGGGACGGTTGATGAGGATGGGGTGCTGCATCATGGCGTCCACCAACTGCTCATCCGTCAGCATCACATTGCCCAATTCCAGTTCGGCATAAGGCGTGCCCTTCTGACGCAACAGGTCGCGTGGCTTTAGTCCGGCGCGCTTCATCAACTGGAGCAGCAAGGTCCGTGACGGTGACGTCTTCAGGTACTCGACCACGTGTGGCTCGATGCCCGCGTTGCGGATCATCGCTAACGTGTTGCGCGACGTGCCGCAGGCGGGGTTGTGGTAAATCACGACATCGATGCTCATTGGACGGCATTCCCAGGCAACGGCGGGCAACAGGGGAGCAGGTCGGCGATGAGCGGCTCGCAGAGGTCCGCGCGTCCGTCGCAGCATTCCTTGATCAGGAACAGCATCATCTCGCGCAGGCAGTTCAGATCAGCCCGGTAGAGGATAGAGCGGCTGTGGCGCTCTGACCGCAGCAGCCCAGCGCGTGTAAGGACCGCCAGATGCGTCGACATGGTGTTCTGGGGCACATCGAGCCGCCGCGCGACCTCACCAGCTGGCAAGCCTTCCGGTTCGTGGCGTACCAGCAGGCGGAAGGTCTCCAGGCGAGTGCCCTGCGAGAGGGCGCCCAGACAGACCAAAGCCTCATGCAATTCCATATATCCAGAGTAAACGATATATGGGGAGAATCAAGCCGTCAGAGGAGCCTTCCTGTCGCTCGGGAGCATGAACGTCAGGAAGGCGCAGGCGGCGAGCATTGCCGCCGATCCCCAGAGGCAGCCTTCCAGTCCGGCGTACTGGGTTAGGAGGCCCGAGAGCAGAATGCCGCCCAGGCGGCCAGCGGCATTAGCGGCGTAGTAGAAGCCGACGTCCTCGGCTGCCTTCTCCGAGCCCGCATAGGCCAGAATGAGGTAGGAGTGCAGCGATGAGTTCACCGCGAATGCGAAGCCGAAAATGGCCAACCCGGCTACAACCACTAGATCCGGGCGGCCCACAGCGCCGGTCGCCAGCATCAAGCCGAGGGCGATGGGGATGATGGCTAACGCGACACCCCAGAGGCGCGCCTCCGGCACCTCGCGCGACAGCCCGTCCTGGCTGCGGCGGACCACCTGCGGCGCCAAAGCCTGCACGCCGCCGTAGCCGATCGTCCAGGCAGCCAGGAAAGTGGATACGCCGACGTAGTTCCAGCCCTGGCTATAGAGGAACACCGGCAGACCTACGACGAACCAGATGTCGCGCGAGCCAAACATGAAGACTCGAGCGGCTGCCAGCAGGTTGACGCCGCGGTTCTTGGCGAACAGTTCCTTGAAGCTCTTGGACGCCTTGGCTTTGCCGAGTTCGCGCGGCAGGGAGAGCAGCACTCCCACGAGCGCCATGGCCAGCAACGCCACCAGCAACCAGAGCGCCTGACGGAAGCCAACGGCCTGAAGCAGGAAGCCGCCCAAGAAGAAGCCGAAGCCCTTCATGGCATTCTTCGAGCCGGTGAACCAAGCGACCCAGCGGAACAACTGACCTGCGCCCTGCTGCGAAGACGCCTTAATGGCTGACTTCGAGGCCGTTTTGGTCAGGTCCTTGGCCACCCCGGAGATGCCTTGAGCGCAGACCACCCAGGCGACGGAGGCGGCGGCGCTCCAGGCCGGGTCGAGCGCCGACAGCATCACCAAGCCGCCAATCTGAAGCGTGAGGCCGATCGCTAGCATGCGGGGGATACCGAACTTCGCCGCCAGCCACCCGCCGCCAAGGTTGGCGAAGATGCCCGCCGCTTCGTAAAGCAGGAACAGGAAGGCCAGTGTGAAGGGCGTATAGCCAAGCTGATAGAAGTGCAAAAGCACCAGCATCCGCAACGCGCCATCGGTAAGCGTAAAGGCCCAGTAGGCGCCGGTCACGATGAGATAGTTGCGGACAACGGACATTAGATGCCCCGCTCCCTGACGATGTTAGCGAGGTCCACCATACGGCAGGCGTAACCCATCTCGTTATCGTACCACGCGTAAACCTTGAGCATTGTTCCGTTGGTTACCATGGTGCTGGCCGCATCAACGATGGCGCTTCGGGTGTCGTTGGCGTAGTCGACCGAGACCAGCGGCCGCGTCTCGTAGCCAAGGATCCCCGCCAGAGGTCCGGCTGCAGCTGAGCGGAACAACTCGTTGACTTCGGTTTCGGTAGTCTCTCGCTGCATCTCGAAAACAGCGTCTGTCAGGGACGCATTCAGCACCGGCGCCCGTACGGCGTGGCCGTTCAGGCGGCCCTGGAGGTCTGGATAGATGAGCGCGATGGCAGTGGCACTGCCGGTCGTCGTGGGCTGGAGGGACAGCATGGCGGAGCGGGCGCGCCGCAGGTCCTTATGCGGGGCATCCACCACTACGTTGGTGTTGGTCGGGTTATGGATGGTGGTGATCTGGCCGTGCCGGATCCCGATGGCCTCATGGACGACCTTAACCACCGGCGCCAAGCAATTGGTGGTGCAGGATGCGGCCGTCAGTAATCGGTGCTGCGCCGGGTCATAGCGGTCGTCATTAACCCCAACCACGATGTTCATGGCCGCTGCCGCCGGATCCTTCACCGGCGCGGCCACGATGACACGCTTCACGCCACGATCGAAGTAGCTCTGCAGCTGCTCCTGCTTCAGGAACTTACCAGTACACTCCAGAACAACATCGCAACCCAAGTCACCCCAAGGTACGTCTGCCGGAGCGGCCGATGCGCTGAAACCGATGCGCTGATTCCCGACGAAGATAGCCTCATCGCTTTCGCCAGCAATTTGCTCCCGCCAGCGGCCATGGATGCTATCGAACTCGAGAAGGTGGGCCGTCGCAGCGGCGCCGCCCTTGAGCTCGTTTACGTGGACGATGTCGAGGCGGTTCATACCGCGCGGGTCGCTCGCTTCCCGAAACACGCCACCTAGGGCGGCACGGAACGCCAGTCTGCCGATACGGCCCATGCCGTTGATGCCAACACGCATGTCAGTGTTCCTTGGCGACGGTGAGAGGAGCCTCGCTTAGGTGATCCAACCGGTGCCGAAGCGACATGCGGTCCAGAGCATCCATGTTGAGGCTAGTGAAGATGCCGAGGCGGCGGAACAAGCTAGCGTACAGCTCATTCAGCATCAGGACGCGCTCATGAGAACCCGGCGCGAACTGACCAGGTCCGGGGAGCGGCCAGGAGGCTGTGATGGCATGGCCACCAAAGTCGGGACAGTGCTGGCCCTGAAGTTCGTCGCAGAGCGTGATGACGAAGTCCATCCGAGGAGCCTCCGGCTTCTGGAACTCCCGATAGGACTTGCTGCGAATGCTGGAGACGTCGTGCCCGAGGTTCTTCAGCTTCTCGACGACCTCAGGCATTGGCTGGGGTGCCGGGTCTGATCCCGCCGAATAGGCGTGGAAGCGCTCGCCACCGAGCTTGTTCAAGATGGCCTCGGCCAGCAGCGAACGGGCGGAGTTGCGCGTGCATAGGAAGAGGACGTTGTAGGCAGGGATCATGGGACCGTTCTCCGGAGGGCTGGTGGGCCAAGCCTGCACCAGGTCGTTGCAAAGCTCGGGGCGTCCGCCGCAGCAGTCTTGCGACAAGAAGATGATTAGATGACGCAGGCGTTCGATCTGAGCGGTGTAGATCAAGCTACGGCCCTGCCGGGTCGAGCGGACCAGCCCGACCTGCTCTAGGGCACGCAAATGGAACGACAGCGTCGATGGGGCGATGCCGAGAGCCGTCCCAATCGTGCCTGCGGACAAGCCGGCTGGTCCCGCCTCCAGAAGTGTCCGGAGGAGGTCCAGGCGGGACCCTTGTCCTAAAGCGGCAAAGACGGATGCGGCGTCAGGTGCTTCCATGTTTCCATTTTACTCGAATGCTCGAGGGTTTTTCTGTGATATTCGGCTTAGGTGATAGCTTGCCGGACCCGTACACTGACCCATTCGCTGACAATCACTGTCGCCAGGATGAGTAAAAGGATGACGCTGACTTGGGGCCAGGCGAGGGTCGCTACCGATGCCTCTAGCTGAAGGCCAATGCCACCAGCGCCGACCAAGCCAAGCACTGTGGCCTCGCGGATGTTTATATCCCAGCGGAAGACGCCGATGCCTGCGATGGCGGGTGCTACCTGAGGCATGATTCCCCAGGCCAGCACCTGGGCGCGCGAGGCACCCGTTGCTTCGGTGGCCTCAACCTGGACAGGGTCAATTTCCTCTATGGCTTCGTAAAGCAGCTTGCCGATGAAGCCGACAGAGCGCAGCGCGATGGCCAAGGTGCCTGCCAACGGACCGGGGCCAATGATGACCACCAGGACCAGCGCCCAGATCAGGCTGTTGATGGAACGGCTGGCCACGATAACGAACAGGGCCAGCGGCCTGACGAGGAGGACGCTGGGCGTGGTGTTTCGTGCCGCCAGCACGGCCACAGGAATGCCAAGGATGACGGCCGCCAAGGTTCCCATGGTGGCCATGTTGACCGTGTCCCAGAGCGGTTTCCACAGCACGCTGGCGTAGCCCCAACGAGGTGGCACGGCGCGGGAGAGCAGGTCGGCGCCCTGCTGCGGAGCATCCCAGACGAAATCCCAGATCGTCACGTTCGAGATCTGCCGGAACGAGAGGACCGTCGCCAGCACGATAGCGAGCCAGGCGCCCCAGGCTAGCACGTCACCTTGTGGCGTCCGGCGGCGCCAAACGACGTTCTGCTTCAGGGCTTCGGTGTTGCCGCTCATTAAAGGGCTGCCCTGCGGATGACGCCGCTAACATACTCGCACACCATGACGATGAGGATGATGAGCAGCAGGATGGCGGCCGCGGTGTCGAACTCGTAGCGGTCCAACGACGTATTCAAGGTTGCCCCGATGCCGCCCGCACCGACGATGCCAAGCACGGCCGACTCCCGAAAATTGATGTCGACGCGGTACAGCGAGAGACCAAGAAGGCGTGGCTTGACCTGCGGCAGGATGCCCCAGGCCAGCCCTTGCAAGAACGAGCCGCCGGTCGCGCGCATGGCTTCGAGTTGGGCTGGATCAGTTGCCTCGATATCCTCGGCAAGGAGCTTGCCCACGAAACCAATAGTGGCGAAGGCGAGTGTCAAAGTGCCCGCCAGTGGACCAAAGCCGAACATGGCCACGAACAGGATGGCAATGAGTACCTCCTGGAAGGTGCGGCTCACCACTAGGACCGCCCGGCAGAGCAGGTAGACAGGACGTGGCGCCAGATTGCGTGCGGCACCCACAGCCACTGGCACTGACAGCGCCAAGCCAAGCACCGTGGAGACGACCGTCATCGTCACGCTCTCCAGCAGCCCTTCAGCGATGTCGTCCCACTTCGAAGTGAAATCAGGGGGTACGAAGGCTGCCAGAAAGCGCCCCCCACGCTGCCAGCCCTCAGCTGCCCGGGTCCAGTTGATCTCCATCGTCATCAAGGCAGCCAGGAGCCAAGCCAGGCAACCCAGCAGCAACATCCAACGCAAAGCAGGGCTACTGATGAGAGGCGGCGGGCGCCAGCCAGCGGCCTGTGCCGTATATGAATTGGCCGTAGGTTGGGAGGTGCTCATGCGAGTCCCGCGAGACGCTCGACCTCGGGTACGGCAGATCGATGCTCGTCCTCCGCGACCTTACCGCCATGGCCCAGCGTTGCCGTCCAATCCTCGTCGCCGTAGATGGCAGTTAGTGCGGCTGCGTCCAGGCTGTTCGGCGGACCGTCAAAGACAATGACGCCCGCGCGCAAGCCGACGATGCGCTGCGCGAACTGGCGCGCCAAAGCGACGTCGTGAATGTTGATAATGGCCGCCAGTCCGCGCTCGGTACAGAGCTCAAGGATGAGGCGCATGATCTGACGACTGGTCTTGGGGTCCAGGCTGGCGGTGGGCTCGTCGACCAGCAGGAGCTCCGGCCGCTGCATCAGAGCTCGCACAATGCCCACGCGCTGACGCTGGCCCCCGGAGAGCGCATCAGCCCGCTTGTTCGCCATGTCCGACAAGCCGACCCGGATAAGAAGCGTGAAGGCTTCCGCCACGTCAGTTGTCGGGAAGCGCCGGAACCAGGAGCGCCAGAAGCCAACATAACCAAGGCGGCCGGAAAGCGCGTTCTCCATCACTGTCAGCCGCTCGATAAGAGCGTATTCCTGAAAGATCATGCCCATGCGCCTACGCGCCCGGCGCAGGGAGGCGCTCCCAAGATCGGTTACCTCAGTTCCATCGAGGCGGACTGAGCCGGAAGTAGGTTGCACGAGCCGGTTGACGCAGCGGATCAGGGTGGACTTTCCAGCTCCCGAAGGTCCGATGAGGGCCACCACTTCACCGCGACCGATCCGGAGGTCAACGTCGCGAAGGGCAAGGTCGCCTGTGGGGTAACGCTTGTTCAGGCGAGCCACTTCCAGGACCGTCGAAGGCAAGGTTCCCAGCTCAATCATTCTCGTCACTTAGCGGCAGGTGTAGGAAACGTTGGTGGCTTGGTCGATCTGCCGAATTACGCTCCACTGCTCGCTGTAGGTGATGGGGATGAACTTCTCTTGCGGCGGCTCCGACTTGCCGAATTCTTCGAGCAGCGCGGAGCCCTCCCAGTTGTAGGAGAAGAAGGCCGCCCGGATCTTTTCGGCCAGTTCCGGCTTGATGTTGTGCGCGATGCCGTAGGCCGTGGTCGGGAAGCTGTCGCTCTTGTAGATGGTGCGGATACCAGTGCCGTTCACCGTGCCGCGGGCGATCATCCTGCGCATCACGCTGTTAGCGACGGCGGCCGCCTCGTAGTCCCGGTTAGCCACCCCGATTACGGAGTTGTCGTGGCGGCCCGAGAAGTTGGAGCGGTAATCAGTGCCCTCACGCAGGTTGAACTGACTCTGTAATAGGGCGACCGGCGCCTTGTAGCCGGAGTTCGAGGTCTGCTGCGAGAACGTCAAGGTACGGCCGCGCAGATCCTCGAGCTTCTGGATTGGGCTATCGGAGGGAACAATGACCTCCATCTCGTAGCCGAACTCGCCTGTTTTGGACGCCATCATTGCAAAAGGTACGAAGCCAGAGCAGTTGACTGCCAATGGCGTGGAGCCAGTGTTGAAGCCCGCGACGTGCAGACGTCCGGCGCGCATCGCTTCAATCTGCGCCGCGTTATTCTGCACAGCAAAAAACTGGACTCGCTTGCCCGTTTCCTTTGCCAAATGCGCTAGGAAGCCGTCCCAGACCTTGCGGTAGACAGCAGGGTCCTCGACCGGCGTGTAGGCAAAGATGAGCGTCGACGGATCAACCTGTTGCTTGGCATCCTGTGGCGTGTCGGCGACCATGTCCCCGCCCTGATCGCTATAGCGACTATCTAGGGACGTCGGCGCGGGTGCCTGCTGCGCGGCTACTGATGAAGCACCGAGCCCCACCACGCTCAGAAGCGTCGTGCGTCTGTTGAGCATTCTCATCTCCTATAGACGCCGACGTTCAGCCGTTCGGTTGGCGATTCATGACGATGCGCTCGCGGACCACGCTCTGAACTTCTCGCAGGCGATCGGCACTCAGTGGCACTAGCCCGCGCTGAGCCAGGTATCCACCGCTGCCCAAAGCACGGTCGGAGACATACTCGGTCAAGTAGTCTTTCAAAGCCGGGATTCGGTCCAAGTTTGGGCGCTTCACGTAGAGGAAGAGCGGCCGCGACAGTGGATACCGACCGGACGCAATGGTTGCCGGTGTGTCGTCGACCCCACCGATGGCGGAGCCTTCGATGCGGTCGCGGGCAGCGTCGAGGAAGCTGAAGCCGAAGATACCAAGCGTGCCATCTGGGTCAGTGGTGATGCGGCGGACAATGGCTTCGTCATCCTCGCCGGCATCGATCCAGTGGCCGTCCTCCCGCACGGTGGCGCAGACACGGTTTCGCTGGGATATGTCGCCAATGGCGGCCACTTCGGGGACGGAACGACAGCCTGCCATCATCGCCAGCTCGGTGAAGCTGTCGCGTGTGCCGGATGTTCGCGGCGGGCCAATGACCCGGATGGGCCAGTCCGGCAGGTCGGCCGACACCTGGCGCCAAGAGGTATAGGGATTGGGCACCAAGCGGCCGTTCTGTGGAACCTCCTTGGCGATGCCCAACCAGAGTTGGGATAGGGTAAAGCTCGGTGACGGCAATCCCTTCCGATGGGCGACGACGATGCCATCGAAGCCGATCGGCATCTCCATGATCTCGTTCACGCCGTTTCGCACGCATAGCAAAAACTCACCCGCCGTCATCCGGCGGGAGGCGTTCTGAACATCTGGGTGCTCCAGGCTTGGTCCCCGACAAAATTGGGCAAAGCCATGCACCGTACCGGTACTCGCAACCTTGACCCGCTGGTCGCCAGCGGTCTCCACCAGCCTTTCAGCGACCGCGCTGCTGAAGGGAAAGACGGTGGAGCTGCCGGTGACGAGCACTGCCCCCCTTGGCTGGGCCGCGGCAGGCAGTGGAACCCACGTCATCGTGGCGAGCAGCGCTGCAGCTAGTAGTGGCTTGAAGAACACCGGCCGCACCCGCGGCCTGCCTTGGCGAATTTTAGCAATGAGGTTGGAGGCTCGTCTCGAGGCGGAATTGGGCATCGCTTCTCAACCTTGTTGTGGCCAGGCGCCTAGGCTTCCCAGCGACGTTTCAAAGATTCCAGAAGCGTCGTAGCGCACTGACCGGAGAAAGTGTGTTTCCGAATTATGAAACCTCGCCGTCCCGCACCGGCACTGCCTCATGACCGACAAGGCTACAAAGCCTGAGCACGGCGGTCGCAACCGCAAAGGCAGCGGATGGAGACATGACTGACTGTTCGAACCCTGATGGCAACAAGGTTTGGGGCTGGGCCGTGCAAGCGGCACCACATTTGGAATCACATACGGATTCTCAAACAGTCAGTCAGATGCAACCTAAACGGCGCATCTCTAGTTATATAAAAGCTCGACGGATCTGCTGCGACATTGCATCAATAAGACTAACGCCCACAACAATAATAATCATTATTGCGCAAGTCTGCTGGAACTCAAATGCTCGGATTATTTCCCACAAGATCTGTCCTATACCGCCTGCTCCTACCAGACCAATGACCGAAGCAGATCGCACGTTACTCTCAAAACGATACAGAGAAAAACTAGCCCAAAGCGGCATCACCTGCGGGATCACACCGTATACGATCTCTTCAATATGACGAGCACCAGTGGCCCTGATGCCCTCGACCGGGCTTGCATCAATCGCTTCGACGGCCTCTGCAAATAGCTTTGCCAGGATGCCGGTTGTATGGACCCAGAGCGCGAGCACACCGGCAAAAGGGCCGAGGCCTACAGCCACGACGAACAACATGGCGAATACCAGCTCGTTGATTGAGCGGCAGACATCCATGAGGCGCCTAGTCGGTTGCGTGATCCACCATGGGGCAATGTTTCCGGCGCACAGAAGGCCTAATGGAACAGCGCATACGATTGCCAGTCCAGTGCCCCACACAGCTATTTGGACGGTCAGCAGCATGCCTGAGACATACGAGCGCCACTCGTTAAAATCCGGCGGGAAAAAGTCGTGAGCCAGAGTGACGATGTTACCAGAATATTTGGCGAGCTCGAGAGGTCTTATATCCGCACCGTGCCACGACCAGGCGAACACCGCCGCCACTGCAAGCCAACTGAGCAGCCGAGCAAGGCTTGGCATATACGAGAGCGGCTTATCAGGCGATGTGGCACGTAACAGCATCAGTTCGACACCGCTTTGGCGTCTTCCATCTGCTGATCCAAAGCCTTGAGACGATCGTCGATCTCTTGCAGCCGCTTTGCCTTATCATCAGCCGAGAGATTTGGATTGTTTTCGGCTGCAAGGCGGTCCCGGTATTGTTGAACTTGCCGAATGGGAAGAAGCTGCGTGTTGGACGACGCTCTAAATGCCCCCCACCCTCCTAGATCAAACAAAACCTTCCGCTCACGCGCGGTATCTGCCCCTTCACGCTCCGTGCCATATTCCAGAAAAAAAGCACGGATCTTTTGCTTCAGATCCGGGGGTAGGTCCTTGCGCCATACCATGGGGTCCCCAGGGATCAATGGGCTTCGCCAAACCTCACGAACTAAAGCGGCACGGGCCGGTTGCGTACGGCGGAATGCTTCAAGATCCTCATTATTGTTGGTTGCTACATCCACCTGCCGATTTGCTACTGCTAGTAAGTTCGTACCGTGATTCGCAGTGACAATGTTTTTGAACAATTTGCGGACGTCGACGTTGTTGCGGGCCCAAGCATAGTATCCTGGAATCAGAAAACCTGACGCGCTATTCGGATCACCATTGCCAAGATTATACGTGCCGGGCGTCGAAGTTATAATATCATTCAGAGATGTAATCGAGCTATCACGGTGGACGATAATTATGGAATAATAGCCAAGCTCGCCGTTAGCGTAGGTTTTTTGTACAAATACCTCGCCCTCGGCGCGATCCACCGCAGGAATAGCGGAGGCGTTGCCGTGCCAAGCGATTTGGATTTTGTTGAACCGCATTGCTTCAACCACCCCGGCATAATCGGAGGGGTAGAAGCCGTTCACCTTAATGCCTACAGCTTTCTCCATATCTTGGAGAAACGGCTCCCATTTTGTTCGGAGGCTCTGGCTGCCTTCGATGGCAATAATTCCGAAGTTCAGGTCCGTAACTGCCGCCTGCACTGTTCTGATAAGGGGGGCGGTTGCAAGCAACCCGGCAGGGGTCGCGCGGCGGGAAATCACAGGCATGAAAAATCTCCAGCTGATTATGCGCGGGCGTAGGCAGGCAGCGGCGCCTCAGTGACGGCTGGCTCTAGCTCGGGCGACGGCAGTTCGCTGCCATACACTTCCGAAAGAACTCCTGTGGTGAGTTCACTAGGCGCACCGTCGAACACCACGCGGCCATGTCGCAGGGCAACGATTCGTCGGCAGAATTGCATTGCAACATCGACTTGGTGCAATGACACCAGCACGGTAATGCCATCCTGACGATTTAGATCGGCCAGCGTCTGCATGACCCGGCGAGAACTTTCCGGATCCAGGGACGCAATTGGCTCGTCGGCCAGGATCACCTGAGCGCCTTGCACCAAAGCCCGAGCAATGGCCGCGCGCTGCTGTTGTCCGCCTGAAAGAGTGGAGGCCCGCTGCTGCGAAAGCTCCTCAATGCCCACCCGCTTCAGTGCTTGATGTGCCCGCTCTTGCTCGCATTCTGGAAACCATCCCGGAAGGGTGCGCCAGAGAGGTAACCTCGACAGCGCACCGGCTAGAACGTTAGTCAGAACGGGAAGGCGGCCGACCAAATTGAACTGTTGGAAAACAAAGCCAATGCCCGCCCGGATCTGCCGGACATCGCGCGCAATGTGACCCCGCTGCTGGACACAGCGCCCGTTGACGACGATGCGGTTCGTGCCACCGCGGTCCGCGCGGGCAAGTCCTGACAAATGGCGTAGCAGCGTCGATTTGCCGGACCCTGACGCGCCAATAATGGCTACCATCTCGCCAGGCATAACGGTAAGCGATGCGATATCTAGTACCCGCCGATTGCCTTGGAATGTCTTTTCAAGAGCTTCAATGACGATGGCAGGGTGCATGTTGCGGCCTCATACGCGGCGGGACGCCAAGGCTGGCGTCTTCCAACGTTTGAGGGTGGCTGTGTGTGTTCATTTAATGACAAGCGTTAACTGCTTGGTAATCGCTTGCAGCGTGAGGGAGCCATAGCGAGCTTCCCTCACGCTTTGTGTAGCAGAAGCCGGTTGAGACGCTGGCGTCTTCTGATGGACGGCTAGGCTAACGAGAGGCTGTCTCAGCCAGCAGGTCGGTATTCCTGGGTTTTCCAAGACAGATGGCGCACGGCGGCGGGTGCGTCGCTTATCTTCCGGATGTCGCCCCAGGTTTGCTTGTAGTTCGGAATGATGAGCTCGTTGGTCGCCTTGCTGACCACGTTGCCCTGCACCCCGGTGGGGTAGCCGAACAGCATGAAAGTCTCGTTCCGCCGAACCTGCACCTCAGGCCAAGCGACAGCCTGGGTAGCACCATTGCCGTTGAACACCTCGACCAGGTCTCCTGGGCTGAGCCGCAGCTCCTGCATGTCGGCCGGGTTCATCTCGATGTACGGGTAGGGGAAGCGGTCCCGGACGAAGTCGTTGTGCTGGTCCAGGTAAGCGGACTGCCAAACGTGGTTGGCGCGGCCGTTGTTGATCAGGAAGCGGTGTTTGTCCTTCTCGGCCTGCTTACCCTCGGCCTGGAGGCCGCGCCACTCGGCGACGGCGAAAGTCGCTCGGCCATCCGGCCGGTTGAACTTGCCGTCCGCGTAGAGCCGCTTGGTGCCGATGATGGATTGGGTGCCGTCGGACGGTGGAGCGGCCGCTGCCGAAGGACCGGTGCCCGGTCCCGCTTGCTGCACTGGTTCCTTGCCCCGGGCGCCCTCGATTGCTGGGCCCTGGACGATCATCCCCGGGGTGGCCCCTGTGGTGGTCCCAGCGGTGACCGGGCCGGTGCCCTCAAGGCCTGTGGCGGGCTCCTGGAAGCCGTTGGTCCCCATTGCCCGCAGCCGGGCGTAGGTAACGAACTCCCCGCCCTTCTCGTGTTTGCGGTAGCCGTCGTTGAACGCATCCTCCTCGGTCTGCCAATCGTAGCCGCGGAAGCGGTCGGCGATCTCGGCCTTGCCAGCCGTGCGCCAGGTTCGCTCCAGCGCCTGCGCCAAACGGGCCGCGATCAGGCAGTCCGGCATCGACCGACCGGGCGGGTCCATGTACCGCTCGGTTAGTCGCATGCGGCGCTCGCCGTTCATGGAGGTCAGGTTCATCTCGCCGGACGTTGCGGCTGGCAGGACCACATGGGCGCAGGAGCCGATCTGTGTCGGCACGATGTCCACATTTACCGTGAACAGCCCGCCAGCGCGGATCGCCTTCATGATGGCCTCGACCTGGGCCGGGCGGTCACCGGCTGGAACGCTGTCCATGGCCTCTTTCACCATGTTGGTGCGGCGCTGGTAGGTCCGCTTGAACTCGCCCGCGTTGAGCGTGGTCTTGAAGTGGTCGCAGCCCCAGACGTGGTGGATGCCGCCCTTGCCCTGGATGAGCAGCTGGTCGACGTAGGCGGCGGGTCTGCCGACATGGGCGTCGGACGGTCGGGCGTAGCCCTCCTGGTGGCCGCCGAGCCGCACGCAGCCGCCACCCGGACGGCCGATGTTGCCGGTGGCCAGCGCCACGTTCACCATGGCCTGGTTGGTTCGGAAGTTGTCGTTGCCCCAGATGAGTAAGCGTCGCGGCGTTGGCACATTGCGGCGCGGGCCGG
>NZ_JAUFPN010000304.1 GCF_030409335.1 Paeniroseomonas aquatica
CGCCCTCGGCCGTGAATACGCCGGCCCATGGGCGGCCTTCGCGCAGATGCAGAATCAGCCCCTCGGGTGTCGGATCAGCCACCAGCAGCATTGGATGCGGCGGCGCCTTGGGTTCTGGCCCGACCTTGTTGAGGGCTTCGCGGGTCGCGGCCCGGTCGCCCTTCGGCCTTGTATTCTTCGCCGTATCTCGCGCTGCTTTCCAAGCTTCATGATCGTTGGCGTGATGCTGCCGGGCTGCGTCATGCTCACCCCGCCATGCCTCCTCCATGCGGTAGACCGAGGCCAACGCCACCTTGTCGACGGTGGTCTTGCGCTCACCGCTCTCGGCCACCGAGACGTAGATCGCAGTCAACGGCTTCCTGCCGCCGCCGGGCAGCTCGATATCGCGCTGCGCCTGGACCGCTAGCGTTGCGGCGGCCAGCACCGAGTTGCCGCACATGGCGATAGGTGCCTGCGTCTGCATCTGGATGGCTTCGGCCGCATCGCGCAGCGGTCCCAGGGCAGCGGCCGGGAACTCAGGCGGCGGGGGTAGCGGCCGAAACAGCGGGCGCTTCTCCCTCGGCACGGCGGCGTCTTTCCGCTGATCTGGCAATTGCTCGCGCGGCGGCGCCTGCCGTGGTTGGCGCTGGCCATCCCCGAAGCCCCGGCGGACCTTGGCTTCCAGCTCCTCCTGCGACCACGCCCGCTCGCCCGGCGCGGATGGCACATCCCGCGCCGCGACGATGAGAGCGGCAAGCGCCGGCCCTTCTTCCAACTCACCACCGGCAACCAGACCGCCGATCTTCAGCCCGGCGGCGTTGATCGTATGCTCCTGTCTCCCGTACGGCGCTTGGCGGATGGCTGCGATTTCGTCAGCCAAGGCCCGCATGCCGTAGCGCGAGCCATGGCCGGGGTCGGTGTTGCTTGTCTCCCGTTGCGGCGCAGGCGGTATCGGTGGCGCCTCAGACCGCTGGCACGCCTTGATCAACCAAGCCGGCATCACTGCCGGCTCGGCGTTGTCCTCAACCGCGTAGCCCGGCGTCGGAGGATAGATGACGTATCCGCCCTTGCCGCGCACATCGACGCCCGACGCGATCCGGCTGGCGCTGGTGCGGATTTCGACGCCCGGTGGTTGCTGGAAGATCAAGTGCAGGCCGCCGGTCTGTGTCCGGTGCATTCGGGTCGGAGGCAGGGTATCCCGGTTCTGATCGAACCACTCCATTCCTCGGGCGCCACGCTTTACGTCCACATCAATGACGATGAGGCCTGACACCTGTCCGGTCGGGACGCCGATGGCTTCGGCACCTGGCCTGTTAAATATAGTGCGGATGGTGTCCGGATCGCATGTTGCGGCTTTGAAGCCGCCGTCGATGACAGGCGTTCGATCCAGGCCGCAAGGGAAGCAGGGCAGGCCAAGCTCGATGGCCTGCTCCGCCAGAGACAAGCCCAGCGGGACCGAAGGGCGCGGATGGTGGTCCGACTCTATACCGGCACTCACGCCGCACCGTCCCGGGTGCTTACCCTGCTCTGATCGAGGCGCTGTAAGCAGGCCGCTGCATCGGAAAGGCGCTCGAAGACCATTACGACAGCGCCGCTCTGCTGAAGCGTGGCAGTAACCAACATTACACTGACGGAGTCCGGCCAACTTGCACCCGGGGCAATGTTGACGATGGTCGTGATCTCGCCGGGTCGGCTCAGCGCGTCGGGTGTCGGCTCAAGCGGTGGTCGGGCCAGGATCACCATGGGCTGGCCGTTCAGAATGTGCAGCCGTGCTGCAGCGCCGCCGAAGCGGTTTCGAGTTTCGCTCATTTGCGCCTCTCATGAAGAGACGCGACGGGGTAGAAACAGCGACCAAAACAGGGCATATTTGCGGTGTCACGCGCATTGTCTTGCCTGCTCGGAGCCCCTGCCAGCCGTCGCGCCGGTGGGGGTTCCGTTCAGCGCGCTGCCGGTAGTGCTGCGATCCAGCTTTCAATATCGCTTCGCAGCCATCTCATAACCCGCCGGCCTGGCAGGGTTCGTGGCTGTGGAATGGCTCTTGCAGCGGTCATCCGCCTCACGGTCGGGACCGAGGCGCCTATCAGACTGGCAACCGCTTTCATGTCGATAAGTAAATAATCCACAGTAAGCGAACGGTCAGGCATGGCTTTTTCCAAACCAATGGTTGGACCCGCCCGGCACGGCGCCAAACTTCAAGGTTTGCAACAGCTGCCCACCCTGGGTGCCTCGGATTCTCCTTGGCACGCCCAGAGTAGCCAGGACCGCGAATATTAATAGGCAAATTATGATCTGACGGCCAGAACATGATGACAACAAGACTGGTATCTGCGCGGCATCGCATTTATTCAGAACGCATCTGCCATTATTTACTTACGCATTCTTTTCCGGAAATTTGAAATTGCTTCCGGGAGGTGACAAAGGAGGAGGCACCCGGGTGGTATTGCGGGATGACTTCGTCGAGCGTGCAGCAGTCGATGGTAAGCAGCCGGGTCTCTCTTGGCTCAAAGGGGGGGCCGGGTACGGTCGGGTCGCGCTAGGCACCAGCGCCGTCCGACGCGCAGCCCCGGGGGTCAGGGCAACGCCGCGCCGCGCGTCTGGAAGACACGCGGCGCTGTCTCGCTGTCTCGGGTGCCGACGTCACCAGCCATCACCAGCGACGTCACCGTAGCCACAGATCGTCGAGCCGTAGGCGAAGCAAACTTTCGCCCGACGGCCACAGCAGGAGCAGTGCGGGCTGTTGTCCAGCAGCCGGTGCTGGTGGATAAGGGTCATAGTCTGTGGATGCTGCGGCAAGCTGCTGGGCGGCGGAGACAGCATGTTCGATCCGCCAGCGCGCGGCGGCGGCGTCGATCCCAACACCTACAATGCGGGCGGTGCGGACGCTCGTGTCCTGGGCGACCTCAGCGATCGTTGTCGTTGCCTCCCAAACTGTGCGGACGGCACCGGGACCGTCGGTCAGCATTGTCGTACAATTCGATAGCAGGCCCGCCACGGCAGCGATGGCGGCGAGGGTGGAGCGGGTTGGCATGACGAATCCTTTCGTGGCTAACCGTGAGGCACCACGCTTCTCGGAAACTGCTGAAGGGAATCGTATTGGTCCTCCCCCAGCGCTATCCGTCACCGCCGCCACCAGCATGGCTATCTCGGCCAGCCCCAGGGCCGGTGGCGGCATCCGTTATAAGCTCCGGGATGACCTCCCACTCGTTCGTGTGCGCTCTGGAATGATATCCTATTCCCTATCTGTTGCAGGTACTCAGGAACCTGCTACAGTTTCTCCTTGATAGGGGATCGGTCATGGACTGCGCTGTCGCCTACTACCGGACCTCAAGTCAGACCAACGTGGATGGCGACAGCGTTCCGCGCCAGCGTGCTGCCTGTGCCGCCCACGCTACCCGCGCCGGCCTCACCATCCGCCAGGAGTTCACCGATGCCGCGGTGAAGGGGGCGGACCGGATCGACGCCCGGGCCGGCTTCCAGACTATGCTGGCATGGTGCGCGGAGCATGACTGCCGCATCATCATCGTGGAGAATGCCAGCCGCTTCGCCCGGGATCTGATCGTGCAGGAGACCGGTTATCAGATGCTCCAGCAGGCTGGGTACACGCTGGTCGCCAGTGACGATCCAGACGCTTTCACTGCCTCGACGCCAACGCAGGACCTCATTCGCCAGGTTCTTGGTGCCGTGGCACAGTTCGAGAAGGCCAACCTGGTCGCCAAGCTCAAGGCCGCACGGGACCGGAAGTCGGCCCAGCTCGGCAGGCGGATTGAAGGCCCCCTAAAGGACGCCGCCCAGGTCGCCGCCGCCCGCCGCCTCGCCCCTAGTCGCTCGCTACGCGCGGTTGCCGAAGCCATGGCCGAAGAAGGTTTCCGTACAGCTACGGGGACAGTGCTCAGCGCCGCTCATGTCTCGCGCTTGATCAAAGATATCCGCCTGGCTAGCCGATGACGCATTGGCTAGCGCCAAGACACTTGAGACAGAGACAGCCAGCGGTGCGCCAGGCTGGTTCGACCGGCAACATATGACGCTGGTGGTCGGCGCCTGGAGGCGGTGAATGAACAAAAGGGATCTAAGCGAGCGTGACATCTGCACCAAGTTCATCACCCCCGCTATCAAGCAAGCGGGCTGGGATGAGATGCTGCAAATCCGCGAGGAGGTGGGCTTCACGAAGGGCCGCATAATCGTGCGGGGCAAGCTGGTCACCCGTGGCAAGGCCAAGCGAGCCGACTACGTGCTCTACTACAAGCCTAACCTACCCATCGCTCTCATCGAGGCGAAGGACAACACTCACGCGGTCGGAGATGGCATCCAGCAGGGCCTGGAATATGCCGAGACGCTGGAAATCCCGTTTGTCTTTGCCTCGAACGGCGACGGCTTCGTCTTCCATGATCGGACCGGCATGGACGCGGTCAAAGAGGCCAACCTCGCTCTCAATCAGTTTCCATCGCCCGCCGATCTCTGGGCAAGGTACAGCGTCTGGAAGGGCTTAACCGTCGAGGCCGAGCAGGTCGTCCTGCAGGACTACTTTGATGACGGCAGCGGCAAGACGCCGCGCTACTACCAAGTCAACGCCGTCAACGCCGCCATCCAAGCGATCGCCAAAGGCCAGGACCGCATCCTGCTGGTCATGGCAACCGGGACGGGCAAGACCTACACAGCCTTCCAAATCATCTGGCGCCTATGGAAGGCGGGCCGGAAGAAGCGAATCCTCTTCCTGGCCGATCGGAACGTGCTGATCGACCAAACCATGGTCAACGACTTCCGCCCCTTCGGCTCCGTCATGGCCAAACTCTCCACCCAAGCAAAGACGATTGAGCGTGCCGATGGCAGTCAAGCCGATCTCCCCCTCGCACTTGACCGGAAGCGGCGGATCGACCCCTCCTACGAGGTCTATCTCGGCCTCTATCAGGCCATCACCGGTCCGGAGGAGCGGCAGAAGCTATTCCGGGAGTTCTCACCGGGATTCTTCGATCTTATTGTCATCGACGAGTGCCACCGTGGCAGCGCCGCCGAGGACAGTGCCTGGCGCGAAATCCTAGAGCACTTTCAGGCCGCGACCCAGGTTGGCCTGACCGCCACGCCGAAAGAGACGAAATACGTCTCCAACATCGACTACTTCGGCCAGCCGGTCTTCTCCTACTCCCTGAAGCAAGGCATCCGCGACGGCTTCCTCGCCCCTTACAAAGTCATCAAGGTCCATATCGACCGCGACGTGGAGGGCTACCGCCCTGCTAAGGGCACGCTCGACCGAGACGGCCAGGAGGTCGAGGACCGCATCTACAACCAGAAGGACTTTGACCGCGTTCTGGTGCTTGATGACCGAACCATCTTGGTCGCCAAAAAGGTCTCTGAGTTCCTGCGCGAAAGCGGTGACCGCTTCCAGAAGACCATCATCTTCTGCGTCGACGAAGAACACGCAGCCCGAATGCGCCAAGCCCTTGTGAACGAGAACAAGGACCTCTGCGACGCCAACCCCCGCTACGTCATGCGCATCACCGGCAGCGATACTGAGGGCCAGGCCCAGCTCGGCAACTTCATTGACCCGGAATCGCGCTACCCCGTCCTGGTCACCACCTCTCGCTTGCTCTCGACCGGGGTAGATGCGCAGACCTGCCGCCTCATCGTGCTCGACCGTCCGGTCGGCTCGATGACCGAGTTTAAGCAGATAGTCGGGCGCGGAACCCGGGTGCATGAGGACACCCAAAAATTCTACTTCACCATCATGGATTTCCGCGGCGCGACCAGCCACTTCGCCGACCCCGACTTCGATGGCGAGCCGGTGCAGATCTATGCGCCGGGCCAGGACGACCCGATCACCCCGCCGGACGACACCCCCGCCACCGATGAGGAGGGCCATATCCTGCCCCCGACGCCGGAGCCGGACGAGACGGTAGTGGATGGCGAGACGCCAGACATCAGCATCCCGCCCGGCGACACGAAGCGCGAGAAGGTCTACGTCGACGGTGTCGGCGCTTCCATCATTGCCGAGCGGGTCGAGTACCTGGACGAGGACGGCAAGCTTGTCACCGAGAGCCTGCGTGACTTCACCCGCAAGGCGCTGCGGCAGCGCTTCGCCAGCCTCGACGTCTTTCTCCGACGCTGGAAGGGAACCGAACGGAAGCAGGCCATTATCGAGGAGTTGGCGGCCGAGGGCCTGCCCCTCGCAGCCATCGCCGAGGAGATCGGCAAGGGCCTCGACCCCTTCGACCTGATTTGTCACATCGCCTTCGACCGCCCGCCACTGACGCGGCAGGAGCGGGCGGAGAATGTCCAGAAGCGCGATTCCTTTACCAAGTATGGCTCCCAGGCCCGCGCAGTCCTGAAAGCCCTGCTGGCGAAATATGCCGATGAGGGAATGGCGGGCCTCGAGAATGCCGAGGTGCTGCGCATTGCCCCCTTCACCACCCTTGGTACCCCGGTGCAACTGATCCGCGCCTTTGGCGGCCGCCCGGGCTTCGAATTAGCGGTCCGGGAGATGCAGGCGGCCCTTTACCAGGAAAGCGCCTGACCCTGCCGATCATCCACCATGAGGGAGCGCTCGGCTTCTGCCATCTCCGGATCGCCCTGGAGGAACTGCTGGGGCTCCTGTCGGCCGACCGGAAGGCCGAGCCGGATACGTCCATGATCGAGGCCGAGGCCGTCAGGCTGATCGAGGGCGACTTCCAGGTGCCGGTGCTGCTTGCCTTCATCAAGCGCGCCTGCGGCTGGGGCGGCTACAGCGGCATCGCTGGCCGGGTCCGCGGGTCAACCCCGCGGAGGCGCTGGTGACCACCTTCCGGGAGGTCCATGCCTTGCTGCGGCAGCATGAGGCCGTTGCCGCGCTGGTGCGCATCATGGCGCTGCACAGCCTGAATACCTCCTTCGGATCCAAGCACCTCAAATTCCTCGCCCCCGACCGCGCTGTGGTCCTGGATGGCGTAGTCTGCGGCCGCCTCGGCTATCGCCCCGACCCGAAGGGCTATGGCGAATTCCTCGGCGACTGCCATACGGTCCTGCGCGAGGCCCAGGCCGCCAGCACCCCCTTCCCCTTCCCGGAGGAAGGCACCTGGCGTGTCAGCGATATCGAAATGACCATATTTCAGAAACTGAGGCCCTGATCCGCCCATGTCCGTCCGCAATACCGTCAAGTCCATCCAGGATACCATGCGCCAGGACAGCGGCGTCGATGGCGACGCCCAGCGCATCTCGCAGCTCTGCTGGATGTTCTTTCTCAAGATCATCGACGACCAGGATCAGGAGCTGGAGGAGATGAGCCCCGGCTACCTCTCCCCCATCCCCGCGCGCTTCCAATGGCGTCACTGGGCGGCGGACCCGGAGGGGATGACCGGCGACGCCCTGCTCACCTTCGTCAATGCAGAGCTATTCCCGGCGCTGAAATCCTTGCCGCTAACGGGCCAGCCGGGCGACCGCCGCCGCGTCGTCCGCGGCGTCTTCGAGGACGCCTACAACTACATGAAGTCCGGCCAGCTCATGCGTCAGGTGGTCAACAAGATCGCCGGGGTCGACTTTAACGATCTGGTCGAGCGCCGCCATTTCGGCGAGGTCTATGAGCAGGTACTGAACGACCTGCAGAGCGCCGGTAATGCCGGCGAATACTACACGCCGCGCGCCGTCACCGCCTTCATGGTGGACCGCATCGATCCCCGCCCGGGCCAGACGCTGTTCGACCCCGCCTGCGGCACCGGCGGCTTCCTGACCTGCGCAATCCGCCACATGCGCGACCACTACGTGAAGAAGCCGGAGGATGAGCAGCGCATGCAGGGCGCCCTCCGCGCCGTGGAGAAGAAGCCGCTGCCTCACATGCTCTGCGTGACCAACATGCTGCTGCACGGGGTGGAGGACCCGAGCTTCGTCCGTCACGACAACACCCTGGCGCGGCCCTACATCAGCTACACCCAGGCGGAGCGCGTGGACATCGTGCTGACCAACCCGCCCTTCGGCGGGCGGGAGGAGGACGGGATCGAGAGCAACTTCCCCGCCCATTTCCGCACGCGTGAGACGGCAGACCTGTTCCTTGCACTGATCATCCGCCTGCTGAAGCCGGGCGGCCGTGCCGCGGTGGTGCTGCCGGATGGCTCGCTGTTCGGGGAAGGGGTGAAGACCCGGCTGAAGGAGTACCTGATGGAGGAGTGCAACCTGCACACCATCGTCCGGTTGCCCAACAGCGTCTTCCGCCCCTACGCCTCCATCGGCACCAACCTGCTGTTCTTCGAGAAGGGCGAGCCGACCCGCGAAACCTGGTTCTGGGAACATCGGGTGCCGGAAGGGCAGAAAGCCTATTCCATGACCCGGCCGATCCGGCAGGAGCATCTGGCCGATTGCGCCGCCTGGTGGGGCGGGGCCTCGCGCGCCGGGCGCGTGGAGGGGCCACAGGCCTGGCGGGTGACCGCCGAGGCGGTGAAGGCGCGCGGCTACAACCTCGACATTAAGAACCCGAGCACCGTCGCGGAGGATCACGGCGACCCTGAGATGCTGCTGGCCGAACTGGACGCCGCCGAGGCCGAGACGGCGCGGCTGCGGGACGAGCTGAGAGCGATCCTGGCCAAGGCGCTGGCGCGATGAAGGCCGCAGCGTTGCTGGCGCATTATGCGCGGGTTGCGGAGGCGCCGGATGCCATCGCGCGGCTGCGGCAGTTTGTGCTGGATTTGGCGGTGCGGGGGAAGCTGGTGTCGCAGGAGGCGGGGGATGAGCCGGCGTCGCTGCTGCTCAAGCGCATTGTCCAAGAGAAAGGCCGACTGACAAAAGCTGGCAATATTAAGCCTCAAGTTAGCGTCCCAGTGGCCGGGGGGGTGCCATTCGACCTGCCGGCTGGCTGGGTCAAGGCGTCGCTGAATGATGTAGCGGTCTGTCTGGACTACCGGCGCAAGCCAATCAATTCGGCCGAGCGCGAGAAGCGCATCGAGGGCAAGGGACCTACCCAGCTCTTTCCATACTACGGCGCAACCCAGCAGCAGGGGTGGATTGACGACTACCTCTTTGACGAGGATCTCGTACTACTCGGTGAGGACGGGGTGCCCTTTTTCGACCTTCTGCGTGCGAAGGCTTACTGGGTTTCTGGCAAAACTTGGGTCAATAACCATGCTCATGTTTTCAAGGCAGTCCTGACTTCGTGTGCCTTCCTTGTCCACTACCTGAACGTGTTTGATTACTCGGGGCGGGTCGTGGGTGCGACGCGATCGAAGCTCAACCAAGCCCGGGCGCTTGATATACCTGTGGCGCTTCCCCCGCTTGCCGAACAGCACCGCATCGTCGCCAAGGTGGATGAGTTGATGGCGCTGTGCGACCGGCTGGAGGCGGCGCGGACGGCACGGGAGGCGACGCGCGACCGGCTGGCGGCGGCGAGCCTCGCCCGCCTCAACACCCCCGATCCCGAGACCTTCCCGGCCGATGCCCGCTTCGCCCTCGACGCCCTGCCCGCCCTCACCACCCGCCCCGACCAGATCAAGCAGTTTCGCCAGACCATCCTGAACCTCGCGGTGGGGGGGAAACTGGTTCCGCAGGACAGACGTGACGGACGAGCCAGGACCGACACCCGCCGCGATATCGCACAAGATGATGTCACCAATCTTCCCTACGGGTGGCATCGCACAACGCTTGGGGCAGTGGCGAAAGAAATGCGTTACGGCACTTCCGTGAAGTGCGATGTGTCGCAGTTGGGCGTCGCGGTCCTAAGAATCCCCAATGTATCAAGTGGGGTCGTGCAGATTTCTGACCTCAAGTACGGGCCGCTCTCGGAATCCGAAGCGCGGGACCTCAGTCTGGCTTCTGGCGACCTTTTGCTTATTCGTTCCAACGGGAGCCTCGACATTGTCGGCCGATCTGCGGTCGTGCCCGATGAAGCAGTTGGCATGGCATTCGCGGGCTACTTGATCCGAGTTCGCCTTGACACGCAGATGGCTGTCTCGGAATACGTGCGGCGCGCTCTAAGTTCGAGCGAGGTAAGGGATCAGATCGAAGGTCCAATACGAAGCGCGGTGGGGCTGAAGAACATCAATCTCACTGAATTCTCCAGGCTGGCATTTCGGTTGCCGCCACTCGCCGAACAGCACCGCATCGTCGCCAAGGTCAACGCCCTCATGACTCTTTGCGACCGTCTTGAAGCTAGTCTTACCGCCGCCGCCGCTGCTCGCACCAGCCTGCTCGAAGCCACCCTCCGCGACGCCATCGCCCCCGCGCTGGACGCTGCCGCATGACCCTTCACCACGCCATCTGGACTGTCGGCACCAAGCCGGTAGCCCTCGCCGCCGCTCAGCTCCCCAGCGAGCAATTGCTGGAAGACATGATCGTCGCCGCGCCGCAGATGCTCTCCGACGCCTGGATGTTGATCGGCAGGCAGGAACGCACCAGCCATGCCGGCCGCATCGACCTGCTGGCTATCGTCCCCGATGGCAGTCTTATCCTCATCGAGATCAAGCGCGACCGCACTCCGCGCGACGTGGTCGCCCAAGCGCTCGACTACGCCAGCTGGGTGGAAGGCCTGCAGCCCGAGGAGATCGCCGCCATCTACGGCCGTTTCGCGCCCGGCCGCAGCCTGGCTGCCGATTTTCAAGCGCGATACGGCGCGCCGCTGGAGGAGGACCAGCTGAACGCCGACCACCAGATCGTCATCGTCGCCGCAGCGCTGGATGCGGATTCCGAGCGGATCGTTGAATACCTTGGCCGCCGCGGCATCGCCATCAACGTGCTCTGCTTTCAAGTCTTCGCACAAGGGCTTCAGCAATTCCTTAGCCGCGCCTGGCTGCGCGATCCCACCGAGGAGATCAGCGCCGAAGCCAAGCCCGCCTCTAGCGTCCCGGCGGAGCCCTGGAACGGCGAGTTCTATGCTTCCTTCGGAGCCGGGCAGTCGCGCTCGTGGGACGATGCCATCAAGTACGGCTTCATCAGCGCAGGCGGTGGTACGTGGTACAGTAACACTCTCCGCCTTCTCAGCCCTGGTGACCGCGTCTGGGTCAGAGTGCCTGGCCGCGGCTTCGTTGGCGTTGGTCGCGTGATTGGTCCGGCCGAGGCCGCAAAGACATTTCGTGTGAAGGCCATGCAGGGAGATGTTCCGGTCATCGAGGCCGCCAAGGGAGGAAACTATCTGGCTGACTTAGAGGATCCCGACCGTTGCGAATACTTCGTGCCCGTCAGATGGCTGCAAACGGTTTCTTTGGACAAAGCCGTGGACGAGATCGGGCTGTTCGGCAACCAGAACACCGTTTGCAAGCCGACGACACCGAAGTGGCGCTCGACCGTGGAGCGGCTGAAGACACACTTCCCTGGCTATGATAGAGACAAGGGGCAGATACCTTCTTCAGGTGGCATTACCGCTGGAAGCTGAGCCCTGCCCCTACCCCGCCAGTAGCCTCCTCTCCGGTACAGGCGGCGCCGACGGGTGAAGCGTGAGGCCCCGCTTCTCGTCAATTAGAACCTTTGCCTCCGGATAAGCTGCCAGCGCCAGATCCAGAGAAGGCAATACGTCTCGTCGAAAGAAGCGCAACTCCTTGTAGCTCTCGCCGAACTGCGATTTGAGTGCAGGCCAGCCTACCTCTACTGGCCCAGACAGCACGTGTAGCCGGTATGCTAGCCAGACGTAGATATCGATCGCCATAGAGCGGCCTGAGACCGCTTGGATGGCCTTCTCCCGCAGTGGGAGCGGGTGGTCGATCAGCGACTGGTAGAAGCCCTCGTCCAGCGTGACCTGCTCCTGCCAGAGCCGCATCTGGCCGTGAGTAGAGTCCAAGGGCAGGATCGAGTCTCGAACGAACGCACCATTCGTCACAAGCTCAGATCCGCCTGCGCGGCGGAAGAACGTGAGGCGGCACCGTGACAGTCGGCGCGCTTGCTCACGCACTAGCTGGTAGGTCTTCCCACCGATCGGTAAGCCCATCGCGCTAAGCCAAGCATTCATGGACGTGCCGAGTTCGACCTCCCGGCTACGGGTTCGAACAGCCTGCGTCTGCAAGTAGATCAGGATCAACCGGGCAATAGATCCATAGGGAATACCGATCGGTCGGCGGTTGATGTCGAGACCACTCTCGACCAACAGCTTGACCGAGCCTCCTTCTCGTTCCCAGACCGTCTCGGACGTCTTTTTGTGAGGTAGGGCAGCCATGGCGAAGCCGGCATGTGCGATGCCGATCTTGCCTGCTTCATCACCCATGACCTCGAAGGCTGCCTCAACACAGAGGCGCTGGTGCGCAGATGCGCTGGTCGCTTCGCGCCTAGCTTCCTCAATGCCCTTGGTCAGGATCAGGTGATGAACAGCCCCCATGGCGGCTATCCGAGACGAAGTTGCCCACTGGCGCAAGTTGGACTGTACTCACACAAGCTATTTAAAGGCTATTAGATCTTCTTATTAGTTTGCGTGAGCAGAGTCCTGGGGATAACCCCGATTCGCGTGAGATAAGTCCAACCTAGAGCGTGAGTAGAGTCCAAGCCACCCGCTGTGGATCAGCGTCCAGGCAGCGTGAGCAAAGTCCAACCGACTCGCCCAAGACCCGCCTGAGGTACGTGAAGCGCGATCTGGCCAGGGATCTGGCTGAAGCCCGTACTGGCGATGTCGGCTTGATCGCATCGGTCGGTGCACATGATGCACCGAGAAAGCACGGATATAGTATGTATTAGATACCTTCTACATACCGTCCCGGTTCAGCTTCTCCGCAATGGCAAGACGTATCCAGGCTAGCCGCGCTATGCCGCCAGCCGCCTTCCTAGCCTTGTCTATCCGATCCGACAGGCCGGTCGGCAGAACCATCGTGAAGCGCACCTCAGCCTCTGGCGGGGGCATTGCCGGCGCTGGCTCATCCCGCGTCTCGGCCTTGCCAATGACGCGGTCGACCTCTTCCGAGGTTGGCTCACGGGAAGGGCGAGAGAACTTGCTGGGCTTGTTCATAAATGTACCTTTTTAACACTTTCACGGTGCATCTGCGGTATCAATTGCATACCGGTAGAGTGCATCCAGCTCAGATACGGCTTTTGTGTCAGGGCGCTGGGCCTCGCAGGCGGCTAGCCCCATCAGATGGGCCACGGCGATGCCCTTGCGGTTTCCGATCCGCACGGGGGCGGCCTCGATGACCTCGGCATACTCTGCAAAGGCAGCCTCCGCCTCAGCATTGTCGCTGCCGATGGGGTCAGCCCGGTTCACGAAGGCGGCGGCTCGTAGCCCTTCGTTGATGGTCCGGATATCGCTAATGGTCTGAGCCACGGCATCCAGGGTCCAGAGATCCGGGCCGCGGGGAGGGAAGGGGAGCAGAACCAGGTTCGCTACCGACAAGGCCGCCCGCTGGGTGCTGGTGTCACGGGCGCCGGCGTCCACAATCACGACCGGATACTTGTCAGCCAAGCGCCGTAGCTCGTCCCGGATCTGCTTGCCGACGATCGTGACGGTAGTCACGGGTGCCAGCTCGCCCGCCTGCTCGCCCCGAGCAGCCGCCCATGTGGCCGTGGTCTCCTGCGGATCGGCATCCACAAGAAGCACGTCTTTGCCGGCTCGCGCCACCAGTACGGCGAGATTGGCGGCTAGGGTAGACTTGCCGATGCCCCCCTTGATGCCGCCGGCCACCAGTATCTTTCCCATACTTTCCCCATACCCTTACGGTGCATTACCGGTGCATTAGAAATACGGGACGGGACAGTAGGCGGCAAGAGTATGGGCTTCCGGCGCATTAGCAGATGGTGTGGCGACAGGCTTGGCACTGGCGAGTTCATCAGCCTCGTTTGAACGCATCGGGCGGGGATGAGCGGCGGCTGCCGAGCTGCATGTGAGCGATGTCGAAAGCGAAGCGATGACCCACCCTGGCAAGCTTAAGCAGGAGACGCCCAGCGATAGCTCGGTCCTGCTGCGGGACTGGCCAGCCGGTAATGTGGTTCGGCTGCCCGCGTCGCCGACCGGCTTGGCCAAGTGCCTGCAGGCAGCGCCAAGGCTGACCAGGCCATTCACGGGCGGCCGGCCAGGCCGGGCCTGTGCTGCCCTACAGACTGAGACGAGCGCCGCCGCGCAGTTCCTGCCGCCCGGCTTCGAGTGAGTGCCTGTTACCTACTAGGCCGGGTGGGTCTATGCGCCGTGTCGCCGCTTCGGGCTCGATCGTGGGACGTCCCATCCGCACCATGGCCAATGGGGGCGCACCATGCCGCTGTCCATGTGCGGGGCTGTGCTGCGGGCATGACCCCAGCGCTCGTGGTGCAGGGGCTCCAGGACAGCCGCATTGCCGTGTTGGCTACACCCCTAGGACCCCTACCTCTGCGAGGCGCTGGCAGTGCGATGGCACGCACGGGAAATGGACGCCTCCCTCTGCCCGGGACCCGGCAGCACGCCCAGCCTGGCCAGCAGGCCCATCGCTTCGGGGTCAAGGTGCCGGGGCTAAATGTCCTGAGTGAGGGGGGTGGGACGGGGGAGGCGCTGAAGTAAGGGCGCCGCTAGCGTGGCGACTAGCCCTCCCGCTTCGGGCGGTAGGCGACAGCGGCCAAGGGCAACGACTGCCGCCAGCGCCCGGAAATCGACCCTAGGCAAGGTGCACCATCGGCACCGCTTGGCGGTGCCTCTCGCCGCCTGGCAACCATGCCTGACGCTTGGTACCCGTGTGTTGGTCGGTCAAGGCAGGGACCGGGCCTTGAACGGTTGATTGTTCAGATCACCACGGATGAGATGCGGCCTGTGCAAGAGGAGCCGACCTATGAAACTGCCACTGATAGGGGGCTGCGTGTGCGGGGCCGTTCGCTACGAGGTCACGCACAAACCGACCCGTGTCTACGCCTGCCACTGCACCGACTGCCAGCGCGTGACCACCAGCGCGTTTTCGATCGGCGTGTCGGTCCCGGGCGAGGCTTTCCGGGTAACCGGCAAGGAGCTGCAGCCGGTGCCAGGCGGCATCACCGAGGGCGGGCGCGCGAAGACGCGGTGGGTGTGCCCGGACTGCGGGATCTGGATCTGCGGCGGCGTGAAGGTTGGAACAGAACCGCCGGACTACACGCGCCACGTCCGCGGCGGCACGCTGGACGACACGTCCTGGCTGCGGCCGACGCTGCATTTCTTCGCGCGGAGCAAGCAGCCCTGGGTAATCCTGCCGGAGGACGCCACGGTCTACGAGGCCGCGCCACCTCGCGCGTGATGCTCCAGGCTGCCGATCGAACCATCGTGGAGCGGCGCTGACGAGGGCCGAGCGGGAACCAAGCGTCAGATTTCGACCACTAGCTGGCTGGACCCAGCGTCAGACCTAGGGCGGCGGCGGCGGCCAGGCCGGCGGGGTCCACCAGGGCCAACAGTTCCGCCTGGTCCCGGCGCAATGGCCGAGGCCGATGCCGATACCCGGGCAGGGCGCCAAGCCGGGCCAGGATCAGCCCCGCTACCTTCCGACCTGCGGCACCGGTCTTCCGCCGCTCAATGGCGGCGGCAGACCTCTTCCCATGCCGCCGGCTGCACCGATTGCCTGCCGCGAACGTCCCGTTCGAACACCGATCGTCAGTCCGTGCCGTGGCGTCGACGCATCGCCCCGGAGAACCCGCTACAGCAGCCTCGACTTGGCTGCCGACCCTACCCTGCCGCATGGCTTGTGCCCGCCTCCTGAGCGTCCAGGGCAGCGATCAGCCGAGCCGTCCAAGCAAGCGCAGTCCCAGCGTCGAGAAGACGCTGCCGGCCAATGCCTTCGGCATCTTCGGCGCGAGCGAGACAGACCTGGGACAGTCGGCCAAGGTCGCCGCCCATCTCGGCGACTGTGAGTGCGTCCGCAATAGCTTCGGGTGTCGGTACCGGCGTGGGTTCTGTCATGTCCGCCTCCGGGTAATGAGCTACGATTTCTGCGCGTCCCGGTTCCACCAAGCGTTCGACATCCGGCATACTGTTGACCTAATGTTCTTGCCCGCTCCGCCGCTGTCGGGCCCTTATTCTGCCTGTGGCAGGTCACGTCCGCACCTCCACAATGTCCGTCGAGGGCTGCCCATCCGGCGGGTGGCAGGTCCAGCAGCGCCAACCAGACGGCACCTCAGCCTCGCGCCACCACCACCCGCCCAGCCGGGCATGCCGACCGCAGCATGAGCACCAGTCACCGGGCCGAGGCGGGGCCATGAGGTCCACCCATGCTGGAGGGCGCCCGGTGGGGAAGGCGTCCCATGGGTCGGGGCGGGGCGGCGCTGCGGCTCGGTCCTGCAAATCGCAGTGCGGACCCCATTCCCTACCTAAACCACCTAATTCACCTAATCTCGAGTTATGGATCTGGGTCTCGGGTGCCGGCGTTGATAAATCGGTTCCAAGACCAGGGATCGGATTAGGTGCTTTAGGTGCTTTAGGTGGGGGTACCTTCTGCTGAGTCGTTTTCAGCACTGCCCAAGGGTCGAACCCCAGTGCCGTCATGGCACTAGCTCCCAGGCATCGCGCCGGGGCGCGCCATCCAATTCCGTGCGAGGCGGCAGGCGCTCTACCCATCCGTGCTCAACCAAGATGCCGACGATCCGGCGCGCCGTGGCGGCATTGCCCAGTGCGTTCAGCCCCCGCTGATAGATGGCTGCCAGGTGGCATCGGGGATCGGGTCTGGCTTGCCACCAAGCCAACAGCCGGGCCGCTAGCCGCAGGTCAGGGGTGACGGTGGAGGCGCCTTGCAGCCTTAGCATCTCGGCGGCGTAGTACTTCGCCAGCATGATGCCATGCACCATCATCTCGGGCGGCACTTCCATGGCATCGGGATCGGCATAGACCGTCAACACCGCCGCCAGCCGGCCAACGTGCTCGGCCAGCTTGGCGCCGAACGCCTTGATGGTGACGAACTCGCCTCCGGGCAGGAGCTGGGCTTCCGCAGCATCATGGAAGGCGATCCAGAGGCGCACGGCGTCGGGGTGCAGCCGCAGCGGAGGCGGGTCGAGCACGCTGGGATCGTCAGCCTTGGCTGCCGGCGGGCGGCGGAGCAGGTGGTCCAGCCGCGCCCCGTACTCCACCAGCGCCTGCTGGCAGGCAGCCGGGACCTGCCGGAACATCCGCGTGCCGGCCGTGCTCTCAGGCGCGACAAGCAGCGTCCTGGCCAGCATGCCGATGCCATCCAGCATGGGATCGCCGAACAGCTTGTCGGCGACCACGGGCTGCAACATCACATGCGCGGTGCATCGTCGGCCAGGCAGGAAGGCCGCGCCGGTTCCCGCTCGGATTCGGCGGATCGGCTCGCCATCCCAAAGCGTGTTGAACAGGGCGGCGGTTCGCATCCGGCTTTCGTCGTTGAATGCCGCGCCTCCAACCAGGAGG
>NZ_JAUFPN010000305.1 GCF_030409335.1 Paeniroseomonas aquatica
AA
Organism: Paeniroseomonas aquatica; assembly: GCF_030409335.1. GTDB lineage: Bacteria > Pseudomonadota > Alphaproteobacteria > Acetobacterales > Acetobacteraceae > Belnapia > Belnapia aquatica. Next base: position 3 of record NZ_JAUFPN010000305.1, read on the forward strand.
TCCCAAACGAGTCACGCTCTCGGAGACTTGGTATTAGTGCCACGCTGGCGAAACTTGCGAGCAGCGCGCGGCGTGTCTGGACCATGGCGTTGCCTCCTGCGATGTTCCCGCTACATGGACCGTCAAGCAGACACCAGGGCAAATCAAGCACGGATTATCCGTCCGCGGCGTCCTGCCCACCCTGAGGAGCAGCCGGCCTACACCCTGATCCGCTCGACCTCGTCGAGACTGATTTCGTCGCGCCGGCGATCATAGAGTTGGGTGGTGCGCGTGCTGGCGTGATTCGCCATGGCAGCCGCATTCTCCAGCGTGCCGCCATTCTTCAAATAGGCGGTGATGCCGGTGGCGCGGAAGGTGTGGTTGCCGATCTTCGTCCCGATGCCGGCCGCCGAGGCGCGGCGCTGGATCATGGCGTAGGCATTGGCCTGGGGCAGGGGAGAGCACGTCAGCTTCCCCGTGCCGCGGCCGATCGTCCGGAAGAGCGGTCCCTTCGGATCCTCGGTAATGCCGGCCCCGTCCAGGTAGGCGTGCAGGTACCCCTCAAGCGTATGATGGCAGGGCATCTCGTGTTGTTTGCCGCCCTTCTCGCGCAGCCGCACCCAGAGCCGCCGATTCTGCGTGTAGACGTCGGCGACGGTCATGCCGAGAGCGGCGCCGACCCGGGCGAAGCTGAAGACCATCAACGCGATCAGCGCCCGGTCGCGCAGCCCGATCGGCGTCGTGGCGTCGATACTATCGAGCAGCTGGCGCGCCTCGGCGGCGTCAAGCACCGGCGTCTTACCCTTGATGGCGCTGTGACGCGGCCCGCGGACTGAGCCCGCCGGGTTGGTCAGCATCACCTGGCCAGTGACCAGCCAGTCAAACAGATGGCGCAGCGCGGCCAGGCGCTGCTTTGCCGTCGGGGCTGAGTGCTCGCGCGCCTGTAACTCGATCCAGGCGGAGACGTGCAGCGGCTGCACCGCGGTGAGCGAGCGAATGCCGGCCTTGCCCTCGCACCAAGCGAGGAAAGCACCGACGGCTTGGCTGTAGGCACGGCGAGTGTTTGGATTGCGGATGGCGGCGGCGAAGAACTCCAAGAAGCGTACCCCCGCGCGCTCACCACTGGCGTGCACGAGCGCAGGAAGGCCGGAGGAGCCGGCTTCGGGCGGGATGAGGTCAAACGCCACCAGTGACCTCCGCAAGGTATTCCGCCGGCCGCAGCACCCGCATGCCGCGCCAGGGGTGCAGCACGAGCAGGTCGACGTCACCGCTGACGATCACCTCGGCACCGGCAGCGAGGGCGAGCTCCAGCACTTTGTTGTCTTTCGTATCGCGGCAGTCCGTCACGCGCTCGACGGGCGCGAAGAACACGCCGAAGGCGTCGAGGAGCGCGAGCACCTCATCGCGCAGCTCGGGATCAAGGAAGCGCGCCAGCCGCGGCCGCGCGAGCACATCGAGCAGCTCGACCATCATCGCTTCTGACACGGCGACCCGGTCAGCCGCGAAGGCGTGGCGCACCGCTCGATCGGGAACGCTTCCGCGGCCGATGGCCGCGCCAACAAGGGCCGTGGTATCGAAGACGATCACGCGGTGGGCGGCCGGTCCCGGCGCTCGGCGTTGTAGGCGGCGAGTTCCGCATCGAGGATCTCGTTGGTGAGGCCGCGGCGACGGGCCTCGTCCGAGAGGGCGTCCATCGCCGCGAAGAGCCGATCCACGCCGCCGGTGGGCCGGAGGGTGCGCCGGACCAGGCGTTCAAGGCGCGCGCGCGTCGCCGGGTCGGCGAGCGCGGCGGCGTCGTCGGACTCGACCTCGATGGTCACGGGGACGGTGTCGGGCATGGGATGCCTCCTGGATCCAGAGCCTATCTGAGCCGGGCCTACCAAGGCAAGCAGCTACATATGATAAAGGACATTATCGCATATATAAACGCTCCAGCATCACTGGCTTGCCCAACCCCCACAGGGGATAACATTTATTAGTTAACATGTAGCTTGACGACGGAACCAATGCGGGTTAACTTGTGTTTGTTAACCCGCATTGGAGGCCACACATGTCGAAGCAACCTGTCATCGGTCTACGCCTCGAGCCGGAAATCGCGGAGGCACTGCGCAAGCTGGCGGAGGATAACGGGCGCGATCCCGTTGAGCAGATCGTCTTCCTGATCACGGAGGCCGTCCTGCCTTTCCTTCCTCCCTCGCGCGCCGACTGGCACCGGCTGCGTGAGCAGGTGATCCAGCGCTTTGTCGGTCTGGCCCAGGAAATCACGCGAACGGAGGGATGGCGCAGCGACATCATCGCCGAGACCGGCGATCGCCTCGCAGCGGATCCCGCCTGGCGTGCCGACTACGAGAAGCTCATCGGGGCCGACGCCTTCGCAAAAGGCGTCAAAGTGAAGGACAGCATCAACCCAACCATGGGGCGTCGTACAAAACTGCGTCTGCGTGCCGAGACGGGCAAGGTGTTCGCTGTCCGCCAGCCATCGATCTTCACGTCGTCGTCGCATCTGCACCAACCGAGCCTTCAGGAATCAGGCGTGGCAAACGCCTCCTGAAGATGCCTGGGTCCGAAAGTGAACCGACGGTCAGCATGCCATCCGTCGGTATTTTCTGGGGACTTGCCGTAGATGGCCAGCAACGAACACTACTGGTCGATCTCGTACCAGCGAGCGAGGCTGAGCCCTACGGCGAATTCCTGACGCATGGCGGCCATCATGAGCATTGGGGAGCGCTCGCTACGTTGGGCGCCGGAGAGCTGCGCCGACAGGGGCTTCCAACAGTACCCGTCTGGTCGGAATACGAGGAATGGCCGCGTGGCCGCGTCGTCTACCACGTCCTCAAACAGCGCTTCATTGTCTACGCCGACCGGCAACTGCGGCGAGCGCCGTGGCTTGATTTGATAGTTCAGCGCTTCTTCCTGGCCGCTGGCAGCTTCGACGTACGTGATGATCCTCATTATGTCAGCCTGCGGCGGGTCTAGTCGGCGACTATCGCGTCTGCATAAGCGCTGTTGATCTGACTTTAATCGTCCATCCGCCGGCGCTTTCACCACCATCGTCTTGCGACCAAACAGAGGTACGAGATGAACAATGACCATCAGGACCGCGCGCTCGGCTGCTTGCTGGGTCTCGCGGTAGGCGACGCACTCGGCTCCACTCTCGAATTCACCGCCAGGGATGAGCTGCCACACCATGCGGATATGGCGGGGAAGGGTCCCTTCGACCTTGAGCCCGGCCAGTGGACCGACGACACGAGCATGGCGCTTGCCCTCACCGACAGCCTCGTCACCTGCCATGGGCTCGACGCGGCGGATCTGATGACGCGCTTCCTCGCTTGGCGCCAGGCCGGGGATTATTCCTGTACCGGCGAATGCTTCGATATCGGTACTACGACAAGCCAGGCACTGAGCCGCTTCCGTCGCAACGGCAACGCCTATGCCGGATCGGTGGCGGAAGACTCCGCCGGCAACGGCTCGCTCATGCGTGTGGCACCCGTTGCACTCTACGCCTTGCACGATCCTGTCCTGGCCACGCGGCTTGCGCGTGACCAGAGCCGTACCACACATGGTGCTCCACAGGCCGTCGAGGCCTGCGATCTTTTCGTTTCCATGCTGCGGAGCGCCATCCTTGGTACCGAACGCGAGGTGGTGCTGGCGCCGCGCCACTGGGACGGGCATGCGGCCATTCGGCATGTCGCTGCGGGCGCTTGGCGAAACAAGTCCCGCGCCAGCATCCGTTCGACCGGGTACGTCGTGGACACGCTCGAGGCAGCGCTGTGGAGTGTGGGAAACACCGGCAATTTCGAAGATGCCCTGGTGCTTGCGGTGAACTTGGCGGGCGATGCGGACACGGTCGGCGCCGTCGCCGGGCAGCTTGCCGGAGCTGTCTACGGGGCGAGCGCAATCCCCAAGCGGTGGCTGCAGCCGCTGGCCTGGCGGCACAAGATCGAGGCGATGGGCCAAGCACTGCTTGAAACTGGGCCACGTCCAACCGTCTGACCTGAACGAAGCAGCGTGTCGCCCCATACCGCCAGCCATCCATACGCAAGGGAGATCACATGAAAAGCAGCCGACCCTGGCTCCTGGTACGCGAGCCTGACTACTTCAAAGGCGTCATCGGCAGCATGGTCAAATTCGACAGCAAGGCCAAGGACGACCCAGCCGTCGTTGCCCGGTTCGGTCGCATGGGGCATGGCGTCCAGCCGAACTACCAGCTTGAGGCTCCGCCACACCGCGTCCGGGCGCATATGGGCGGCGGCCACAAGCCGGATGCCACAGCACCTGGTGGCCGCTACGCGGACGTCGAGCTCTCCGAGCGCTTCACGCTTAAGAACGTACAGGCCCTGCTTCGGCGTTGCCTCGATATACAAAGCGGGAAGATCGATCCCGGGCCCGATGGGGAGGGAGCATGGCCATGAGTCCTGCCGCCGGCCCGCGGACGAGCCTCACCGATCCACTGTTGATCAAGTCCGTAGCCGCGCCTGGCGGTGGCAGCATCGGCATGACGCTGTGCCCGGGCAAGCGGCAGGCCGTAGCGGCAAGCGGCGCTTGGGTGCGCGATCTGGCCTTGGATCTGGCCGAGGTCCGCAAGTGGGGGGCCGTGGCCGTGCTGACACTGATGGAACAGGCCGAATTGGCGAAGTATGGGGTCGCCGGCCTTGGCAAGGCGGTCAAGAACCTCGGGATGGAATGGCATCACGCACCGATCCGGGACGTGGACATTCCGGGACCGGCATTCGAGGTCTGCTGGCCCGGCGCCGGCGCGCAACTGCGGGCGCACCTGTCGGAGGGTCGCAAGGTGCTGCTGCATTGCCGCGGCGGCCTCGGGCGCACCGGCACCATCGCTGCCCGTCTCCTTGCCGAACTCGGTGTCCCGGCAGCGGACGCCGTGCGCAGGATTCGCAAGACACGTCCCGGCGCCATCGAGACCCCAGAGCAGGAAGCCTATGCCTTGGCGATCCGCGCCATTTCCAACACGACAAGGAGCAGCCCTTGACGGCGACACCCGGCCCTCTCTTCGTCACTCACAGTGGCACCTTTCATCTCGACGACGCCTTCGCCTATGTCGTGCTGCGTCTGGCGCACGGTCTTGGGCAGACGGGGGTCGACCACAAGCTGGTACGCACCCGCGACAAGGCCACCATTATCCAGGCCGACACTGTCTGGGATGTCGGCGCCGTCTACGATGCCGCAGCGGGCCGATTTGACCACCACCAACGGGGCGCGCCGGTACGGGAGGGTGGTACACCCTTGAGCGCCGCAGGCCTGGTCTGGCGGCATCACGGCGAGGCCGCAGTGGCAGCGCTGCTGGGATCTTCAGGTGCCGACGTGGCGCTCGTGGCACAGGTGGCCGCTGAGATCGACCGCGATGTTGTGCGTCGCATCGATGAGATCGACCACGGCGAGAATCATCCTGAGGACACCTTGGGCCTTTCCTCGGTGGTCGAGGATTGCAACCTGCGCTGGAACACGCCGGCCACGGGCGACCAGGCCGCTGAGGATGCTGCCTTCCTGCGGGCATCGGAGGTGGTCGAGGGCTTCCTCCGCCGGCGCATGGAGGCGGTGCACGCCCGCCTCGCCGCCATGTCGGTCGTGCTCGAGGCCCATCGGGGGTCGGCCGATCCACGCATCATGGAGATCGATCGAAAGATGCCCTGGCAGGATCCAGTCTTCGAATACGGCCTGCCGGTCCTTTATGCGGTCTATCCGGTCGCAACCGGTAACTGGATGGTGGATGCCATGCCGCCGGAACGTGGCTCCTACGCCCAGCGCTTGCCGCTGCCGGAGGCCTGGGCGGGGCTGCTGGACGCGGCACTGGTCGAGGCTTCGGGCATTCCGGACGCGGTGTTCGTCCACCGGGAACGGTTCGTTGGCGCTGCCCGCTCACGCGCCGGCGCCCTCGCCATGGCTCGCCGCGCCATGGAGATCGGCAGCGCCACGCTGCCGCGCCAGGAAGGAGCGTGAATGTCGAAAGGCCTCTTTGTCCTCCGCCCAGGCCGCTGGTACGCGTGGCAATCTATCCCAGGGCCGCGGCCAGAGGCTCCGTCCTGGTCGTGCACGCCGGCTTTCGTCACTGCGGCGACACCGTTGAAGACCGGCAAGCGCAACCTCCGTCTAGAGTTCGTGGCGGCGCTGCATCCGATTGCAGCCAGGGACGTCAAAGTCGACATTCGCGTCGCCATGCATCATGAAACCCATCTGATCGGCACCTACCGTGATACCGCGGGGAAGGACCGGACCGCGATCATCCGCGACGTCGATTTCGCTTGGCTGACCGAGCATTGCGGCAAATTTCTCTCCCGCTTTCCACCGCAGCATTTTCTCGATGACTGGGTCAGCTTTCCAGCAGGCGCCACTGAGGGTATTCCCGATAAGATCGCCGATCCCCAGGACTATTTGCGCCGCGCCTTCGGCGCCAACGCGGCGTACATCTTGTCCGGATCAACCGAAACGGCTCATGGCACTGAGCGACTTCCGATGCCTGCCCGGAAGTCGCTTATCACGTTGGACCTCGCCTTCTCAGCCTTCGATTCCTACCTGATCCGACGAGGGTTCAGTCCGATCGAGATGGAAAATAAATGGTTCATCTACTTCAAGGACAGCGGGCTGTTTCTGCGACGAAGTTGGACAGGACGGTTGATCTACCACGTAGCCTTCCAGGAACGGGGCGACACGCTCTATGCAAGCCACGCCCATGCAAACCGGGATCCGGAGCAATGGCCGAATGGATCGGATGAATATGACAGACGGGAACTCCTGGCCTTGATCAACATCCTTTTGCTCAACAAGCGGTAGCCGTTACAGCATATGGGACTGACAAAGTCTCGAATGCAGAGTTCCCGCACAAGGTGCCATTATGGCAAGATGCAGTGATGCTGGCGCTATTGGCGCCCGCAGATGCCACCGGGAGCGGTCGCTCAAGCCAATGCATATCTTCCGGGACTGCAAGCAAGGCCAACACTTGCCCCTCCTGCGGCATGTGCCGCAGGAGGAGGGTGTCAGGCGTACTCTTCAGGGCCCGCGCTTATTGGTCACCCTCCTCCCAACGCGCGCGTTCCGCGGCAAAAGCGCGCTCGGCCCGGCCGGCATGACGCGCCCGCCGCTCGGCCAGGTGATCCCCATGCCGGAGCGCCGCATGCAGGCCGGATGCCTCCGAGTAGTCCTGCACGGACACCTCGGCGGTGTGGCCCATGATGTCGGCAGCATCCATGGCGAGTTCGGGGGAGCGACGGGCGGCGGTGGCCCGGAACCACTTCCGAAAGGCATGCGGCCCGTTTGCCTTGCCGAACCAGGCAAGCGTGCGGCGCTTGGCGATCTGTTGGAAACCTTCCCGGGTCATTGGGCCCTTCATTCCCATCCACAGAAGGCCGGTTGCTCCAGCCTTGGGAAACCGCGCCCGGGCGTGCTCGAGATAGTCGGTCAGCATCGTCGACCGCTCGGCATCGAGCGGATAATCAAGCATCCGGCCGTTCTTGGTGTGCTCGCCGGGAAACCGGAGTGTCCAGATGCCGTCCGGGCCAAGCGCGATGTGCCGGTCCATCGTCATCGGCACGAGGCTGCCCACACGCGGGGCGCGGGTCAGCCACAACGCCAACAAGGCCGCATCGCGTAGCGCACGCCATCTCTCCGGCCCGTCTGCAGCCGCGAGCCCTTGGCGATGAAGCTTTTGGACATGGACCAACACCTCAGCGACATCGCGCACGATGAAAGGCTTCGGCCCACCCCGAATCGCCCGCTTGAGCGACCTGTTCCCGGGCCGGATGACGAAGCTCCAGTTACGGTCAGGCACCAGCAGGCGCAGGATCGCACCAAGGTTTGCCAGTCTCTGCCGCCGGCTGGTGGGCGCCAGGCCTCGGAGCTTGCCTTCGCGGCGCCACGCGGCCACCCGTGCCGGTGTCACCCGCTCGCCCGGGCCCTCGGCCTCGTCGAGGGCTTCGGTCCGGGCGAGGAAATCCAGCCATTGACCATAGGTCTGCATGTAGCTCTCGAGGGTCGCCGGGCGTATGTGGGCCGCTTGGCCGCACTCGCCCGATCCGTCGTCGTCCGGCGTCAGGGCCCGCTCGAGGGCCATGCGATCTGTCAGGGGCCATGCCTCACGGCGGATCGACCGGATGGAGGGGAGGCCTGTCATGCGGTCCTCCGGCGCCGCTGTGCCAAGTCGAGCGCCAGCCCGGTTGGTGACACGCTGGCCTTGGCCCGGTACCGGCGCTTGCTGATCGCCTCGCTTAGCCGCTCTCCCGCCCCTTTGCGGTTGGTTCTGCGGTAGTGCCGGAGCGCCACCTCGAAGGAGGCGTGCCCCAGCAGCGCGCGGATATCCTCGATGGCATGTGGATTGTCCTCGAGGATGAGCGCGGCGGCAAAAGCACGGAACGCGTGGACATTCACCCGCACCCCGGTGTGCTCATGGATGGAATCGGTGATCGCTGCCGAGAAGGCGTTCTTGGCACGGGCGTGATCCTCCCCGTCGCGATTGGGAAAGACCCAGTCTGTTGCCGGATGGGGACCGAGGGGGCGGAATTTCCGGAGATATTCGACGAAAAGCTCCGCCGCCTCGCCACGCAGCCAAGTCTCGACCAGTCGATCGTTCTTGTTGGCAACGACGCGGAGGTGCACCTCCGGCGGCCGGCGGCCACTCGTCTGGGTCACGGACAGCTGCTGGTCCAGACGTAGACGCGCCAGGTCATGGATGCGCAGTGGCAGATGGAGTTCAATCTCGATCGCCACGGCAAGGGCTGCGGTCCAGCTGCTCTCCATGGGCTTCGGCGGGTGGTCCACGCCGTCCTTGCTGGTCCAGCCATCCCGTTGGCGAAGGGCCTTGTGCATCAGCAGCCGCGGCAAATGCAGAAGCCTCGCTTCGACCTCCGGATCGGCCAGGCGATCGAGCAGCCTGGACAAGTCCTCGGTGATCTCGCGCTGCGGCTTCGGGCGGTACACCGCGAGCATGCGGCGGAACCTCGCATCGGCCTCGCCCGTCAGTTTGAAATAAACTGCCAGCGACCGGAGCGTGTCGGCAAGCATCGCCGTGCCTGGCGTCGGCAGCATCTCGGTCGGCTTTCGCGGATTGGGCTTGCCCAGCCGCTGGCGGTGCCATCGCAACGTCTGCCGGGCGAGTTCGAACCGCATCAGGTCGGCCAGCGTCAGCGCCTCCGGCGCACACCCGGTCTTGGCGAGGCCCCAGAGCAGCAGCCTGAGGCCCTTCTTGCGGGTGCCAATCGTCTCGGGGCTCGCTGGATCGTGGGCCGTGTCGTCATCCTCGGCTGCGTCTTCCGGGCCCTGTGCGAGCCATGCGAGGTAGCCTTCGACCTCGGGCTGTGCTGCCGGGTAGGCTGAGAACGGTAGCGCCTGGACCCGTCCCTCGGGCGGTCCGAGGGCCAATACGGTGTCCGGCCAGCCGGCAATGAGGGTGCGCATCTTGTTCCACTGCCGTGCTACCTCGCGCACGTCCGAGCGGATGTTCGGGCCCCCATGACTTTCCATGCGGTGCCGCAGGTAGGCCTCGAGAGTGGTGTTGGTGACGCTGCCGGGTGCGATCGCCTCCGCAGCGCAGAAGCCCATATAGGCGCGCAGGCGATGCGGGTGGAAATGTGCTGGCAGCGCCTGCACCAATGCCGCCCAGTCAGCATCGGTGACAGGCTCGCGCTTGTGGGCAGGGGCAAGGATGCCGAGGCGCCGCAGCACGCGCCGCAGAGCGGCACGATAGTTCTGATGGGTCTTTTTGCTGATGCCGAGCGCGACCAAGCTCGCGCCGTCCATGGCCGGCAGGCAGGTCGCCGGATCGAGGCGTACGGTGCTCGGAGCCTTCTCGCCGTCGATGCGACAGAGCATCCGCAAGGCAGAAGCCTTGCTGCTGCGCAGGGCCAGCGACAGGTCTTTCCATTCCGGGATTAGCAGTAGGACCTCGCCGACGGTTGGGAAACTTCGCATTGGATTGCTCATCGTTGCTTCCTGCATCATAGCGCTTTGGACGGAAATTTGGGAATAAGGCCTCTGCGTTAATCCAGTGATCACTTAGGCGCCTTTATCCCAATTCATGCTCAGATGCCTGATGGCGCTGCCTTCGCGTGGCCCCCTCCGACCCAGGCCGGACGCAACCACAGCTGCCAAGTCGGTGGCGCCGTAGTAGCGGCGTGAGTTACGCATTTCTGGGTGCGTCAGGCCGGCTTCGTCCCAGTTGCGTAGGGTCCGCAGGGTGCGGCCGACCAGTGCGGCGAAGACAGCCGCCGGGATTTCTTTGAAGCTAGTGCTGTACGCGGGCTCTAACGCCGCAGCTTCGGCGTCAGGCTTGGAGGCTGGGCCGTTGGACGGCATGCAGCCGATCGGCTCGCACTTAGCAACCGTCGGAATTGAACATCGGCTCACCGCCGGGCCTCCCTCGTAGGAGAGGGCACAGGCGCCGCCTGCCAGAACCTGCAGGTGTCCGAGCCCATCAGCGCTGCAGCGATGCCGCAGCGAGTGGAGGAGACAGTATCGTTTGTTGCCATGATGAATGATCGATCCCTGGGTTTCGCACCCGCAGGGCTTGGGATCGGCCAGGCTTCGAACATGTCGGAGCAACGTGTCTGGCGGTCTCGATCCGTTTCCCGCGACTGCGCCCAAACCCTGGGGGAGGCGGGCGAACGATCGCCAGGAGATCAAATACCCCTATTTATCTCCGAGGGCGCCACATCGGCTCTTGCCGGCAGGACATCGGCCCGGGCGGGGCGGCAAGCGCTGTCAGGGTTTCTTGGAAGCTTTCCTGATGGCGTTGCGAACCTGGTCAACTTGGTTCGCGGTGACGCGCGGTATGCGCTTGGTGTCGCGCAACGCGCCCAGCTTGGCCACGAAGACGGCGTCGTGCCTGCGTCCGGTACCCGGGGCAGGCACGCTGATGCCCTCACGTATGATGCGGTCGGCCCGCTTGCGGGTTCGATCGGTCAGGCGTCGCGCCACGGCGATCTCCTGGAGGAGGGCCGTTCTTTCATCGCCATACTGATCAGTGAGCCGGTCGAGCAGGTCCTTGCGGGCCGGGTACGAGCCATCCGGTAACTGTACGTGGCTGCGGGCTTCCAGACCTGCTCCCGGTGCCACCGGAAATCGCGCGAGCACCGCGGTGGCGAGGTCGCGGGGAGGGCGCGTCTCGTCGGTATCCAGCTCAGCCATCGCCAGCAGCAGTTCTCGATGATCGAGAGCCTTGCGCCCCTTGGCCCGATGGGTGAAGGCCACTGCCTTGCGCCAGTTCAATCGGAGTTCCGGCGGCAGGATTGCCTCGACCTCCTCGGCATAACCGCGGAAGACCGGCGTGAGCAATTCCAACAGGCGTCGGTCAGGACTAGCCACGACAATTTCCCAACATGGCGAATCGGTGAATCTCGAAGGTTACTATGGGATTGTTTCCGACGGCGCTGGCAGCACATTGCACCACCAACGCCGATATTTCCGGCCCCAACTCATTTCCTGCCAATTCGTATATTGAAATGAAACGGTGGCATCGCCATCTATGCTGCACGAGAGGTGCGACCTCGCCGGCACCCTCGCTCCCCTGACAGCAACGCAGTCCGGGTCATCACCCCGGAAGGGTTTGAGCACCAAGCCGGCCGGCGCGGGATCGCGCTTCCATCGCCTATCATTCCTGGCAGCCGTCCCGCACCGCCCCTGAGCGGGCCCAGGGCCGGGTCGCAGGCCTCTCGTCTCCCCCTCGTTCCCCGTCGCGGCGGAGCCCGTGTGGCGCCCTCCTGGGCGCTACACGGGCCCGGCACCGCGCATCCGGCACTGAGCCGGCCGCTGCTGCGAACCCTTGCCCTGCCAGCGGTGGCAGGACGGCGGCGTGGACGAGGCTTACCCGGCGCCGCCGCGGATCCCTCCGGGGATGCTGCGCCGGCCTGCCGCATACGTGCGGCAGCGGCGCGGGCCAAGCCCGCGCCAGGCAGCGCGGCGGCCGGCCAATAGCCGGCCGCCGTGCCGGGCCCGGCCGCCATCGCGCGGCCGGGCCCTCCTGCCGCCCCTTCGGATCCCAACCCGTCTCCCGTGGTCTCGGCAGCTCCGAGCCGACCGTCGCGGCCCGCTTGAGCACGGGCCGAAACCCGCTGTTGGAGATCCCCATGACCCCCATCGACAGCCTCAGCTACCAGGGCATGCCCATCCGCCGCCGCGGCACCATGCTGAACCTGACCGACATGTGGCAGGCAGCCGACCGCCCGGCGAACCGGCGCCCCTCCGACTGGCTGCTCCTGGAGGAGACCCGACGTTTTCGTGCCCACGCAGGCATCCACTGGACCGAGCTTGACGAGCCGGTCGCCGCAAATGCCGGCCACACCGGCATTTGGCACCTCGACACCGATGGCTTCATCGCCACCGTCCGCGGCCACCAGGGCGGGACCTGGGGGCACTGGCCGCTCGCGCTGGCCTATGCCCGCCACCTCGCCCCCGCCTTTCACCGCTGGTGCGACACCACCCTCCGCGCCGCCATGGAGCGACCGGAGGATCCCCTGGCCACCAGCATCGAGCTGATGGCCCAGCAGATCGCCCAGCACTTCCAGCGGCTGCACCACCGGCTCGATATCCTCGACCGGCATGCCGCCGACCTGATGCTCCTGCAGCTTTCGGCGCGGGACCTGTTGGTGGGCGAAAGGCGCCGCTTCTCGGAGGAAACCCGGACCATCATCGTCAAGGTCACCGCGGCCGAGCCCTTCCTCGGTCAGTGCCCCTGCTGCGGCATCGCGCCGGTCCTCACCCTGGCGCGCCAGCCGATCCCAGGCGCCGAGTTCGACCACGTCTTCCATCGCGGCCTGAACCGGCCGGAGCATGGCTGGCTGGTCTGCCCGGCGTGCCATGCCGAGCTGACCTACGGCGGCTACCTCGCGCGCTTCGCGCGGATACCCGAGTTCCGTGCCTTCCAGGCCAAGGTCCTCGCGTACCGCCGGCGGGGCCGTCACCGGCCCTCAGCGCCGGCACTGTAGCCGCCACCCCAAGGTCCTCCCATAGGGAGGATCCGCAAAGCCCCATGACCTCAATACGAGGTCATGGGGCTTTTTGCGTTCGGGTTAGCGTGAAGTCTCTTCGGCAGCGATGAGACCGTTACCCCGGGCGACCAGCCGCTCCGCGCCAAGGCATTGATCAGGGCGCTCCGCTTGATGCCGAAGGTCTGGCACACCTCCGCGCGGCACCAGCTCTCGCGTCGCCGCCAACCCGGCGGCCTTGCGTTGGAAACGTGGTTTGACTGCTGGAACCTTGCTGGAGCTACAGCCCTTCTTACGACTGATGCGGCGGCGACACCGCCATCCGTTGCAAAGGATCAGCTAACTCTTGTCGGACACAAGCATCGAAAATAGCCGTCCGAACGAAGCCTGGATGGCAGCTCGTCGGCATGATTTCCGCAAAGCGCTGGAAGCGTTTGCCCCCAGAGGCCAATCCTGATCCTTGGCCACCACGATGCGGACGGGCTCTCGTCAGCGGTCATTCTGTCCCACGCACTCGAACGCTGTGGGCGGCGTACCGAGGTCCGGGTGTTGGGCCGCGGGGAAAATGTCTGGTCGCCGGAAATGGCTTCAGAACTGGGTACCCAAGAGATCGGTGGCCTGATTGTAGCTGATCTTGGTACGCGCGCCGAGCCGCCCTTGCCGGGTATGGCCACCATTCTTCTGGACCACCACGTGCCTACCGGCATTCTGCAGGCGGCACTGCTGGTCAGCGGCCATGGCCTGCATCCAACGCCTACCACCTCCTTGCTGGCGTGGTGGTGTGCCGGCGCGGTGGCGGAGGTGGATGATCTCCTCTGGCTCGCAGCACTCGGTATCATCGGTGACATGGAGGAGGCCCGGGTCCGGCCATGGGAATTGAGGGACCTTATGGTTTTGGGAGGCGTGCCAGCATCAACTGCCGGCCTTCGGCACGACCGTACAGCGTGTAGTGGTGGAAGCCGGACTGCACGGTGCCGCGCACCACCGCCGTCCGCACGTCCTTATGCGTTTCGAGATAGAATTCCTCGTCGAAATCGGCCGGCTTCAGGAGCGCCGTCACCGGCTCGGCCGGTGCCAGATCCCTTTTCGTCGCAAGGGCCTGCTCCAGCAGCGCCCGGCGGCCAGGTTCCAGGAAAACCAGCGCGCGTTGCAGCATGGTCGGATCCAAGGCATCGAGCTTGGCGGCGATTGCCAAGGGGTCCCAGATGCCCAGCCGCACTGTCTCCCCCTCCTGTTTGGCTTCGACGATCAGGGTGCCGTCGAACAGCGCTGCGGTGGTGAAGTCCTCCGGCAGGACCAGGCGAAAGCCGAAGATGTTTGCCGGCGTCTTCGTCCCCTTCCGCTCGATGTCGGCACGGGTGACATGGCGTTCGCCCCGGATGGTGATCCGGACCTCAGCCCGCTCCTGGCCGGTGCTGTTCACCCATCCGGCGATCGTGTTCTTCCTTAGATAGTCGACCTTGCCGGAAATCATGCAACTCTCCCGTAAAACGCGCGAACCTCCAGTAATTTCACACTAAATGGTTATATGTCCAGATGAGGCCATTGCACCAGAGGCGGCGACCTGCAGGCTCTGTTCCGCGGCCGAGGTGTAGGTGTCCACAATCCGGACTACGCAGCGATGACCCTGCCTGAACACTTTCAGTAGGGCATCCGGCATGATACCAGAGGTAGAGGTCGGTTGACGCCATGCTCGGCACGGGCGGCTCTCCATAGACCACGGATGGCGTGGTTGAGCGGTGATGGATGGTGCAGTGACGACTGTTGGCGTGCTGGTCCCCAACTACAATTATGCGGAATATTTGCCGGAACGCCTGGCTTCCATTCGTATGCAAGACAGGCCTGTAGATTCGGTCGTCTTTCTTGATGATGCCTCGACCGACAGAAGTTGGGATATTGCCCAAGTGGCGCTCCAGGATTTCACCTGCCCGGTCATCGCCCATGCCGGTATCATCAACTCGGGCAATATCCTGCGGCAGTGGCAGCTAGGGTTGGAGCAGATGGACACCGACTTGGCCTGGATTGCGGAAGCCGATGATCGGGCAACGCCTAGTCTATTGGCCAGCCTTGTAGCTCGGTTCGAGGGCGACTCGAAGGCAATCCTGGCCTTCTGCGATTCCAGTGCGATCGGTGCTCAAGGGGAAGCCACAGCTGCTAATAGCCAAGCCTATTATGCTGCCCATGGCGATAATGGCCTAGCACAAGATGGGGTATTCGACGCCGCCAAATTTGCTGAGCGTTTTCTTTGCCCCCGAAACTTGCTGGTGTCCGCCAGTGCGACGCTTTGGCGGCGGTCGGTTCTGATTGCTGCTTTAGCACGGCTGAAGCCAGAGATGCCGGAGTGGCTCTGCGCCGGCGATTGGAGGACCTATGTTGAAGCCTGCGAGCCAGGAGGTATGGTCCATTTCGTTGCCGCCCCCTTAAATGAGCATCGCCGCCATTCTGCCAGTGTCACAGGCAGCACACCCCGGTCACGGCATTTTGCCGAGGTGGTCGCAATGCATTTCACGCTGCGCCGCCGCTTCGGTCCCCAACCGGAGCGGGATGCCGCGATGCGGCGCCACTTGGTGGAACTGCGGCAGGCCTGGGCCTTGATGCCTCAGCTTGATGGAGCCGGCCCATGAACCCGAGCGGCATCACCGAAGGCTATATTGAGGTTTGCGCTCAGGGTGAGGGTGTCGTGCTGCTGGGCGGCTGGCTGCGCGCCGCGCCGGAGGTGTTGCTGCCCGGGGCTGCCAAGCTATGGCTTATGGCCGAGGGACAGCCCGACATTTGCTGGCCGCTGCGCCGCTTCCAGGATCGGCCGGACCTTGCGGCCCAGGAGGACCTTCCGGAAGGCCGCGGTTTTCAATTATTGATCCCAAACGGGAAGGCTTGGGACTCGGCCGTTGTCTCTATTTCCTTCGGCAAGACCATGGTGCCGCTTGGGCCCGGACTGCTACAGCCAGTTCCCTTTGTACCGTTTGGTCATTTCGGCCAAGCTGACAGATCCGGCGTGGCGGGCTGGGTACTAGACCGGCACGATCGAGCTCCGGTGCTATTGGTGGATGAGCGGATCGTGGTGCCGATCACTTTGGACCAGTATCGTCCGGACCTGCCTTTCGACGATGGACGAGACCTATCGCGCTTCGGCTTTAGGCGGTCGCTGCATGAACTCGGGGAGGCGGTCAGGGCCGCCGATCCGCGCGTTAACCTGATGGACGGTGCCCAACATGGCATCACGTTGCTGGCTGGCGGGGTCGAGATTGGTCATCGCGTGCTTCAGGTGGCTCGCGGCATGGAAGGCAAGCTGGAACGGGTACAGCCCGGGGAAGCAAGAGGCTGGGCCGGCGAGGCCGATCCAGGTGGCGATACCCCCATGGTGGATCTGCTGCTGGGCAGCACCCGCTGGCAATCCGTGCCGGCCGCAACACCGCGCAAAGACCTGGCTGCCGCCGGGATCGGCCAGCGGCTGACTGGTGGCGCCTTCCGGGTTGCCTTGCCGTGGTTCAATCCAGGGGACGGCGACCCGCTATCCGTTGAGGTGCGCCCAGGGCAGGCGCGGGAGCCATTGCGGGGCGCTGATAAATTGACTGATCTGCCACCCTGGCAGACGAATCATAGCAGTCTATTGGCGACGCTTCCTGTCGGCGGGATGGCCCGAGTCACCATTATTGTGCCGATCTACAACGCGGCAGATGATCTTGCCGCCTGTCTTGAGGCCCTGGCCCGGCATACAACTGGCGCCGCCCGGCTGATCTTGATCGACGATGCCAGCACCGACCCCGCAGTTTCCTGTGTGCTGAAAGCCTGGGAGGGCAGGCCGGGCATTGCGGTGCATCGTAACGCGATGAATCTTGGCTTCACTAATACTGTCAACTTTGGCCTGGAATTGGCTGGGACCGACGATGTCGTGCTGCTGAACTCCGATACACTGGTCGGGCCGGGCTGGCTGGAAAGTCTTTGGATCGCGGCTTTTTCCAACCCCCGCATCGGTACCGTGACAGCGGTTTCTAACAACGCTGGCGCTTTCTCGGTGCCGGAATTCAATATCGACAACACGCTTCCAGAGTGGCTTGGCCCAGCCGATATGGCGCGGCTGGTGCGACACTCGGCGCTCGCGCTCTGGCCCTCGGTTCCCACTGGGAACGGCTTCTGCCTGTATATTCGCCGTACTTGTCTCGATGCGGTCGGGGCCTTTGATACAGCAGCCTTCCCGCGAGGATATGGCGAGGAGAACGACTTCTGCATGCGGGCTGGCCGTGCCGGCTTCGAAAATTTGGTTGATGACCGCACCTATGTCTGGCACCGCCGCTCCGCCTCTTTCGGGCAGAGCCGGTTTGCACATATGGAGGCCGGCAGGGCGGTGCTAGCGACCCGCTATCCAGAGTATGCGTCAATGGTTCGGATGTTCCGCACCGATCCGGCTTTTCTTACTATCCGCTGGCGGATCCGCCGCGCCCTGGAAAATGCCTGGGAGACAGCAGCCGCGCCGCGGCCGCGGGTGCTCTTTGTCATCTCGACCGAAAGCGGTGGAACGCCGCAGACCAATAGCGACCTAATGAAAGCGTTGGCCGATCGCTATGAGCCTTGGGTGCTTCGGACTGATGGACAGGATGTGGTGCTGTCTCGGCATGACGTCACGGAGCCGGTAGAGCGCCACCGCTTAACCCGTCCGATGGAGCCGGCGACCCATCGCTCGGTGGAATACGACCAGATCGTCGCCGGCTTACTGCTGCGCCACGGCTTTGAATTAGTGCATATCCGGCATCTTGCCTGGCATGGAATTGGGTTGCCGGCGGTATGCCGCACCCTAGGTTTGCCGGTCGTCTTTTCCTTTCATGATTTCTACACGATATGCCCGACGGTGAAATTGCTCGACGCCGAGCAGCAGTTTTGTGGAGGCCGCTGCACTGCGGGCATGGTGGATTGCACTGCGGAACTCTGGCCCGCGGGCAGCATGCCGCCGCTCCGTCATCGCTTCGTGCATCGCTGGCAGGCAATGATGGCGGAAGCGCTGAGCCATTGCGACGCCTTCGTCACCACCTCGCCCTTCGCGCGGGAGACCTTACTCGATACCTTCCCAATGCTGGCGGAGCGGGGACTGCGGCTGATCCCGCATGGCCGCAGCTTCGCCAGCATGGCATCCCTGGCTGCTGAGGCGACGCTCGACGAGCCGCTCCGAGTGTTGGTGCCAGGCAATATTTCGGCCGCGAAGGGCGCCGGCCTCATTGCTGCGGTCGCCGCGCTCGATCTCGAGCGTGAAATCGAATTCCATGTCCTTGGTGCGGTCGACCAGGTGCTGGAAGTGCCGCGCCCCGGCGTGATCCTGCATGGCCGCTATGAGCGGGACCAATTCGCTGCCCATGTGCAAGCCATCCAACCGCACATCGGCGCGGTGTTGTCGATCTGGCCGGAAACTTACTGCCATACGCTGACCGAATGCTGGGCGGTGGGGTTGCCGGTACTCGGCACAGCGCTGGGTGCGGTTGGTGAAAGGATCAGCGCCGATGGCGGTGGCTGGCTTATTGAGCGTGACGCCGATCCAGCTGATATTTTGACGCGGTTGTTGGAACTGAAACGTGACCGAGCCGGGGTGCGGGCGTGCCGAGACCAAGTGCTGGACTGGCAGCAGCGCATCGGGCGTCATTACGATGCAAGTGCGATGGCTGTCAGCTACGACCTGCTTTACCGTGAGATCATGGAGCGTCGTCGCTGCTTCGCTGCCCCATCGGAGCTACGGCCCTCCGTAGTCCTGGTGATGGAACAGCCGGGTAGCTTGGCGCCGATCCGGCTGCCGCTGCCCCTGGCGAATACCGTGGACCGGCCGGTGGTGATGCGCGTAGTGGCGCCGTCCTTCCCGCTCGGAGACCCTGGGACGGGACCGGCCGATGCCGTATTGCTGCCAGCCGGCGCGGTGCGGCCACGGCATGTGCCGACATTGCTTGCCCGCTGTGCGGCGGCCCGGTTGCCGGTGCTGGTCGAGGTCGATGAAGCGACGGCGGCTTTGCTAAACACCGACGACCCGAAAGCTGAGGCCGCCTGGACCCTGGTGCGGGCCGGGGCTGTCGTGATCGCGGGCGATGAGCAGGCTGCTGCACTGTTGCAGGCAGCCGGGGTCACTGCGACGCGCTTGCCTCTACTGCTAGATGCCTCGTCCTGGGTCCGTCCAGCAGCCACGTCATCGTCCGAATTCCAGGTGATTGGCTTCGATGATGACCCAGATCTGGAAGGTCTCAAGCCGGTTTTTGAGGACCTTGCCGCACTGGGCATAGCACGGCTCGTTACAATGAAAACCGGCCGGGCATTATCAGGAAAATCTCTGCTGATGGCCTTCCGGGACCAGGCAGAAGCTTGCAGGCTGGCAGTGCTGCCTGGTTCCTCCGGCTTGTCGCAGCACTGGGCCTTGCTCTGTGCCAGGGCAGGATTAGTGGTGCTCCGCGGTCAGTTTCCGGACGAGCCGGTCGGGGAGACCTCCGCGGGTGCCTTAGTGTTGCCTAATGCTCCCCTGGCTTGGGTACGGGCAATCACGGAATTGGCGGTGGATCGACACCGATGCGATACCTTGCGACGGCGTGGCCTGCGGCACGCATTGGCCCAGACTAGGCAGGGCGGCCAAGCCTCGGTGCTGGATGCACTGTTGCGGCGCATGGTTGCAGACAATAGTATGAATGACTCAACCGCTTCGGCCGTTGAATTGGTCGGCTGAACCCATCTCCACGGGCTTCCTGTGCGACGGGCACTGGTATTGTGATCTGGTCTAGAGTGGCCTCGCCCGGGCCCCATCGAGAAGGCACGGGCAATCGTGGGAAGAAACGATGGGGCTTGACCAGCCTGCTACCTCCGGTTTGAGCCGACAGTTCACATTGGTTAACCGTGACCATTTCCCGCGGCAGAACACGCTGGATATGGCCAAGCCAAGCCAGTTGGTCGTTGCTCCGGGCACAGCCCTAGAGCCAAGGCCAAAACCGGCATACTTTGCGGTCGACCAGCGAGTGGCTGATCCTGAGAAAGAGTTGCGTCTCCGCTTCGAAACTTTTGTCGAAACCCGGCTAGGGCCAAGCTTCTTGCTGTCGATCCCTGGAGGCTCGGTACTGACACAGGGCTTCTTTGTAGCAGATCAAGACGATAATTTGTTGGTGGATTCCTTCCGTGCTTATGGCCAAGTCGGCCGGTACGGCTTCAATGAGATAAAGCCAAGGGTCGTCCAGCGTAACTTCCCACCCAGCATACCGCAGCGTGGCAGCGCCATCGTGCTCGGCATCCAGACCAATGCCAACTATTTCCATTGGCTGATGGAGGCACTGCCACGGTTGTGGTTGGCAAATCGTTTCGAATCACTAGGCAAATCGGTCGTGCTGGTGCCCGATCTGACGCCATGGATGCGGGATATGCTTACCGCAACTGATGTTAAACCGGGACGGTTGGCCTTGCTTTCGGCAGAGGCGACAAGTTGGGAGACACTTGCGATGCCGTCGCGCGGTCTGGCGAATATCCACACCTTTACGTGGCACGCCTTACAACTCATGGATATGTTGCGGGCACGCGTAAAAAATTTGGCCGCCGGTGCGGGACGCCGGCTTTTCGTATCCAGATCGAAGTCAGCTTCGCGGCAAATCGAAAATGAGGATGAGGTTTTCGCTATTGCCGAAACTTATGGCTTCACGCGGGTCTTTCCCCAAGATCTGAATTTCAACGATCAGCTCGCGTTGTTCGCCGGTGCTGAGGCGGTCGCCGGAGCACTAGGTGCCGGATTGGCCAATGCGGCCTTTCTGGCGCCCGGGGGGGCCTTGATTGAGTTTGCCCCGGAACAGCGGGAAGGGGATGCCGTGTTGTTCGCCAACCTGGCCCACCACCGTGGGCTGCGATATGCGGGAGTCGTGGGACCATTCTGCGGCGACCAGAACCGGGCCTTCGATCGGCGGAATTTCCTGATTCCCACAGCCGCTGCGGCGGATGCCTTTGCGGCGATTGCCTGACCCGCTTAATGCATTGAGCGACGCAGCCTTGTCGACTTATCCACCTGCATGCATCAACATTCCCCCTGACCAGGTCATTGGGGTCGCATGCCGGACCAGATCATTCCTTTAGGCGAAGCATGGGCGAGCAGCAGCGTGAACTGCGTTGCCTTTCGCCACGATGCAATCGTGCCCGTGACCGACGGATGCGTCGTCAGTTTCTACGATGCAGACGGCAATGTGGTCCTGCAACACCTGGACCGCGCCCTGGTGCCCCAGCGCCGCCTGACCATCGCCTGCCCCATCGTGCCCCATGATGCGCATAACTGCATCAGCCTCGGCGTGGACTCCTCCGGGGCCGTGCATGCGGTATTCGGTGCCCATAGTTCCATCGCCTACCATGTCCGAGTGTCGCCGCTGCTCGATGGAGCCGCACCGGAAGCCGTTCCGCTGGATGGCAGACCGCAGATGCGTTTCACTTATCCGACCCTGCTGCACGATCCCGGCTCCGGTGAGTTGCGGCTGCTCTATCGGGAAGGTGGGCCTTGGGCGGGTGAGTTGCGGGTCAAGCGCTGGAACGATGAAGCCGCAGCCTTCATCGAGGACGAACTGCCCCTTCTGTCCGGGCGGCTCGGCCAGCCGACAGCCGGTCCTTACATTAATCGCCCTGTACGTCTGCCGGATGGGCGTATCGCATTGTTCTGTGTTTGGCGCTTGGCGCGGGATGCCACGACAGCCGGCGATGTGGCGAATACGGGCCTGGACCTGATCGTCGCCGCCCCGGACCTGCGAAGCCTGGCGAGCCTGGATGGCGTGGGCCTGACGCTTCCGGTTACGCCGGTCCATGCACCGCGGACCTGGGCGGTTCCGGTTGGCGCCAACCTGATCAACCAGGGTGCCGCGGCCTGTGGGGTGGATGGCAATCCGATGGCGCTAACCTATTGGAACGATGCCGCAGGTGTTCCACAATACCACCTTCTGTGGCTGGAGGGCGGCGCCTGGCGGGCTGCGGCGGTCAGCGAATTCGTCACCCGCTTCAGCCTGCAGGGCCTCGGCACGCTACCCCTACCCCATAGCCGACCGGCGCTGCTGGTGCGTCGGGATGGCGTTGCGCTATGCATATTCCGCAGTGCCGAACACGGCAACCGCCTGATGCTGACACTGATCGACCAGCCATACGGCGACCCGGGCCGCAGGCGTACCATGGTTTTGCTGGACGAGGATCTGGGCTTCTACGAACCGATGGTGGATCACGCGGCCTTCACCCGGGACGGCAGCCTGGTGATGTATGTGCAGGCCTGCGCGCAGGATCATGGTGACCGTGGTGACAGTGGGGATTGGCGTGAGGGCGTAGCTGCCCGTCTTATAAAATTTTTCGGACATCAAGTGAATGGGTGGAAAGTTAATAATAAACTAGGCAGCAAAAAGCGAAAATAACATTTCCCCCACCCCGTTTTGATGCTGGCCCATTATAATCGCTGCTGACTTTTCTCAGCTACATATTCCGTATTTGTCTTTCCCGTTAAGTCATTTGGGCAGTTTACCAGAAATCGTTCGGCTTGTTGGCTCAATACAACGTCTGGCCTTTCAGCCTCAATTACCGAATAATCAAGATTTGGCTGCCACAAGCAAACTAGACGTCCGAAGGTTTGGGCATACATCTCAAGCATATGCGTTGAGAATGAATCTCGAAAAAGGACACAACTAGGTAACCCTTTTTTTGAATTTTGGTAGACCACGCGATGCCCAATATTAGGGACGTTGTTATTCTCAAGGCATGTAAAAGAAGGACATAAAATTTTGCCTCGAACCGTTTCAGTTTTAAATCCTAATTTTGAGCTTAGATCGCCATCGATTTGAACATTTTCAAATTTTAATGCGCTTTCATCAATACATTGAACTCCTGCGCAATTCAGAATTTCTTGATAGGCATAGAAGGCTCCGCGGTGGTTCCAATGCGTATCACCCCGAATGTATACGTCCTCGTAAGCCATTTTCTCCTGTAGTATTTCTAGAGGGTAACACGTTTTTGCCAGACCTTCAGCGGCAGCTAGTACGTCGAATACAGGACGGTGGCGAGACAATTTAATATTGGCTGGTAATTCTTTAGAATAGACGCATTCTTTATTTGGAATAATAGAATACACATAAGAAAACTTCATTTCTTGTGATTTAAGCTTTCGTAGATCAAATAAAGCTTTCCATTTATCGCGAAAATTTTCTGGAATTTTGTAGTCGCCTGTAATTTGATCAATGACTCTGTTAGAGGCATTGGTAAGAAACAACCAATCATCTTTTCCAACCAGTACTTTATTAACGATATTCATTAACTCATCCCTCCCTGTGACTTGCTGGCAATATAATATTTTATTTGAAACAACAATTGCTCATCAGGTGATTCGGTGGATATCATTTAAAGTCATTTTGTAATTTTAATGTAGGATTCCCGAAACATGGGCCAAGCGTAGGCGGCCGTAGATGCAGGGTCATCCAACCTTGCACCGATGCGTAAGCAACGAGCATTAGCTGACCCAAATAAATTGAACGTATGCAATATTTTCGATCCGCCCGTGAGCACTGTTGATGTCTCCGAAATCGAGCCATCGGTCAGAATGGTAGTTACGAAAAAACGCACGTCTTTGGCTGCTGGATGGGGATTTTCAATAAGCGCCGTAAAATTAATAGCTATTTCGTTAGAAGCTGTACGCGATTAAACGCTTTGCTCCGCCTGG
>NZ_JAUFPN010000306.1 GCF_030409335.1 Paeniroseomonas aquatica
CCATGCCCGTCAGCCTTCGCGCATAATCCAGGCTAGCAGGGTACGCCTTGTGTGAAGGCAGTGCCTGCCGCCTTAGGCTTGGGTGCCACGGAACGGATAGGCCGCCGCAAGCTCCCATGGGCCGCCCCGGTAATGCCAAAGCAGCAACCCAATTCCCTGGACACCGAAGGGCGCGAAGGCGGCCTGCATCTGTCCGTGCAAGGCGCGGGCTTCGGCCGCCCCGACCTTGTTCTGGATCGTGATGTGCGGTCGCAACGGCTGGCGATCCTGCGGCGTCAACCACTCCCACCAGGCCTCGGCGAGGCCGGCCCGCATGTCCACAAGATCAGGCGCGCACAGGCGGTACGCCACCCCGCGCCCCATCATCCATAGCCCCTGCACCTCCATCGCAAGGCAAGGCCGGTCCACACAGACCGCCTGCAACCGGTCTCCGATGGCGCCGATCGCCTCGCCCGGCAGATGGTGGAACAGCGTCAGGTGCGCGGCGAGATGATTCCGCTCAGGTGGAAAATGAGCGCGTCGCTCGGCATCGAACCGCGCCTGGGCAGCGGGTTCGAGCTGCAGCGTCAGGATCAGTGGCGAAACGACCATCAGCGACGCCGCGAGCGGGCCCCGTCGCCCCGCCGCACCAGCAGCGAGATCGCCTGCGCCATGCCGGCCCGGACCAGCGCCGGCACCGTCAGCACGCTGCCGCTGATCGGGCCGAGGGTAAGCGTCCTTTGACGCCCGAGCGCCTGCAGGGCGGCCCGGGCCACCGCCGCGGGATCCTGCGCTCCGGGCAGGCTCGGGCCATAGCCCGAGCGTTCGGCGAAATGGCTCTTTGTCGCCGTCGGACAGAGCGCCAGCAGATCCACAGGCGCACCGTCCAGTTCCGCCGCCAAGGCTTCGGTCAGGGAAAGGCTGAAGGCCTTCGAAGCCGCATAGGTTGCCAGTCGCGGCACCGGATAGAAGGCCACCCCGCTCGACGTGACGATGACCCCAGCCCGCCGTCCGGCGGCCGCAGCCCGTGTCAGCATTCCCGGCAACAGCCGGTGCAACAGCACCAACGGCGCCATGACATTCACCGAGACGGTGTCGCGCAACGCCGGTTCCTCGGCGTC
This sequence comes from Paeniroseomonas aquatica, assembly GCF_030409335.1. Lineage (GTDB taxonomy): Bacteria > Pseudomonadota > Alphaproteobacteria > Acetobacterales > Acetobacteraceae > Belnapia > Belnapia aquatica. The sequence continues at coordinate 1,101 of NZ_JAUFPN010000306.1, forward strand.
CAGGAAATCGCCGAAAGGGCCTTGCCCGGCATTGCAGATCAAGAGATCGATGGCGAAGGCCTCGGCCGCCACGGCGACTGCCTCCCGGCCTGGGTCGGTGCCGAGATCGGCGACCACGACGTCCACCCGTCGTCCGGGACGCGCCAGCTCCTGCACAAGCTGCGCCAGCGCCTCGGCGTTTCGCCCGGTCAGCAACAGGTCGGTCGCCACCGGCAAGGCACGGGCAAGGGCCCCGCCGATGCCGCCGGTCGCTCCGGTGACGAGGGCGCGGCGGTAGGTCCGGGACATCTGCTTCATGACCGGCATGTGACCCGTCCTCCCCGGTTGTACAAGCCGCAGGCAAGGGTTGATCAGGCCGGCCCTGGCGGCTCGCCCGCCCGGGCGTGCGATGCCCGCAACGCGGGGCGCGCATCGAAAGTCGCTGCCCTGCCCGGCCTCTGCCGCAGGCTGTCGTCCCGCCTCGGGCGTACCGGGTCGGGCCGTGCCGTCAGCACCGCCACCGGAACCGCCAGCAGAAGCCCCGCCAGGGCCGGAAGGGCCGCCAGAAGGGCGAATGCCCCGGCGCTGGCGAACAGAGCGGCGAGCAACAGGCCCGCCGCCATCTGCGGGCCGAACCGCCGGCCCGCTTCCGCCCAGCGCAGGCCGCGCGCCGCACGCGCCTGAGGCTCCCAACCCTGGCCCAGGCCACCTGCCAGCCGCAGCAGCATGCGTGTCCGGTCGAAGGCGGCGATGGCATCGACCATCAGCCCCAGCAGGACCTCCTGCCCCATCATCGCCAGCAGCCGCCATCGGCCCTGGCCTGCCGGGCGCAGCAAAGCCTCGGCGAAGCCGGCAAGCTTCGGGAGGTTCAGGGCCACGGCACCGCAGGCCAGCAAGGCCAGCAACGCGCCGCGGGAGGTTTCCTCCCCGCCACCCGTCGCCGCATTCACCGCCGCCAACGGCAGGAGCGCGAACCAGAGCGGCGTCAGCGCATAATGCAGGATCGCCTGCAGCATCTGGAAGCGGCCGAGCGCGCCGAGATCGCGCCGCCGCAGCAGATGCCGGTACTGCAGGTTGCCGGCCGCCCAGCGCAGGTCGCGGCTGAACAGAGCCTGCAGATCGGGCGGATGCCGCTCGGCCGATCCGGCATCCTCGGGCAGCACCCGCACCGCCCAGCCGGCCGCTTGCAGCAGGGCCGCCTCCACATGGTCATGGCTGAGGATGGCGGCACCGTCCGGCAGCAGGGGCAGCCGCGCATGCTGCCGGAAGGGCGCGATGCGGATCAGCGCGTTATGGCCCCAGTAGGGACCCTGCGGCCCCTGCCACCAGGCCTGCCCGGTCGCCCAGACGCGCGTGCCGTGCCGCTGGCCGAAGCCGAAGAGCCGGGTGAAGGGCGTATCCGCACCATGGCCGCCAATGGTGGGTTGCAATATCGCCAGGCCTGGCTCTGCCTGCATGTGCAGGACCAGCCGCCGGACCGCCGGTGCCGACATCATCGAATCCGCGTCCAGCACCAGCACGAACTCGCCTTCGGCCGCACCGGCGTCCAGGAATTCCATCAGGTTGCCGGCCTTGTAGCCGGTATTCTCGGTCCGCCGGCGATACCGCACCGCGCCGCCCGGGAAGCTGGCGGCACAGTGAGCCACGGCCGCTGCCTCGGCTGCGGCCGCGTTCCCGTCCGGCGTATCGGACAGGATCGCCAGCACGAAACGGTCCTCGGCATCGGGGAATGAACGCAGATCCCGCAGCAGCCGCGTCAAGGGCGGCAGAACCGCGTCCATGTCTTCAAGCCGGACACAGACTGCAAGCACTGTACGGGTCACGATCCGCGACGCTTCCCCCTGGTCCGCGGCACCGGCGGGGCCAACCAGCCGCAGAACGAAGCCGATCATGCCGGTCGCCGCCGTCAGCCCAAGCCAGGGCGCATTGGCAGCAAGGCAGACGAGGATCAGCGCCTCCCAGACCGTCCAGCCTCCCCCGGCCAGCACGATCCAGCCGAGCGCGACGAGACCGCCGGCCACGCCCAGCACCAGCAGGGCAAGGATGACCCGGCGCAGCCCGAGCCGCTCCGGCGACAGCGATGCTGGTCCCATGCCTAGGCCGACAAGGTCCGCTGCATCCCACCGGTGGCGGCCAGCATCCGCCGTTCCCAGGCCAGCGCGTCGGCAACGATGCGATCGAGATCGTCGAAGGCCGGCCGCCAGGCCAGCAGTGCCCGGATCCGCCCGGCCGCAGCCACGATGGCAGGCGGGTCGCCGGGGCGCCGCGATGCCGCCAGGACCGGCAGCACCACGCCCGCCGCCTGTTCCACCGCGCGCAGCACCGCCCGCACCGAATGGCCGTGGCCATAGCCGCAATTGAGCACCGCCCCCGCGCCGCCCATCGCCAGATGCCGGAGCGCCTCGACATGCGCGCGGGCAAGGTCGGTGACATGGATGTAGTCGCGTACCCCGGTGCCGTCGGGCGTGTCGTAGTCCTCGCCATAGACGGCGACCACCTGCCGCTGGCCGAGCGCTGCCTCGCAGGCCACCTTGATCAGATGCGTCGCACCGAGGGTGCGCTGCCCAGCGCGGCCCGCCGGGTCGGCACCGGCCACGTTGAAATAGCGCAGCGCGACCACCGCGAGCCCATGCGCCGCCGCGGTGTCCTGCAGCAACTGCTCGGCGGCAAGTTTCGAGGCGCCATAGGGGTTGATCGGCCGGCAGGGCGCCGTCTCGTCGACCGGCAACCGGTCCGGAATGCCATAGACCGCCGCCGTCGAGGAGAACACCAGGCGGGAGACCCCTTCGGCAACGCAGGCCTCGGCCAGGGCCAGGGTATTGGCCACGTTGTTGCGCCAATAGCGGGTCGGATCCCGCATACTGTCGGGCACCACCAGCGAGGCGGCCAGATGCACCACCGCCTCGACCCGGTAGCGACGCAGCGCCGCCCGCACCAAGGCAACATCGCCGGTGCTGCCGCGGACCAGCGGCACCCCCTGGGGAATCGCTGCGGTGCTGCCGGTCGAGAGGTCGTCCAGCACCACCACCGGCAGTCCGGCATCGAGCAGGGCGAGCACCACGTGGCTGCCGATATAGCCGGCGCCGCCGGTGACCAGGATGGCCGATCCCACACTCATGCTGCGATGCTCCGATGGGTGTCGCCGAGTGTCGCCGCGGCCTCGGCCAGGGTGGCGGCAATGCGCTGCGGCACGGCCGGGCTGGTGCAGACGTAGGTGGGGCTGGGGTGCGGCATGCGCAGAACCGGCAGGCTCGGACGCAGCACGGCCAGCACGGGCGCCGCCGCGGCGGCGGCACGCCCGGCGAGCACCACCACCGCCAGCTCCGGCAACAGCTTCAGGAGGCCGGGCAGCAGCGCCAGCCCTGCCTCGCGTTCCCTGCGCGAGGGCGCCCGATTGGCAGCACCCGGCGCGTGGATCACGAAGGGGACGGTGTTCCAGATCAGGGTCTCTCGCCGTGCCAGGCCGGAAGCCGCCAGGAAGCGCCGCAGGTTCCGCGCGGTCGGCGCCGGATTGTCGCGGGAGACGAAACCGGTACGGCCGATCGCCGGGCCCGGCGTCTCGAGCAGCAGCAACAGCCGTGCCGCGACACCGCCATCGGCCGGGTCGGCATCCGGGACGGGCTGGCCAGTGGAGCGGCGCAGCGCCGCGGCATAGCTGGCGAGCGGCGCGGCATGCGCGGCACCCAAGGCCTCGCGCCGGGCCATCAGCTGCCCCGGGTCGGCCAGCACGGGCATGGCGGGAGCGGCATGAGCGGCGGCGGTTCTCATGGCGTCGGCGCCTCCCAGAGACCTTTCAGCGGCGCCTGTCCCTGCACCCTGACGCGCTCGGTCGGACCTGCGGCCCGCAGGGCTTCGGCCAGTCCGGCCGGACCGCCAAACTGAAAGCCCAGCTGGGTTCTGTAGGCGGAGCAGGCGGCGAGACGAGCCGCCGCGTCTCCGGTGGCGACCCGTTCCGGCAAAGCCACCATCTCGGCCGCGAAGGGCTGGGCCGGATGGCTGCCGGGACGCATGGCATAGGGGAAGTCCGTCCACCACAGCACCGGCGGGGCCAGGGCCGGCAGGACCAGCCGCAACGCCAGCGCCACCAGCACATGATCCACATGCCCGCCGATTCCCTGCGGTGCCAGGATCAGGCTGGGCGAGGAGGCCAGGAGATCGCCAATTGCGCCGCAAAGCGGTGCCAGGACCTCATCCTCCGCCCTCGGCATGCGGAACAGGGCGGCCGCATCGGCGTAGCCGCGATGCGGCGCTTCCGCGAAATCCAGCCACAGCGGGCGGGCGCCAAGCGCGGCACAGGCCACGGCATCTTCCTCACGCCGCAAGGCCATGTAGTCCACCTCGGCCGGCAATCCCTTATCAAGCTGGCAGGCCAGGGCGAAACCGGTCGGTGACGGCTCCGACCGGGTGAAAACCGTGGCGACCGTCACGTCCCAGCCCAGCTGGGCCAGCCGCGCCAGGACTCCGCCGCAGGAGAAAGCGGCATCATCCAGGTGCGGCGACAGGGCGATCGCGCGACCGGTCACAGGAGATGCGGCGCCGCACGGAACCGGCAGTCGGGATCGCGCGGCAGCACGGGATCGAAGCCGGTATCGGGCTTGCTCCCCTGCACCGCGGCATAGACCCCCATGATCTGCCGGCCGACCGCCTCCCAGGAATACGTCCGGCGGCACTCCTCCAGCGCGGTGGTGGCCAGCCGGCGCCGCAGCGGCGCATCCTCGATCACCCGGCGCAGCGCCACCGCCAGGGCCGGGATATCGCCAGGCTGGACCAGCAGGCCATTTTCCTCGTCCCGCAGGCAGTCCACAACACCGACGGCATAGCAGGACACGCTGGGCAAGCCATTGGCCATGGCCTCCAGGATGGTATTGCTGAAGCCCTCGGCATAGGTCGGGCTGACGAAGACATCGGCTTCCCGGTACAACGCCGGCGTCGCCTCGTAGTCGGCATAGCCGGTAAAGCGCACGTCGAGGCCCAGCTTCGATGCCAGCTCGCGCGTGCTGTCATAGTCGGGGCCAATGCCGGAGACGGTGGCGGCGAAGCGCAGCCCTTGGGCGCGCAGCAGGGCCAGCGCCTCCATCATGTCGAGCGAGCCTTTCCGCCGGTCGACGCGGCCGTGGTAGAACAGCCGCACCGGATCCGCCGCCTCGCCCGGGACATGGCCCGGCGCCGGGTGGAAGCGCGAGGTATCGACCGCGCCCGGCACGATGGTGAAGCGCTCCCGCGCCACGCCCAGCCGTTCCACCACTTCCTGGGCGAAGCTCTCGCAGCCGATCAGCAGGGCATTGGCGTGGTTCAGCACGTTGAGCATGCCCAGCCGGTGGGTCTCGCAGCAGGAGCCGACCCAATGGCCGTCGCCGCCCTGAATGGAGACGACGGTCGGGATGCCGAGCTGCCGCGCCGCCAGCAGCACGGCCCAGCCATTGGGATAGCCGTATTGCGCATGCAGCAGATCGAAGGGCTGCTTGCGGTGCTCGGCCCGGATGACCGAGACCATGTCCTCGACGTCGCGCTCGAAATCCGCCCCGCCCGGCTCGGCGAAGGCCTCCTCGCCCAGCGACTGCCGGCCGATGACCTTGACGCCGGGCACCTCCGGCGGCGGGCCGCCGCCATAGACCCGGGTACCGGCGGCATCGCCGCGGTACTGGCTCACCATGGTCACGTCGTGCCCGGCGGCGACGAGCTGGCGCAGCAGGTTCACGGCATAGACGCTCATGCCCGAGATGGCGGGGAAGAAGCGGCGGCTGCAGAACAGGATTCTCATGCTGCGGTCCTCTCCTTGCGGCAGCGGCGCAGCCATTGCAGGGACTGCGGGATCATCCGGTCGGCGCGATGGCTCTCGCGCGACAGCTCGACGCAGACCAGCCGCGAAAAGCCGATCGCCTCCAGCGCGTCGAGGCAGGCGGGGATATCCATGTCGCCCTCGCCGAAGGGCAGGTGCGTATGGTCGCCGCGCCGCATGTCCTCGATCGCCACGGTGCCGATCTGCCCGGCGAATTCCCGCACCGCCGCCGGCGGCTCGCGCTCCTGCGTCACCAAGCAATGGCCGAGGTCGAGCGCCAGGGTGAGCTGCGGCAGCCGCGTCCGCAGCAGCGCCCAGTCGTCCAGCGTCTCGACCAGCATCCCCGGCTCCGGCTCCAGCGCCGCGGTGACGCCGCGCCGCCCGGCCTGGGCCACCACCTTCTCCAGCCCGTCCAGCAGCCAGCTGCCGGCCTCGCCACGGTCGACGCCGGGCAAGGGCACGCCCGCCCAGAAGGAGACGGCCTCGGTATTGAGGATCTGACCGATCTCGAGCGCCCGGTCGAGGAAGGCGATGCGCCGCGCCCTTCCCTCGGGGCTCGGCGTCAACAGGGTCGGCTCGTGCTTGCGCCGGGGGTCGAGCAGGTAGCGGGCCCCGGTCTCGATCACGCAGCCGAGCCGCTTGGCATGCAGCAGCCGGCCCAGCGCCTCGGTCCGCGCCACCCAGCCCTCGGCCATCGGGTCGAGGTGGTGATGGTCGAGGGTCAGCGCCACGCCGTCGTAGCCGGCCTCGGCGATGAGGGTGACCGCATCCTCCAGCCGGTGGTTGGCGGCGCCATTGGTGTTGTAGGCGAAGCGCAGCGCCATGCTCAGGCCGCCTTCCGCTTCTGCATCAGCAGCTGGGCCGAGAAGGTCCCGCATTCGCGGTACATCGGATAGAGCCGGCCGACGATCCGCTCGGCCAGAGCCACGTCGAACCAGGCGGGGCCGCCGGCCTTCGCCTCATCCTTGGGCCGCAGCCGCACCCGCTGCGCGCCTTCGCGCGGCGCATCCAGCAGCAGCGCATCGCCGCGCTCGCGCAGCCGCACCACGCCGCGCCAGCCGATGCGGTGGTAGCTCATCGTCTCGCTCTCCAGGCCCGGCACGATGGTCTTCACCACCTTCACCGGGCTGCCGGGCGGCGAGCAGTCGATCACCAGGGTCTCCATCCCTTCAGCCGCGAGGCGCTCGGTCAGGAAGCGCAGCCGGTCGCCGGAATCGGCCAGCTCGGCCGCCGGCGTGGTAGGCAGCGACGAGAAGGGCACGTGCCGCCGTGCCGAGAAGACATTGCCGCCGAGCCGGCGCCGCAGCTCCGCCGCATCCTGGCCCACCCATTCGGCCATCGCCTCCAGCGCCCGGCCCTCTTCCTCCTCGAGCATGGCGACGCCAATCTGCCGCTCGACGTAATCGGCCGGCAGCGCGGCGCGGACCAGGTCGATCGGCCCATGCGTCGCCGCCTTGCGCGAGCGCGAGCCACAGAACTCCAGCAACGCCTTGCGCAGGCCGCGGGCGCGGTCGGGATGCGCCGCCTCGCCGCAGGAGGTCACCTGCACCGGCACGGTCGGCGTGCCATGGTCGTCGCCGACGACGTAGAGGTTGGGAATGCCGAAGTCGGTCCCGGCGAGCTTGACGGTCACGGCGATGCCAAGGCTGCGGATATGCGCCAGCAACGCCGCGACTTCCGGCTCCTCCACCGCGTCGGGCTCCACCACCACGCCCTGGTCGAGCGCCCGGTAGGTGACGACGTTGCCGTCGCGCTGGAGCTGTTCCATGATTCCATGGGCGATCGCATGCGGCAGGTCGAGCCCGGCGCCGAGCCCGTTGGTGATCGGGGTGATCAGCTTGGCCGGCTCGCCGAGCTGGTAGGGATAGGCGGCGACCCATTCGCGCGGCACCATCACCGGCTCGCCCGAGGGCCAGCGTTGCGCCTCCACCCAGGTGAGCGGCATGTCCGGCGTCCAGGCGCTGCCGGCCGGCAGGCAGAGGGTCAGCGGATCGACCACGCCCGCCACGCCGCGTTCGCGGCAGAGCGCAGCATAGGAGGCGACAGTGCCGCGCATGCGCTTCACCCAGGCGCCGACATGCACCTCCTCGCACAGTTCCCCCAGCGCGCCGACTTCGGCCTCGAGCGGCGTGAAGCCATAGCCGTAGCCGGTGGTGGCCGGCTCGTCCCGGACGATCAGGTTGGCCTGCACCACGGGGATGCCGATGCGGTCCAGCCCGTCGATCGGGAAGACGGAGACATGGGAGTCGGCGGGCATGGTGGCGCGGAAGGCGGCCGCCACGTCCTGCAGATCGGGGCTGGCGCTCATCCTGCGGTTCTCCTCAGCAATTCATCGATGGGGATGTGCCGCACGCCGGGCGGTCCGCCGAGCTGGTCGTCCAGCACCGCGAGGGCGATGTCGCGGCCGATGCCGGGGGCATGCTCGAAGGGCGTGCAGACGGTGTCGAAGTCGAGCCCGGCGATGACGGCGCGGTAGCGGCGGATCTCGGCCGGGGTCAGCGGGATCGACTTGTGGAAGGCCTTGTGGGTCGAGACGGCGGTGTTGTGCCCCTCGGCATCCTGGTCGACCTTGAAGGCATCGCCGCAGAACAGGATGCGCCGCGTCGCATCATGCAGCACCGCCTGACCTTCGTAGTGGCCGCCGACATGGTGCAGCGTCAGGCCCGGGCGCAGCTCCAGCGCATCATCATAGGGCCAGGTGACGCGGAAGGCCTTGGTGAGCCAGAGATCCTCCTTCTGGATCGCCAGCACCTCCGGCTTGAAGATGTCCTGCAGCTGCCACAGCGCGCCATAGCCATGCACATGCGAGGCGGCGAGGAAGCGGATGCCGCCAAGGCGGTCGATCTCGGCCAGCATCTCGTCAGTGTAGAAGGGCGCCGCCTCGAAGGCGACGTTGCCATCCGGGTGCAGCAGCAGCCAGCCGGTGCCGTTCAGCCCGAGCGGCGGCGTCGTCGAGAAGGCGACGAGGTCACGGTCGAGCCGGCGCCAGTGCCCCTTCAGCATCGGCCGCACCTCCTCCACCCGCAGGAACCGCCAGCCATCCTCCGGCAGGTCGTTGCGCGTATCGGTGCAAACCGGGCAATCCGGCGGCGCCGCGAAGTAGCGCTGCCAATGGCCGCAATTGGCGCAGGCGTATGGCTTCAACGGCATGCATTCTTCTCCGCGGCGGCATAGGCGCGGGCCAGCAGCCGCATGGTGTGCAGGTCGCGCTCGATGGAGAAGGCATCCGCCGCCCCTTCCCCGCCCAGCCAAGCGGCGAAGGCGGCCATCTGCCGCGCGAAGGGCGACGCCTCGGCATCGGGCACCGGCATCAGGCTGCGCAGGCCAAGCCTGCCATCGATGCGATGCAGCGTGCCACCCAGCGTCTGGCCCATGGTGCGCTCGGCGATCAGCTGGCCGGTGGTGCCCAGCACCTCCAACTGCCGGCGCGGCAGTGCCTCGGGGCAGTTGTAGGCGACATGCAGCTGAACCAGCACGCCGGACGCGGTGCGGCCGATCAGCATGGCGCCGTCGTCCACCGCATAGGCCTGGACCCGCTGCTGGGTCAGCGCGGCGACCTCGGTCAGTGGCTCGCCCAGCAGGTACTCCACGAGATCGATCCCATGCGGGGCCAGATCCATGAGCGCACCACCGCCGGCCCGGGCCGGGTCGGCACGCCAGTTGTCGCGGGTCCAGCCGGCATCGACCCAGCAGGCATAGGCGATGCGGATCGCAGTGACGGTGCCAATCGTGCCGGCGGCGATGGCGTTGCGTACGGCGGCATGGGCGGGATGGTGGCGTTGGTCGAAGGCGGTGCCGTAGCGGATGCCGGTGCGGCGCACCGCCGCGGCCAGTGCCTCGGCATCGGCCAAGGTCGCCGCCACCGGCTTCTCGCAGAGCACGGCCTTGCCAGCGGCCGCGGCGGCCTCGACCGCGGCACGGTGCAGATGGTTCGGCGTCGCCACATAGACCGCCTGCACGGCCGGATCAGCCAGCAGCTGGCTGGTATCGGCATAGGCCCGGGCGCCCAGTGCCCCTGCCTCCATGCGTGCCACGGCATTCGGGTCGGCGACCGCAACCAGGCGTCCGCCAGCGGCCTGCAATCCTGGCACGGCATAATCGCGCGCCACCCAGCCGAAGCCGATGACGCCCCATCCCAGGACATCGCCCGAGGTCAGGGCCAAGGGGGAGGTGCTATCCAGCATCGTCACCAACCCTCCGGCAGGTCGACCAGCTCGCGCCGACGTGCCGCCGCCGCGGTCGTTGCATCGAACGCCACCCAGTCAGGGACCGCACTGACGGCCGGATAGGTGGCGCGCGGGCCGTATTCGCGGGCATAGCGCTCGGACGGCCAGGCGATCCGGCCGCCGGCGCCATAGAGCGGGTTGCGCCGCAACAGTGTTCCGACCGGCGGCAGACCCAGGAGGCCGCTCACCGCCTGGGCCGGCCGCAGGCCAGGGCCGTCGGCGACGGCGAAGGCTTCGACCCGGCGAAGGCCGCGCGCCGGCAAGGGCCGTGGGGCACGATCTTCCGCCAGGGCGCGGGTGAGTTCGGCATCGTCGTAGAGCATGCCTTCAGGGAACAGGGCCGCCATGGCCTCGGCCGAGATCGCAGATCCGGCGGAGAGGTTGTCGCATTCGCTGTTGTGGACATGGCCGATGGCCAGGACGCCGCGACCAGGGTCGAGCAGCGCCCGCAAGCAGGCCAGGATGTCCGGCTTGGGCTCGAGGAAGTAGAAGGCGTCATGACAGGCGACGAGATCGAAGCGATCCGTGACCAGCCAGGGCTGCGCCGCATCCAGGCAGAGCAGCCGTGCCGCGGGTGCCACCCAATGCCGGGCGACCCAGAGCTTGGCGAAGACGACGTCGACACCGGTGACGGCGATGCCGTGCCGCGACAACTCGCGCAGATGGTGACCGATGCCGCAGGCCAGCTCGAAGGCGTGGCGCGGCGCCGTCCAGTGCGCCTCGACCAGCGCCAGGCCGGCAAGGAAAGTGGGATCCGACCAGCGATGCGCGAAGTAGTCGGCAACCGGCCCCCAGGCCAGCAGCTGCATCGCATCCCGCAGGCTGAGCGTGGTGCCGCTGCGGACCAGCTGCCGCAAGGCATCGGGCTCGGCCAGCGGGCCGCGCCACCAGTCGTCCTGGTCGGCCAGCAGCAGGACCAGCGCGCCCTCCCGGTCCCCGGCGTCCAGCCGCGCCAGGGCTGCCTCGGCCAAGGCACGATGCCCCGATCTCAGGTAGGGAATGCCGTCCGGTGCGGGCCAGCGCACCCCATCCCCGTCGCGGACCGAGTGCGCGGTATCGGCCATGAGCGGCTTGGTCACGCCGCCAGCCCCATCCGGACCAGCACCGCATCCTGGAAGGGCTTCACCGGCCCGGCATGAACCAGTTCCATCTCCTGCAAGACGAAGTCCATGCTGGTCCCCGCGGCGCGCAAATGGTGCTCGACCTGCAGCACCCGGTCGAGCGTATCCGCCGCGTGGAAGGCACGACCCTCGGGCGTCGTCGCATCCGGCAGGATGCGACAGGCCTCCTCGACCGCCGCGCGCGGGCTGGGGGAGAGATCGTCGAGCGCCAGGGTCGTCGCCCGCGCCATGGCAGGCTGCAGCCATTCGCCCAGCAGCACCTCACCGGCGAAGCCGGCATCGGGCAGCAGCGCATTGTGCAGATGATGCGCCAGTGCGGCGAGGAAGACCGTCTCCACCCGCGCACCCCAGACCGGGGCCAGGATAACGCCCGAGATGGCGACGATGGCGCAATGCTCGGCATGATCCTCCGGCGGCTCCAGCACCAGGCGACCGCGGCCCGGGCAGGTGGCACCGGCCCGGGGCTGCGCTGCCAGCCGGGCGACGAAAGCAGGCGGCAATCCAGCCGACGGGGCGGGCCGTGCCTCCAGCAGCCATTGCTGCAGCCCGGCATCGATCGGGGCCGCCGCAACGGCGACGGCCTCGGCCCGTATGCGGCGCACCTCCTCCGAAGGAATGCCGGCCGTCTGCAGCGCCGCGGCATCGAGGTCGCCGAGCTGGGTGGCGGCAAGCGCGTCGGCGACGGTGCGGCGGGCAACATCGGCGACCGGCACCCCGGCTGCGACCCCTGCCCAGGCTGCAGCGAAAAGCCGTGCGGCGATGGACCCCATGTGACCGGCGGACCGGATACGCTTGAGGTCGCCCAGCATGCGCAGCAACGGCATGAGGGCCGGCGGCGCTTGCCGGCCCAGGTCAGCCATCGTCATGCTCATTCCGCAGCGGCAGCGCCGAGCCAGTCCTCCAGCATGCGTTCCTGCACGTGGAAGGCATGCTCGGGTGCACGGCCATGCGCAGTCATCGGCGCCTTGAAGAAGACCGAGAGCTGCTCCTGCGGACCGCTCTCGCCCCGCTGCCGCGCCAGATCGAGAACGCGGGCGATCTCCAGCACCAACGGCGCCGCGAGCACGCTGTCCTTGCAGAGGAAATTGACCTTGATCTGCATGCGGTGGCCCAGGAAGCCGCTGATGTCGATGTTGTCCCAAGCCTCCTTGTCGTCGCCGCGCGGCCGGTAGTAGCGGATGTCGACGATGTGGTCCTCGACGGGATAGCCGAGGATCGAATCCAGGACGCGTCCCTTGGTGCCGAGCTTCGACTTAAGGCTGTCCGGGTCCTCCAGCGCCTGGCCGTCGCGGTTGCCGAGGATGTTGGTCGAGAACCAACCGTCCACGTGCAGCGACCGTGCCCGCAGCATCGGGGCCAGGGCCGTCTTCATCAAGGTCTGCCCGGTCTTGCCGTCCTTGCCGGCCACCGGCACGCCGCGGCGATGCGCCATCTCGGTCAGCCCAGGCGCATCAGCAGCGACGGAGGGGGTGAAGTTGCCATAGGGCACGCCGGCTTCGATCGCCGCCGCGGCGTAGAGCATGGCGGGGCCGATATCCGCGTCGTCGCGATCGAGCGCGCGCTCAAAGGCATCGGCACTGCGCAGCGCGGCGGAATCGGCAGGCGTGCGCTCGGTGGACGCGAGGTTGATCATGACGAGGTCGTCGAGCCGGTTCGTTGCCTTGAACCGCTCGAGATCCTCGATGATCGCGCCGATCGCCGCGCGATGGCCATTCGCCTCGCGGGTATTGGCCCCCTCGATGCGCCGGCAGAAGGCGCTGCTGGCCACCGCGGCCCAAGGCTTCACGGCGGACAACGCGCCCGAGGTCTCGGCAAGCTGGTTGTCGTTCAGGACATGATGCTCGGATGCCGCGTCGGCCAGGCTCTGGCCATTCATGTCCCAGCCGCCGAAGACCAGATCCTCGTAGCCGGCGAAGCCAGGAACCGCGACATGCGCAAGTGGCAGCCCATCCATCCGGTTCGTGCCACGCCGCAGCAACTCAACCCCTGCGACTGCCGTCGTTGCGACAGCACCACCCAACCCGACGATGGCCACACCAACCCGACGCCGCCTGACAGTTTCTGACATTCCACACCCGCTTCCTCAACAAGCGCGAAGGTTGGAGCGGGTTGGAAAAGCGCCAGACAAAATTCGGATCACGTAAACAGGAGGAGTAGTTGCAACTCCAGCGCCCCCAGCGACGCGAAATGTTATTATTGCGGGCTCATCACGCTAAGTTTCGAATTACTTATGATGTGATTTTCTCTGTGGCTCATTGTCGTCGCCTGCATTGAACAGGCGCTGCGGGTGTGAAGCTGCCACCGCGCAAGCGCTGAAGATGCAAGCTCCCGCCAGAGCGATCTGCCAGGATGATAGCGCCTGGCCAACAAGACCCGCGGCTGCGGAGCCCAGGATGCCGCCCAGGTTCAGCGATGCCATGAAGACGGCGAAGCGGGTGGCCGCGCCGACGCCCTGGCTGCTGCGCATGACCGCCGGGGCCAGCGCGACGAAGGCCAATGCCGGCACGACGCTCGACAAGGCCAGGGCGATGCCGTTGAGCCAAGCGGCCTGCGGCAGCATCAGCATCACCGCCGCAGCGACATAGGCGGCGGCACAGGTGGCCAGCAGCCAGTACAGCACACGGTAATGCCCGATCCGATCCGACCAGTGGCCGATCAACAGGGCACCGGCCGTGCCGCCCAGCAGGGCAAGCCCGCCTTGCAGGCGGGACAGCGAGGCTGCGTCCCAGTCGCCACGCTGAATCATCGCAACGCTCAGGTGCACGCCGAAGACCGCTGTCGCCGCTTCCTCGGCGATGCAGAGCGCGAGCAGCGCCAGGGCGCTACGCTGGCGCATCGCCGCCACGAGGCGCCCGAGCAGCACGCGATAGGAGTCTCCGGCGCCCGACCCGGCCATGTGGCGCTGCAGCGACAGCATCCTGTCGCCCTCCGCCTCGCGCACGAGGAGCGCGACCCCAAGGGCGCAGGTGCCGAGCAGCATGAGCAGCAGCGCCGCCGCCGCCAACCCATGAGCCGGGATCATCCAGGCGAAGAGGACCGCACCGGTGGCGGTTCCGGTGACGAATCCGACACGGGTCAGGGCGGTGGCCTGGCCGAGCCGCTCGACCGGCACGCGATCGATGATCATGGCATCGACCGCGGTATCGAGCAGGGCCGCGAAGCCGCTGTGCAGCAGCAGCAACGGCCCCAGCCGGACCAGCGCCGCCGGACCATCCCCTGCCAAGGGCAGGCAGGCCAGCGAGGCCAGGGCCCCGGCCAGTGCCATCACCACCCAGAACCGCCGTCGCCCCATCCGGAACCGGCCGAACCGGTCCACCAGCGGCCCCCAGAACGGCTGCAAGGCCCAGGGCAGGCCGACCAGCGCCATGTACCCGCCGATGGCCCCGACCGTCGCCCCGGCCTCGGCGAAGTGGTTCGGCAGCGCGGTCAGGCCGAAGCCGGCGACCAGGCCCTGGTATCCATAGAGCGACAGGATCAGCAGCCGGCGTCCGGATGGGTTCAGGAAGCTCCGGCACGGCCAGCGGGACAGGGCGATGCTCATGCCGGTCTCCGGCGGAAGCCGGTGGCGTGGCCATGCCGCCGGATGGGGCGGCTCAAGGTTTACGGGTCCGTGCCGTCCCGGCGGCGTCGCAGGCCTCCGCGCGAACCTGGCGGTAAAGGTGCTCGCACTGGTCGATCCAGATCTGCCGGGTGAAGAGCCGCTTCACCCGCGCGAGCGGTATGCAGCGGGGGATCTCCAGGGCGGCGGGGATCGCCTGGGCCAGGGCCGCGGCGTCGTTGGTCACGGCGAAGGTGCCGGCCTCGGCGATCACCTCGCGCGCGGCGCCCATGTCGAGGCTTGCGACCGGGACACCGCAGGCCATCGCCTCGACCGCCACCAGGCCGAAGGGCTCATCCCAGCAGGGGGTGAAGAGGAAGACCGAGGCGCCGCCCAACTCCCCGGCCAGGGCGGCGCTGCCGATATGCCCGCCGTAGCGGATTCCGCCGCCGAGCAGGGGTGCCACATCCTCCCGCCAGTACGTCGGGTCCTCGATCGTGCCGAAGATCGTCAGCGGCAAGCCGGCGCGCCGGGCCGCATCCATGGCCACATGCGTCCCCTTGTTCGGCGTGATCCGGCCGCACCAGACCGCACTACCGTCGCCCTCGGCCCGATATGGCCAGGCGGCAAGGTCGATCCCGTTGTGGAGTACCGAAACCTCTCCTGGCGCATCCTCCGGCCACCACGCCTTGAGCTGGCTCGCCGAAGTGACCGTAATCCGATGCGCCGGCCCGGCGCTGTCCTTCACGAACCAGCGCAGGGCGTCGAAGGGTGGGACATGCAGCGACGTCACCGTCGGCACGCCGCCGGCATGAGGCCAGGCCAGCGGAAAGCGATGCAGGCTGTTGTTGTGCACCACGTCGAAGCCGCCCGCGGCGATGCGGTCGCCGACGGCGGCGAAGCCGGCATCGACATGGGCGATCAGCGGCGCGCTGCCGCGATGCTCGGCCCAGGGGAAGACCTTCTCGTAGTGCTGCTCCAGGACCGGGTCGATGGCGAAGCGCGGATCGCTGTCGCCGGCGGCGAAGAGCACCACGTCATGGCCCCGCGCCTCGAGCCCCGCGACCAGATGCCAGGCATGCGCCTCCATCCCGCCCATGAAGGGTTCGGCGATCGGCTGCCGGACATGTGCGAGGACGGCGATCCTCATGATGCGGCACGGGTGATGCCGAGGTTCCGTTGCTCCAGAATGCGGATGACGCTGGTTGTATTCGCGTAAGGCTGATGGCTCCGTTGCCCGGTCAGGGCGAAATCCTCCGCCCCCGGCCGGCGCAGGATGCGGATAGGCTTGCCCGGGGTGTCGTCGATAAGCCCCATCAGCCGGAAGGCGTGCAGCCAATGCCCCATGGTCCGGTAGCCCCACTTCGTCTCAAAAAGCTGCGCATTGCGGACGACGCTGTCGAGGTGATGAACCGGCGGCATGTGGTGGGTGTGGTACTGATGATAGGCGAGCCCGCCCTTCATCCAGGCAATGGGAATGCCCTGGCCGTCAAGCGCTTTGCCGAAGTCGGTGTCTTCGCCGCCATAGCCGGTATAACGCTCGTCGAAGCCCCCGGCTGCCAGGAAGGTTTCGCGCCGCATGGCGAAGTTCAGGGACCAGAAGCAGCGGTAGTCGGCGCATCGCTCGATGCCGGCCGGGGGCGGGCCCCGCCGGTCGGAATGCCGGACCGCCGCGGCGGCGAAGGATTCGAAGCGCAATCCCTCGGCGACTGCGCCACCGGGCAGGTACATCACCTCGCCCATCAGGAGCCCGTCGAAGCCCCTCAGCTCCCGGACGTAGTCTGCGATCAGGCTTGGCGAGGGAATGCAATCCATGTCGAGGAAGATCAGCGTCTTCCCCAGGGCGCCGCGGGCTGCGGCGTTGCGTGCGGCGGCCAGCGGCAGGGGTGTGGCCGGGACCATGACCTGCCGCACGGGAAACGGCGCCTCTGGCAGGCGGTAGGGCGCATCCTGCATGACGGCGACGAGCAGCTCGGCCGGCAGCTCCGTCTGGCAACAGAGGCCATGCACCAGATTGCGCAGGTGATCCGGTCTTCCTCCGGCAAGCGTTACGACCGATGCAGGCGTCATGCGTCTCCAGGCTCCGAACGGCAAAGGGGTTGGCACCTTGGGCGGCCCGACCACAGGCGGGCCGCAAGCTGCTCGAGCCAGGCGGCAGCCTTGTCAGCCGGTCCATCCTCGATCAATGCGCGCTGCGCGAGGGGGCGGTGCTGGGCCGATGTCTCCGCCAGGGCGTGGTGCCACGCCCCAGCGGAGGACGGCAGGTGCAGCCGGACGGTGGCGACCCCGGCGGCCGCCAATGCCTCCGCCTTGCGGTGCTGCTCGTCGAAGTACCGCCATTCCGGGATCGCAAGCCACGGCTTCGCCGCCGCCAGGATCTGCTGGCAGGTCGTGTTGCCGGTCGAGGCGACGACAATATCGGCCGCCGCGATATGGTCGGCCGCTGTCTCGACCCAACCACGGTGCTCAAGGTTCGCCGGCTCCGTGGCGTGCCAGTCGCGTTCGATTTGGCCGATGGTGATCCAACGCGCGTCGGGCCGGCTGCGGGCCCCAACGGCGATCGGCCCCTGGCTGAAGCCGTTGCCGCCACCGCCGGCCAGGACCAGGACCATCTCCTCCCCGGGGCGGACGCCGATGCGCCGACGCGCCTCTTCCCGGTCGGCAACCTTCGTCTCGACCCCGAGCCCTCCGGCGAAGCAGGTCCTGGCGCGCATCGCCGCCGGCCATTCGTGCTGCGCCAGGCTGGCGTGGAAAGGCGCCAGCAGCCCGGCGGCACCCTCATAGGCGGCACGATGACCCGCGTCGTCCCGATCGCCATGCTGCAGTACCTTGACATGGGGAACGCTGCAGATGCGGGTGAACTGCGCCACCTCGGCCGAGACGTCGCAGATCATCAAGGCCGGATCGGCGTCCGCGAACCATTGCGCGATGGTGGCCATGGCCCGGCGGATCCCAGGCCAGCCCAGCGGCGCGCAATGCAGGGTCGCTGGCGTGGGAACATGGTCCATGCCGGCCGATTTGTCGCCGCCCGCCTCGAACAGGGACGGAATGACCGAGATCGTCGCCATGGCCGGCAAGGCCGGAAAGATGTCGCTGCGGGCGCAGAAGATTGTCAGCGGCCGGTCATCGGGCAATGCCCACGCGATGGCGGCGCATCGTTCGGCATGGCCCCGTCCCTGGTGATGCACGAAGTACCCGAAAGGTCGCTTCATGCCGCGGCGTCGCTGAGGCCCAGCGCCGCCAGCCCCTCCATCACGCCGGCAGCGTGGCGTCCAGCCGCCCGGTGCAAGCCGTGGCGCCGCCGCAGACCGTCGAGGTCGCCATCGGCATTGCCGACGACGATGGCATGGCCACAAGCGTCCAGCATGTCGAGGTCGTTGCCGCTGTCGCCGGCCGCGACACAGTCTGCCAGCGTCATTCCTTGGCGCTTGGCGTAAGCGGCGATCGCCGCTGCTTTGCCGCCACGCGGCGCGAGCACGTCGATCAATCGCCCGTGCGAGTGGATGACACGGGCCGCCAGCCCGGCGGCCGCCAATGCCGCCCGGATGGCATCGGCCTCATCAGGCCGGCCGAAGAAGCTGAACTTGTACTGCCCATCATTCGCCGAAGGCTGCGGCGTGAGGGCGAGGCCTGCCAATGTGGCTGCAACCGCCGGCCTGTTCCAATCCTCGGTGAGGTGCTCGGCATAGGTCGCGCACTCCACCCAATCGCCATCGGCGACGGGCAGCATGAGGCGCGTGCCGACATCGACGATGTAGGCATCCGGCTGCGGCAGTCGCCACTCGCGGAGGATGGCCTGGGCTGCGTCGAAGGACCGGCCGGTCGCCACCACGAATGGCAGCCGGCGTTCCGCTCGCCACGTTGCAAAGGCCTCCGCCGCAGTCGGGCAACCGGTCAAGGTGCCGTCGATATCGCAGGCGAGCAGGCGCGGTTGGCGGCGGAGCGCGCCGTAGAGGGCAATCGACCGCCCGGCGTAGCTCGACCAGCAGTAGTGGTGAATGTTGCGCCGCGCCGCCGCCGCGAAGCGGGCGTGGCGGTCCGGATCGGTGAGGAGGCTCAGGCAGGCCGTGCCGATGGCGGTCTCGTCGCGCGGGTCGATGAGCAGACCGTGGCCGAGGGTGCCGACGATCTCGGCCGGACCCCCATGCCGGGTGGCAACGACCGGCACGCCCGCGGCGGCTGCTTCGATCAAGGTCAGGCCGAAAGGCTCGTGCAGGGCCGGGTTCACGAAAATGCCCCCGGCAGCGGCGCGTTCGTACAATGCCGCGACATCGGCTGCGGCATGGCGCGGCGGCAGGGCGACACGGCCCTGGAGGGCCGGCGCCAGGCAAAGCTGCCGGAGTTCCTGGATGACCTGCGATTCCTCGGCCGAGCCGTGATAGCCATCGTGCTGGCCGGCGAGAATGACCAGGTTGGCAAGCGCCTGCAGCCCCGGGTTGCCGGAATAGGCCCGGACCAAGGCGGCGAGGTTCTTCTTCCGGACCGGGCGGGCTACGGCCAGGATGATCGGCTTGGCCGGGTCCATCAGCCACTTGTCCAGCCGTATGGCAGGCCCGGAGCCAGCCAGGGATCCATGGTGCTGCGGCACCCCGGGCGCCATCCGGAAGGTGCGGGTCCTGGCTTCGACTCCATAGGCGGCAATCTGCTGATCGGCTTCATCGTGGCTGGAGACGATGATGGCGTCGGCCGAGGCGATGGCCTGACGCTCGGCCTCGATGCGCAGATCTAGGCCTGGATCCGGGCTGACCTCGTTGCGCTTGTTGATCCCGAGAGCATGGGGAGTATAGACAAAGGGTATGCCGTACCGCGCCTTGGCATGCATGGCGACCGCTGCCGCATCGGCAAAATGCGCGTGGATCACGTCCGGTAATGCGGGCAGCGCAGCGAGATGGCGGCAGAATGCTTCCTTGAATTCAGGCAGCTCCCTGCCGAGGGCCTCCTTTTCCAGGTACGCCCTGCACGATGTTGCAATACGGTGAATTTGGATTTTATCGTTCAGGCGTTCTGCAGGTCTGGCATGTTCGAGGCCTAAGCGGTCGTCCTCGAACAGCCTCGTCACCAGGGAAATCGCTGAGACATCGGGTGACTGAGCTTGGTTCGCAGCGGCCTCAAGTACATAGGCGATATGGCCACCGGTATCGGCTGTCAGACCAAAATGTACCGGTCTTGCCTTGAGGCACCCCCCAAGGGCCATATGCAGAATAAACAAACCGTCCTCATTTATTGCGGTATAAAACCAAAGTCTGGTGGACTGGATAGGCAGAAGCCTTCCACGCCATTTAAGGCGGCTGCAAATATGTCAACCGACCGGCTTACCCGTTTTCGGGGCCACTATGATTAAATCCATGCCCGCAATATTGCGCGCTTGATGAAAATGTCAGCGCTGGCGGCAGGTGCCGATCAGCGAGGCCATGACGCCTCGAGCCGCATTCGCCTCATCCCGCGATTGGTTCACCCAGGGCTATCATTTCCTCCGCCAGCCGATCGAGCGGGTATTCCGCCGCCACAGCACCGATCTCCATGGCCGCTCGTGGCATGCCGTAGATCACGCAGGTCGCTTCCGACTGACCCAGCGTGCGGGCGCCGGCGCGGCGCATTGCCAGCAGCCCAGCCGCGCCATCGCGCCCCATGCCGGTGAGGATGACCCCCAAGGCGTTGCCTCCCGCCGCCGCGGCGACGGAGTGGAACAGCACGTCGACGGAAGGCCGATGACCCGACATCGCCGGCCCGTCCTGCAACCGGCAGGCATAATGCGCACCGTTGCGCACCAGCTCCAGATGGCGGGCGCCTGGGGCGATGTAGACATGGCCGGGCAGCACGCGCCGGCCATCCGTCGCCTCGATGACGGTGACGGCGCATTGCCCGTCGAGCCGCCGTGCGAAGGAAGCGGTGAAGCCTGCTGGCATGTGCTGGGTGACCAAGATAGCAGGCGAGGTCGCCGGCAGGCGCACCAGGATCCGCTGCAGGGTCTCCACACCGCCCGTGGAAGCGCCGATGGCCACGATGCGCCCGGCGGTAGAGAGCCGCGGGTCGGCGGTGAGCGGCGCCATCGTGCGCGCCGCCGCCTGCCGCGCCCGCGGGCGGCTGGCGGCGGCGAGCTTTACCTTGGCCACCAGCTCCTCTCCCAGCCCGACCATGCCGTTGCGGATGTCGAGCATCGGTTTTGCGACGTAATCCACGGCGCCCAGCTCCATCGCGCGGACCGCCGCGTCGGTGCCCTTCTGGGTCAAGGTCGAGACCACCACCACCGGCATGGGGCGCAGCGCCATCAGCTTCTCCAGGAAGCTCAGCCCGTCCATCCGCGGCATCTCGATATCGAGCGTGATGACGTCGGGCGTCAGCGCCTTGATTTTCTCGCGTGCGACATAGGGGTCGGCCGCGCTGCCCACCACCTCTATGGCCGGGTCGAGGCTCAGCAGCTCGGTCAGGACCTGACGGATCAGCGCGGAGTCATCGACCACCAGAACCTTGATGGGCATTGTTTTAACCCTTTCGAATCACCGGAATATTTCGATGTCGCCGTGGTTGGGCAGCTGTCGCAACGCGGTGGTGAAGCGCTGTTCGCTGGCCGTGACCTGCGGCGTCTGGTCAGGCAGTTCCTGCATGAAGGCGCGACCGGAGACCGCGAGGTAGATCACCCGTCGCGCCCGCGTGCCGCGCAGCTGGCGGACCAGGGGCACCATCCCCTCCGCCTGCAGGTAGCTCTCGACGTACTGCGCATTGCGCTCGCCGATGCGCCCCGAATCCTGGGCCAGGCTGCCGCCGCCGAAGAGCTTGATCTCAAGCCGGGCGCGCTGGCCCCCGCGCGTCAGGATGTCATTGATCAGCCGCTCCATGGCGAAGTTGCCGTAGCGGAGACTTGCCGAGGCCTGTCCCCAGGCGCCTGCGACACTCTCGGGCAGCATGAAATGATTGAGCCCGCCCACGCCGGCGACCGGATCGCAGATGCAGGCGGCAACACAGGAGCCCAGGACGGTGGCAATGGCCACCGCGGGTTGGTCGGTCACGTGATGCTCGCCCGGGCCGACCTTGACGATCTGCATGCCATGGCACGGGGGAATCATCGAAGTTTGCGGTAAATAGTGCGGCCGAGATGCTGGAACCGCTCGCTCACCCGGAATAGGCTCTCGGAATGGCCGATATAGAGATGGCCACCGGGCACCAGGATATCGGCATAGCGATCGAACAGCTTCCGCTGCGTCGGCTTGTCGAAATAGATCACGACGTTGCGGCAGAAGATGACGTCGAAAGGCCCTCGCATCGGCCAGGGGCCGAGCAAGTTCAAGGACCGGAAGGTGATCAGTGCCTTCGCCTCCGGCCCCATCTCCACCTGCCCCGCCTCGCGCGGCAGGAGGTGGTGGCCGCGCAACGCCTCCGGCACCGGCGCCAGGCGCTCCACTGGGTAGCGGCCGGTCGCTGCAGTCTCCACCATGGAGGTATCGATGTCGGTGGCGAGGATGCGCGCATCCCGCGCAGCCAAGTCCGGCAGGGTGCCGAGCAGGGTCAGCGCCAGGCTGTAAGGCTCCTCACCGGAGGAACAGCCGGCGGACCAGATCCGCAGGCGGTGGCCCTGCCTGGACAGGCTGGGCAGGAGCTGGCGCGCCAGATGCTCGAAATGATGCTTCTCGCGGAAGAAGCCGGTGAGGTTGGTGGTGACGGCGTTGATCATCCGCACCCGCTCCTCCGCCCCACCCTCCCCGTCGAGGACTGCGCGATAAGCTGCGAAGCTGCCCAGCGAGAGGGCACGCAGCCGGCGACGCAGCCGGCCATAGATGAGGTCGCGCTTGGTCGGCCCCAACATGATGCCGGAGGCCTCCCGCACCATCGCGGCAATGGCGGTGAAATCCTCTTCGGTGAAGGGAACGTCGCCGAGGGGCGCGTCCTGCAGGGTGGAGGACATCACCGCTCTCCTTCAGAATTCCTTCCACTCATCCTCGGCCGTGGCAGGCTTGGCCGCTGCCTGGCGTGCGGCCGGTGCCGCGGCCTTGCGG
>NZ_JAUFPN010000307.1 GCF_030409335.1 Paeniroseomonas aquatica
GGCGGCGGCGGGGCCTCCGCCAGGGGTGCGGGCGGCGGGGCCTCGGGGATCTCAGGCGCGGCGGGGGGCTGCGGCTCGCCGGACTCGCCCGGGGCCTCGCCGACCTGCTCCTGCCAGACGACCTCGACCGAGTTCTCCGCCGGCGGCGCCGGTTGCCGCGGCCGCTGCCACAGCAGCCCGCCCAGCACGGCGCCGTGCAGCAGGAGGGACAGCAGGCTGGCCTGGAACGCCCCGCGGGCGGGGAACCGCGGATCCCGGGCCGCCGCCGTCGCCGCGGGGCCGTCCGGTGGCCGCGGGACCGGCGCCGGCCGGGTCACAGCACCAGGACGCCGCGGTGCTTGGCCTTGCCTTCGGGCTCGACGTGGATGGTGATGGTGGCGCCCTCGACCTCGGCCTTCAGCGCTGCCTCGATCCGGTCGCAGATGCCGTGCGCGGCCTCGACCGTCATCTCGCCCGGGACCACCAGGTGGAACTCGATGAAGGTCAGCCGCCCGGCGTGGCGGGTGCGCATGTCATGTGCCTCGATCGCGCCCTCGCCATTGGTCGAGACGACGCTGCGGATGCGGGCGAGCAGGCCGGGCTCCACCGCCTCGTCCATCAGCCCGCCGACGCTCTCGCGCATCAGCCGGCCGCCGGACCACAGGATGTTCAGGGCGGTGAGCGCGGCCAGCGCCGGGTCGATCCAGAGCTGCCCGGTCAGCGCCACCAGGCCGACGCCGATGATGACGCCGCCCGAGGTCACCACATCCGAGACCAGATGGTGCCCGGCGGCGACCAGGGCGGGGGATTTGGCGACGCGCCCCTGGCGGAACAGCATGGCCGCCCAGGCGCCGTTCAGAGCGGTGGCGGCGGCCGAGATCAGCAGGCCGGGGATCGGCGCATCCGGCGCCCGGGGGCGGAGGAAGGCGCCCCAGGCCTCGTGCAGGATGGCCACCGCGGCGATGACGATGAGCGCGCCTTCCAGCACGGCGGAGAAATACTCCACCTTGGTATGGCCATAAGGGTGGTTGGCATCGGCCGGCAGGGCGGAGAAGCGGATCGCGGCCAGGGCGGCGACCGCGGCGGCGACGTTCACCACGCTTTCCAGCGCATCCGCCAGCAGGGCCACGCTGCCGGTCAGCCCCCAGGCCCCCAGCTTCAGCGCCAGCACGGCGCAGGCGACGACCACGCTGCCGATGGCGATGCGAAGCGTGCGGTTCATCGGGCCCCTAGGCATGGAGGAGAGTGACCAAGCGACGAGGCTCCGGGATTGCGAGGGTCGCCAGCCCGGATGCGCCCCGCGGGGGGTTTTCGCCCGAGGGGTGCCGCCGGGGCAACCCCCTCCCCCCTGGCCACCGCGGGACCCACCCATGCGGCGGCGGGTACACGGATTGGGTAGCACCCTATGCAACCTGTCGGCCGCATGGCATGACGATCTATCGCACTGCACAACAGGATGGTGCCATGCCGCTTTCCACGCCCGCCGACCGCGACCTGCTGCATCTGCGGGACATCCAGCTGCGTGGCTACCACCGGGCCGACGGGCTCTTCGACATCGAGGCGCATCTGGTCGACACCAAGGCCCAGCCCTTCGAGAACGACAACCGTGGGCTGATGCAGCCGGGCGAGCCGCTGCACGGCATGTGGCTGCGGCTGACGGTGCGGGAGGACATGGAGGTGGTGGCCTGCGAGGCCGCCTCCGACCATACCCCCTACGAGATGTGCCCCGGCGCGGCGCCGAATTTCAGCCGGCTGGCCGGGCTGAAGATCGGCCCCGGCTTCAACCGGGCGGTGAACGAGCGGGTCGGCGGCGTCCAGGGCTGCACCCATCTGCGCGAGGTGCTCGGGCAGATGGCCACGGTGGCCTACCAGACGCTGTACCCGATCCGCGCCGCCAAGGAGCGGGCCGAGCTGGAACGCAGGCGCGCCGCCGGCGAGGCGGTCGGGCGCCAGCGCCCGGCGCTGGTCGGCAGCTGCATCGCCTATGCGCCGGACAGCCCGGTGACCCTGGCGCGCTGGCCCTGGCTGAAGGACGCGCCGGCGGCGGCCGACTAGCTAGGCTGGCACGCCGATGACCCGGCCGCCGGCCAGCGGCTGCGCCACCCCGGTGGTGCCGGGGAAGGTGAGCGGCAGGCCGCGGGTCACCCGGGCGGCCAGCACGCCGAAGGCCTGGGCTTCCAGCGCGTCGCCGTTCCAGCCGGCGACCTCGACCGGCCGCACCGGCTGTTCCAGCACCCCGGCCAGCGCCCGCATGATGGCGGGGTTGCGCCGGCCGCCGCCGCCGACCAGCCATTGCAGCGGCGGCTCCGGGAAGTGCCGCGCCGCGGCGGCGACGCAGACGGCGCAGAAGGTGGCGAGCGTCGCCGCGCCGTCCTGGGGCGAGAGCTCCCCCGCCCCGGCCTCCCGCAACGCCCGGTCGAAATCCAGCCGGTCCAGCGATTTGGGCGGCGGCGCGGCGAGGTAGGGATGCGCCATCAGCCGGCCCAGCACGGCGCCGTCGGCCGTGCCGGCCAAGGCCAGCTCGCCGTCCTGGTCGTAGTCGCGCCCGGTTGCCCGGCGCGTCCAGTCGTCCAGCGGGCCATTGGCCGGGCCGGTGTCGAAGGCGACCAGCGCGCCGTCGCGGCCGATGAAGGTCACGTTGCCGACGCCGCCGAGGTTCAGCACCGCCAGCGGCTTGGGCAGGGTCGCGGCCATGGCGGCATGGACCACCGGCACCAGCGGGGCGCCCTGGCCGCCGGCGGCGACGTCGGCGCTGCGGAAGTCGTAGGCGACGGCGAGGCCGGACAGCCGGGACAGCAGCCCGGCATCGCCGACCTGCCAGGTGAAGCCGGAGGCGTCGGCCGGATCGCCGGCCGCAGGGCGGCTGGTGGCCGGGCGATGCAGGATCGTCTGGCCGTGGAAGCCGACCAGGTCGGCATCCTCCCCGAGCTGCGCCCGGGACTGCTCGCGCAGCCGGGCGACCGCCTCGGCATGGCGTTCGGTCAGCCGGCGGACGCAATCGGCCAGGAAGGGGTCGTCCGGCTTATCGAGGGTCGGCGCCAAGTCGAGCAGCCGGCGGAGGTCGCGGCGCAGCGCCGGGTCGTAGGTCAGGGTCAGCGCCGGGCCGATCCGGCCGATCGCCTCGCCATCCGTCTCGACCCAGGCGGCATCGACACCGTCGAGGGAGGTGCCGCTCATCAGCCCGATTGTTCTAAGCATGGGTTGGGTGTGCTACGGGGACGCCCCCCGTGCCAACCCAAAACTGCCACGGGCCAGTTGAGGACACCACGATGAGCGGCCCGACCAGCGACTTCCTGCGCCAAGCCCATGAGCGCGGCTATATCCACCAGGTCACCGATACGGAGGCGCTGGACGCGAAGCTGCGGGCCGGCGTGGTGTCAGGCTATATCGGCTTCGACTGCACGGCGGACAGCTTGCATGTAGGCCATCTGGTGTCGATCATGCTGCTGCGGCTGATGCAGCGCACCGGCCACAAGCCGGTCGCGCTGATGGGCGGCGGGACCACTAAGATCGGCGACCCCTCGTTCCGGGACGAGGCGCGGCCGCTGCTCGACGACGCCGCGATCGAACGGAACAAGGCCGGCATCCGCCGCGTCTTCGACGCCTTCCTGCGGTTCGGCGACGGCCCGGGCGACGCCATCATGCTCGACAATGCCGCATGGCTGGACGAGCTGCGCTACATCCCCTTCCTGCGGGACGTCGGCCGCCACTTCAGCGTCAACCGCATGCTGACCATGGACAGCGTGAAGCTGCGGCTGGACCGGGAGCAGAATCTCAGCTTCCTCGAATTCAACTACATGCTGCTGCAGAGCTACGACTTCGCCGCGATGCGTCGGGCCTATGGCGTCACCCTGCAGATGGGCGGGTCGGACCAGTGGGGCAACATCGTCATGGGGGTCGAGCTCTGCCGCCGCATGGACGGCGCCGAGGCCTTCGGCATCACCACCCCGCTGCTCACCACCGCCTCGGGCATCAAGATGGGCAAGACCGCGGCCGGTGCGGTGTGGCTGAACGCCGAGCGGGTCTCGCCCTACGACTACTGGCAGTTCTGGCGGAATACCGAGGATGCCGATGTCGGCCGCTTCCTGGCGCTGTTCACCGACTTGCCGATGGACGAGGTCCGCCGGTTGGGCGCGCTCGCCGGGGCGGAGGTCAACGAGGCGAAGAAGGTGCTGGCGACCGAGGCCTGCGCCCTGCTGCATGGCCGCGCCGCGGCGGAGCGGGCGGCCGAGACCGCGCGGCTGGCCTTCGAGCAGGGCGAGGCGGCGGCGAGCCTGCCGAGCATCACCGCCAGCCTGCCGGCCGGGCTGCTCGACCTGCTGCTGGCCGCCGACTTCGTGAAAAGCAAGGGCGAGGCGCGGCGGCTGGTGGCGCAATCCGGCATCCGGCTGAACGATGCCGCGGTCACCGACCCGGCGCTGGAGGTCACCCCGGCGGATCTGCGCGACGGCGCGGCCAAGCTCTCGCTCGGCCGCAAGCGGCACGTGCTGGTGCGGGCGGGGTAGCCGCGCGCCGGCGGGGCCTCAGCCCCGCCGGCGGAACCGTTCCACCGCGCTGACCAGCGCGGTCCGCACCCCCGGCTCCAGCGCCGAATGCCCGGCGTCCGGCACCACCGTCAGCCGGGCCCGGGACCAGGCGGCGGCGAGCTCGAAGGCGGTCTCGGCCGGGCAGACCATGTCGTAGCGGCCCTGCACGATCTCGGCCGGGATATGGGCGATGCGGTCCATGTGGCCGAGCAGCCCGGCCTTCGGCAGGAACAGGTCATGCGCGAAGTAATGCGCCTCGATCCGGGCGAGGCCGAGGGCGGTGCGGTCCTGGGCGAAGCTCGCCACCGTCTCCGGGCTGGGCAGCAGGGTGGAGCAGCTGCCCTCGTATTGCGACCAGGCCCGCGCCGCCGGGAGGTGCACCAGCGGGTCCGGGTCACACAGCCGGCGGAGGTAGGCGCCGAGCATGTCGCCGCGCTCCTCCGGCGCCAGATGCTCGGCGAAGGCCGCCCAGGCGTCGGGGAAGACCCGGCGAAGGCCGGTGAGGAACCAGTCCACCTCGGTCTGCCGGCCGAGGAAGACGCCGCGCAGCACGCAGCCGGTGACGCGCTCGGGGTGGGCCTGGGCATAGGCCAGAGCCAGGGTGCTGCCCCAGGACCCGCCGAACAGCAGCCAGCGCTCGATGCCGAGGAAGCGCCGCAGCGTCTCGATGTCCTCGACCAGGTGCGGGGTGGTGTTCTCCCGCAGCTCGCCGAGCGGGCGGGACCGGCCGGCGCCGCGCTGGTCGAAGATGACGACGCGCCAATGGGCGGGGTCGAAGAAGCGCCGGTGCACCGCGCCGGCCCCCGCGCCGGGGCCGCCATGCAGGAACAGGGCGGGCTGGCCGCGGGGGTTGCCGACCTGCTCCCAGTACATGACATGGCCGCCCGTCAGGGGCAGCAGGCCGGTTTCGAAAGGTGCGATGTCGGGGAAAAGGTCGCCACGGGGCATGCGCGCAATATCCTTGGGCAAGGCCTCCGGGGCAACAGCCGCATCGCCCGGCAGGGGCCGCTATCGGCCGTCCGGGCCGGAAAATGACGAAATCGGGACATCGCGGCCGGGTGCGGGCCCTCCCGCCTCTTCGCCTTTGGCCCGGGCATGCCTAACTTGCCGGGAATGGCCCAGCCCTCGCCTGCCAAATCCCCCCTGCCGCCGGCCGATGCCCTGCCGCGCTGCGCCGTCTGCGGCACCGGCAGCCGGCAGCCGCCGTTCCGCCCCGGCCCGCCCGAGCAGGCGCCGGACCTCGACCTGCGGCCGGGCGAGCCGGTGCGGTCGACAATGCCGCGCTGGCTGCAGCAGTGCCCGAGCTGCGGCTATTCCGCGCCGAACATCACCCGCGCCCATCCGGCCGCGGCGCAGGCGGTGGCCGCGGCGCCGTTCCGGGCGCTGATGGCCGAGGCCAGCTATCCGCCGCTGGCGCGCCGCTTCCTCGGCTGGGCGCATGTGCTGGAGGAGACCGGCGCGATGCATGCCGCGGCCGAGGCGACGCTGCATGCCGCCTGGGTGGCGGATGACCTGGGGCTGGAGGAGCTCGCCCGGCACTGGCGGCTGGAAGCGGTGGCGCTGTGGCGCGGCGGCCCGCCGCTCGACCAGGAGCAGACCGTCCGCATCATCGACGCCCTCCGCCGGGCCGAGGCCTGGGAGGATGCGGCGGCGACCGCGGAAGGCGTGGTCAGCGGGTTGCGGCGGGAGGAGGCCGCCGAGGCGGTGGCCGAGGTGGTCGGGCTGGAGTTGCGGCTGATCGCGGCCCGCGACACCGGGCGGCATACGGTGGCCAGCGCCCTGCCCCCACCGGCCCGGCGGCCGCATGTCACGCATCAGCGGGCCCAGGCGAAGGGCCAGGGCGAAGGCCTGCTGGGCAAGCTGCGGCGCTGGTTGCGGCGGGGCTAGGGCATGCGCCCCCGGGCGGGTCGCCTGGCGACTCGGACCCTGGCAGGACCGTGCCCCGCGCCGCCACCGGCCGCTGGCGGGATGCCCGGGCTGCGGCCTGGCGGCCCCCATGTGGTGTCCCGCTGCGCCCCGGCATAAACGATCAAGGCAGTGCCCTGTCCTCACGGACAGGCTAACAACTGCCGTATCACACTGTTTCAATTATAGTGATTGATATTTTTTGAATGCCCTCCAACAGTTTTGGAATCCGTCGTCTTTTTAACTCTGCGCCAATTAAAAATACTGATGGCAGGAATAATACATTCCCGCATATTCCAGCGGCGACGCCCCAGGCAGCATTACAACACTCTCGATCAATATCGAATGCCTTTGTGTTTTCATATCGTTACGAGCTCCGCCGCCATTACCGGTTTGCAAGCGGAAATGCTGCAAGAATACTGGACGTTTGGTACGCGGGTGCATATTCAGAGGTTACATCAACCCTGGAGCGCATCCTTGCCGTGGGACAGGCAGTTCGGTCATCGCCTTCCGCAATCCCCACCGGCCGCCAAGGGCATCATGCTCCCTGACACCCAGCCTTCGACGCCCCGGCCGACAGGATCCGGCCGGTGACCCAGGATGGCCCCGCTCCCATGCCGGACTCGAGTCGGGACTGCGACCAGGAGCCGATCCACACGCCCGGCAGCATCCAGCCGCACGGCCATCTGCTGGCCATGGCGGCGGGGGGGACGCAGCTCACCCATATCAGCGCCGGCGCCGACGCCATCCTGACCTGCAGCGTCGAGGCGGCCTTCGGACAGGCGCTCGACCGCGTGCTCGCCTGCGCCACGGGCGAGGTGCTGCGCGACGGGTTCCGCCAGCTGCCCGCCGCCGGCCCGCTGCAACTCGGCCTGGTCCGCATGCATTCGGGCGAAGCCTTCCACGTCATCGGCCACCGCGCTCCGGATGGGCACGGCATCCTCGAATTCGAGGCGGCGGATGAGGCGGTCGGCGGCGGCAGGCTCACGCTCGAGGAACTCTACCCGGGGGTGCGCGACGCCTTCGCCCGCCTCGGCCGCGCCGCCTCAGTCCAGGACCTCGCCGACACCGCGGCGGCCGAGGTGCGCCGCATCACCGGCTTCGACCGCGTCCTGGTCTACCGCTTCGAGGAGAATTGGGACGGGACCGTCATCGCCGAGGACCGCGGCGACCGCCTGCCGTCCTACCTCGGGCTGCGGTTCCCGGCCTCCGACATCCCGGCCCAGGCCCGACGCCTCTACGAGCTCAACCCGCAGCGGCTCATCGCCGACGTCGACTACCGCGAGGTGCCGATCCTGGCGCAGCGCCCAGGGCCGCCGCTCGACCTGACCTTCGCCAACCTGCGGAGCGTCTCGCCTGTGCACCGGGACTACATGCGCAACATGGGCAGCCCCGCCTCCATGTCGATCTCCATCCAGCGCGGCGACGGCCAGCTCTGGGGGCTGGTCTCCTGCCACCATGCCGTGCCCCGCCGGGTCTCCTTCGCCATCCGGAACGCCTGCGACCTGCTGGCGCAGATGTTCTCGGTCCGCGTGGCCGCCCGCGAGGAGATGGCGCATGTGCAGGAGCGCGCCAGGCTGACCGGGCTGGAGGGGCGGCTGCTGGCCCGCATGACCGGCACCGACCACTTCGAGGACGGCCTGCTGGCCGCGCCGGGCGACCTCCTTGCCCTCACCGGCGCCACGGGCGCGGCCGTGCTGGCGGGCGACCGCTGCACCCTGGTCGGGGCGACGCCGACGGAGGCCGAGGTGCGGCGCCTGGGCAAATGGCTGGCGCAGCGCGGCCAGGAGCCTGTCCTCGACACCAATGCCCTGTCGGTCCTGCAGCCCCTGGCCCGGGACATCGCCGGCATCGCCAGCGGGCTACTGGCGATCTCGGTGTCGCAGATCCATTCCAGCTTCGTGCTCTGGTTCCGGCCGGAAGTGATCCGCACCGTTACCTGGGGCGGCGACCCCCGGAAGACACCGCAGGAGCAATCGGGCCGCCTCAGCCCCCGGACCTCCTTCAGCAGCTGGGCCGAGACCGTGCGCTGGCGGGCCCTGCCCTGGAGCGCCGCGGAGGTCGAGGCAGCGCGCAACCTGCGGAACGCCATCATCGGCGTGGTGCTCCGCAGCGCCGAGGAACGCGCCGAACTCAGCGGCCGGCTGGAGCGGGTGAACAGGGAGCTGGCAGCCTTCTCCTACTCGGTCTCGCACGACCTGCGCGCCCCCTTCCGTCACATCGTCGGCTTTGCCGAACTGCTGCGCGAGACCGAGGCCGAGCGCTTCACCGAGCGCGGCCGGCGCTATGTCGCAACCATCGTCGAGGCGGCGGCGACCGCCGGCCGGCTCGTGGATGCGCTGCTGAATTTCTCGCAGATGGGCCGGGCGGCGCTGGTGCAGGTGGAATTCGACCCGGCCGTGCTGGTCGCCGAGGCGCGCCGGCTCCTCACGCTCGAGCAGGCCGACCGTGCGGTAGCGTGGCGGATAGGCCCGATGCCGGTCGTCCAGGCCGATCCCGCGATGCTGCGGCAGGTCTTCCAGAACCTGCTGTCGAACGCGCTGAAATACACCCGCAACCAGCCCGAGGCGGTGATCGAGGTCGGCTGCGAGACCGCGGCGGAGGAGTTCGTCTTCCACGTCCGCGACAACGGCGCCGGCTTCGACATGGCCTATGCGCACAAGCTGTTCGGGGTGTTCCAGCGCCTGCACCGGGCCGAGGAATTCGAGGGCATCGGCATCGGCCTGGCGAACGTGCAGCGCATCGTCGAGCGGCATGGCGGACGGATCTGGGCGGATGCAAAGCCCGGGAAGGGCGCGGTTTTCCGGTTCACGCTGCCGCGGCGCAGCGTGCCCCCGCAGGAGGTGGTATGACATGACGCTGCTGAGGCCGGTCCTCCTGGTGGAGGACAACCCGAACGACGTGGAACTCACCCTGGTCGCGCTGGAGCGCAGCAGGCTGGCCAATCCGGTCGTGGTCGCCCGCGACGGGGTCGAGGCGCTGGACATCCTGTTCCGCCGCGGCAATGCGCCGGGCACCGCCGCCCAGTCGCCCGCGGTGGTGCTGCTCGACATCAAGCTGCCGCGGGTCGACGGGCTCGAGGTGCTCGAGCGGATCCGGCAGGACCCGCGCACGCGGAGCGTGCCGGTGGTGATGCTGACCTCCTCCCGCGAGGAGCAGGACCTGATCCGCAGCTACGGGCTCGGGGTGAATGCCTTCGTGGTGAAGCCGGTCGGGCACCGCGAGTTCTTCGAGGCGATCCGCGACATCGGCGCCTTCTGGGCAGTGTTGAACGAACCCCCGCCGGAGCGGGCCAGCCAGCATGGGATCCACGATGACACCTGATGGCACCGCCCGGCCATCCACGACCGACACCCGCCGCATTCTGCATCTCGAGGACAGCCTGATCGACGCCGAGCTGGTGGCGGCGCATCTGGCGCGCGCCAGCATCCCCTGCGAGGTCGTGCTGGTGACCACCCGCACCGCCTACGAGGCGGCGCTGACCCGGCATGACTTCGACCTGATCCTCGCCGACTACGTCCTGCCGGACTTCAACGGCCTCGATGCCCTCGACCTCGCGGTCCGGCTGGTGCCGGAGACGCCCTTCATCTTCGTCTCCGGCACCTTGGGCGAGGAAGCCGCGGTCGACGCGGTCAAGCAGGGGGCGACCGACTACGTGGTCAAGCAGCGCCTGGCGCGGCTGCCCTTCGCGGTCTCCCGCGCCCTGACCGACGCCGAGTCCCGGCGCGACCAGCGCGAGAGCCAGGCCCGGCTGCGGCTGGCGCTCGAGGCCGGGCGGCTCGGGGCCTGGGAGCTCGACCTCCGCACCAAGGTCTTCCAGGCCTCGGCGACCTGCCGCACGATCTTCGGCCAGCCCGCCCGGGCCGTGCTGACCTATGCCGGCCTCTGCGCCGCCATCCATCCGGATGACCGCAGCCGGGTCCAGGCCGCGCTGGCACGTTCGATCGCCCGGGGCAGCGACCATGACATCGAGTACCGGATCATCTGGCCCGACGGCACCTTGCGCTGGGTCCAGGTTCGCGGCCAGCCGGTGCGCGCCGCGGACGGCACCGCGGTCCGGCTGGCGGGGGTGACGCTCGACGCCACCGACCGCAAGCGGGCGGAGGAACGGCAGGCCCTGCTGTCCCGGGAGGTGGACCACCGCGCCAAGAATGCCCTGGCCGTGGTCCAGGCCATGCTGCGGCTGACCCGGGCCGACAGCGTCCCGAGCTACGTCGCGGCGATCAAGGGCCGCGTCGCCGCCCTGGCCCGGGCGCAGACGCTGCTGGCGGCCGACCGCTGGGCCGGCACCGACCTGCGGACGCTGCTGCATGGCGAGCTGACCCCCTTCCTGGGGGAGGGCGGGAGCCGCGTGGCGTTCGAGGGACCGCCGGTCGCCTTGCCGGCGCTGGCCACCCAGCCGCTGGCCATGGCGACCCATGAACTGGCCACGAATGCTTTGAAGTACGGCGCCCTGTCGCGGCCCGAGGGGCGCCTTTGCGTCTCCTGGCGGGTCGAGGCGCAATCCTCCGGGCCGGCTCTCCTGCGCCTGCGCTGGCTGGAATCCGGCGGCCCGCCGATCATGGCGCCGCCGACGCACCAGGGCTTCGGCGGCCGGGTGCTGGATGGCACCGTGCGCGGCCAGCTCGGCGGCCGGGCGACCCAGGCCTGGCGGCCGGACGGCCTCATCTGCGACCTCGAAGTGCCGATCGGGCTGCCGGCCCCGGCCGTCGTCTAGGGCGGCGGCGCGAGGCGCAGGCCCGGCAGCCGGGTGGCCCAGGCGAGTTCGATGACGTTGCCGGCCCCGCCGTGGCGCCCCCGGTCCTCGTCCATGCGGCGCAGCCGGGCGGCGAACTCCGGCGTGTACATGCTGTAGTCGGTGGATGGCGCGGCCGGCGTCGCCGCCGCCGCGGTGACGGTGGCCGGCAGCTGGCCGTAGCGACCGGCATGCGGCCAGACCGCCAGGACCCGCCGGGCATAGGCGAGGCCGCGTTCCATGACCTTCGAATGATAGGCGGCGGCGGCCAACGGCCAGTTGCCGGTGCCGCCATGGAGGGCCTTCAGGAAGCGCGCGGCATAGTCGGCATTGACCGCCGGGTCGAAGGCGCTCTCGAGCGAGGCGAAGGCGGTCGGGTGGTGCAGCAGGTTGACCTGGGCGCAGCCGACGTCGATCGAGCGGACCCCCTTGGCCTGGAAGTCCCGCACCGCGGCGACGGCGTCCTGGCTGCTGGCGAAGAAGTAGCCGGTCCCGGCGACGTTGATCGCCCAGGGCCACGGCAGGATGCGCCCTGTGGCCGCATCGGGCCGCCCGCTCTCGACCACGGCGATGCTGCGGAGCAGCTGCGGCGGCAGGCGCTGCTGGCGCTCGGACGTCTGGATCGCGGCCAGGCACGTCTCCCCGGGCGACGGAGGGCGGGAGGGAGCGGGAGACGCCAGGGCCAGGGAGGGCACAAGCCAAGCCAAGGCGGCCAAGCCGCCTTTCATGAATGCCACATCGCTGAATGACCTGACGCGCAAGAGGGCGGCTGCAAAAGCCTTGTGCGGCAAGCTACCGACATCAGTACTGCCGTAAACCGCACGGTTCCGTTTTTGAAACACGTTTCCTTTAGCCAGCCTTCCGGAATGTTTTCTACTTCCCGGGTCATCACGCCGCATCTTTGAATTTCTATACCTGCCGGCTTCCCGCGGGACCGCCCGTCGCGCCTGGATAGCGGGCAGGAACCGCCCGTGTGGGGCGGCCCGCGGCAGGCAGGGTGCGGGGGAGATGGGTGCCCGGCACGGGGCCAGGCCCGGCGCTCCTACCGCAGGATGCGGCGGACCAGGGCCCGGGCGCCGGCATCGCGCGGCGGGTCCAGCAGCCGGGACAGGCTCCAGGGCCCGTGCTCCACCCGGGCGCGGAGGTTGCTGAAGGCGAGGAAGCCGGCCTCGCCGTTGCGCCGGCCGAAGCCGGAGGCACCGACGCCGCCGAAGGCCAGCGCCGGGAAGGCGGCGTATTCGATGCAGCGTCCCTCCACGATGGCGCCGCTGCGGGTCCCGGCGGCGACGATGGCAGCCTCCGTCCGGTTGGCGCCGAACAGGTAGATGGCCAGCGGCGCCGGCCGCAGCGCGATCCAGGCGATGGCGGCGGCCAGGTCCGGCACGGGCACCAGCGCCAGGGCGGGACCGAAGATCTCGGTTGCATGCAGGGGATGGCCGGGGGGCGCCTCGGCGATCGCCAGGGCACGGTGCCGGCCGGCGCCGGCGGCGGCGAGCGGGGTCACGGTCGCCCCGCCCAGCAGGGCGTCGAGGCGCGCCGCCTGGCGATCGTTCACCACCACCGTCTCGGGCAGGCCCGGTCCGGCCGCGCGGCAGGCCTCGAGGAAGGCGTCCCGGGCGTGGCCGACCAGCAGGACGGTGTCCGGGGCGATGCAGGTCTGCCCGGCATTCACCACCTTGCCGGCGAGGATGGCCTGGGCGGTGCGGGCGAGGTCGGCCCCAGGCAGCACCACGACCGGGCATTTGCCCCCCAGCTCCAAGGTGAGCGGCACCAGATTGGCGGCGGCGGCGCGCATGACCAGGCGGCCGGTCTCGGTGGCGCCGGTGAAGACCAGGTGGTCCCAGGGCTGGCCGGCGAAGCGGGCGGCGACCTCCGGTCCGCCCTGGACGGTCCGGACGATGTCCGGCCCGAGCGCCTCCTCGAGCAGGCCGGCCAGCAGGGCGGCGGTGCGCGGGGTGGCCTCGGAGGGCTTCACCGCGAAGCGGTTGCCGGCGGCCAGCGCGTCCACGGCCGGCCCCAGGGCCAGCTGCACCGGGTAGTTCCACGGCGCCATGATGCCGATGATGCCGAGCGGCACCGGCTCCTGCCGGGCACGGGCGGGCCAGAAGGGAAAGGGCACGCCGACCCGCCGCGGCCGGGCCCAGCGGCCCAGGTTGCGGCGGGCATGGCGCGCGGCGTCGACCACCAGCTTCACCTCGGCGAGCAGCGACTCCTCGGCGGAGCGGCCGCCGAAATCGGCATCGACGGCTGCGGCGATGTCGTTGGCCCGGGCCAGCAGGGTGGCGGCGAGGCGCTCCAGCAGGCTGCGGCGGAGCGCCTGCGGCAGGGGTCCGTCGCGCGCCTCGGCGGCGCGGAGGGCGGCGAGCGCCGCGGCGGGGTCAGCGCACAAGGGCTTGCGCCGCGGCCTGGCCGCTGCGGATGGCGGCCTCGATGGTGGCGGGCAGGACCGTGTCGGTCCAGTCGCCGGCCAGGGCGAGGTTGGGCAGCGGCAGCCGGGCCGGATCGGGCGGCGGGCCTGGGGTGTGGCGCGGCGTCGCCCGGCGTTCCTTGACCACCCGGCAGGGCGGCGCCGCCTCCGGCCAGTCGCCGGGCAGGCAGAAGGCCAGGGCGGCGGCGCGCAGCTCGGCCCAGGCCTTGGGTGCCAACCGATCCTGGTCGGTCCGCGCCGCCTCGTCGCCGGCGCTCACGGTCACGCTGACCCCGGTCGGGCGCACCAGCACCCATTGGCAGAGCGCGTCCAGCAGGCCGAGGAAACGCACCGGACCCGGTCCGGGGCGGGCGAAATGCAGGTTGACGATGGGGGCATAACCCTCCGGCACCGGCAGGTGCGGCAGCAGGCGCTGGCTCTCCCAGGGCGGGGTGGCGAGCAGCACGCGGTCCTCCGGGCCGAGGCGGATGGCCTCCTCGCCGAAATCGAGCGCGGCGACGCGGCCCTCCTGCTGCACCAGCCGGCGCAGCCGGGCGCCGAAGCGGACCTCGGCCCCGGCGGCGGCGAGCGCGGCCAGCGCCGGGGCGACGAGGTCGGGGCCGAGCCCGTCGCGGGCGACCAGCAGCCGGCAGGCGCCCCGCCCGCCCATCCGCCGCAGCACGGCGCCGAGCCGGCGGGAGGAGGCTTCCACCACCGGGGTATTCAGCGCCGCGACCACCAGCGGATCGACGAAGCCCCGGAGGAACGCCGGGTGGGCGGCCATGGCCGGGCCGATGGCCCGGTCCCGCCCCGGCAGCGCCATCCGCGCCAGCGCCATCAGCGCCCCGGCGGAGAAGCCCGGCGGGCGCAGCGCCGGATTGCCCCAGGCAAACGGGGAAAGCGCGACATGGAAGGCCCGGCCGTCCCGCGCATCCAGCACCGGCAGCCCGGCCGGCTCGGGCTCGACCCAGCCCTCCGCCGCGCCGATCCGCTTCAGGAAGCCCAGCGCCACGGTATTGGTGCCGAGCAGCGCATGGGTGCCGTTGTCGGTCCCGTCCGGCAGCGCCCGGCAGCGGCCGCCGGCCTGGGGCGTCGATTCATGCAGGACCACCGGGCGGCCCTGGTCGGCCAGCGCCAGCGCGGCGGCAAGCCCGGCCACCCCGGCACCGATCACATGGAAGGTCATCCGCGGCCGATCGCCATCCAGGCCATCCGCAGCTTCTCGCCGGTGGTGAGCCGCGGCCGTGGCCGCGCGCCCTCCCAGCCGCGCGCCACCAGCCTATCGAGCAGCCGGCGATAGCCCCAGGCCATGACCGCGGCGGGGCGCAGCGCGACAGGGCTGTACTGGCGGATATCCGCCTCCGCCCGGGCGAAGCCGGCCTGGGCACGGGCGCCGAGCCGGGCGCAGATGGCGGCGAAGGCAGGGTGGGAGACGATGCCGGCGGCGGGGCCATCCGGGATGCCGGACTCGGCCAGCAGGTCGAGCGGGACATAGACCCGCTCGCGCAGGGCGTCCTCGTCCACGTCGCGCAGGATGTTGGTGAGTTGGAAGGTATGGCCGAGTGCCAGGCCGAAGCCCTCGGCCTCCGGCGCGCCGAAGATGCGGACCGCCATGGCGCCGACGCTGCCGGCGACCCGGCGGCAATAGAGGTCGAGCTCGGCCTCGGTCGCCAGCCGGACGCGGTCGCCGGCATCGGTCTCCATCCCCGCGACCATGGCCTCGCATTCCGCCAGCGGCACGCCATAGGCCGTGCGTGCCCATGCCAGCTCGCGCGAGAGGACGCAGTCGGGCGCCGTCAGCTTGCCACGCCAGTCGGCCAGGAAGCGGCGCTTCTCGGCCTCCGGCATGGCGCCGTCGGCGATGTCGTCGACCGAGCGGCAGAAGGCATAGACCGCCCAGAGCGCCCGCCGCCGCTCCCCCTTCAGCGCCGCCATGCCGCGGGCGAAGGACGACCCGGCGCGGGAGACCCGGGCGGCGACGACGGGCGCGTCGCGCGGGCCGAGGCCCGGCGCCGAGGCGAAGGCCCGGGCGAAATCCAGCCTGCCCAGCGCCACCCGGCCGAGCACCGGGTCGGCGGCGCGCAGCTTCGCCAGCAGCCGCCGGGCCAGGGCGATGGTGACGGTGCTCTGCCAGGCGAGGCGGCGGGCGCGCAGCAGCCGCGGCAGGGCGCTGGCGCGATCGAGCTGTTCCTCGACGCGGTCGAGCGCCGAATCCAGCACCTCCCGCCGCCGCAGGGCATTGCCGGGGTCGAAGAAGCCGGCCTCGCCGCCGGCGAGGTCCATCCAGGCGGTGGGCAGGTAGACCCGGTCCAGCGCCGCCCGGTCGGGGACCAGGTCCTGCAGGTGGTTCAGCACCTGCAGCGCGGTGCAGAGCCCGTCGGCGGCGGCATTGGCCGCCCCGTTGTCGCCATCGCCGTGCAGCCGCAGCAGCATCCGCCCGACCGGGTCGGCCGAGCGGCGGCAGTAGTCCTCGAGCGCCGCCCAATCGGCGTAGCGAGCCTGGGTCGCATCCTGGCGGAAGGCCGAGAGCATCAGCCGCGCCTCCCCGGTGCCCACCGAAAGCCGGTTCAACGGGATGCCCGGATCATCCAGGCTGCGCTCCATCGCGTCCAGCCGGGCGAGCTTCTCGGCCGGATCCAGCGCGTCGCTGTCGGCGATGTCGTCGGCGGTGCGGACGAAGCGGTAGAAGGCCATGACCCTGGCGCGCACCGGACGCGCCAGCATGAGCGAGGCGGTGGGGAAATTCTCGGTGTCGTGGTCCCGGTTGGGGATGACCGTGGCGGCGCTGCTCATGCCGCCTTTGTGGCCGGATATGCGCGTCCTTTCCAGCCCGCCGGGCGGCCGATGGCCCACATCCCGAGCGCGGTCCACTGGATCGCCAGCGCCACCAGCACGGTCAGCGGGTGCAGCGGCACGGTCCACCAGGGCTCCCGCGCCCGCCAGGTGATGGCCGCCCGCAGGGCGAGCATCAGCAGGATGGCGGCGATGGCGGGCGGCGCCGGCAGCAGCGCCCAGGGCCAGAGATGCGCGCCCGAGAGCAGCACGGTCCAGATCGGCAGGCCGAGCGGCGTCGCCATCCCCTCCCGGGCATTCTTCACGAAGCCGGCCCAGGCCTCGCCGAAGCCACCGTACATCCGGCAGGTGGCCAGCGGGGCGCCGTCGACCACCTCGGTCCGGTGGCCCTCGGCGCGGAAGCGCCGGGCCAGGGCGAGGCCGTCGTGCAGCACCTCGCGGACGGCGCCATGCCCTCCCACCGCCTCATAGGTGGCGCGGTCGCAGAGGATGAGCTGGCCGCAGGCCGCGGCGAGATCGGCGCGGCGGGTGAAGGCGCGGCCGCCGGCCGGCAGGTAGCCGAGCAGCAGCAGGTTGATGGCCGGGACCGTCAGCGCCTCCCCCAGCGAGCCCATGAGCTGGCGCGGCACGCCGCTGAGCATGGCGATGCCGCGGGCGACCGCGTGGTCCGCCATGGCGGCGGCGGCCTCCGGGGCCAGCCGGACATCGGCATCGATGAACAGCAGGTGGGTGCCGCGCGCCGCCTCGGCGAGGCGGGCGCAGGCATGCACCTTGCCGGTCCAGCCGGCGGGTAGCGGCGGTGCCTGCAGCAGGCGGATGCGCGGATCGGCCGTGGCGAGGCCGGCGACGATCGCGGCGGTACCGTCGCGGCTGCCGTCGTCCATCACCACCACCTCGACCTCGACCCCGCGGCTGGAGAGCGCCGCCTCCAGGCAGGCCGCGATGTTGCCGGCCTCGTCGCGGGCCGGGATCAGGATGGAGACGAGCCGCCCGGGGCTGCCGCCCGCCGGCGCGCGCAGCCGCGGCAGCAGGAGGAGGTTCACCACGCCGAAGATGGCCGGCAACGCCGCCAGCGCGAGGGTCAGCCAAGCCCAGCCCATGTCCCGCCCCCCTTTGGTCTCGTTCGCCGGTGGTCCTACTCGCCGGCCCGCGGGTCATGCCGCGGATCGAATTCTTCTCCACGTAGGATCGCGCGGGCCCGGCGCCAGCCCTGGTAAATGCCGCCCATGCCGTTTTGTCCCCGCAATACCGGTCGGAAACGATCGGGATCACGGGCGATGGCATCCCCGGCCAGCCGGTCCATGGTGCCCTCCAGCGCCCGGGCCAGGGCCGCGGCGCGCTGCGGCCGGTCCAGCCCGGCCAGGGTCGCGGCCTCGATGGGGGGGCCGAAGCCGGCCAGCATCTCGGCCGAGCGTTCGGTCCAGAAGGGGTATTCGATGGCCAGCGGCAGGAAGCGGGCGTTCGGCGCCAGCTCGGCCAGGCGGACCAGGCCGGGGGCGATGGGCACCGGCCGTTCACGGACGTCGCAGAACCGGCCCGGGGCGTTCATCCACAGCATGTGGCCGGGATCGGACAGCACCGCCTGCGCGGTGCGGAGGAAGCCGACGGCGCCGCGGGCCGAATGGGCCTCCACGCCGAACACGCCGATGCGGCGCATGAATCCGTAGCGGGCCAGCGCCTCGGCATCCATCGGGATGAACATGCGCCGCCCCGGCAGCAGCTCGGTCGAGAGGATCATGAAGGCGACGCCGTCCCACCAGGAGGGGTGGTTGGCGTAGATCACCAGCGGGCTGCCGGGCGGGCCGGGCTGCGGCGCGCCCCAGGCGGCCAGGCGGATGGCGCGCAGATGCTTGGCGGCGAAGCGGCCGAAAATGAAGCGGAAGAAGCCGAAGCGGGCCGGCGAGAAGAGCTCGACCGGCCCCTCCGCTGCGGCGGTCATTCGGCGGCCAGCGGCACCCTGAGCGCATCGCGCTGGCCGGCCTCGCGCGCCGCCTCGCTCATGCCCCGGCCGCCGAGATCCTGGTCCAGGCTGTCGGCGGCGATCCAGCCGCTCATCATCACCATCGGCATGCCGGGGCCCGGATGCGCCGCGCCGCCGGCGAGGTAGAGCCCCTTCACCTGGCGCGAGCGGTTGCCCGGCTTGAAGGCGCCGAGGAAGGCGCCGTGGCTGGCCAGCCCGTAGATGGCGCCGTTCAGCACCTTGTAGCGCTCATGGATGTCGACCGGCGTCAGCGCGCCCTCGACCACGATGCGCTCTTCGATGTCCTCCATGCCGGCGGTGCGCTTCAGCTTGTCGAGGATGGTCTGGCGGTAGGGGGCGAACATCTTCGACCAATCGTGGCCCGGCCGCAGGTAGGGGGTATGGACCAGGACATAGAGCGCCTCGCCCCCCTCCGGCGCCACGGTGTCGTCCGAGCAGGAGGGCGCCGCGAGATAGGCGGTCGGGTCCGGGGCCGGCACGCCGCGCTTGTAGATGGCGTCGAATTCCTCCTCGGCGTCGCGGGAGAAGACGAAGCAATGGTGCGCGAGGTGGTCGTAGCGCTTCTTCAGGCCGAGGTAGAGCACCACGCCCGAGCACGCCGGCTCGTAGCCCTTCTTCGCGTATTTCTCACCGACCGGGCCGCCGACCAGCTCCTTGTAGGTGCGGATCGCGTCCATGTTGGAGATGACGGCATCGCAGGCGATGCGCTCGCCGCCGGCGGTGCGGACCGCCTTCATGGTGCCGTTCTCGACCTCGAAACCGGTGACCTCGACGCCGGGGCGCAGATCGGCGCCGAGCGAGCCGGCTAGGTTGGCCAGGCCCTCGGCCACCGCGCGGGTGCCGCCCTTCGGGTACCAGATGCCCTCGCTCGCCTGCATGTCGCCGATCGAGCAGAGCACCGCAGGGGCGAGATAGGGGCTGGAGCCGACGTATTGGCAGAAATGGTCGAGCATCTGGGCGAGGCGCGCATCCGGCACATGGCCGCGGATGATCTTGGCGACGGTCCGGCCCATGCGCAGCGCCATGACGTCCCGCATGGTGTTGGGCGCGAAGTTGGACTTCATGTCGATGGTATCGGTCAGGCCCTCGACCGATTTCCAGAAGAAGAACTTCTCCGAGATCTCGTGCAGATTCTTCGCCACCTGCTGGAAGCGCTTGTAGCCTTCGCCCTGGTTGGTCCCCGGGGCGAAGCCGTCCATGGCGCGGGCCATGGCATCGACGTTCTCGATCAGGTCGATCTGGGTCTTGTCCTCGAAGAAGCAGCGCCACTGCGGGTCGAGCCGGATCAGCGGCAGGTCCTGCGCCTGGTCTCGCCCGGCCTCGGCGAAGATACGCCGCAGGACGCGCGGCACGGTCAGGATGGTCGGCCCCATGTCGAACCGGAACTCGCCGCCATTGGTGCCAGCCGCGCCGCCGGGCGCAGGCAGCCGCAGCACCGCGGCCTTGCCGCCGAGCCATGGGTTCTTGTCGAGCAGCGTCACCTTGTGCCCGCGCGCCGCGGCGGTCGCCGCTGCCGCCAGGCCACCGAGGCCGCCACCCACCACCACAACATGCGAAACCATGCCGTTCTCTCCCCAGGCCACGTCGCCGGGCCGGAATTCAGTCTGTCACGCCGGGGCGCGGGTTCAGCGCGCCGCCTGGTAGGTCGGCGCGATCTCCGAGAAGCCGGTGCCCTGCGGCACCGCGCCGAGCCCTAGGTCCCGCGCCAGCAGCCCGGTGGTGATCCGCGCGCCCTCGTAGATGACGGGCAACCCGCTGCCGGGATGGGTGCCGCCGCCGACGAGGTAGAGGCTCTGCAGGTCGCTGAAGCGGTTGCGCGGCCGGAAGCAGAGCATCTGCCCGAGGTCATGCGAGAGGTTGAAGGTCGCCCCGAAGCCGACCGCATATTCGTCCCGCCACTCGCGCGGCGTGACCATGCGCTCGTAGCGGATGCGGCTTTCGATGTCGTGCACCCCGAGCAGCTTCAGCCGGTCGAGCGCGAGGCGGCGGTAGCGCTGCGCCTCCTTCTCCCAGTCGAAGCCATGCGCCTCGGCATCCCGCATGTTCGGCACCGGCACCAGCACATAGAGGCTGGAATGGCCGGGCGGCGCCATGCTGGGATCGGTGACGCTCGGGTTGTGCATATAAAGGCTCGGGACATCGGGGATCTCCCCGGTCTCGATCTGCTGGATATTGCGGCGGTAATCCTCGGAGAGCAGCACGGTGTGGTGCGCCACATCCGGCAGCGTGCCTTCGATCCCGAGGTAGAGCATGAAGGTCGAGCAGGA
Organism: Paeniroseomonas aquatica; assembly: GCF_030409335.1. Classification (GTDB taxonomy): domain Bacteria; phylum Pseudomonadota; class Alphaproteobacteria; order Acetobacterales; family Acetobacteraceae; genus Belnapia; species Belnapia aquatica. The sequence continues at coordinate 20,594 of NZ_JAUFPN010000307.1, forward strand.
GAAGCGGGCGGCGTTGATGCGCTTGTCCGGCCATTGCTTGCGCAGCGCATCGGGGATGAGCTTCGGCACCGCATGGGCGAAATCGGCATTCACCACCACCGCATCGGCGGCATGGTGGATGCCCCCGGCATCGACGCCGACGGCGCGGCGGCCCTTGAAGGCCACCTGATCGACCGGCGAGTTCAGCCGGATATCGACGCCGAGGCGCTCGGCGACGCGGCCCATGGCATCCGAGACGGCGCCGCAGCCGCCTTCCGGATGGAAGACGCCGTGCTCGTATTCCAGAAAGGACAGGATGGTGAAGAGGCTGGGGCAGCGGAACGGGCTCATCCCGAGGTATTTGGTCTGGAAGGAGAAGGCCAGCCGCACCCGCGGGTCCTGGAAGTAGCGCGAGAGATCCTCGTCCACCGTGCGGTGCGGCCGCATCAGCGGCAGGCTTTTGAGCACGCCCGGGGACATGAACCGCGTGGGCGAGGCGAAGGGATTCTCCAGCACCGGGCGGAAGGCCGCCAGCTTGCGGCGATTTTCCTCCATGAAGGGGCGCAGCCCGCGCTCGTCGCCGGGGGCGAGGCGGCGGATCGCCGCTTCCATGGCATCCAGATTGGGCGTGGCATCGATGGTGGCGGAGCCCTCGAAGACCAGCCGGTACAGCGGATCGAGGCGGGTGAGCTTCACCTCCTCCTCGAGGCTGGCGCCGCAGCTGGAGAAGATCTCCGACAGGATGCGCGGATAGAGGAAGAAGGTCGGGCCCAGGTCGAAGCGGTAGCCCTGCTCGGTTGTCAGCGTCCGGGTCCGGCCGCCGACGACGGCATCCTTCTCGTGGATCGTGACGCGGGCGCCCTGGGCGGCGAGCAGCATGGCAGCCGCCAGCCCGCCCGGACCGGCGCCGATGATGGCCACCCGCGGTCGGCTGGCCTGGAGGGCAGGAGCGGCAAACGGTGCATTCATGCGCGATCGACGTCCATGCACTTCAGGTTAATGACGGTCTTGGGCCAAATGCGTCGGGTCGCATCAACCGCAAGACCGCCAGCCTGCGATAAAACGGTAACCGGGGCGACCCTCACGCTGCCGGAAGCAGCGCAAGCAGGCTATCAGCCGCCTCGATCTCCGCAAGCCGGGCCGCGGCGCGGGGCAGCAGGCGGGCGAGGTAGAAGGTGGTGAGCGGGGCATAGCGGGCATCCGCGGCCGCGGCCCGGGCCAGCATCCAGCCGCCCAGGGTCCAGCCGGCGGCATCCAGGTAGGCGGCGGCCGAGGCCTGGGCGGCGGCGGCGTCCTTCTGGCCACGGTCCAGCATCCAGGCGGTCGCCCGCTCCAGGGAGTCGGCGGCGGCGGCCAGGCGCGGATCGGCGGCGCGGAGCTCGGCGATGACGGCGCGCATCTCCGCCCCGCCGTCGCGGAACAGCTTGCGGGTGACCAGGTCGATCGCCTGGATGCCGTTGGTGCCCTCGTAGATCGGGGCGATCCGGGCATCCCGCAGCACCTGGGCGGCGCCGGTATCCTCGACGAAGCCCATGCCGCCATGGACCTGGATGCCGAGGCTGGCGACATCGACGCCGCGGTCGGTGCACCAGGCCTTGACGATGGGGGTCAGCAGGGCGACGCGCGCCTCGGTCGCGCCGGCGAGCCGGGACCGGTCGAGCGCCGCCCCGGCCTCCAGCGCCAGCAGCCGGCCGGCCAGGGTGATGGCGCGCATCTCCGCCAGCATCCGCGCCACGTCGGGGTGGCGGTCGATGGGGATGCCGCCCTGGACGCGGTCGGCGGCATAGGCCTCGGCCAGGGCCAGGGCCCGGGCGCCCTGGGCCACGCCCTCGACGCCGACGCCGAGCCGGGCGGCATTCATCATGGCGAACATGGCATTCAGCCCGCGGTTGGGCTCGCCGACCAGCTGCGCCTCGGCCCCCTCGAACAGCATCACGCAGGTGGGGGAGGCGTGGATGCCGAGCTTCCTCTCGATCCCGCCGCAGCGCAGGGCATTGGCGGTGCCGTCCGGCAGCACCTTGGGCGCGGCGAAGAGGCTGATGCCCCGGGTGCCCGGCGGCGCATCCGGCAACCGGGCCAGGATCAGGTGCAGGGTATTGGGCGTCAGGTCGTGGTCGCCCCAGGTGATGTAGATCTTCTGGCCGGTAATCCGGTAGCCGCCCATCCCATCGGGTTCCGCCTTGGTGCGGACCTGCGAGAGGTCGCTGCCGGCCTGCGGCTCGGTCAGGCACATGGTGCCGGTCCATTCGCCGGAGACCAGCTTCGGCAGCCAGGCCTCCTGCTGGGCGGGGGTGCCGAATTGCACCAGCGCCTCGATGGCGCCTGCGGTCAGCAGCGGACAGAGGCTGAAGGCCATGTCGCCGCTGGTCACCAGCTCGGAGACCGCCATCCACAGGGCCTGCGGCAGTTCCTGGCCGCCGATCGGGATGCCGTTGAGTTCGGCCGGGGCCGCCAGGCCCTGCCAGCCGCCGTCGATCCAGCCGCGATAGGCCTCCCGGTAGGAGGCGGGGACCCGGACCACGCCGTTCTCATAAACCGCGCCCTGCCGGTCGGCGGCCTGGGCCTGCGGCCAGAGGATGTCCCGGGAGAAGCGCTCCGCCTCGCCGATGATGGCGGCGATGTCCTCGGCGCTGACCGGCAGGCCACCGGCCGCGGTCAGCCCGGGCAGGTCGACGACATGGGTGAGGCCGAAGATCAGGTCATCGGCCGGGGTGGTCGCATGCAGCATGGCGGGTTCGCTCTCTGGGGCCGCGTCTGGAGGCCAGGTCTGAGGCCGATCGGGCCGGTCGGCCCCATCATTAGCACATTCCAGCGTGGCTCAAGGGGCAACCGCCCGGCCTGATGCCGGTGGTCGGGGCGGGGACCCGGCAGGCCCCCGCCCCTGGCCCGTCAGCCGCGCTTGCGCGGGCTGCTGCTGCGGCCGCCCTTGGCCGCCGCCGCGGTGCGGCCGGCGGCGCCACGGGTCGCGGGCTTGGCCTTCGCCGCGCCGGCGGCGGTGCGCTTCGGCGCCGGCGCAGCCTTGGCGGTCCGCTTCGGCGCGGCGGCGCCCCGCTTGGCGGGCGGTGCCGTGCGCTTCGCCGGGGTGGCGGCGGTACGCTTGCCGGCCGCGCCGGTGGCGCGCTTTGCGGCCGTGCCGGTGGCGCGCTTCGCCGGGGTGGCCGTGGTGCGCTTGGCCGGCGTGGCCGTGCTCCGCTTCGCCGTGCTGCTCGCACGCTTCGCGGGAGCCGCGGCGCGCTTGGTCGGGCTGGCCGCGCCGCGCTTCGCCGGCGTCGCCGAGGCACGCTTGGTGGTCGCAGCGCCGCGCTTGGCCGGCGTGGCCGCGGCGCGCTTCGCCGGTGCCGCCGCGCGCTTGGTGGTCGCGGCGCCGCGCTTGGCCGGCGTCGCCGCCGTGCGCTTGGCGGCCGTGCCGGTCGCGCGCTTCGCGGTCGTGGTCGCGGCCCGCTTCGGTGTCGCCGTCGCCGCCCGACGCGAGGTGCCCGCGGCGCTGCGGGTCGCCGTGCCCTTGCTGCCGTTGCTGCGCGCGGCAGCGGTCTTCGCCGGGGTGCGGGTGGCGCCGCCCTTGCGACCGCCCTCGCTCTGCGCCGCGCGGGCGCTGCGGGCCGGC
>NZ_JAUFPN010000308.1 GCF_030409335.1 Paeniroseomonas aquatica
ACGCTTGCTGTCGGCCTCACGAATTATCCAGGCTAGACCCCAGCGGAGGCGCAGCAGGGCAAAGACTCGATGGGAAAATTTCGCCATCTGATTGATCAATATGATTTCGGAACGGAACAAATTGTCCTGGCGCCAAAACTGGCTTTAGGGCGTTAAGAAGACCTGCACAGTTGCAAGGCGGAAGCGATCACCATGGAACCAGAGTCGAAACCTGCCGGATTTGAGAGCCATTGGGATTCGGAATGGTTCAAGCACAAGGCAGACGAGTGCCGTCGGATTGCCGGCATGCTGGGCGATCAGATGTCACAGCAGAGTTTGCTCAAGCTTGCCCAAAACTTCGAGGAGCAATCGCAGCATGCCAGGTTGCTGGCATCCCTTGCGGTGTCTAACAGGGTATCGCCGTAGGATTTCTGGCTTCTTGAAGGGTCCGTGTGCTGGCCATCAAGCGAATCAATGCTGATCCGTGTCATCGCCGGGGTAGTGATGCGATGAATGGAAAAGCGGGAGCCTTCGGGGTTTGGCGCTTTGGAAATTTGTAGAGCGTCAGCAACGCAGTATGGCTTTGGCCGACGTGCTGATCGATGGAATTGGCGCTCGGCCTTGCGATGATCGAGGCGCTGGGTTTTACTGTCCCTTGGCTAATGTGATGCCTAGCTGTTGACGCCATTCCCATCCCTCAGCAGCTTTGATCCTGTTGCGCAGAGGGGATGGATTCGCTGGCATGGCGTTGGACAGATGAGGCTTTTGTCCAGCTGCCATTCATACGTCATTGCAGAAAGCTGGTGGCGACCAGTCCTGTACCATTCTTGAGGCGGACCAACTAGTAGTTCATAGAACTCCAGCCTTCTGCTGCCAATCAGGCCGCGAGGCTGGTCACTCATGGCTGGTCCTAGGCCTCAGGCGGCAGCGGCCCAAGTATACCAAGCTCAGTCGCCTTGATCTGCAAGGCAAGATATTTGGAATTGATCCGGCATTGCGCCAAGCCGCCGGCGATGAACCAAAGGCCTTGCTGTGGGGTGCGCTTGAACATGTTGTTGAGGTCACCATCGGCACCGATGCCCCAGACGGGGCCGATGCGTTCGACCATGGCATCGCCCAGCGCACGCCGGACGAGTTCCTGCTGCGGATAATATCCGGTCGCCAGCACGATGAGATCCGCCGGAACCGTTGAGCCATCCTTCAGGAGGGCGCCCTCGGCCGTGAAGCTCTCGATGCGCTCGTACTGCAGCAGCCCCAGCTGGCCCTGGATCAGGAGGTCGGAGCTGCCCGCGTCGAGGTTATAGCCGCCACCTCGCCGGAAATACTTCATCTGATGGCCGGTCTCGTCCTCGCCAACGTCATGCTTGAAGCCGATACCCTTCAAGCCTTCGATCATCGCCTTGTCGAGCTCGAGCATCCGCTTCGTCACCGACTTGTAGCCCTTGATGACGAGGGGCGGCGTCGCGGAAGCGACGATCAGGTCGCAGTCCTCCAGTGATCCCCCTTCGTCCCAGATCGCCTCGTTGAGCCTGGCGCTGGGATCGATCGACACGACGGTGGTGGAGCCGCGCTGGATCAGCGTCGTGTTGACGCCGTGATTGTGGAGATCGAGCGCAATGTCATTGGCACTGCTGCCCGTACCCAGGATGAGCGCGTTCTTGCCGCGCCAGGCTGCGCCGCTGTCGAAGCCCTCGGAGTGGATGACCTGGCCCTTGAAGACATCAAGGCCGGGCAAGTCCGGCATCATGGGAAAGCTGCTGACGCCATTGGCAAAGACGAGGTGGCGGGGCCGCACGACGCGTTCGCTTCCGTCGCCACGCCGCAGCCAGGCGGTCCAGCATTTGGTCGCCTCATCCCAGGAGCCCCTGACGAATTCCGTCGCGGTCCAGCAGTTGATTTCCATCGCATCGGCGTAGAACTCGAACCAATTCCCCAGCATGTCCTTCGGGATGTATTTCGGCCAGGTCGGCGGAAATTCCATGTAGGGCAGGTGGTTCAGATGGATGGAGTTATGCAGCGCCAGGGAATGGTAGCGCTTCCTCCAGCTATCGCCGATGCGCGGCCACTGCTCGACCACCAGCGTATCCACGCCCAGCTGGTTGAGCCGGGCAGCGATCGACAATCCGGCCTGGGCAGCGCCGATCACCAGCACCGTCGGTTCCCGATCCTTGTAGGCAACGGCCTTGCGACGGACGTCCGCCCAGTTATCGCCGCCGAAGTTCCGCGAATAGGCGGCGCCGGTCGGCCGATTGCTGCCGATTTTCTCCTCATGGCCCGTCAGCGAATCCAGCACGGTGGACAAGAGCCAAGCTTTCATCGACCCGCTGCCGTCCGGTGCCGGAGACAGCCGGATCAGGCCAGCCCCTCGGCCTGCCGCGGTGGTAAACTCAAAAATGGCCTCGATGCTGTCGATGCCGAGCCGCTTCACCAGGCGGGGTGCCCTGCGTCCCTGCGGCAGGTGAAACCCATGGGCCGCGGTATGCGCCTGCTCCGCGACGATGCGGGCGGCGATGCCGTCCCGGCCCGCGACGGCGGTCATGTGCCAGGTGAAGGCAAGCACATCCCGCCAGTGAGAGTCGTCGTGGAACAGGCTCCCGATATGGGTGGCGTCGCGGGACGCTAGCGCCAGCTCGAAGGCATCGAGCCAGTCCTTCGCAGACCGCCGGGTCTGTTCCGCACGCTGGAATTCCAGGAGGGAGTGATCGAAATTGTCCATCGTCGCCTCGCCCCGAGGCCTTGGTGTCATGGCCTGCCCCGTGACGAATGATAGTCAGGGAGTTCGGGGTGCGTCCATCCGCCCATAGCCCACGGCGGGTGCTTGCCGTGTCGGGCGGGCGGCCGGGCCATGCCCTCTGCCAGGCCGATGGGCCGACAGGCTTGTTGCCGCCCTGCGCCTTGAAGTCGGTCTCAGGCCGAGGGCACTGGCTCTAGCGGGTCGATCGGGCCGGCGCTGACCACGCGATTCCGGCCCTTCTGCTTGGCCTCGTACAGCGCGCGGTCGGCGGCCTCGATCAATACCTCCGACCCCGGGGCGCCACGCCGCGCGGCGGGCAACATGGTGGCGACGCCGACGCTGACCGTGATGGCCGCGGTACCTGGTCCGGCCGCGATATGCGGCAGGCGCAGTGCCGCGACTTCCTGGCGCAGCCTTTCTGCCACGGCGAGGGCGCCCGGCAGGTCAGTTTCCGGCAGCAGCACGGCGAACTCCTCCCCGCCGTAGCGTGCCACCAAGTCACCGGCCCGGCGGATCGTGGCGCCAACGGTGGCGGCCACCACACGCAGGCAGGCATCACCGCCCTGATGTCCGTAGCGGTCGTTGAAGTCCTTGAAGCGGTCCACGTCGACCATGATGATCGACAGCGGCGCGCCGGCCAGCTGGCACCGTGTCCATTCACGCCCGATGGCCTCGTCGAAGGCGCGGCGGTTGGCCACGCCGGTCAGGCCATCCAGCCGGGCCAGGGCCGAGAGTTGGCTCTCCAGCGTCTTGCGCACCGTGACGTCTCGCGAGACCGCGACGAGGCCATCCAGCACCCCGGTGATTGGGTGGATGACGGTCCGCAGAACGGATTCCAGCCAGATCTCAGCCCCGTCGGCGCGCCAAGTCCGATAGGTGACCGTTTCCTCTTCGATCTCACGGCTGCGCAACCGGCCGACGGCGGTGATCAGCTGCGGCAGGTCCTCCGCGTGGATCTCCTCGGCGGCCGGCCGGCCGATCATCTGATCGGGGGGGCGGCCGGTGATCCGCTGCGCGGCCGGCGAGACGTAGCTGCGGATGCCATCCGGGCCGATCCGCGACACCATGTCGCCGGTATTCTCCGCCAGCAGGCGAAAGCTGGCCTCGCTTTCCCGCGCCGCCATTTCGGCCTTGAGGCGGCGGCCCAACTCCCGCCGCAACAGCAGGCCGGCGCCGACCAGCGAGGCGACCAGGATGAGCGTCGTGCCGCCGATCGCCAAGGAGCGGACCCGCCATTCCTCCTCGATTTCATCAATTGCAAGGCCCAGGCTGATGATCAGAGGCAGGGAGTCCAGCCGGCGGAACACGTAGAAGCGCTCGATCCGGTCGCGGCTCGAGACGCTGCGGTAGCTGCCTTCCGTGGCGGTCGGAATGGCGCGGAAGGCGGTGCCGCGGCTGAAGTCTCGGCCGATCGTGGTGTCCTGGTAGGGCAGCCGCATCAGCGCGATGCCGTCGTCGCGGAAGAGCGTGATGCGCGCGCCCTGTCCGAGCGTCAGGCTGCTGAAGATCTCGCGGAAATAGTCCAGCCTCACCATGGCGACCACAACCCCGCCGAAGCTGCCATCCGGCTTGCTCCAGGCATGGCTGAGACCGAGCAGCCATTGGTCGTCGATCGGGCCGAGGAATGGCTGGCTGACGAACAATCCGGCGCCCGGATGGGTCTGGTGGACCCGGAAGTAGTCGCGGTCGGCGAAGCTGCGCACGGCCCATTCGCCCTCATCCAGGGAGCGGAGGACCCTGCCGGCCTCATCGAGCACCAGGACATCGCCCAGGTAGGGCGCCATCGCCGAACGATCCAGCAACGGGCTGTGCAGGCTTTGCTTGAGCGGCGCGTCCGGCTCGGTGCTCAGCTGCTCGACCACGCCCTGCAGTCCGAGATCCAGGGTGCTGAGGGTGCGCAGGATGTCCTGGCCGACGGCGCGATTGAGGTTGGTCGCGGCGCTACGGGCATGCGCCCAGGTATCGCGGCGCAACTGAAGGATGACGGTGCCGGACAGGGCACACATGCCGATGCCGGCGAGCAGGCTCAGCACGACCGTCCAGCCGACTCGCGGCAGTCGCCATTTCGGTGACATCAAGGGGAGGGCGCTACGCTTAGTCTCAGACTGCGGACCCTGGGGAGACTCGCCAGGGTCCGGGCCGGCCTTGTCAGTGCGTCGCATCCCAATCGGGGGCAAGCCCCGCCGGCAGCCGCTCCAGCCCATAGATTCGGGTGGCCGTACCACGGAACAACGCGGCCTTCTCCGCCGCCCCGGCCCCCGCAGCCAGCCGCTTGAAGGCATTCCACAGCACCGGATAGCTGCACATGCCCTTGTCGACCGGGAAGTTGCTCTCGAACATGCAGCGGGCCGCGCCGAAGGCCTCGATGCAGGTCTCGATATAGGGCTTCCAGGCCTCGGCCAGTTGCGCGGAGCCTGGCGGCTCCGGCCGGTGGTGGAAGTCGAAGCCGTTCACCTGCATCGCCAGCCCGCCCAACTTCACCACCGTATTCGGCAGCGCGGCGAGTGCCAGCATGTCCCGCTTCCAGCCAGGGAAGACCTCCGCCCGCCTGCTCGCATAGGGCCCGACGCCAAGCGGTCCGCCGACATGGTCGACGACCAGCGTCAGCTCCGGCACCGCCCTGGCCAGCGCTGCCACCAGTGGCAACTGGGTATGGTAGGCCCAGACATCCAGCGTCAGCCCAAGCGCCGCCAGCCGCCTCGCCCCGGCGACGAAGGCCGGATGCTCCAGCGGCCCCGGCGGCGGGGTGACGAGGTTGGAGCGAACCTCGGGGGAGGCATTCCAGGCGGTGCGGTTCCGCACGCCCACAAAACGAGGCCCGGCTACGGCCTGGTGTGCCGCCAGCAGCGTTTCCACCCTGTCGCCGAGGGTCAGGTCGACCATGCCGATGATGCCGGCGCAGGCACGCGTTGAACCATACTTGCCGGTCGCGCTCTGTGCCGCCGCGCCGGTGACAAATTCGGTCTCGCCGAGCGGCTTCTCCTCCTCGGGCCCCGCGGCGCGGTACATGGCACCGCATTGCACGAAGATGGTCGCGCGGATGTCGTGGCCCGTTGCCGTATCCTGCAGCAGGTCATCGAGGAAGTAATGCTCCCCGGGATGGTCCCAGAGATGGTGGTGCGGGTCGACGATCGGCAACGCCGGCTCGAGGATCTCCTCCCGCAGCTGGTCCAGCCACGCCGGCCGGACCATCACCTGCCGAGAGGGTGTCAGCAGCGCATCGCTCACGCGACCTGGTCCGCCAGCTTGTCGAGGTGATAGGCGGTGTCGCCAAACATGTGCTCCACCACCATGACGCGGCGGAAGAAGTGGCCTACGGCATATTCCTCGGTCATGCCGATGCCGCCATGCAGCTGCACCGCATTCTGCGAGACGAAGCGCCCGGCCTGGCCGACGCCGACCTTGGCCATGGCGATGTTGCGGGCGCGCTCCTCGGCATCCGGCTCATCCACCATCATCGCCGCCAGCATGGCCATGGAGCGGCCCTGCTCCATCGCCACCAGCATCTCCGCGGCGCGATGCTGCAACGCCTGGTTCTCGCCGATCGGCTTGCCGAATTGCTGGCGGGTCTTGAGGTAGTCCAGCGTCATGGCCTGCATCGTCTCCATGGCGCCGATGACCTCGGCCCCGGTGGCGGCGATGCCGGCTTCCGTCACGCGGATGATGGTGCCGAGCGCCTGGTCCGGCTCGCCCAGCAGCGCATCCCGGCCGACCTGCACGCCGGAGAGCGAGATCTCCGCCGCCCGGGTGCCATCCCGCAGGGTATAACCGCGGCGGGCGACGCCCGAGGCATTGCCATCCACCAGGAACAGCGAGATGCCCCGCGCATCGTCCCGATTCCCCGCCGTGCGGGCACTGACCACAAGCTTGTCGGCGCAGTCGCCGTGAAGCACCACCGACTTGGCGCCTTCCAGGATGAAGCCGCCGGCATTCGGCTTCGCGGTGGTCAGCACGTCGGTCATGTCGTAGCGCGCCTGGCGCTCGCTGTGCGCGAAGGCCAGCTTGATCTCGCCGCTGGCGATGCCGGTCAGGATCTCATCCTGCTGCGCCGCCGACCCCGCCAGCTTGATGGCCGTCGCCCCCAGCACCACGGTCGCCAGGTAAGGCTCCAGCACCAGATGCCGGCCGAAGGCCTGCATCAGCAGCATGATGTCGACCGGCCCGCCGCCGAAGCCGCCGAAATCCTCGGCGATCGGCAGGCCAAGCAGGCCGAGCTCGGCATACTGGCCCCAGAGCTTCTCGCTCCAGCCCATCTCCGTCTTCAGCAGCGCCTTGCGCTGCTCGAAGCCGTATTCGTTGCCCAGCAGGCGGGTGACGCTGTCGGTCAGCAGGCGCTGGTCGTCGGTGAGATCGAAGTCCATTACAGCCCCAGCACCGCTTTGTTCAGGATGTTCTTCTGAATCTCGTTGGTGCCGCCATAGATCGAGGCGGCCCGCAGCATCAGGTAGGCCGGCGCCATCTGCGGCGCCCAGTCCGGCCCGATGGCGGGCTCGTTCGCCAGCGCCGCCAACTCCCGCTGCCAGACCGGCATCGCCTGTGGCCCGCCGACATCCATCACCAGTTCGGAACTGTTCTGCAGCAACTCGGTCCCCTTGATCTTGAGCACCGAGGAGATCGGGTCGGGCTTATTGCCCCCCGATTTCACATAGGCCGAAATGACCCGGAGCTGGGTGATCTCCAGCGCCTTCATGTCGATCTCGAGTTGGGCGACGCGGGTGCGAAAGGCGCGGTCCTCGATGAGGGGCTTGCCCCCCATGCGGACCTCGCGCGCCACCTCCTTGGCATAGCGCACCCGCTCCTTCGACTTGCCGAGGCGGGCGATGCCGGTGCGTTCGTTGCCCAGCAGGTACTTGGCGACCGACCAGCCCTTGTTCTCCTCGCCGACCAGGTTCTCCACCGGCACCTTCACATCGGTGAAGAAGACCTCGTTCAGGTGGTGGCTGCCGTCGATGGAGATGATCGGCCGGACCTCGATGCCCGGCGTCTTCATGTCGATCAGCAGGAAGGAGATGCCCTCCTGCCGCTTGCTGGCCTGCGGATTGGTCCGCACCAGGCAGAAGCACCAGTCCGCATTGTGTGCGGTACTGGTCCAGATCTTCTGGCCGTTGACGATGTAATGGTCGTCCTCCTTCTTTGCCGCCGTCCGCAGGCTGGCGAGGTCGGAGCCGGCGCCGGGTTCGGAGAAGCCCTGGCACCACCAATCGTCGAGGTTGGCGGCGCGCGGCAGGAAGCGTTCCTTCTGCGCCTGGGTGCCGAACTGCACCAGCACCGGGCCGAGCATGGTGATGTTGAAGGACAGCAATTCGGGGGCCGGGGCGGAGAGATTCTCTTCCAGGAAGATCATCCGCTGGATCGCGGTCCATCCCGGCCCGCCCCAATCCGCGGGCCAGGAGAAGGCGGCCCAGCCCTTGGCGTTCAGGATGCGCTGCCAGGCGATGGTGTCCTGCTTGCGCGGGGGATGGCCGAGCCGCATGCGCTCCTTGATCTCGCGCGGCAGGTTCTCGGCGATGAAGGTGCGGACTTCCTCGCGGAAGGCGACCTCCTCGGGGGTGAATCGCAGGTCCATGGCTCGTTGCTCCCTTTGGCGAGGATACTGGACCCGGCCGCCGGGTGCTGACAACCGCCACCGGGGAGTCCAGTCTCCGCCCCCCAAAGGGAGACGCTGCCATGAACCTCGACCCGCTTGAGACCCTCAGTCTGGAAACCCCGGCGCCGCATGTGCTGGTGGTCCGGCTGAACCGGCCGCAGGTCTCGAATGCGATGAATACCCAGATGGGCCTCGACCTCTATGCCATCTGGTCGCGGCTGTTCGAGGATGCCGGGGATATCCGCTGCGTGATCTTCGCCGCCGCCGGGGACCGCGCCTTCTGCGGCGGCGGCGACCTGAAGGAGCGCAACGGCATGTCCGACGATGCCTGGAAGCGCCAGCACGAGATCTTCGAGCGGGCCTTCTGGAAGCAGCTCGACTGCCCGATCCCGATCATCGCCGCGGTCAGCGGCCATGCCTTCGCCGGCGGGCTCGAGATGGTGCTGGCCAGCGACTTCGCCTATGGCGCCAGCACCGCCCGCTTCGCCCTGACGGAAGTGACCATCGGCATCATGCCCGGCGCCGGCGGCACCCAGACCCTGCCGCGGGTGGTCGGGGAGCGCCGGGCGAAGGAGATCATCCTCGCCGGCCGCCCCTTCACGGCCGAGCAGGCCCGGGACTGGGGCATCCTGAACCGGGTCTGCGAGCCGGGCGAGCTTTGGGCGGCGGTGATGAAGACGGCCATCGCCATCGCCGGCAACGCGCCGCTTTCGGTCCGCCAGGCAAAGAAATCCATCCATTTCGGGCTGCAGATGGACATCCGCACGGCGCTGCGCTTCGAGATCGAGGCCTACAACCACCTGGTCGGGACCGAGGACCGGATCGAGGGGATCAAGAGCTTCAACGAGAAGCGGAAGCCGGTCTTCAAGGGCAGGTAGGCGGCACGGATTGGTCCAAACGCAAGCCTCACGGAGACGGCATTCGATCAATGCAATCAGAAGTTGCATAAATCGTAACCCGTTCCGGTTTAAAACGTGAAGTCCGGCTTCGGTCTGCCGCCATTCCGGCCCGATGCTGAGGCTTCGCAAGAGGTATTTTAATGACGCTAGGGGATCAAGTGCCGGTTCAGGCGAGCGAGGAGCCGTCACGCAAGCCACTGGTCCTGGTGATCGAGGACGAGGTCCTCATCGCCATGCTGATGGAGCAGATCCTGATCGATGCCGGCTATGCGGTCGTCGCCGCCTTCACTGGGGAGGAGGCGCTCAGCAAGGCAACCTCGATCGACCGGATATCCCTGGTGGTCACCGACCTTCGCCTGGCCTACGGAATCGACGGGCGTTCCGTCCTGCGCGAACTCCGGGCCAACTGCCCGTCCCTGCCCGCGGTGGTGGTGACAGGCTTCGGCCAGTGGCTGCACGAGGCCGATCTGCGGGGTGTCGGCGGGCCGACCGCCCGGCTCATGAAGCCTTTCGTTGCCGAGGAATTGGTCGCTTGCGTGGCCGGGCTGCTGTCCGACCCCGCCGCGCGCCCGGATCGCCGCGACCGCCGGAGTCGGGCCAGCGACCCTCGCGACGCCTCGCCTTGAGGCACCCGCCGGGTCGCCTTGACTGAGGCCGGTCGCAACGAGGCGCGGGTGGTAAAGCCTGCGGCCTAGCTTGCCGCCAGAGCCGGCGCCTTTACCGCCGCCCGCACCGCCGGCAGGAGCCGCTGCCCGAAGTCGACCGCATCATCCAGCGGGTCGAAGCCGCGGATCAGGAACGTGGTCACCCCCAGCGCATGATAGGCGGCGAGGCTTTCCGCCACCTGTTCCGGCGTGCCGACCAACGCCGTGGTATTCGCTCCGGCGCCCACTGCCGCAGCGACCTCGGTCCAGAGCCGCTTGTCCTGGACCGGCCCCGCCGCGGCGGCCGCCAGCAGGCGCTGCGAGCCGACGCTCTCCGGCTTGGCGCTGCCGCTGCCGAAGCGCTCGCCCCGCAACTCCTTGATCCGCTCGATGATCCGCCGCGACCGCGCCCAGGCGGCTTCCTCGGTATCCCCGAGCACGGGCCGGAAGGACAGGCTGAAGCGGATGCTCGCCGGATCCCGCCCGGCCCGCGCCACGCTGGCCCGCACCCGGGCGATAGTGTCCCGCGCCTGATCCAGGGTTTCGCCCCAAAAGGCGTAGACATCGGCCTGCCGGCCCGAAATCTCGATGGCAACGTCGGAGGAGCCGCCGAAGAAGACGGGGATGTGCGGCTGCTGCAGCGGCTTCACGTCGGAGAAGGCGCCTTCCACGCGATAGTAGGTCCCGGCGTGATCGAAGGGCGCCGCGCTGGTCCAGACCCGCTTCAGCAGCGCGACATATTCCTCCGACCGGGCGTAGCGCTGATCGTGTGGCAGGAAGTCGCCGTCCTTCTGCTGCTCGGTCGTGCTGCCCCCGCTGATCACATGGATGGCCGCCCGCCCGCCGGACAGGTGATCGAAGGTGGCGAACTGCCGGGCGGCAACGGTCGGCGCGATGAAGCCCGGCCGATGCGCCACCATGAAGCCGATCCGGCTGGTCGCCGCCGCCGCTTGCCCCGCCACCAGCAGGGCATCCGGGGCGGTGCTGCCCCAGGCCACCAGGATGCGGTCGAAGCCCGCCGCCTCATGGGCCTGGGCGAAGCGGCGGATATAGTCGGGGTCGATCACCGGCCCGCTTGGCGGATGGATCTCGGACTGCGGGCGGTGCGAGATCATCCCGATGAATTCAAGCGGATGGGCCATTCGGCTTTGCCTCCCGTTACGAAATCCGCAGCCGGCGCAGGGCCCGGCCGACCGCGGCGTGGTCCTCCGCGATCCGCTGACCCACCGCCTCCGGCGTCATCGGCTCCACCGCCAGGCCAAGCCGGTGGAGCGCCGCTGCCACCTCGGGCTCGGCCAGCGCCTCATTGAACGCCTGGTTCAGCCGCGCGACAACCGTGGCCGGCGTGCCGGCCGGTGCGACCCAGCCGAACCAGCCGCTGCCCGGCCAACCGGCGCCCACGCCCTGTTCCTGCAGGATCGGCACCTCGGGGAAGGCATCCCAGCGGCTGGCCCCCACCGTCGCCAGCCCGCGCAGCTGCCCGGCCTCCACATAGAGCGCCGCCGCGGGGTCGATGAAGATGTGGCAGTCGCCGGTCAGGGTGCTGGTCGCCGCCGCGGCGCTGCCGGGGAAGGGAACATGCACCGCCTCGTAGCCGCCGGCATCGGCCAGCAGGGCCCCGCGCAGGTGGCTGACCGAGCCGATCCCCGGCGAGGCATAGTTCAACAGCCCCGGGTTCTTCCGGCCGAACTCGAACAGCTCCGCCAGGGTCTTCACCGGCAGGCTCGGGTTCACCGCGACGAGGCTATAGGCCTCGCCTGCCATGGCCACCGGCGCAAAGGATCTCAGCGGGTCATAGCCCACGCGGTTGAGGTGCGGCGCGATCGTCAGGTTCGAGGCCGAAGCATTCAGCAGGCTGTAGCCATCCGCCTTCGCGTCGGCCACGGCCCGGGCGCCGACGGCGCCACCGGCGCCCGCACGATTTTCCACCACCACCGGCTGACCCAGTCGTCTGGTCAGGGCCTGGGACATGGTGCGGGCGGTGTTGTCGTTGGTCGCGCCGGGCGGGTAGGGGCTGAACAGGCGGATCGGCCGGTCCGGATAGTCCTGCGCCCGGGCGGCGCGGAGGGCGGGAAGGCTCAGGGCGGCCGCGAGGACCGAACGGCGGGTGGCGCTCATCGCGCGATCTCCTTGGGAAAACTTGGTGCCACCGGCGGCCTGACCAGGCCGGTCAGGGCCAGCGCGCCAAGCAGCAGCGCCCAGACCAGCAGGGTGCGGAAGACGAGGTGGATCATCGCGGTTCGGGGACATGGCGGTTGCGGCGCTCCACCAGCCGGGCGACGCGGGCCGCCTCGGCCGGGTTGGGGAAACGGGCACCGTCGATGTCATCGACCACGGGGTCGGTGGCGACGAACCGCCAGGCGGCGGCATCCGAGATGGCGACGCCAAGGAAGCGGCCATCCACCTCGATCGGGCGTGACGTGAGCATGATTGATCTCTCCGGCCGCGGTCAGGCGGCGCGATTGCTGCGGGACGGGGACGGCGCGCGGCGCCGACAGCGCATCCCGCGACAGGCGGAGAGGTGGCGCTTTAGCGGTTGGTGACGCGGTGCAAGCTGCATGGTTCAAATCCCGCGGCGACGGGGCGGTATGCCCAATCGACGCCGTGATTTACCCCATGTGGAGCGTTGTTCGTCAAATTCAAACTCTCAAATGTAGTGCAATGCAGCTCCATCGGCTGCGCATGGGTGCTTATGTGCTATTTAAGATAGTTTAATATGCGCCGGCGGCTGGAGCGCGGGTTCGTCTCGCCGCCCTGGGCGCTTGCCGGACGCAGCCTGCCCGGTGCTCCCTCCGGCTTCGCGCCGCGGCGCCGATCAGGCGCGGATGAAGGGACACCCGCCGTCGGCGAGCGGGCGGAAGGCCTCCGTCGCCGGGGTGGTCGCCACCAGCTTCAGGTAGTCCCACGGCCCCTTGCTCTCGGCCGGCGTCTTGGCCTGGAACAAATAGACCGGGTGCAGCTTGCGGCCATCCACCCGTACGCTGCCGGGGCCGAAGGCGTCGTCGTCGGTCGGCAGCCGCTTCATCGCCTCCACAGCCTCGAGGCCGTTCGCCTTGGCTCGGGCCAAGCCGATGCTCTCCACCGCCTTCAAGTAGTGCAGCGCGCAGGAATAGGCCTGGAACTGCACGCTGTTGGGATAGTGGTTGTTCGCCATCTTGCCGCGGAGCCGCCCGGTCAGCGCTCGGGTCCGCTCGTTCAGGTCCCAGTAGGTGCTTTCCGTCATGGTCAGCCCCTGTGCCTGCACCAGGCCGAGCGTATGCACCTCGGCGATGAAGCCGATCATCGCTGCCACCCGGATCTTGCGCCCCTCCAGGCCGAACTCCTGGCCCTGCTTTACGCAATTGATCATGTCCGTCCCGGCATTGCAGAGCGCGATGACATCCGGCCGCAGCGAGGCCGCGGTAACCAAGAAGGAGGAGAAGTCCGTCGTCTGCGGGAAGGGATAGACGCTGGCCCCCACCACCTGCCCGCCATGCGCCTGGGCGATCCGCGTCACCTCCCGCTGCACCGAATGGCCGAAGGCATAGTCCGCGGTGATGCAGTAGAATCGCTTCGCCCCAGCCTTGGCCAGCGCCCCCGCGGTGCTGTTGGCATTGGCCCAGGCATCCGTCGTCCAGTGCACCATGTTGGGCGAGCAGCCCGGGCCGGTGAGATCACTCGATGCGCCGCCGCTGTTCAGGTGGACCTTGTTCTTCTCCCGCGCCATGGCGTTGATCGCCAGGGCGATGGCGCTGTTGTTCACCTCGAGGATGGCATCCACCCCCTGGTCGAACCATTGCCGGGCGATGTTGACGCCGACATCGGCCTTGTTCTGGTGGTCCGCCTGGATGATCTCGACGGCGAAGCCGCGGTTGCCGAAATCCTGCACCGCCTGCCGCGCGGTGACGACGCAATTCGGCCCGCTGATGTCGCGGTAGGGCCCCGACATGTCGGACAGGACGCCGATGCGAAGGGGGGCCGTCTGCGCCCGGACCGTACCGCCAAGAGCCGTGGCCGCCGTCAGCCCAAGGGCTGTCCGCCGAGAAAACTGCATGTAGGCCTCCCTGCCTCGTCCGGTCCGGGCAGGGCCCGCCGGCCCGCTTGGTGCGGGCCCCGACAGGCTAGGGGAGAACTTCGTCCTTGCGCAAACGGCTTGAGTGGCCTGGTCGGACGGCTAGACCTCGGCGTGCAGCAGCGCCCGCGCGGCATCGCCGGACCAGGCTTTTTCATAAAGGTGCAGCAGCCGGTCGGCCTGGGTGAGGCCGCTGGCGGCGATCTCGTGGAGCGGCGCGAGATAGACCTCCTCACCCAGGCCGCGGGCCTTCAGCCCGTCGCGGGCGATGGCCAGCACGTCCTGCGCCACGGCCTGCACGCTGCGGCCACGGATGCGGGCCTGCAGCGCCTGGCGCGGGGCGGCCAGCCGCAGGGCGCGGATATCCTCGAGCGTCCAGTCACGCACCAGCGCGGCCGCCGCTTTCTGCGCCGCGTCGTCGTAGATCAGCCCGACCCAGAAGGCCGGCTTGGCGACGATCATGCCGGGGCTGCCGGCATCCGATCCCCGCATCTCGAGGAAGCGCTTGAGGCGGACGTCGGTGAAGGCGGTGGTCACGTGGTCAGCGAAGTCGCCGATCGTGGCGCGCTGGCCCGGCAGGATATCGAGCCTGCCGGCCATGAAGTCGCGGAAGCTGCGGCCGGCGGCATCCAGCCACTGGCCGTCGCGCATCACGAAGTACATCGGCACGTCGAGCAGCCATTCGGCGAAGCGCTCGAAGCCGAAGCCCTGCTCGAAAACCACCGCAGGGATGCCGGTGCGGGCGGCGTCGGTATCGGTCCAGACCTGGCCGCGCATGCTGCGAAAGCCGTTCGGCCTGCCTTCGGTGAAAGGGGAATTGGCAAAGAGCGCGGTCGCGACCGGCTGCAGCGCGAGCGAGATGCGCAGCTTCTCGACCATGTCGGCCTCGTCGCCGAAGTCGAGGTTGGCCTGCACCGTGCAGGTCCGCTGCATCATGTCGAGGCCCATGCTGCCGACGGTCGGCATGTAGCGCCGCATGATGGCGTAGCGGCCCTTCGGCATCCAGGGCATCTGGGCGCGCGCATGGGTCGGGTGGAAACCCAGTGGGGCGAAGCCGATGCCCATCCCGGCCGTTACCGCATGGACTTCCCGCAGGTGGTCCTGCAGTTCCAGGTGGGTCGCGTGCAGGTCCGGCACGATGGCGCCGGAGAGTTCCAATTGCCCGGCCGGCTCCAGGCTGATGGAGGCGCCGCGGCGCTTCAGCCCGATCGGGTTGCCGGCATCGAGGATAGGCTCCCAGCCCTTCGCCGCCAGGCCATCGAGGATGGCGCGTATGCCGCCCGGACGGCCTTCGGATTCATAGGTCGGGCTGGCGAAACCGGTGCGGAAGAAGCCGAATTTCTCATGCTCGGTACCCATGCCCCAGTCGCCGCGTGGCTTGCTGCCGGCGGCGAACCATTCGGCCAGCTGCCGGGTGTCGGTGATCGGCGTCAGATCCGCTTCGCCGGGATTGGACATCCTGCCGCTTCCACCTGTCCGGGCTCGGGCGGGATGCCCGGCGCGATTACCACTGAGTTCCGGCGCGCCGTTGGGGGGCTTCGGCCGATCGAGTTCCTAACCGATAGAACGGCCGAGGTTTTCCGTCCAATCGCCGGCCAGGGCCTGAAGTACGGCAAGGCCGGCGACGGCCGCCGTTTCCGCCCGCAGGATGCGGGGGCCGAGGGCGACGCTCGAAACAAAGGGCCGCCGGGCCAAGTCGTCAAGCTCCCCCGGCTCGAACCCGCCCTCCGGCCCGACCAGCCAGGCCCAGCGGTCCAACGATCCGGCGGCGTGCAATGCGGCGGCCGTGCTGGCCAGCGGCGGCGCATCCCTGCGCTCCGCCCCGGCCAGCAAGGGGGTGCCATCCCAGGCGTCGAGCGCGGCGGAGAGGGCCAGCGGCTCGGCGATGCGGGGCAGGGTGAGGCGCTCGGACTGTTCGGCGGCTTCCTGGGCGATGGTGGCAAGGCGGGCGGTGTTCACCCGGCCGGCGACGCTGCGGCGGGTGAAGACCGGCTGGATCAGGCCGATGCCGAGCTCGGTCGCCTTCTCCACCACCCATTCCAGGGCATCCCGCTTCAGCGCGGCGACCAGCAGGCGGCAATCGGGCTGGGTCGCCTGCGGGCGGGTCTGCGCCTCGGGCCGCAGGGTGCAGCGGTCCTTCCGCAGGCTGGCGATGCTGGCCTGCCATTCGCCGTCGCGGCCATTGAACAGGACCACGGCATCGCCGGCGGCGCGGCGCATGACGCTGCCGAGGTAATGCGCCTGGCCGGGGGTGGCGGGGACGGCCTCTCCGGGCGAGAGCGGTTGGTCCAGGTAAAGCCGCGGGATGGACATGCGGCGGTTTCGCTGGAACAGAGGGCGGGTGCAAGGCTTCACCGACATCAAGGCGCGCGGCTGGGTCGCGCGGCTCCCCGCTTCCTGGCAGCCCTATGCGCTGCTTGCGCGGCTCGACCGACCCATCGGCGTCTGGCTGCTGGTGCTGCCGGGCTTCTGGGCCTTCGCGCTGGCGGCGCGGGACTGGGGGCAGGGGCTTTGGCTGGCGCTGCTGTTCGGGGTGGGGGCCACCGCCATGCGGGCGGCAGGCTGCGTGGTGAACGATCTCTGGGACCGCGACATCGACCGCCGGGTGGAGCGTACCCGCGGGCGGCCGCTGGCGGCGGGGACCGTGACGCCCTTTCAGGCGCTGGTCTTCCTCGCGGGCCTCTGCCTGGTGGGGCTGCTGGTGCTGGGGCAGCTGAACTGGACGGCGATCTGGCTGGGCGTCGCCTCGCTGGTGCCGATCCTGCTCTATCCACTGGCCAAGCGGGTGACCAACTGGCCGCAGGCGATGCTGGGGCTGACCTTCTCCTGGGCGGCGCCGGAAGGGATCGCCGCCGCAACCGGGGAGGTCGGCCTGCTGGCAGTGGTGCTCTGGGCGGCCGGGTTCCTCTGGATTCTCGGCTACGACACGATCTATGCGCATCAGGACCGGGCGGACGACGCCATGGTCGGCATCGGCAGCACGGCGCTGCACTGGGGGGAGCGGACGCGGCCTTTCCTGGCCGCCTGCTATGCCGGGGTGGTGGCGCTGCTGCTGGCGGCCGGGGTGATGGCGGGGCTGTCCTGGCTCTTCCTGCCGGCGATGCTGCTGCCGGCGGCGCTGCTGGCGCGGCAGGTGGTGACGCTCGATATCCACGACCCCGCGCGCTGCCTCCGGCTGTTCCAGGCAAACCGGGAGGTCGGCCTGGCGGTGACGCTGGCCTTCCTGGCCGGGCGGTTGTGACGGCCGAGGCCGAGGATTTCCTGCGGGCGCATACCGCCATAGCCCGGCCGGCGCTGGTGCCGGAGATCCTGCTGCATCTGGCGACCGAGATCACCCCGATTTGGCAGGCGACCGAGGCCTGGCTGGCCGAGGAAGGCATCGAGCCGCCCTTCTGGGCCTTCGCTTGGCCCGGCGGCATCGCCACCGCGCGGCTGCTGCTGGACGAGCCCGGGCGGGTACGGGGCCTGCGGGTGCTGGATTTCGCCGCCGGCGGCGGCATCGCCGCCATCGCCGCCGCCATGGCCGGAGCAGCCAGCGTGGAGGCTGCCGAGATCGACCCGCTGGCGATCGCCGCCACGCGCCTGAACGCGGCGTTGAACGGCGTGGCGGTGGCGACGCTGGAGGGCGACGTGGTGGGCGCGCCCTGCCGCTGGGACGTGATCCTCGCCGGGGACGTCTGCTACGAGGCGCCGATGACCGGGCACATCCTGCCCTGGCTGCGGCGGATGGCGGCGGCGGGCGCCATGGTGCTGCTGGCCGATCCCGGCCGGGCCTACCTGCCGCGGGAGGGGCTGGAGGTGGTGTACCGGCTGGAGGTGCCTACCACGCGCGAGCTGGAGGACCGGGACGCGAGGGCGGTAACGATCTTTCGCCTGCTGCCCTGAAACCGCCATGCCGGGGCGGCAGGCTGCGCCGCATGCGGGCTCTTCTGCTCCTCCTCCTCGGTTCGGTCCTGGCCCTGCCCGCGGCGGCGCAGACCGAGCGGCGCTACGACGCCCAGGGCCACAACGCGGGCCGGGCGGAGACCCGGGGAGATACCACCCGCTACTACGATGCGCAGGGCCGTAGCGCGGGCCGGGCCGAGCAGCGCGGCGATACCACCCGCTACTACGACGCCGCGGGGCGCAACACCGGCCGCAGCGAGGCGGGGCGGTACTATGACGCGCAGGGGCGCAGCACCGGGCGGGTCGAGAGCCGCGACGAGACGAGCCGGGCCTATGATGCCCAGGGCCGCAGCACCGGCCGCAGCGAGACCCGCGGGGATACCACGCGCTTCTACGATGCCCAGGGCCGGGCCACCGGGCGTGTCGAACGGCGGTAGCTAGCCCGTCTTATTCACTGGGCATGGGGATATCGGCTGGCGGATGTAGCGTAAGCGGCTGATTGCGTTTACGGATTTGGGTGTCGAGACCAAGCCGTCCCACCCTCAGGCTGTGCCACACCCGCCATGGACGACGATACGACCGAGCCGTTCGGTTTTCCAGCCGTTGGCCGCAAGAAGCTCACCGCCGCCTTTGATGGCGGGCGGCTGACTTCGGACGGCGGGGTGATGCTGCTGGCCGCGGCAGAGCGCCGCCTCGGCCTTTGCGATCGGCTGGCCGCGCTGATCGCCGATCCGCGCGACCCGTCGCGGGTGGTCCACCCTGTGGCCGACATCCTGCGGGCCCGCATCCTGGCGATCGCCTGCGGCTACGAGGATGCCGACGACCTCGACCATCTGCGGCACGATCCTGGCTTCAAGCTGGCGTGCGGGCGGCTGCCGGACAGCGGCCGCGACCTGTGTTCGCAGCCGACCATGTCGCGCTGGGAGAATGCGCCCTCCCTGCGCGAGGTGATCCGACTGATGCGGGCCATGGTCGACCTCTACTGCGCCAGCTATCCCCGGCCGCCTGCCGCGGTGACGCTCGACATCGACGACACCGTCGACGTGGTGCATGGGCACCAGCAGCTGTCGCTGTTCAACGGCCACTACGACGAGCGCTGCTTCCTGCCGATCCATGTCTACGACACCGCGACCTGCCGCCCGGTGGCGGTGCTGCTGCGGCCGGGCAAGACCCCCTCCGGTATCGAGGTCCGGGGCCATTTGCGCCGCCTGGTGCGGCAACTCCGCCAGCACTGGCCGCAGACCCGCATCACGCTCCGCGGCGATGGCCACTACGGCCGCCCTGAGGTGATGGCCTTCTGCGAGGCCGCGGGCATCGACTATGTCTTCGGCTTGCCGACCAACGCCACCCTGCGCGGCCTGGTCGAGGCCGCCGCCGATGATGTCCGGGTGCGGCGGGCCGAGGACGACGCCCCGGTGCTGCGCCGCTATGGCGAAACCCGCTATGGCGCCCGATCGTGGGCCAGGGAGCGCCGGGTCGTCGCCCGCATCGAGGCCAGCACCCTGGGCCTCGACATCCGCTTCGTGGTGACCAGCTTTGGCCAGGGCAACGCCGAATGGGTCTACGACAGCCTCTATTGCGCCCGGGGCCAGGCGGAGAACCTGATCAAGCTGCACAAGACCCAACTCGCCTCCGACCGGACCAGTTGCCGTTCGCCCTTGGCCAACCAGGTCCGCCTCGTGCTGCACACCGCCGCCTATTGGCTGATGCTGGGCCTGCGCGAGCGCATCCCGAAACCGCATCCACTCGCCAGCGCCGAGTTCGCCACCCTGCGGCGACACCTGCTCAAGATCGCCGGGCGGATCATCGAAACCACCAGCCGCATTCGCATCGCCTTCGCCGCCGCCTGCCCGCAGGCGGTGCTGTTCCGCGGCATCGCCCGCAGCTTCCACCCAGCAGGGCCATAACCAAAGGGGCCGATGCCAGGCCGAACCCGCCACACCCCAAACCCCAACGCCGCATCGCCAAGCCGACCAACGTCACCACCGGCGAATGGAAGCCCATGCCAGAAAGCCAAATCAGCCCGACAGGGCCCGCTCAAGCAGACACCGGTGAATAGGACGGGCTAGCGCGTCGCCTCCCTGAGGAAGCGGATCAGCGCCGCCATCTCGTCCGCATTGCCCAGTGTCTGCACCGGCATGCGGGTGCCGGGCGTGACCACGTCGGGGCCGCGGGTGAAGAGGTCGGCCACCGTTTCCGGGGTCCAGACGATGTCGCCCTGCGCGAGGCGCGGGGAATAGGCATAGCCGGGCAGGCTGCCCATGCGCCGGCCGAACAGGCCCTGCAGGTGCGGCCCGGCCATGGCTTGGGCCTCGGCGGTCAAGGCGTGGCAGGCGGCGCAGGCGCGGAAGGCGGCAGGCGCGGCGGGGGCCGCCATGGCGTTGGCGAGCGGGCCCAGCGGGGTGCCGGTCGCCACGTCCCAACGGCGGACCAGCCGGTCCTGGCCGCCGGTCCAGAGGGTTCGCCCATCAGCCGCGAAGGCGAGGGACCAGACGGGCGAGCCGGGGCCGTCCAGCGTCCCGCGCAGCCGGTCCTCGGACCATAGGGTGACGCTGCCGCCGAGCGAGGCGGCGGCGATGGTGGCACCATCCGCGGTGGCGGCCAGGGCAACCAGGGGAAGGGTGCCGGCGGTGAGCACCTGGAGGGTGCCATCCGCCCCGATGCGCCGCAGGGCGCCGTCGGCACCGGCGGCAGCGAGGCCATCGGGCAGGGCGAGCAGCGCGTTCCGCGGCACGCCGAATCCGGCCAAGGTCCGCGAGCCCTGGGCATCCCAGAGGCGGATGGTACCGTCGTAGCCGGCGCTGACCCAGCCGCGGGGGGTCCAGGTAACGGCATTCACCGGCCCCCGGTGGCCTTCCAGCACCCGGGAGGTGCCACCGGGGGACCAGAGGCGGAGGGTTGCATCCCAGCCGGCGCTGGCCAGGGTGCCATCGGGGCCGGCGGCCAGGGCGGCGATGGGGGCGGTATGGCCCTCCAGCACGCGAGCCGGGGCATCGCCGCTGCCGGCCGGCCAGAGGGCGATGCGGGCATCCTCTCCGGCGCTGGCAAGGGTGCCGTCAGGCAAGGTGGCCAGGGCGTTCACCGCCCCGGCATGCCAGCGGATGACACGGCGGGCGGTGGCCGTGGGGGGATCCCAGAGGATGATGGCTTGGTCGAAGCCGGCCGAGGCCAGCAAAGGCCCAAGTGGTGCCAGGGCACGTACCGGGCCGCCGTGACCCGCGAGGTCCTGCGCCGGGAGGGTGCGGGGCAGCAGCAGAAGGAGCAACAGCAGCAGGCGCATGCTCCGCCATGTGGCGACCTGGGCGGCCAGCGCCAGGGAGGTCAGGCGGTGATGCCGCCATCGACATGGATCACCTGGCCGGTGATGTAGCCGGCGGCGGGGGAGGCGAGGAAGGCGATGGCCGCGGCCACGTCCTCCGGCGTGCCGAGGCGGCGTAGCGGGATGCGGGCAATGCGTTCGGCGAAGGCCGCGGGGTCCAGCGCGGCATGGGCGCCGGGGTCCTTGCGGGTGAAGCCGGGGGCGACAGCATTCACGGTGATGGCGGGCGACCATTCGAGCGCCAGGGCCTTCACCAACGCCTCCATCGCCGCCTTGGCCGCGGCGGAGGCGGGGAAGACCGGGGTACCGAGCTGGAAGACATGGGCGACGAAGGAGGAGACGGCGATCAGCCGCGGGTCCTGCCCAGCGGCCAGATGGGGATGCGCGGCGCGGGCCAGCCGCAGCAGGGCGAAGGCAATCGCATCGTGGCTGGCGGCGAAGGCCGGGTCGGTGAGGCTGGCCAGCGGCGTGCGGTCGGCGAAGCCGGCGTTGGAGACGAGAACGTCGAGACCGCCGAGGGCCTCGGCCGCCTCCGCGACCAGGCGGGCGGGGGCCGCGGGCTCGGCGAGGTCGGCGAGCAGGACATGGGCGGTGGCGCCGGCGGCGCGGGCGGCGGCGGCGACGCGCTCGGCGCCGTCGCGGTTCTTCCGGGTGTGGACGGCGATGCTGACGCCGGGGCCGGCAACGGCGCGGACCACGGCGGCGCCGATGCCGCTGGCGGCGCCGGTGATGAGGTAATGCCGCTGTGCCATGATGCCTCTCCCACGTTTGCGGGGCGGATCATGCGGTGGGCGGGGCGGCTGGGGAAGGCTTCGGCCCGATGACCTCCGAGGTAATCGGGTTCCCGCGCGCCCCGCGCTAGGCTACCCGCCATGGCCCAAGCTCTGCCCCCCATCCCCATTGAAGCCCCGATCGGCGCCCTGCTGCGCGCCTGGCGGCAGCGGCGGCGGCGCAGCCAACTCGACCTCGCCCTCGATGCCGAGGTCTCGCAGCGGCATCTGTCCTTCGTCGAGAGTGGCCGGGCGGCGCCGAGCCGGGCGATGGTGCTGCGCCTGGCCGCGCAGCTGGAGGTGCCCTTGCGGGAGCAGAATGCGCTGCTGCTGGCGGCCGGCTTCGCCCCGCCGCATGCCGAGCGGCCGCTGGACGACCCGGGGATGGCGGCGGCGCGGGGCGCGGTCGAGCTGATCCTGGCGGCGCAGGTGCCGAACCCGGCGCTGGCGGTGGACCGGCACTGGCATCTGGTGGCGGCGAATGCGGCCGTCGCGCCGCTACTGGCGGGGGTGGCGGCGCGGCTGCTGGCGCCGCCGGTCAACGTCATGCGGCTGGCGCTGCACCCGGCGGGGCTGGCGCCGCGGATCGCCAACCTGGCGGAATGGCGGGCGCATCTGCTGGAGCGGCTGCGGCGGCAGGTGGCGGCGAGCGCCGACCCGGTGCTGGCGGCGCTGCTGGCCGAGCTGGCGGCGCTGGAGGCACCGGATGGCGCCGGCGGCCCGCACCAGCCGGGCGGCATCCTGGTGCCGCTGGAGCTGGAGACAGCCGAGGGGCGGCTGTCCCTGATCTCGACCACCACGGTCTTCGGCACGCCGGCGGAGGTGACGCTCTCGGAGCTGGCGATCGAGTCCTTCTACCCGGCGGATGCGGCGACGGCCGAGCGGCTGCGCCGGCTGGTGCCCCCCATTGCATGAGGGGATGGGCGACCGCATCCTCCGGCCGGAACAACCAGGGGGAAGCGACGTGGTGCTGACGGTGCTGGAGCCCGAGGGGCTGTATCCGGATACGGGTCCCGAGCAGGAGATCCTCGGCCCGGGGGTGCGGATGCTCCAGGGCCATGCGAAGACCAGCCTGGCGGAATTGCCGGATGCGCTCTGCGCTGAGGTCGATGGGCTGATGACGCTCCGCATGTGGGTGCCGGCAGAGCAGATCGCCCGTTTTCCGAAGCTGAAGGTCATCGTCCGCATGGGCGTCGGCTATGACCGGGTGGACCGGGCGGCGGCGGCGGCGCGCGGCATTACGGTCTGCAACCTGCCGGACTACGGCACACAGGAGGTTGCCGAATTTGCGGTGCTGCTGGCGGTCTCGCTGCGGCGCGGGCTGATCCTGTACCACGATACCCAGCGCGGCCCTTCCCCGGCGCCCTGGGCGGTGATGCCCTCCACCATCGTGCGACGGCAGGAGGTGCAGACTTTCGGCATCCTCGGCCTCGGCCGGATCGGCGTGGCAGCGGCGCTGCGGGCCAAGGCCTTTGGCTACAAGGTGGTCTTCTACGATCCGAACCAGCCGAACGGCTGGGACCGGGCAGTCGGCATCGGCCGGGCGCGGAGCACGGACGAGCTGCTGGCGCAATCCGACGTGCTGTCGATCCACTGCCCGCTGACGCGGGCGACACGCGGGCTGATCGGGGAGCGGGAGCTGCGGCTGCTGCCGAAGGGCGCAGTCGTCATCAATACCGCGCGCGGGCCGATCCTCGACATCGATGCGCTGGAGCGCTGCCTGCGCGACGACCACTTGGCCGGGGCGGGTCTGGATGTCATCCCGGAGGAGCCGCCGGTGGAGCCGATCCCGGGCCTGCTGCGGGCCTACCGCGACCAGGAGGACTGGCTGCGCGGGCGGGTGGTGATCACCCCGCACATCGCCTTCCATTCGCCCGAGGCCTGGCGCGACATCCGCATCAAGAGCATCGAGACGATGCGGGACGTACTGGTCGAAGGGCGGCGGACCAACGTGATCCCGCCCGAGTCCGACTGAGGCACCGGCTTGCCTCGGACATGCGGATAACCGGACCAGCAGGGCCAGCGCATGGCCGACAGGATGGCCGCCATGTTCCGGCGGGTCGAGGCGGTGGAACATGAGCCGGCGCAGGTTGCAGCCGAATGGCGCCACGAGGCGGCGGCAGCGGCGCGGGGACGGGTTGCCGGCATGTCGAAGTAGCTCCGGGTCGAGCAGCGGCGGCTGCGGCGCCGCCTGCTCGGACATATCCGCAGCATCGGCGCGCTGTACTGCCTGACCGCGCCCTTGATCCATGCGCTGGTCCTGCCGCTGGTGCTGGTCGACCTCTTCACCACGCTTTACCAACGCGTCTGTTTTCCGGTCTATGGCATCGGCCGGGTACGGCGGGACGATTACGTCATCATCGACCGGCACCTGCTCAGCTATCTCAACCTGCTGGAGAAATTGAATTGCGTTTATTGCGGCTATGCCCGGGAGGTCGCTAGCTGGACCGAGCAGTATTTTTGCCCGATCAAGCATGCGGTGATGGCGGCTGGGGCGCATGAGCGCACCGCCCGCTTCGTCGACTATGGCGTTGCCGAGGGCTTCCGCCGCGAGGCCGGGAGCGCTGCGCAGGGCGTTGTGCAAGACCTGCGGCAAGGGCGGTGGATCGCACCAGCGTGAACGCCTGAAGTGGCCCACGCGACGAGGCAACAGGCGCCCAGGACCCACCCCAGGTGAAGGCTGCCGCATGGGCCGTGTCGCGGGCGGCGAATAGCGGCCGCCGCCGCGGCTTCCGCATCGGGCCATCAAGCCCATGCGGGATGTCCAAGTCCAAGTCCCGCGGATCGGTAAGTTCGCACCGGGTCCGAATTTGAATCCGTGCTGTGCCGGTGCAGGCGCGGGAGGCGGCTGGCAGCATCGAGTACGAAATCTTGGCTTGCGGCTGCCGGCCGCATGGAAGCTTTCTGGGGCGGCTCGTTTTCGGTTGAGCATAATGTGGGTTTCAACAATAAAATTACTTAAGAAAGTATCAATCCAAGTTTTTGTTGGCACAAAATCAGTATCAACAGTATCCGGAAGAAAAATTACTTTGCGGTATGACAGAACCTGACCCAGACTTGGGTGTTTCATTGGCTCGCCACACATAATACTAAATCTCGCTGATCAGAACCGATGGGCCCAGTCG
>NZ_JAUFPN010000309.1 GCF_030409335.1 Paeniroseomonas aquatica
GTCAAGGATTGTCGCCTAAATTACCGACTGCTGAGTAAGCTGCCGCTGAACCGCTTTGGTCTGGCGGCCGCGGAGCAGCCTCCCGATGCGGATTGAGCAGGGGGCCGCCGCGGAGCAAGCCAGAAAGCGCGCCAAGGGACACGATTGGCGCGCCGCAGCGCTGCTCGGGCTGCTGGCGGGCGCCTTCTCGACGGCGGCCGCCAGCCTCGGCGCCGGACGCGTCGGGCGCGCGGCCGAGGTGGATTGGATGGTCGTGGGGACGGTCCTTCTGCGCGACCAGGGCCTGCGGGCCGAGGTCGGATGGCTTGAGGTCGGCGCCGGCGTCCTGGTCCACCAGGCGGCCGACCTCTGTTGGGCCTTGATCTTTTTCGGCCTGCTCGGCCGCTGGACCGCAGGCCTACGCCCCGTGACTATTGCGGCGCTGGCGCTGGCTTGGGCGGTGCTGACCTGGGCTGCCGAGTACGTCCTCGTCTTGCCCTGGCTGCAACCAATCCTCTTGCTGGAGCAGCCCTACTGGGTTGGCCTCGCCGTGCACGTGCTCTCGGCATCGCTCTACCCGCTCTTTCCTTGGCTGCGCGAGCAGGTAACCACCTCGCCACCGCTGAACCGGCATCGGCGCGCAGCCTTCGTCGTTGCCGGTTTAGCCGGATCTTTCATTGTCACGCTCGCGGCCCTCGCCACGCTCGGCGGCGCCGGCCACGAAGTCGGCTGGCCCACGATCAGCGCCGCCGAGTTCGACGAGCATTTCGTACGCGACATGGCGGCGCGTCAGAGGGTGGGGGTGGCGCTCGCGCGGCTTGGGGCGGAACAGGCCGGGAACATCGAATTGCGCGCTGCCGCCCGGTTGATGGCGGCCAACCAAGTGGCCGAGGGCGCGGTGCTGCGCCGCTGGTGGCGGAGCTGGTTCGGACCTGCGGCCGAGCCGCTGTCCGTCGCGGACCTCGCGGCCATGCCGGGCATGCCCTCCGCGTCGGACTGGACCCGGCTGCGCGGTGCCGTGCTCGATTCAAAGTTCGACATGGACTTCGCCCAGGCTATCGCGGCACACCACGCTGGGTCGATCGCTACGGCTAAGCGGGCAACGAGCTACGCCCGCGACCCGCGCCTGCGCATCATGGCAAGCGGCATCGCCCATGCCCGGCGCAGCGAGATCGCCTGGATGGACGCCGCATTGAGCGGCGTGGCGTGGCCAGAGCGGGCCGCACTAATGGCTGCGCCTCGGCCATGACGCCCGATTTGGCAGCGCCTGGGTTCGCGCTCACCTGCGACAAAGGCGCAGAGTCCTCTCTCACACTTTGCTATTGGCCGCTCGTGACGGGCCACGTTGGCTGGATGGCGGATATGGAGTGTGCGCCGTTCCCGGTGGAGGCCAGCGTACTCGCGGTCCGTGGGGATCCTGCCGAGCCACGCTTGGCGGCCTACGCAGAGGGAGACGCTGACCTCCGTGGCGGTTTTTTGTGACACCGTGCATGGACACCGCAGGGCCGGTAGCGTCAACGCGGCGATGGATGCCAGGCCGTGCCCTGCTCGCCCGACTAGCGAAGCATCCGCGTTGGTGGGCGCTCATAGTTGCCTTCGGTCTCGGCCTGCTCTCGGCCATGGCGCTCCCGCCGGTCCACGCGGCACCGGTGCTGCTGCTCGCCGTACCGGGGCTGCTCGCGCTACTCGGCGCTGCCCGCTCCTGGCGGGGCGCAGCAGCGCGCGGCTTCGCCTGGGGCTTTGGGCACCACCTCGGCGGACTTTACTGGGTAACGGAGGCGCTGCTGACCGATCCGACGCGCTGGTGGTGGCTGGTGCCGCTCGCCGCGCCGGCGCTTGCCACAGTGACGGCCCTCTACGCCGTGCCGCCTGCGGTCGTGGCCCACCGGCTCCCCCCCGGCTGGCGCCGCATGGTCGGCTTCGCTGCAACCTGGACGCTCGCCGAGATGCTGCGCGGCGTGCTATTCACCGGCTTCCCATGGAACCCTCTGGGCAGTGCCTGGGCCTTCGCGGCGCTGCCGATACAGGCGGCAGCCGTGGTCGGCGTCCACGGCCTCTCGCTGCTGACGCTCCTCATCGCGGGCCTCCCTGCCGTCGCCAGCCGGCGGGCCTGGGCGGTGGGTGGTGCCGGAATGCTTGTCCTCACCACCTTTGGCGCCTGGCGTCTCTCTGGCCCGGAGCCGGCGCGGCCGCCGGTGCGGCTCGTGCTGGTGCAAGCCGGCGTGGCGCAGGCGGAGAAGTGGCGCGAGGACCAGCGCGTCAACATCCTGCGCCGCTATCTCGACCTGACGGCCACCGCCACTAAAGGCATGCCAGCCGGGACGTCTGTGGCCGTGATCTGGCCAGAGACGGCCACGCAGTTCCTGCTTGCCCAGGATCCCGAGGCGCAGCGGCTGGTCGCTGCCGCGTTGCCGCTTGGCGCGACGCTGCTCGCTGGGACGGTGCGGGCCGAATGGGGGGCCAACGAGCGGCCGGCGCGGCTGTGGAACAGTCTTATCGCGCTCGATGCCACAGGCGAGACGCGCGCCGTTTACGACAAGTCGCATCTTGTGCCGTTTGGTGAGTACATGCCGCTCGGCGGGCTGCTGCCGATCCGAATTGCTGCGGGCGGAATGGATTTCAGTGCGGGGCCCGGACCGGTTGGGCTCTCCGCGCCGGGCCTTCCGCTCTTTGGCGCGCTAATCTGCTACGAGGTGATTTTCCCCGCTGCAGTCACGCCGGCGCCCCGGCCGGCCTGGCTCGTGAATATCACTAACGATGCTTGGTTCGGCCGCTCGGCCGGGCCCTGGCAGCATCTCGCCGCCGCGAGGTTGCGGGCCGTCGAGGAGGGGCTGCCGCTGGCGCGCGCGGCACAGACCGGAATCTCCGCCGTATTCGACGCGCGCGGCAGGCGCCTCGCCCTGCTCGCGCTTGGGGAAGTGGGAACGCTGACGGCGGACCTGCCTGCGGCCGTGCCGCCGACGCCGTTCGCGCGGCTGGGCCATTCGATTCCGACCGGCTTCGCGCTGGTGGTGCTCGGCTTCGCTCTGCTGCAGCGACGGGAGCGGGCTGGTCCTAGCACCGCTTGAAGCTGAAGGCCGGTAGGAGGATGACCTGCGACACCGTTGGTCCTCCGGCCATGACATTGGCGGTTCAAACAGCATGCCCCCTTGCAAAAACGCTGGAATGGGTGTTTGAGCGTCGTGTGTATGGGCGCTCGCGTGCTCCCCATCTCGGTGTGACAGAACCATGAGGTGGCGGCCTTTGAAGGCGATGACGCGTCACGCCGCTGCCAATGATGATGCGGAAGGAAATCAGCGATGCTGCAGCTTGGCGACACCGCCCCCGACTTTGAGGCCCAGACCACCGAGGGCCCAATCCACTTCCACGCGTGGATCGAGAATTCTTGGGTGGTTTTGTTCAGCCACCCCAAGGATTTTACACCCGTTTGCACCACGGAGCTCGGTACCGTCGCGCGACTCAAGCCGGAGTTCGATCTGCGTGGCGTGAGGGTAATCGGGCTTTCGGTCGATTCTCTCCCTGAACACAGGGCATGGGTGGGCGACATCGCCGAGACCCAGGGATACGCGCTCAATTTTCCGCTTATCGCGGATTCAGACCGCAAAATTTCGGATCTGTACGGGATGATCCATCCGAACGCGAGCGACACGTTAACTGTGCGCTCCGTCTACGTGATCGGGCCCGACAAGAAGCTGAAGCTGTCGCTCACCTATCCCGCGAGCACGGGCCGAAACTTTGACGAGATCCTGCGCGTGATCGACTCGCTGCAGCTTACCGTGGAGCACAGCGTTGCGACGCCTGCGGACTGGAGACAGGGTGAGGACGTGATCATCGTACCGTCCCTTGGTGACGAAGAGGCGAAGAAGAGGTTCCCGGATGGCTGGAAAACTCTAAAACCTTATCTACGCATCGTTTCACAGCCGAAAAGCCGCTGACATGCCCGCACGTCCGTGCCGCGCGTCCCTCCTCCACAGCTGGATCTTAGCCGCTGCACTGGCCGTCTTGCCCACCGCCGCGCCGCGTGCCGACGATGATCGGCCGTCGCCAGAGGAGCGTATCAGGATTGAAGCCGCGCTGCGTAGCTTGGGTTTTGTGCGTTGGGGCGAGATCGAGCGTGAGAATGACGGTCGGGCCTGGGAAGTCGATGATGCCCGCAACGCAGAAGGGCAACAGTACGACCTCAAGCTAGCCACTGACGACCTGAGAGAGCTATGGCGGCGCGAAGACGATTGAGCTGCACAGGCGTCAGCGACACCACGCCGTCATTGGCCTGCGGCGAAACGAAGGGGCCACGCTCCAGCCGCAGGTTAACTAGGCTGACCTCCATCCGGAGGCCGTCAGGCAACTCGATCTCGATCGCCACGGCCTTGCGGGATAGCTGCGGCATGGGCTCCGGATCCGGCAGCACCTCGTCCAGAGGATTGGCAACGGCGCCACCGACCGGCGCGAACGCCGGTGTCGGCTCGGCTACCAGAAGGCCGTCCCGGGCATGGCGCCGCCACTGGAACGCCAGGCTGCGGGTAGATGCCGTGTCGGGCTGCTACCTCCGCCACCTGCACACCGGGTGCATCGCATTTGGGATTGGCACTGGTCTCAAAACGGTCCGGCCTACCTTTCCGAAAAAATGATTCTCCGGCTCTGAGAAGCCGGTGCCACCACGGAAAAGACAGCTATGGCAGGAAAGCGAAGCGAAGCATGTTGGAGCAGTTCATCGTCAGGCTGCGGCCGGTTGAGAGTTAGCAGCAAACGACAAATACATAGTCAATACGATTCAGAAATTGGGTGATAGAGCCAACCATCATCTGCGTGCTACCCATGTCCAGCCACAAGATCTGCTTAGTGTTTATCGGACAAACACTGGTTGTGATCGTCGAGAATTTCGAGAACGCGGCACTCACTGATGAGGCCATGGGTACCGCGATCAACCATCGCCCTGAGTTCGTCGCGCAGAGCGACAAGGCGGTTTATACGACTCTCGACATCAGCAAGATGCGCACGGGCGATCTCGTCGGCTTCTGCGCAAGGCTGCTCCGGATGAGCAGCTAGGGCGAGGAAGTGACGGATCGCATCGAGGTCAAAGCCCAAATCACGGGCATGGCGGATGAACTTCAAACGCTGAACGTCGTCCGCGTTAAATGTTCGACGGTTGCCATCGGTGCGTGGTGGGGCGGGCAAAAGGCCGATCGACTCGTAATAACGGATCGTGGGCGCCTTCACGCCGGCCAGGGTTGACACCAAGCCAATGGATAAGAAGTTCGTAATAATTTTGCCCTTGCTCCTCTAGCTACTAGAGGACTTAGCAAGATTTTCTCGGCGCACGCTAGGGCAATCCGCCTTGCCGAGGGCGACGCGGATCACGGGCGAAGCACCAACCTCGTGATGTGCGTCACTAAGCGACAGCGGCCGTAGCGGCGCATTGCCGTTGGGCCGTCTACAACAGGAGGACTTATGCCAGAAGAGAAGCCCGGCCAGCATCACCCGCACCCTGGTCACGTCCCGGGCGACCTGGATCCGCATGGTCATCGCGACAAGAGTGCGAAAGAGGTTCCTGGGGAGCATCACGATCACCCGGGCCATACGCCTGGTGATCTTGATCAGCACGGTCACCGCGACAAGAGCGTGACCGAGAAGCCGGGGCCTCATCACGACCATCCCGGCCATGTTCCGGGAGATCTCGATCCCGGTGGGCATCGCGACAAGAGTGCCCCACCGAAGCCCTGATCGATAAAACTGGCGCACGACTGACGCGTCAGCAGCGATCGAGGCGGTCGGAGAAATCCGGCCGCCTCGATCAACACGCAGTCGATGGTGGGTGACGATGCTGAAGCGTCCCAGGACGGCGTTGGACCCTCGAGATGCCAGACACCTGAAAAGGTAGTCCCCCAAAAGTCCGAGGTTCTACAACGATCTGCAAAGTACGGAGTTACCCCGATGAATATTGGCAGCCGGTCTGAATGGCGAGTGGAGGGCATGGACTGCGCGGCCTGCGTCGCAAAGGTTGAAGGCGCCCTGAAGCGATTGCCTGATGTCTCCGACGTGTCGGTAAATCTGATGGCCGAGCGGCTGACACTGCAACTGGCACCGGGCCAGACGGATGCTGCTGCCATCGAGCGTTCGCTCTCGGCCCTGGGGTATACCGGGCGTCCTATCGTATCGTCCTCGACCGCGCCCGGCCCGGCATCCCTCGATGATGCACATCACCACTCTGCCGGCTCCGATGAGGCGGCCCATGAACATGGTGTGGCCGGACACGGCCATGACCATGACGATCCCGCCGACGCAGACAAGCCCTGGTACGCAACCGGTAAAGCTCGGCTGGTCTGGATCCTGGGGGCCCTGGTGCTCAGCGCTTACGCGCTGTCCCTCGTCTTGCCGCCGCGGCTGACCTACCCGCTGTTTCTGGTCGCGACGGCCGCGGCGATCGTACCCTTCGGGCGGCGGGCCTTCGCCTTGGCTCGTGCCGGAAATCCCTTTTCGATCGAGACCCTGATGGTCACGGCCGCGGTGGGGGCGGCCATTATTGGGGCTGCGGAGGAGGCAGCCATTGTCGTCCTGCTCTTCGCACTGGGTGAGATGCTGGAAAACGTCGCCGCTGGGCGGGCGCGCGCCGGAATCCGCGCTCTGGCGACGCTGATGCCGCGAACAGCCCTACGGCAGCGTGCCGATGGTACAACGGAGGAAATCCAGGCGAGCCGCCTTGCCGTTGGGGATCTCATTCTTATCCGCCCGGGTGACCGCGTACCCGGCGACGGCCGGATCGAAGAAGGGCAGTCCGCGCTCGATGAAAGCCCGGTGACAGGTGAAAGCGTGCCGGTCTCCCGCGGTCCCGGCGAGGCCGTCGTGGCAGGCTCTATCAACACTGATGGCGCTTTGCGGGTACGCATCACTCGTGCGGCGTCTGATAATACGATCGCGCGGATTATTCGGATGGTGGAGGACGCGACCGCCTCCCGCGCTCCGACCCAGCGCTTCATCGAGCGGTTTTCGACCTACTGGACGCCGGGCGCGATGGTCGTCGCTCTGCTGGTCATTCTGGTACCGCCGTTCCTGCTCGGCTGGGATTGGTGGACGAGCCTCTACCGAGGTCTGGCCGTGCTGTTGATCGCTTGCCCCTGCGCGTTGGTGATCTCGGTACCCGCCGCCATGGCATCCGGCTTGTCGGCGGGCGCCAAGCGCGGGCTGCTGATCAAGGGTGGTGCCGCGCTGGAAGAAATGGGTACGGCGCGCACTGTTGCTTTCGATAAGACGGGCACGCTGACTGTGGGCCGTCCGCGGGTTACCGATGTGCTGGCCGCCCCAAACGTCGCGGAGGATGACCTGCTGGCCATGGCAGGAGGTGTCGAGCAGGGCTCCTCCCATCCGCTCGCCAAAGCAGTCGTCGCGGCAGCTGAGCAACGTGGGCTGACCATTCCGCCAGCTTCAAGCCAGTCGGCAGTCATTGGTAAGGCAGTGACGGCGCGGGTCGGCGACCGCCAGGTCGCCGTGGGAAGTCCGAGTTACGCACAGGCGACCGGGGTGAACCTGGAGGCGCTGGCGGAGGCGATTTCAACACTTGAATCCGAAGGCAAGACGGTTGTTGTCGTGTTGTCTGACAGCAAGCTCATGGGTGTTTTAGCGATTCGTGACGAACCCCGGGCGGACGCCGCGGAAGGGGTGGCAGCGCTCACGGCCTTGGGCATCCGCTCGGTGATGTTGACCGGCGACAATATCCGCACCGGAACAGCGATCGCCACCGGGCTGGGACTGGAGGTGAAGGCGGCGCTGATGCCGGATGACAAGCTACGCGAGATTGCGACGCTACGGCAGGCGGGCGCCGTGGTGATGGTAGGAGACGGCATCAATGATGCACCTGCGCTGGCCGCCGCTTCCGTGGGCGTGGCGATGGGTGGCGGGACCGATGTAGCACTGGAGACCGCAGATGCCGCGGTGCTGAAAGACCGGGTGACGGGTGTGGCGGAATTGGTCCAACTGTCCCGCGCCACCATGGTCAACGTTCGTACCAATGTCGGCCTGGCCGTCGGCCTCAAGCTTGTGTTCCTCGTCACCACCTTGCTCGGCATTACCGGCTTGTGGCCCGCCATTCTGGCCGATACCGGCGCGACCGTACTGGTCACACTCAACGCGTTGCGACTGCTGGCCTGGAAGCCCCGTCAATTCTCTATATCGCAATGATATGTCGGACTACGTCACGCAATGACAAATTGTACAGCGTAGCTTTGGTTGCCGCTTCCTGTCTTCTGAAGCGGCAATCAAGGAGGGATGAATGACTCGATTGATGGCTTTGATGGGCGTCATGGTTTTGACCATGCCTGCTTATGCGCAGACCAGTGACTGGCGCTTCAACTGCCCCGAATCTGGAACCGTCGTTGAGCGTTCGACCGGCGACACGGTCACCTTTCGGGGCGCGGACGCGAATGATCCGCTTGTCTGCCTGGCTGCCGGTGGACAGCGGTTGGTTCTCGGCGTCTGGGCGCCAAGTGACCGGCTTTATGTGAATGGTCGCGCGCAGCTAAGCTCTCTGCTTGCCGGTCCCCCTGGCAGCGAACGCCGCTTTGACTATTTCAGCCTGGGGCGGGACAGCAACAGCATCCATATTTACGAGACGTGGCGTCACGCAGGCTTCGGCTCGGTGCGCGTACCGGCCGGCACCTTCGATACGGTCAAGCTGGAGCGTCGCTTTGACATCGCCGGCACGACCTATACCTATCTTCAGACGGTCTGGCTCGATCGTCTGACGAATGCGCCGGTAAAGATCGATATCAATCACCTGAACGCAGTGATGGCCCCCACCCTGGTCAGATGGGAGGCTACTGAACTGCGACAGGCTCAACCCCGGCGCCCAGGCAGCTGACGCGAGATCCGGAACGACGGTCCTTGCGGGAAGCCGGGCAGGTAAACCACCTGCCCGGCCGGTCTTCAGTGGGTACCGATATGCGGCGCGGGCCCATCGGTGTTGTTGTCGAGATGGGGTGCCGGACCGGGGTTGGCCGGACGCGGCTCAGGGCCCGGCTGGTGCGGCACAGGGCCGTCACTCTGGTTGTCGAGGTGCGGCGCCTGCCGTGCGTCTGTTTGGCGCTGAACCGGCACCGGCCGATGCAGCTCCGGTCCGCTGCCGCTCGATCCGTCGATATGCGGCGCGGCGCGGCCGGACACGTTGCCCGGAGCGGATTGCGGATTGCCCTGCGCCATGGCGCCGCCGCCCAGTGCGGCAATCAGGGTCAAGGCAGTCAGCGTGCGGTAGATCATGTTCAGTCTCCAAGCAGGATGCGGATGGCGTTTGCCGTTCCGATGAGCGTGGAGTTAGCGGCTGCCCGCTGTCATATCTTCTCCAGCGTATGACGTAGTGCGACGGAGGCCGCTTAGGCAGCCGCGCGCACTCCAGGGATGTGCCCGGCGCCGGCCAGATATCGGCGACAGCGTTGATGGCGACCGGCATCCGGGCCGCGGATATATTTTGTCATAATGTGGAGATGTTGCGACGCACTCTTGGCGCTACACCCCTTGTGTCGACCGGGAGGAGGCAATGGTGAAGCGCAGTGCAGGGTCGCCGACAAAATCTGTGAAATCAGCCATGCACCCGATGGCGCCGCCACGTCTCTCCAACTTGAGGAAAGCTGAATGATGCCTGTCCGTACGACCGGTGGCGGAAGTGCCGGCCTTCCGCTGCGCGACGCCTTGGACCGTGAGCCGCATGTCGTCATCGTCGAGGACGATAGCGAGGTCAGGTATCTTCTCACCAGATTGCTCCGGGAGAACGGTTTTGTGGTGAGCGCGGCCCGAGACGGTCGGGAAATGCGCGAGGTCCTGCGTGCTGCAACCCCACCGGCCGAGCTGGTACTGTTGGACATAATGTTACCCGGCACGTCGGGAATGGATCTGCTGCGCGAGATCCGTGCTACGTCCCGGGTGCCCGTGGTGATGCTGACGGCACGTGGCGAGGAGACCGACCGGGTACTGGGCCTGGAATTTGGCGCGGACGATTACATCACGAAGCCTTTCGGCCGGCGCGAGCTCGTGGCCCGCTTGCGCGCCGTGTTGCGGCGTGCGGATGGCACCGGTCTCGAGTCCGCCGCGCCATCGGTCACAAGGGCAGGTGCCTTGCAATTCGCTGGCTGGAGACTGGAGACCGGACGCCGTGAACTGACCTCCCCGGCTGGCGCGTTGGTGGACCTTTCCGGGGCGGAATACGACATGCTGATGGCCTTCCTCGCGCATCCCCAGCGGGTGCTGGGACGCGACCAGTTGCTGGAGGTCGGCCGCCGGCGGCTGGGCGATGCGTTCGACCGCACCGTCGACGTGCAGGTCAGCCGCCTGCGCCGCAAGATCGAGCCGGACGACGGTGCGCCCCAGCTCATCAAGACGGTGCGCGGGGCGGGTTATGTCTTCGTTGCGACGGTCGAACGCGTATGAGGCGACTTCTCGCCTTGCTCTGGCCTGACAGCCTTGCCGGCCGCACCACGCTGGTCCTGCTCGTCGGTCTGTTGGCGCTTCATCTCGGCAGTGTCTGGGTGCATGAGGCGGCACTGCGCGGCAACGACCAGTCGTCCAGGGAGCGTAGCTTGGCGGAAGGGCTGGCGCGCGCCGGGCGGGCCTTGACGACGCTGCCGGATACGGAACGCGACCGGGCCGCTCATGCGTTGTCCGGGCCCGGGCTGGAACTACACTGGCGGAACGGCGCGCCGCCCCCGGACAAATCCCTGACGGGAGCCGATCTCCTCGTTGTCCGGAATGCCCTGCTCCAGGCCGCACCGGAATTGGCCGGTGTCAGACTGGAGTGGGCGGACGCCGACCGCCATCTGCTGGTCGGTGCGCTACCGCTTGGTGACGCTGGAGCCATCTCCTTCGCGGCGCCGATCTTTCGGGCAAGTCACGGAGGGCCATTCGACCCGGTCGGCCTGGCTTTATTGGCGGCCATGGCGGCCGGCATCGGCTTGGTATCCATCATCGTGGTGCGCGGTCTGACCAAGCCGCTGCGCGCCCTTTCTGCTGCCGCGGACCGTGTCGGTCGCGAGGCCGGTACGGTCCGGGTGCCGGACGATGGTCCGGCAGAGGTTCGCCAGGCGGCGCGCGCCTTCAACGCCATGCAGGAGCGAATCCGTCAGCTGCTGGAGGACCGTACTCAAGCGCTCGCTGCGGTATCGCATGACCTACGTACTCCCATCACACGGTTACGCCTGTATGCAGGCTTTCTGGATGATACCGAAGCGCGAGACCGGATTGACGCCAATCTCGATGAGATGGCGGCGATGATCGAGACGACACTTGATTATCTGCGTGAGGGCCGCGAGACCGAAAAGCCGCGCCCGGCCGATCTGGTGACGGTATTACGCACGGTCTGTGACGCTGCTGCTGATGCCAGCGGAGACGTGACGTATGCGGGGCCGGAGACGCTGGTGTTACCGTTGCGACGGGTTGCTATGCGTCGTGCCCTGGCCAACCTGGTGGGCAACGCCGTCGCCTATGGCGGCCGTGCCCGCCTCACGCTGTCCCGGATACCGGGACAGGTGGTCATCGAGATTGCAGATGACGGCCCCGGCATTCCTGAAGCCCAGCTCGAGGAGGTGTTCGAGCCGTTTCGCCGATTGGAGGCAAGCCGTAACCGGGCGACCGGTGGTGTCGGCCTGGGACTGACCATCGCCCGTCGTGCTATTGCGGTCGAAGGAGGGACGCTTCGTCTGCTAAACCGGGCAGAGGGAGGACTTTCAGCCCTGATTTCATTGCCTAATGTGCTGGATAACAATCGCCCGGCGGCCAGCGGCACGGAAGGGACCCGAGCGAATCGGTGGTCGGGTGGAATGCCTTTGATCGGGCGCCAAGCATGGTTCAGCAACCGTGCCGATCAAAACCAGAAAGCCGGCCTGGTGGTGGCCCGCCTTCCTGGATCACGCTAAAGGAGAAGTCGATGCAACGCAGAATCATCCTGGCAACCGGAGCAGCTTCCCTTGCGGCGCTGCTGCCGTCCGTAAGTCGGGCGCAGGGCGCAGCGGGCGGTCATGGCCATGCCCATTCCGGTCAGGAGCAGAAAATCGGTCCTTATGAGGTGGAGCTGACAGTGCGCGGTGCGGAAGCGACGCTGACGATCCTGGACGACAAGGAACAACCAGTGGACGCGACCGGCATCGGGGCGACGGCCGTCGTACTGGCCCG
The DNA here is from genome assembly GCF_030409335.1 of Paeniroseomonas aquatica. Classification (GTDB taxonomy): domain Bacteria; phylum Pseudomonadota; class Alphaproteobacteria; order Acetobacterales; family Acetobacteraceae; genus Belnapia; species Belnapia aquatica. The sequence continues at coordinate 12,127 of NZ_JAUFPN010000309.1, forward strand.
GGGCAATGAGCGGCGAACTGTCGAGTTCCGCCATGCCGGCGCCAACCGGCTGGGAGCCAAAGTCGATTTTCCCTTCGAAGGCAAGTTTCGTGCGACGGTGGCTCTGCGTGGGCCGTCCGGGAGCTTGGGCTCGGCTCGCTACAGCGTCGATCCGGTGCGCTAGGAGCGACATGCGACATAAGACGCGAGCAGTGACGGTGAAAGGGGGATGGCGGGCAATGGTAGCTCGCCTATTGACCCTAACGTTGCTCTTTGGTGTCGTGTTTCTGCCGCCATGCATCGAAGGCGACAGCCTGGCCAACGCCGCAGCGGCCATCACTGCCACCGTCACTACATTTGATAGCCAGGCGGGCGACCCAGTCCATCGTGGCGGCGCGGTGCATGCTGGGACGCATTGCAATTGCCAGCTTGGCGACCGCATCCGGTTGCAGGAGACGCTCCAGCCTACATTCGCAGGGACGTTTAAGCATCAGGTGAGGGCAACGCGCAGCCATCCGTCACAGGTGACCGAACCACCATCGAGACCGCCGCAGGGCTGACTGAACCGTCGTTTTTGCTTGCACGTCCCAGGCTGCCAGGGGCGGGTGCGCGTCGTGTTCCGTTTGCTTCTGGTGCCCCATCGATGTTCCATTCTCTCCGCATTGCCCCTGCCGTGACGCTGCTGATTTTAAGCGCTCTGCCTGCGCTGGCAGAACCGGCCAGCCGCCGTTCTTCGCCTGTAGCCGTGCCGCCGCCCCCAGTTTCAGCTGCTGGCACGATAGCCGTGGCCTCACCGGAGCAGGCCGTGGCCCTCGCTCTGGCCCGTGCTCCTATCCTGCGCAGCGCCGAAGCGGGCCGCCGGGCGGCGCAGGGTGACCGCGTGCAGGCCGGACTGCGGCCCAACCCGAACTTTTCCTTCGACAGCGAGAATTTTGGTGGCAGTGGGTCCAATGCGGGGATCCGGTCTCTGGAAACTACCTATGCCTTGTCCCAACGCATCGAAACCGGTGGCAAGCGACAGGCTCGCATCGGCGCGGCCGAAAACGCCCTCGCCCTAACTGGGCTCGATATAGCAGCGCTGCGCCTCGATCTGATCCGCGAGGTGGTGCGCGCTATGGCCGAGGCGGTGGCGGCCGGGCGGGTGGTCGAGATCGCTCGTGAACGAGTACGTCTGGCGGGCGAGGTCCTGCGCGCCACTCAGGGCCGGGTCGAGGCAGGGCGTGAGCCTTTCGTCCAGCAACGGCGGGCCGAAGTGGCCCGCGAGACCGCCGCCGTCGGCTTTGAGCGTGCTCAGCGCGATGCCGGCTTGGCCTCGCGGGCGCTTGCCGTACTGCTGGCGGCGCCCAGAGTTGAGATCCTGCCGGCACGCGCGCCTTGGTTCGATGAACTGGGTCCTAAGCCCGATCCGGCGCGGGCATCGGGGGCGCCGCTTGGTCAACTTGACCGGGCCAGGCTCGAGGGGCTGATTGCCCAGCGGCGGGCCGAACTGGATCTGCAACGCCGCAATGCCGTGCCGGATCTAAGTGTGAGCGGGGGTGTTCGACGCTTTCGTGAGGGAAGCGGCGATAGCGCCTTCGTGCTGGGCCTCAGCGTGCCGCTGCCGGTGTTCGACCGCAACCAGGGCAATATCCTCCGTGCCGGGGCCGAGCTGAACCGGGCGGAAGCAGATGCCGAGCGTGGCCGCCTCTATCTCGATGCTGCGCTTGCCGATGCGGAGCGGCGACTGGATCAGGCCTGGCGCGCTGCAGACTCGCTGCGGCGAATTGTTCTGCCTGCAGCGCTCGAAGCTGCCGGCTTTGCACGCGAAGGCTATGCCGAAGGCAAGTTCTCGCTCTTGGAAGTGCTCGATGCGCAGCGGGTTCTCTCGGACGTGCGGGAGCAGCTCAACGGCTCCCTGCTCGAGGTGCAGCAGCTTCGTGCCGATCTCGCACGGCTTCGTGGCCGGATAGACAGTGCCGTTACTCCGATTATTCCTGCAGGGGGTCGCTGACCGTGAAGCCAATGATTGCGCTTCTCGCCGGGGGCGGCCTCATGCTCGGCGTGGCCGTGCTGGCGCCGCAGGTTCCTGCAACCCTCCGCAGCACGCTGGGTCTGGCACCCACGCCGCAGCCGGTCACTCCAGCCCAGGCCGCGTCGCCGGCGCAAGCGCCAGGCCAAAAGGACGAGGGAGAAGCCCCAGAGGGCGGCATCCGGATGACCGATGAGCAGGTCGCTACCGCGCAGATTGACGTGGTGGAGGCCGGATCGGGCGCGGTGGTACGGCGGGTCTCGCTTCCGGGGGTCGTCGCCGCCAATGCGGATCGCCTGGCCCGAGTACCCGCCAGGGTCGCCGGTATCGTCACCATGCTGCACAAGCGTCTGGGCGACCAGGTCGCGGCGGGTGACGTACTGGCGGAGATTGAAAGTGCCGAGATCGCCACGATCAAAGGTGACTATCTCGCGGCATTGCGCACCACAGAGCTGGTCCGTGTCACCTTCGAGCGGGAACAGCGGCTGTGGCAGCGGCGCATCTCGGCCGAGCAAGACTTCTTGAAAGCCCGCACCGATTGGCAGGAGGCGCAGATCCGCCTTGATCTGGCCCGACAGAAGCTGGCGGCGCTCGGCCTTGGTTCGGCGGAAGTGGAAGCCCTGCCTCGCCAACCAGTGGAAGCCTTGCGGCGGCAAGCTGTGCGAGCGCCGATCGCTGGCCGGGTCACTTCCCGGCCGATCGTGCTTGGGGCGGCGGTGACAGCAGAGGCCGAAGTGTACACGGTTGCCGATCTGTCAAGCATCTGGGTCGAGATGGCCGTACCGCCCTCCGACCTAACCTTTGTCAAGGAAGGCATGAGTGTACGCCTACGCGGCGAAGGTGAGACGCGAGGCGAAGGCCGTATTGTCTTTCTCAGCCCGGTGCTGGACGCGGAAACGCGTTCGGCACGCGCCGTGGTCGAGGTGCCGAATCCCGCGGGTGAGTTCCGCCCGGGCGGCTTCGCCACGGCGGAGGTGGCCACTGCCGAGCAGCCGGTGGATCTGCTGGTGCCGCGCGGGGCGGTCCAACAGATCGAAGGTGAGGACGTCGTATTCGTGCGTACCCCGGACGGCTTTGAGAAGCGGGAGGTTGTGCTTGGTCGCGGCGACACGGATGGCGTCGAGGTAGTCTTCGGGCTTGACCCGGGAGAGCGCTACGCCGCTACAAATACCTTCGTCCTCAAGGCCGAGCTCGGCAAGTCCGAAGCCGAACACTCGCACTAACGCGGCCCTATGACCGAAGGCGCGCAGGCGTCACAGGTCCAAGTCGGTTCGCTTTTTACATGAGGACCCCGGACCATGATCGCAGGCATTCTCAACTTCTCCGTCCGGCAGCGCTGGCTGGTGGTGCTGCTGGTGGCCGCCGCCGCCGGCTTCGGCCTTCGCTCATTGCAGTCGCTACCGATTGACGCGGTGCCCGACATTACCAATACCCAGGTGCAGATCAACACTCTGGCGCCCGCCCTCTCGCCCTACGAGGTGGAGAAGCAGGTAACCTACCCGGTTGAAACAGCGCTGGCCGGGATCTCCGGGCTACAATCCACCCGCTCGCTGTCGCGCAACGGTTTCTCCCAGGTCACCGCAATCTTCACCGACAGCACGGACATCTACTATGCCCGCCAGCAGGTGCTGGAGCGGCTACGGGCGGCGAGCGAGTTCCTGCCCGAGGGCGCCGAGCCGCAGATGACGCCGATATCGACCGGCCTCGGCGAGATCTACATGTGGGCGGTGGAGTACGCGCCGCGTAAGGAGGGCGACACGGTGCGCGACGGCCGGCCGGGCTGGCAGGCCGATCGCAGCTACTTCACACCGGAGGGGCAGCGGCTGGCCACCGACCTCGAGAAGGCGGCCTATCTGCGCACCGTGCAGGACTGGATCATTCGGCCGCAGCTGCGCACCGTGCCGGGTGTCGCCGGCATTGACGCCATCGGCGGCTTTGTGAAGCAGTACCATGTGCAGCCGGACCCGGCGAAGCTGATTGGCCTTGGCCTGTCCTTCGCCGACGTGGCGGAGGCGTTGGAGCGCAACAATGCCAGCCGCGGCGCCGGCTACATCGAGCGCGGCGGCGAGGGCTACGTTGTCCGCTCCGGCGGGCGGCTGGAGACGCTGGACGACATCCGCAACGTGGTCGTCTCGACCCGCGAGGGTGTGCCGGTACGGCTGCGCGACATCGCCGAGGTGCTGATTGGCCCCGAGCTGCGGACCGGCAGCGCTAGCACCGACGGGCGGGAGGTGGTGATTGGCACGTCCCTGATGCTGATCGGCGGCAACAGCCGCACCGTCGCTGAGGCGGTGGCGACCAAGCTGCGGGAGATCGGCCGCAGCCTGCCGCCCGGCGTCCAGGCGCGGCCGGTGCTGGACCGCTCGCAGCTGGTCGAGGCGACCATCCGCACCGTCGCCAAGAACTTGGCGGAAGGCGCCGCCCTGGTCGTCGTCATTTTGTTCCTGCTGCTCGGCAACCTGCGGGCCGCCGTGGTGACGGCGCTGGTCATCCCGGTCGCCATGCTACTGACCGTCACCGGTATGCTAGAAGCCGGCATCAGCGCCAACCTAATGAGCATGGGCGCGCTAGACTTCGGCCTGATCGTGGACGGGGCGGTCATCATCGCCGAGAACAGTCTGCGCCACTTGGCCGAGAAGCAGCACGTGCTCGGCCGCAAGCTCGAGGTGGGCGAGCGGCTGGAGACGGTCGCCGCCTCGGCCCGCGAGATGATTCGGCCTTCGGTGTTCGGGCAGGCCATCATCATCCTGGTCTACGTCCCGCTGCTCACCTTCCAGGGCGTTGAGGGCAAGATGTTCTCGCCCATGGCGCTGACTGTCATCATCGCCCTCATCGCCGCCTTCATCCTTTCGATCACCTTCGTGCCCGCCATGATCGCGCTTGTGATTACCGGAAAGGTTCAAGAGAAGGACAACTGGATCATCCGCATCCTGAAGGGCGCCTACGCGCCGGCGCTCCGCCTCTCGCTGCGGTGGCCGCTGCCGGTGGCCGGCGCAGCGGCAATGCTCTTTGCCGGGTCGCTCCTGCTCGGCTCGCGGCTCGGCTCGGAGTTCATCCCGCAGCTCGACGAAGGCAGCCTCGCGGTGCAGGCGCTACGCATCCCCTCGACGGCACTGACTCAGTCGCAATCTATGCAGTACGCGGTCGAGCGCGAGCTCAGCCGGTTCCCCGAGGTAGCGACTGTCTTCTCGAAGACCGGCACGGCCGAGGTCGCGGCCGACCCGATGCCGCCAAACGCTTCCGACAGCTTCGTCATTCTGAAACCGCGCGAGGCGTGGCCTGCCCCGGAGCTGGCGAAGGAGGAGCTGGTGCGGCGCATGCAGGAGGTGCTGGACCGCCTGCCCGGCAACAACTACGAGTTCACTCAGCCCATCCAGATGCGCTTCAATGAGCTGTTGGCGGGCGTGCGCGGCGACCTCGCGGTGAAGGTCTTCGGCGAGGAATTCGGGCCGATGCTGGCCGCCGCCAACCAAGTCGCCGGCGTGCTGCGCGGCATCGCAGGCGCGGAGGACGTCAAGGTCGAGCAGGCGGCGGGGCTGCCCTTCCTCGAGATAACAGTTGACAAGACGGAGATCGCCCGCCGCGGCCTGAACCTCGCCCAGGTGCAGGAGGTAATTGGCACCGCCATCGGCGGCCGTCCCGCCGGCTTCGTCTTCGAGGGCGACCGCCGTTTCGCCATCGTGGTGCGGGTACCCGAGGCGCTGCGCGCCGACCTCGAGGCCCTGCGCAACCTGCCCGTCGCCCTGCCGCGTGGCAGCCGCGAGGGCGCGGTGCCGACGGTGCCGCTCCGCTCTCTAGCGAGCTTCCGCGTCACCGAAGGGCCAAATCAGGTCAGCCGAGAGAACGGCAAGCGCCGCGTCGTGGTCACCGCCAACGTGCGCGGCCGCGACATCGCCTCGCTGGTCGCAGAGGCGCAGGCCCGGATTGAGCGGGAGGTGCGGCTGCCAACAGGATACTACATCACCTGGGGTGGCCAGTTCGAGAACTTGGCTGCGGCTGAGAAGCGGCTGATGGTGGTGGTGCCTGGCTGCTTCTTCCTGATTTTTCTGCTGCTCTATACCGCGCTCGGCTCGCCGCGGGATGCGCTGCTGGTGTTCAGCGCAGTGCCGCTGGCGCTGACCGGCGGCATCGCCATGCTTTGGCTACGCGACATGCCGCTCTCGGTTTCAGCCGCGGTCGGCTTCATTGCGCTCTCAGGCGTGGCCGTACTGAACGGCCTCGTGATGCTGAACCACATCAAGCAGCTGCGCAGCGAAGGGCTAGGCCGAGAGGATGCCGTTCGGCAGGGTGCAATGGATCGGCTGCGGCCGGTGGCTATGACCGCGCTGGTCGCCTCGCTCGGCTTCGTGCCGATGGCGATCGCCAGCGGCTCGGGTGCCGAGGTGCAGAAGCCGATCGCCACCGTGGTCATCGGCGGACTGATCACGGCGACACTTCTGACGCTGATGGTGCTGCCAGCGCTCTACGCGCGCTTTGGCAGCGCCGATCCGGCCCCAGTTTTGGAGCCTGAGGCACTTGCTCGAACGCCCAAGCCACTGCCGGCCCAGTAGGGAAGGCGAGCGTGACCGAGCAGGGCAGAACGGGCGCCGGATTGTCGTGCCAAGTGTGTCGGATAAATTTGGTCCTAAGCGAACGGCAAGGAGGCGGAATCAATGACTACTCAAATTGCTTCGACGCTCGAGGTGCTGCTCCGGGCCGGTCGGCACCCGGAGACAGCGACCACCAACCCTGCTGCTTGCCCGGGGCACCATTATGAGCAGGGGCAGGCCTACCGACATCATTGGAGGTCGTGGTTGCAGGATCTGTTTGATTGAAGTCGCAAGGTGATGACCGAAAGCGATTTACGGCCGGTTCTCTCGGGCGAAGGGCGCCACGTTCTGGTCGTCGAGGACGATGGCGAGCTGCGGCCACTGTTACTCTCATTGCTGCGCCGCAGCGGCTTCCGCGCAACCGGAGTGCGCAACGGCGTCGCGATGCGTGAAGTGCTGGTCGGGGCCGCCAAGGTGGACCTCGTGCTGCTCGACGTTATGCTTCCGGGCCGCTCCGGCTTCGAGCTCTGCAGGGACATCCGCGCCCAGGGCGATCTGCCGGTCATCCTGCTGACTGCGCTCGGCGAGGCATCTGACCGCGTCATCGGCCTCGAACTCGGGGCCGACGACTACGTGGCGAAGCCGCCTGACCCACGCGAGCTCGTAGCGCGTATCCGCGCCGTGCTGCGCCGGCGGGAGGGCGGCGAAGCGACCAGCCTCGGCACTGCGCGGGACCGTGCCATATTCGGCGGCTGGACGCTCGACACCCGGCGCCGCGAGCTAACCTCGCCAGGCGGGGGGCGGGTCGAGTTGACGAGCGGCGAATACGACCTGCTGCTCGCTTTTGTCGAGCGGCCCCAGCGGGTCCTCTCGCGGGAGCAGTTACTGGACCTGGCACGCGGTCGGGCTTTCGGTGGACTTGGACGATCAATCGATGCGCAGATTAGCCGTCTGCGCGGAAAGCTTGGGGGCCGCCATGATGAAGCTGCTGGCGTGATCAAGACCCTGCGGGGCGTTGGCTACATGCTGGCGCGCGATGTTGAATGGCAATAAGTGCCCGACGGTGGCGCTGGCCGTCCGATACCCTGGCTGTCCGGATTCTCGCTGTTGGTGCCGCAGCTCTGGTCGTTCTCCTGGTGGCGAGCATCATCCTGCACGCCGGCCTCATGCGGCAAGCTATCGAAAGCGGTACAACCGCAATCGCGGCCCATCGCCTTGCTGGTGCGGTCGAGACACTGGCCGGTGCCGCACCGGCTAATCGCATTGCCCTGGCCCAAGCGCTGTCAGGACCGGAGCTGGAGGTCACCTGGAACGATGCCCCAATGGTACCGCCTGGGCGCTGGGCGCCGTCTGATCTTACTCACGCCGGCCGCCTGGGTGGGGTTGCGCGCGAGCTTCGTGCCATCCCCGGTGAACTGGATACGAAGCATGGCACCTTACGTAGCGCCCTGGTCAGCGCACAACTCGCCGACGGTACCTGGGTCAATGCCAGGATCCTGGCAGTGTCGCTACTAGAGGCTGACGACACGGCGTTCCGTGTAGCCATTGCTGCGATTGCATGCGCTCTCCTACTGGGTGCGGCTGTGGCCTCTCGCGTGGTCGCGTCACCGCTGGCCAGGCTCGCTCGGGCGGTACGCAACCTACCATTGGACGGCGATGGGACGTTGCCCCCGGTCGGCGGTCCATGGGAGGTGCGTGAGGTAGCCGAGGCGCTCGATACGGCGACCAAGCAGACGCGTGAACTGCTGCGACAGCGATCACTGGCGCTCGGCGCGCTCTCGCACGACCTGATGTCACCCATCGCGCGCCTCAAGCTGCGCGTCCATGAGATGTCCAGAACCGATCTACAGCAGCGGCTGTTAAGCGACCTCGCGGAGATGGAGGGGATGGTGGGCGACGTGCTTGCCTACATGCGCGGCGGCGATGGCGGCGGCGAGCCGGCAGTGCCAGTTTCGCTCCCAGCGCTGGTGCAGGTGGTGGTGGACGAGTTCGCCGAGGTCGGCAGCACGATCGAGGAGCGGCGCCTCGACGAAGCCACCGTCCTGGCGCGGCCAGTAACGCTCAAGCGGGCAGTCCGGAATCTGGTGGAAAATGCCCTGAAGCATGGACGTGACCCCTGGGTTGAGGTGCGAGTGAGCGAAACGGAGGTTGAGGTGAGGGTGGGTGATCGGGGGCCGGGCCTGTCACCCGAGGATCTCGCGCGAGCCTTCGAGCCGTTCTTTCGCGGCGATCGGGCCCGTGCCGGGGGGGGCGGCAGCGGCCTTGGTCTTCCCACCGGGCGGACGATCGCGGAAGCGCATGGTGGGGTGTTGGAACTTGCCAGCACTCTCGGAAAGGGGACCGAGGCGGTGCTGCGATTGCCGCGTATCGGACCATGGTCGGACTGAGGCTTCGGTTTACGCCGTCCACAGCCAAGCAGCCGTGACAAAATGATGGCGACTTGTCACCCACCCGTAATCTTCAAACCTCAGTCTTTGCATCCGTGTCGTAGTACGGCCGGAGAACCGCTTCGGACGCCGCGATCGGCACCGCCTGCTCCGACAAGGAGCGGCAGGGAGGGGAGAGAACGATGGTCCGTACAGCAATTCTGGCCGCAGCTATACTAGCAGTAGCGCAGAGTATGGCCCAGGCGCAGGGGTACCAGTTCCGCTGCCCAGCCCCGGGGACGGTGGTGGAGCAATCGACAGGCAGCCGCTTGGCATATCGCGGACCCGATGCCAATGATCCCATGGTTTGCACGATGGCAAATGGCGAGCGCAGGGCCTTTGGCTACTGGGCCGCGGGCAGTCCGTTCTACCGCAGCGGCCGTACTCAGTTGGCCCGGCTGGTGTCAGGCAGCGTTGGCCCGGCAAGCAAGGAGGAGCGCCTGGATTATTTCTCGCTCGGCCGCGACAGCAATAGCGTCCACTTCTACGAGGCATGGCGCGTCGCGGGGACAGGTCCTGTTCAGGTTGTGGCTGGAACCTTCGACACTCTCCGCCTGGAGCGCCGGGTGCAGATCCAGAACACAGCCTTTTCGTACACTGAGACGGTCTGGCTGGACCGCGCCAGCGGGGCGCCAGTGAAGGTCCAGGTGGACCACCTTAACGGCTTTATGGCACCGAGCCTGACCTCCTGGGAAGCTACAGAAGTACGCACCCGTACGACCGGGTGACCCAGGTCTGCGCCTTCTGTGTCGATCCACTGCGCCTATGAACTCTGTGGCGCGGTGGATCCAGCGGGGCTACAACCGCCAAGGACTTAAGATTCGAGCCGGTGCCCCTCAACCATTGCCATCATCCAGATCGTTTGGTCAGGGCCAAGACACAACCTGTTGGAGAAACACATGCGTCGGATAATGCTAGTTGCAGTTTTTGGATTAGTTGCTATTCTCGGAGCAGCGCAGGCACAAGTGCCTAGCACAAACCCCGGAACCTCACAAACTCAGCCACAGCCGGGTGGTGGCGTCGCCGCAGGGCCAGGTGTGCCGACATCGGCTAATCGGCTGGCTCCGGGAAATAGGATGAATGACGCGCGTGGCGCTCCGCCGGCTGGTGGCGGTAGTGCAGCGACTGGCGGTAACGCGGGCACCGATGCACCAGCTTTGACCCCAGGTGGTGCTATCAATCCAGGTAGCCCGACGACCCGCGGAAGCAACAGTGGCGGCTAGAGTGCAAGTCTAAACGGGCCGCTCCGAAGAATTGGGGCGGCCCCGTCACGCTTAGAGCCAGTTCTTTAATCGGAGTCCCCAGGTCAAGCACCGAAGTCGAGACTGACCGCTGCCGGGGTCATGGTTCTCTCCGGGGTTGGTGTGATCCGCCCCATGATGGGGGTCAGGGATGGGGTGCCGCGATGTTTGCGACGGCCTGATCAGCTTGGCTCGGGCCCACGCGGCGGGCCGGCGCCGTCTGCTCCTGGGCGGGCTTCGGCACCGGTGCGCCGCTCCCTGCCGATGTGCGGCCCTCCGCCCAGCGCAGCCAAGCCCGCACCAGCCGGTCCGGCAGGCCCAACTCGGCCGCCACCGCCTCCAGCTTGAACGCGTCCGGAAAAGACCGCCGCTGTCTGTTGTTCTCCGCCATCGACACCTCCCAGGCTCCTCAGCCTATCAAAGGTGTCCGTGAAAGCGGGGCAGGCCCAGTACGGATCTGCTCCAGCGAGAAGCCGAGGTCCCGGGCGCGCCGGATGAAGCTCAGGCGGCCGAGGTACGGCTCCCCGTAGGTCCGGTAGTTCCCAGCGGTGCGGGCGGGGGCGGCGAGCAGGCCGACCCGTTCGTACCAGCGGATCGTCTCCACCTTTGTGCCGGTCGCCTTCGCAAGAGCACCGATGTTCAACGACTTTTCTAAAGTCATCCCTTGACCCTGTAGTTACTACAGGGTCCATATAAGCGGCTATTAGCCCTGCCACAACCGGCGGGACATACCTGAGCGGGAAAGCAACCGATGGCCAACAGCGAAACCACAGCATCCGGGACACGGGTGCACCTGCGCTATCAGGTGGAGGGCATGGATTGCTCCAGCTGCGCCTTGAAGATTGAGGATGCGGTTGAGCAGCTCGACGGCGCCGAGGACATCCAGGTTAACTACAAAGAGCAGATCCTGGAGTTCCTGCTGGACGAGGCCACGACGCCACGGTCGGCTGTTGAGGAGAAGATCCGCAAGCTCGGCTACGGCGTCGCGCCTCTGGCGTGACTGGCAAGGACGGAGTGAAGGCAATGGCTGATGGTGGAACGGCTCAACTGACCTCCGGGTCCGGATCGGCCCTGCGGTATCACGTGGAGGGCATGGACTGCCCGTCCTGCGCCTCGAAGATTGAGACGGCCGTGGGCCGCTTCGGCGGGGCCGAGGACATCCGGGTTAACTACCACAGCCAAGTTCTGGCTTTCCGGCTGGACGAGGCGGCCACACCGCGCTCGGCTGTCGAGGAGGGGATTCGCAAGCTCGGCTACGGCGTCGCTCCGGTCGAGGCGCCGCGAGTCGTCGAGGGCGAGCTTGGGGCGGGTGCCGTCGACCTGGGGCTCGTTCGCCCCCGCCAGTCCTGGTGGAAGGGAAAGAAGGCGCGGCTCGCCGCGGCAATCGGCGCCCTCATGGCGGCCGGTTTCGCCGTCTCGTTGGCCGCCCCAGCCCTGGACCACTGGGTTTACCTGCCCGCTGCCCTACTCGGCCTCGGCTACTTCGGCCGCAAGGCCATCGCTGCGGCAGGCGCCGGGTCGCCCTTCAGCATTGAGATGCTGATGTCGATCGCGACCGTCGGCGCAATCGCCATAGGTGCGACCTCCGAGGCGGCCGTGGTCGTGTTCCTCTTCACCATCGGCGAGCTACTCGAGAACGTCGCGGCCGGGCGGGCCCGGGCGGGCATCGAGGCGCTCGGCGCACTCGTGCCGCGGACTGCACTGCTGCTAGAGGACGGCACAGCCCGCGAGGTCTCCGCCGCCAGCCTGAAGGTCGGTGACCTCGTCCTCGTCCGCCCAGGGGACCGCGTCTCAGCGGACGGTGAGGTAGCCGAAGGCGAATCCGAGGTGGACGAGAGTTCGGTGACAGGCGAGTCCGTTCCCGTCCCCAAGGCTGAGGGCGCTCCCGTCTTCGCGGGCAGCATTAACGCGTCCGGCGCGCTGCAGGTCCGGGTGACGAAGCCCGCTTCGGACAATACGATCGCCCGCATCATCAGACTCGTCGAGGAGGCTCAGGACGCCAAAGCGCCCACTGCCCGATTCATCGAGCGGTTCTCGGCCATCTACACGCCCATCGCGGTCGCCGTGGCGGCCCTGGTCGCCGTCGCGCCGCCACTCGTTGCCGGCGCCGACTGGGATACCTGGATCTACCGTGGCCTGGCGCTGCTGCTGGTCGCCTGCCCCTGCGCCCTCGTCCTGTCGACGCCCGCGGCTATCGCCTCTGGCCTCGCCGTCGGCACCCGGCGCGGCTTGCTGGTCAAGGGCGGCGGGGCGTTGGAGGCGATCGGGCGGATCCGCACGGTGGCCTTCGACAAGACCGGAACGCTGACGGAGGGGCGCCCGCGCGTGACCGACCTGCTCGCTCTCAACGGTTCTGAGCGCACTATGCTCGGCCTCGCCGCTGCGGTGGAGAATGGGTCCAGCCATCCACTCGGCCGCGCCATCCTGGAAAGGGCAGAGGCAGACGGTGTCCCGCTGCGCCCGGCCAAGGATGCGCGGGCCATCCTAGGCAAGGCTGTGGAAGCCGTCGTTACAGGTAAGCGCGTGTCGGTGGGGTCGCCTTCCTTTGTGGCCGAGCGGGCGCAGCTGTCTGGAAGCATTGGGGTGGTGGTTGCCGGGTGGGAGAATCAAGGGAAGACAGTCGTTGTCGTTTCCGTAGACGGCGTCCCCACCGGTCTCATTGCCGTCCGCGACGAGCCTCGGCCGGATGCCGCCGAGGGCATCCGGGCCCTCCATGCCATGGGCGTCGAAGCTGTCATGCTGACAGGCGACAACATTCGCACGGGGCAGGCCATTGCCGGGGCACTTGGTCTCCAGGTCAAGGCCGGGCTGCTGCCAGAGGACAAGCTGCGCGAGATCAGCGCCCTCAAGGCCCAGGCGCCCGTTGCCATGGTCGGCGATGGTATCAACGATGCGCCCGCGCTCGCGGCTTCCTCAGTTGGCATTGCCATGGGCGGCGGTACCGACGTGGCGCTCGAAACCGCGGACGCCGCGCTGCTGAACAGTCGCGTCGTGGACGTGGCTGCCCTGGTCGGTCTCTCGCGCGCGACGTTGTCCAACATCCACCAGAACGTGGCCATTGCCCTCGGTCTCAAGGCAGTCTTCCTGGTGACGACCGTCTTCGGCATCACCGGCCTCTGGCCCGCCGTACTGGCTGACACGGGGGCGACTGTCCTCGTGACCCTCAACGCCCTCCGGCTACTCAGCTACCGGTTCCAGAGCGCGTCCGCAGGTGTTTACTCACCAGTCGGTAACATAGGCGACACTTGGCGCC
>NZ_JAUFPN010000031.1 GCF_030409335.1 Paeniroseomonas aquatica
GCGGCATAGGCGCGGCGGGTATGCGCCGACTGTGGGCGCTCGGTGGTGGCGTGGTGGGTGGTGATGGCGCTGGGTCCCCTGCCCCGGCCGGTCCTGCCGGCGGCCGCGCGAGCCTGCCACGGCGGGCGCAACTGCGGCAATTAAGAAGACGCTATAGTGAAGGCACGATAATATACTTCTCGTCACTCAAATGCCTGTAACCCGTTGATATCTGGAACTCTTTCCGGCCTGGACGGTGCTTAGCTGTATTCAGCCCCCATTCCGTCCGCTAAACGCTATTTGCGGACATGACAACGCGGCGCTAGGCTCAAGCCAAGCCCGATCCCACCGCCAAGCCCCCTGCCCTGCCCCCGGAGCCCACCACCGGCCCGGGCACCGTCACCCTCTCGACCAGCTTGCTCGGCGACCTCCAGGTGCCCGGCAGCCCCGAGCAGGCCGCGACGCTGCAGGCGCTGGCCGCCCGCGCTGCGGTCTATGCGACGCGGGCCCGCGGCAACGGCACCCGCCGCACCTACCGCTCCGCCTGGCGGGCCTACGAGGCCTGGTGCAACAGCCTCGGCCGGCCGCCGCTCGCCGGCGACCCCGAGACCATCGCCATGTATGCGGTGCATGCCGCCGACCGTGGCCTTAGCCTCTCCGGCCTGCGGGTGGCGCTCGCCGCCATCCAGGCCGCCCACCGCCTGGCCGGCACCGCCCTCGACCTCTGCCACCCGCGCCTAATTATGCTGCTTGAGGGCATCGCCCGCACCAAGGGCAGCCGCCCAGCCAAG
>NZ_JAUFPN010000310.1 GCF_030409335.1 Paeniroseomonas aquatica
CCCGCGACAGGCCGGCGGCGCCGAGGCGGGCGACGCCGCCGGCGCCGGCCCGCGCCGCCCGGCCCATGCCGAGCCACTCGCCGGGCGAGAGGCCCAGCGCCGCGCCGGCCAGGCCGAGCGCGAGCAGCACCAGCCCGGTATCCGCCAGCACCAGGCCGAAGGGGCCGAGCAGGCCGGTGGCGCCCTCGGTCAGCGACTCCGCGACCAGGCCGCCGGCGACGCCGCCCGGGCCGGTCTCGAGCCCGGTGCCGGCCGAGACCGGCAGCAGCGTCAGCGTGGCCGCGCCCAGCGGCAGCGCCGCCAGCAGCGCCGCCAGCCGCGCCGGGAAGAGCCCGAGGCCGCGATGCGTGCCGAGCCGCCAGGCCCAGCCGAGCAGCGCCAGCCCCGGCAGCACCGCCGCCCAGCCGAAGCCTTGCAGCAGCATGTCCGAGGCCATGGCCCCGGCCGGCCCGGCGAGGTTGGCGGTGGCGCGGGTGGTCGCGGTCGAGAGCGAGGGGTCGGCCGGGTCGTGGCTGGCCAGGGCCAGCAGCAGGCCGAGCCCGCCGAGGGCGCAGAGGAAGGCCAGCAGCTCGAACAGCCGCCGCCGCATGGCGGCCTTCACCGCGGGCGAGGCGAAGCGGCGGACGCCGGCCAGCGGCCCGCCCGCCGGGGCGGCCATCGGCGGCGCGGCGCCGCGGCCGGCGGCACGGGGGGGCATGCGCGGCGGCATGGCGGAGGGGCGGTCGGCGGCGGAGATGCGGGGCGCGGGCATAGGTCGCGGGGTCCGGTTCAGAACAGTCCCCAAGGATAGCGCGCAACCGCCTGTCGAACCAAGTAATCCCGGCCGCACGTGCCACTCGCGGAACGGGGCGGAGGCGAAAGGGGGCGCCGGCCCTGCGGCTGGCGCCCCCGCGTCCGGTCGCGGCCTCAGCGGCGGCTCAGAACACCCGGCTCACGGTGAAGAGCACGCGGCCGTCGCAGGCGCGCTGGCCGCCGTCGGCGCGGTCGACGACCGGGGCGCAGTCCTTCTTGTCGATGGTGGTGCCGTACCAGCCGACCGCCGCGGTCACGCCGGCATAGATCTCGCGCGAGACGCCGATCGAGTACCAGAGGTAGTCGGGCGTGCCGAAGAAGGTATTGCGCTCGATCCACTGGTGGCCGACCCGGGCCGAGGCGGTGAAGGCATAGGGCAGCGTCACGTCGGCGCCGCCCTCGATGTAGTAGCCGGCGCCCGAGCGGCCGAAGAAGTTCGGGGAGTAGTTGAAGGCGGCGAGCAGCTTCACCGTGTCGATGGTGTAGGCGGCCTTGACCGCGAGCTCGTGGTACTCGTTCAGCTGGCCGCCCGGGGCCTTGCCCTGGCCGGGGTAGTAGTAGCCGATGTAGCCGACATCCAGGGCGACGCCGGCCAGCTCGAAGCGGTAGCCGGCGAGCGCGTCGAGTTCCTGCCGGGTGTCGTTGTAGGGGTTGGCGAGGAACTTGGCGTTGCTGACGAAGGCGCCGATGTAGAAGCCGCTCTCGTGCTGGATGTCGGCGGTGCCCTGGAAGGCCCAGTTGTTGCGCGTCTGGCTGATGCCGCGGAACAGGTAGTCGTTCGAGACGGCCGGCGTCAGCGTGACGGTCAGGCCGGCGGAGTCGATGGTGGTCTGGGCGGCGGCGGGCAGCGCCGGCAGCAGCAGGGCGGCCGCCGCCAGGGTGGCGTGGCGCAAGGTTCCCAAGGGCCGGGCCAGCAGGCCGGTAATGACATTCATGGTCTCAGCATCCCCCGAAATGACCGGCCCGCGTGTTAGGGCCTGCCGCTGTAAAGATTCCATGCGGAATGGCAGGGGGCGGCGGGCGCCCCCTGCCGTGTCAGGTCAGGCGATGCGCTCGCCGTGCTGGGTGACGTCGAGGCCCTCGCGCTCCTCCTCCTCCGGCACCCGGAGGCCGACGATGACGTCGGTCACCTTGAGCAGGACGAAGCTGCCGACCGCGGTGTAGCCGATGACCGCGACGGTCGCGTAGAGCTGCAGCATGAACTGGTCGAAGCTGCCGCCGAAGCCGTCCGGCGCCGCCGTGGTGGCCGAGAGCGCGCCGTAGGCGAAGACGCCGGTGAGCAGGCTGCCGACGATGCCGCAGACGCCGTGCACGCCGAAGGCGTCGAGGCTGTCGTCGTAGCCGCACATGTGCTTCAGCGCGGTGGCGCCCCAGAAGCCCGCGAGGCCGGCGACCACGCCGATGATCAGCGCCGGCACCGGCAGCACGAAGCCGCTGGCGGGGGTGATGGCGACCAGCCCGGCGACCGCGCCGGAGATGCAGCCGAGCACGCTCGGCTTGCCCTTGGTCGCCCACTCCGCGAACATCCAGGTGAGCGCCGCCGTACCCGCCGCGACCTGCGTCGCCAGCATGGCCATGCCCGCCCGCGCCCCGGCGCCGCCGGCCGAGCCCGCGTTGAAGCCGAACCAGCCGACCCAGAGCATGCCGGCGCCGATGACGGCGAAGGCGAGGTTGTAGGGCGAGAGGTTGTCGGTGCCGTAGCCGACCCGCTTGCCGAGCACCAGCGCCGCCACCAGCCCGGCGACGCCGGCGTTGATGTGCACCACGGTGCCGCCGGCGAAGTCGAGCGCGCCGAGGGCGAAGATCCAGCCGTTCGGGTGCCAGACCCAGTGCGCGACCGGCGAGTAGACCAGCAGCGACCAGAGCACGCTGAACAGCACCATGGCGCTGAACTTCATGCGGTCGGCGAAGGCGCCGGTGATCAGCGCCGGGGTGATGATGGCGAAGGTCATCTGGAACATCAGGAAGACCGTCTCGGGGATGGTGAAGGCCACCGCGCCGTCGCCGCTGCCGAGCGTGAAGGGCTTGTCCCAGCTCTCGGCGATGCCGGAGAGGAAGAGCTTCGAGAGGTCGCCGATCCAGGGGCCGCCCTCGCCGAAGGCCAGGCTGTAGCCGGCCACCATCCACACCACCGTCACCACGGCGGCGCAGGTGAAGCTCTGCATCATGGTCGCCAGCACGTTCTTCTTGCGGACCATGCCGGCATAGAACAGCGCCAGGCCGGGGATGGTCATCATCAGCACGAGCGCGGTGCTGGTGAGCATCCAGGCGGTGTCGCCGGTATCGATCTTGGGGCCGTCCTGCGCCATGGCCGGGGCGGCGGCGAGCAGCGCCACGGCCAGCGGCGCCAGCGCGCGTGCGGGCATCCTCATCATAGTGTCCCCTGCATTCCCTGAAGGTTGGCGCGGCGCTACAGCGCCGAGGTGTCGGTTTCGCCGGTGCGGATGCGCAAGGCGCGCTCCACCTCCAGCACGAAGATCTTGCCGTCGCCGATCTTGTCGGTCTTGGCGGCCTTGGCGATGGCTTCCATCACCCCGTCCACCAGCTCGTCCGCGACCACGACCTCGATCTTGATCTTGGGCAGGAAACTGACCTGGTACTCCGCACCGCGGTAGATTTCCGTCTGCCCCTTCTGGCGACCGAAGCCCTTGACCTCGGTTACCGTCAGCCCCTGCACGCCGAGTGGGGTGAGCGCCTCGCGCACCTCATCCAGCTTGAAGGGCTTGATGAACGCCATCACCAGCTTCATCTGCCCGTAGTCCTCCTTGAATGGTCCTGGCGGAGGCATGTCTTCAATTCTCGTGCCAGCCGGGAACCCGAGGTTCCGGTTGGGGATGGGCCGCGCAGGCCGGTCGGCATGCCCGGATTTTGTGCAATACGGCCAGGGGTTGGGCGGTCGCCGCAGCAGGGCGGTGGACCTCCCGGGAAGGGCATGGGATGAGCCGGGCATGACATCGACATTCGACGTGGCCGCCTGCGTGATCGGCGCCGGACCGGTCGGCGCGACACTCGCCGCCACCCTCGCCGCCGCCGGGCTGCCCACCGCGGTGGTCGACAGCGCGCCGCTGCCGCCCATGGCGCTGCCCGACTTCGACGGCCGGGCCTATGCCATCGCCCTCACCTCCAAGCGGCTGCTCGCGTCCGCCGGCATCTGGGACCGGCTGCCGGCCCTGCCCGGGCCGATCCACCGCATCCGCGTCGCCGACGGGCGGCCCGGCGAGCCGGCCTCGCGCCTCGCGCTGATGTTCGACGCGGCCGAGGTCTCGGCCGAGCCCTTCGGCTACATGGTCGAGGCCCGCAGCCTGCGGGTCGCGCTGAACGCCGCGCTGCCGAGGCTGCCCAACCTGCAGGTCTTCGCCCCCGCCACCGCGACGGTCGAGCGCCGGGCCGAGGGCGCGACGGTGCGGCTCTCGACCGGGGCGGTGCTGAACGCCCGGCTGGTGATCGCCGCCGAGGGGCGCCATAGCCCGCTGCGCCGGCAGGCCGGCATCCGCACCACGACGCTCGACTACCACCAGATCGGCATGGTCGGCGCCTTCGCCCACGAGGTGCCGCACGAGGGCGTGGCGCTCGAGCAATTCCTGCCGAACGGCCCCTTCGCCCAGCTGCCGCTGGCCGGGCCGGGCAATTTCGGCACCGCCGCCTATCCGCATGCCTCGGCCTTCGTCTGGGCCGACCGCACCGCGATCGCCCAGCGGATGCTGGCGCTCGACGATGCCGCCTTCGGGCGCGAGCTGGCGCGGCGGCTGGGCCCGCATCTCGGCGCCATCCGGCCGATCGGCCGGCGCTGGTCCTATCCGCTCTCGGCGCTGCTGGTGGACCGCTGGACCGACACAAGGCTGGCGCTGATCGGCGACGCCGCGCACGGCGTCCACCCGATCGCCGGCCAGGGGCTCAACCTCGGCTTCCGCGACGTGGCGGCGCTGGCCGAGGAGATGATCGCCGCCTGGAACGCCGGCGGCGATCCCGGCGGCCCGGCGGTGCTGGCGCGCTACCAGGCGCGGCGGCGGCCGGATACCCTGCTGATGCTCTCGGGCATGCATGCGCTGGAGCGGCTGTTCGGCAACGACTTCGCCCCGGTGCGGATCGCCCGGCGGCTCGGCATCGCGGCGGTGGACCGCATCCCCGGGCTGAAGAAGGCCTTCGCCCGGCAGGCGATGGGCATGGGGCCGGGGGTGGGCGGGTTACTGGCGGGGCAGAAACTCGGGACATCAGGGGGTTGAGGGCGGACGCCCTCGCCGGCTCCTGCGAATACCCAGCGAAATCAAGGGGTTGGCCGGACCTCAGCCTTGCTAAAATTGACTGAATTCGGCTCAAACCCACTCAATTCCGCTCAATTCCCTAAAATTCGGCTCAATTCCGTAAAGCGCTTCACCGGCCCGCGGCCGAGTCCGCGCCGCGGACTATAATCCTATAACGCAAGACCCGGCCGGGCGCCAGCGTCATCAGCCCCGGCGACGCGGCGGCGGCTCCCGGCTCAGCCCCTTCGCCGCCAGCTCCTGCTCGTAGGCGGCCCAGCGCTCGGCGTATTCGCGGCCGAGCTGGTGCAGGTAGGCCCAGCTGTAGATGCCGCTGTCGTGCAGGTCGTCGAAGGCGATGCGGATGGCGTAGTGGCCGACCGGCTCCACCCGCATGATCCCCACCTCCCGCCGCCCGGCGACCAGCACCTTCTGGCCGGGGCCATGGCCCTGCACCTCGGCGGAGGGGCTCTCCACCCGCAGGTACTCGGCCGGCAGGCTGAAGCGGGCGCCGTCGTCGAAGCTGACGTCGAGCACGCGCTCGGCCCGCTTCAGCCGGATCTCGGTCGGGGTCGGCACCTCAGCCGTCCAGCGGGCGGGCTTCGTCCGGCAGCATGATGGGAATGCCGTCGCGGATCGGATAGGCGAGCCGGGCGGCGTCGCTGATCAGCTCGCCGGCGGCGCGGTCGTAGCGCAGCGGCGCCTTGGTCAGCGGGCAGACCAGGATCTCCAGCAGCGCCGGGTCGACGTCGCTGGCGGGGCTGGGCTTGGTGTCGGTCATCATCGGTGTCCTCACAGCGTCGTCGGGCGGGCCGGCCGCGGCCCCTGCCGCGCAGCAATACCCCGGGACCGGCCCCGGCGCATCATGGCGTGCCGCCGCCCGTGGCCCGGCCGGTCAGCTCGGCTTGCGGCCGGGCGCCGCGTCGCCGCCGGCGGCGGCATGCGCGCCCATCCGCAGCAGGGCGATCAGCATGCCCGCGCGCTCGGTGGGGGTGGCGGCCTCGAGCAGCGCCTGCTGCTCGGCCACGTCGAAGGGGCAGACCATGGCCAGGGTCAGCACCAGCGCCGGGTCGGCGCTCTGCTCCACCGCCGCCCAATTCGCCTCGATCCCGCGCGCCTTGAAGAAGGGGCGCAGCGCCGCCAGCAGCTCCGGCCGGTCGATCGCCGGGGCCGGGCCGGCGGTGTCGAGGTCGGCCAGGAAGGGGCCGTAGTCGGCCCGCACCCGGCGGTAGCCGTGGCGCATCTCCAGCTCCTCGACCACCCGGAAGCGGATCAGGCCGGTGAGGGTGACCAGCATCCGCCCGTCGTCGGTCTCGGCGAAGGAGGTGAGCCGGCCGAGGCAGCCGATCCGGAACAGCTCCGGGCCGTTCGGGCCCCGCGGCGCCCCGGGGTCCGGCTGGATCATGCCGAACATCCGCCCCGCGGCCATGCTGTCCTGGGTCATCGCCAGGTAGCGGGGCTCGAAGATGTTCAGCGGCAGCCGTCCCTGCGGCAGCAGCAGCGCGCCCGAGAGCGGGAAGACCGCGATCTCGCTCGGCAGCTCCAGGGACGGCGCGGCTGGTGCGGGGACGGAGTGGGCCACGAAGCGGGCGCTACCGGAACAGCAGGGCGGAAAGCTTCCGCCGGCCGGCGACCGTCGCCGGGTCGGCGAAGCCCCAGGCCTCGAAGAACTTCAGCAGCTGCTTGCGCGCGGCCTCCTCGTTCCAGGCGCGGTCGCGCCGGAAGGCCTCGAGCAGCGCGTCCACCGCGCCGGCCCGGTCGTCGGAGGCGTTCAGCGCCACCGCGAGCTCGATGCGGGCGGCGTGGTCGTCGGGGTCGGCGGCCAGGCGGGATTCGTACTCGGCCAGCTTCTCCCGCGCCTTGCGGCCCTCGGCGGCGAGCTCCAGCGTGCCGCGGACGGAGGCGATGGCGGCGTGGTCGGCGAGCTTGGCCGGCACCTGCCCGAGCACCTGCAGCGCCTGCTCCTCCTCGCCGAGCGCCAGCAGGCTGCGGGCGATGCCGGCGTAGGCCTCCGGGTTCTCGGGCTCCTCCTGCGCCAGGGCGCCGAAGATCTGCAGCGCGCCCTGGTGGTCGCCTTCCTCGGCGGCGGCGCGGGCCTCGGCCAGCAGGTCGGCGGTCGGCATCTGGCCGCCGGCCAGCTTCAGCACGCCCTCGATGAAGCGCTTGATCTCGCCTTCCGGCTGGGCGCCCTGGAAGAGGTCGGCGATCTGGCCCTGCCAGAAGGCGGCGACCGTCGGCACCGACTGCAGCGGCAGGCCGAGCTGGGTGAGCTGCTGGACCAGCTGGCGGTTCTTGTCGATGTCGATCTTGACCAGCTTGACCCGGCCGCCGGCAGCGCGCACCACCTTCTCGATGGTCGGCGTCAGCGTCTTGCAGGGGCCGCACCAGGTCGCCCAGAAGTCGACCAGGATCGGCGTGGTGCGGCTGGCCTCCACCACGTCCTGCATGAAGGTCCGCTGGTCGCCGTCCCGGATCAGGTCGTCGGCCGGCGCGGCGCCGGCAAGGCTGCCGCCGGCGGCGCCCTGCGGGGCGGCCTGGCGGTTCGGGTCGAAGATGACGTCCATGGTGGCTATTCCTCGGTCTGGCACATAGATGCGCCGCCCCGGCGCAAGGGCAATGGGGCGATCTGGCCCGCCGCGCGCATGGCAGCCGGGCCTTTGTCGCGGCCGATGGTAACCGCGGGCGGGCGGATTCAACAATTGGCGGCGGCCCGGAAGCGGTTCAATCGGCCGCGGCACCGGCCGGCCGGGCGCCCGGCCTCACCCCGCGGGCGGCGGCAGTTCCAGCGGTTCCGGCCGGTGGCCGAGGCTCTCGAGGAAGCGCAGCAGCCCGGCCGGGCGGATGGCCGTGGTCATGCTGTTCACCAGCGGGTGGAAGTGCACCCAGGCGTGGTCGCGCATCAGCCCGGCATCCAGCACGATGCGCACCGCCCCCGGCGGCGCGTTCACCATGCCGAAGGGCGTCACCGCGCCGGGCAGGACGCCGAGCAGGTCCTGCAGCGCCGCGGCCGGCGCCATCTCGACCCGCCCGGCGCCGGCGGCGCGGGCCAGGGCATTGACCGAGACCTGGCGGGTCTCCTCGAGCACCGCCAGCAGGTGCGGGCCGGGGCCGGCCTTGGCCGGGCGGAGGAAGAGGTTCTTGCTGTGGCCGCCATCGGTGCCCCCGGGCAGCTTGGCCCGCAGGGCCTGGCTCTCGGCGACGGTGAAGACCGGCGCGTGCTCGGTGGTGATGGCCTCGATCCCGAGCGCCGCGAGGCGGGCGAGCAGGCCGGCGGGCGTTTCAGCCATGGTGCGGATCATGTCCCCGGTGATGGCCGGCATCCTACCGCCGCGGCGCCCGGCCTCCCAGGGGCGGGCCCGGGGGAAGGCCCATGGGGAGGCCCAGGGGGGAAGGCGGCGGGCGTCAGCGCCGCTGCTGCCGGATCGCCGCCGCCAGCCGGGCCCGGACGCCGCCCGCGGCCGGGCGGCCAACGCCGGCCCGCAGCCGGTGCCAGGCCCCGGCCAGCGCGGCGCGGCCGCGGGCCAGGCCGCGCTGGACGGCGCCGCGGGCGGCGACCCAGGCGGGGATGCCCTCCAGCAGGGCATGGCACCAGGCCCAGGCGCGCAGCCCATGGCCATAGGCCCAGGCGAAGCGCGGCACCTGCAGCATCTTCGGCCGGGCGATCTCGAACAGCCGGGCGGAGAAGGCGACGCCCACCACCTTGGCGGCGACCAGCAGCAGCACGCCGAGCACGAGGTGGCCATGCAGGAAGAGCCAGAGCTCCCCGAATTTCAGCAGGGGGATGAAGGCGAGGAAGGGCAGCACGAAGGCCGCCACGACCATGCGCGGGCTGAGCCGGGCGACCAGCCGCTCCAGCGCGGCGAAGACCGCGAGGCGCGAAAGCACCCGCCCGAGCGCGGTGAGCCAGCGCCAGACCGTCGCCTCCAGCAGCACCACGAGGATGGCGAGCGGCACCAGCGGCAGGCGGGCCAGCCGGCGCAGCAGCGGCCGCGGGCGGGGGGCGGGGCGGGGACGGATCATCCGCGGCAGATGGCGCGCCCCGCCTTGCGCCGCCAGGGGCCGGGCGTCATGGCTCCGGCGGCAGGACCCCGGCCGCGAGGGCGCGCAGCAGGCCCTCGGCATAGAGCCGGGTGCCGTGGAAGACCAGCCCGCCGCCGAGGACCACCGCCAGGACCAGGGCCAGCCCCGGCACCGGGACCGGCGGCCCCGCCGCCCGCCCGGCAAGCCGGGCCAGCAGCAGCACCCCGGCCAGCCCCACCGCGCCGCCGGTCAGCACGTCCGGCACCGAATGCACCCCGAGCCAGAGCCGGGTCCCGCCGAAGACCAGCGCGGCCGCCGCCCCGGCCAGCAGCCCCGGCCAGGGCCGCCGCGCCGGCCGCGGCCAGAGCAGCGTGGCCAGCCCGCCGTAGCAGATGGTGCCCGCCGCGGCATGGCCGCTGGGATTGCCGAGGTCCCCGGGCGCCAGCCCGGCGCCGGCCAGCCACGACGGCAGGGAGAAGGCCAGCAGCTTGAGCGCCGCCATCGCCGCCAGGGTCGCCGCCACCGCGGCCAGCCAGGCGAGCGACACCCGCCACCGGCCGATCGCCGCAAGCGCCAGCGCCACGAGCCCCGCCAGCGGCAGCACCAGGCCGAGGTCGGCGAAATCGGTGACGAAGGCGACCGCCGTCGCCGCGGTCAGCGGGCGGCCCCGTCGCAGCCGCAGTCCGGCGGCAGGTCCTCGGCCATGGCCGGCGACAGCGAGGCGGCGAGGCGGTTCTGCCCGAGGCCCTGCACCGGCCCGCAATTACCGGCGTCCCAGAAGGGGTTGGCGGCGCCGCTGCGGGAGATCCAGCTGACCGCGTTGCCGCGCACGGTGATGTCGCCGCAGGGCGTGGGATACTGGTTCCAGACCGAGATGCCGACGTTGGTGAAGTCCTGGCGCCGCGCCAGGATCCGGTTCTCGGTGATGGCCATGTGCTCGCCGCTGGCCACCGCGATGCCGTACTGGCCCGGGTCCACCAGGATGTTCCGGTGCGCCACCGCATGCGAGCCGCCGGCGTCGCCCAGCATGATGCCGCCGCCCGACCGGCTCGGGCCGCCGCCGATGATGACGTTGCCCTCCACCCGGATCGGCGAGTCCGGCAGGCCGTGGGACTTGTACAGGCTGATGGCATCCTCCGGATCGCCGGCGCCGGGCCGGTTGCGGCCGTGGTTGCAGCTGATGGCGTTGCCGCCGCCATGGACGCTGTCGAATTGCACGAATTGGCCGCGCGGTACAGGCCCGCGCATGTCCTCGAGCCGGTTGCAGCGCACCCGCACGCCGGTCGAGTCCTGGGCGAAGATGCCGGAGAGCGCGTTGCGCACGCGGTTGCCGGAGACCTCGATGTCGCGGCTGCCGAGGATGTAGACCGCGATGTCGCCGGTGTCGCGCAGCGCGACGTTGCGGATCGTCACCCGCTCGCTGCCGGTGACGACGATGCCGTAGCCGCCGCAGGGGCCGATCGTCCGGTTCTCGATCACCACGTCGCGCTGCCCGGCCACCACCAGGCAGGCCGGCCCTTCCGCCGGGCCGGCCTGCTGCGCCGCGGCCGGGGCGAGCAGCAGCGGCAGCAGGGCGAGCCATGCCGGCCGGCTCATGCCGGGGCCGCCCGCGCCAGCCCGGAGGCCGGCCGCAGCGCCCGGCGGCGGGCGCGGCCGGCCTCCCAGGCGCCGAGGCGGCGCTTCAGCGCCCGGTCGATGGGCGCCTCGGCCTGGGTGAAGACCGCCACGCCGACGGCCATGCAGAGCAGCACCGCCAGCAGCCGCAGCAGCGCGTCGAAGCCGTCCGCCGGGTCGAGCGGCCCCAGCAGCTTGCCGAGGATCGACAGCACGAACCAATGGGAGAGGTAGATGCTGTAGGAGGCATCCCCCACCCGGCCCATCAGCGCGTTGGTCGGCCCCGGCCGCTCCAGCAGGCGGCGCAGGCCGAGGGCGGCCAGGAAGAGCGCCACCGCGACCGCGAGGCGGAGCAGCAGCAGCCCCTCCTCCGGCCGGATCGGCAGGACCGCGAGCAGCGCCACCATGGCGGGCGGCAGCGCCAGCAGGCCCAGGCGGCGGCGGCCGGCGGCGGTCTCGGCCAGCCGGAACAGCCAGCCGAAGC
The DNA here is from genome assembly GCF_030409335.1 of Paeniroseomonas aquatica. Taxonomy (GTDB): domain Bacteria; phylum Pseudomonadota; class Alphaproteobacteria; order Acetobacterales; family Acetobacteraceae; genus Belnapia; species Belnapia aquatica. The sequence goes on from NZ_JAUFPN010000310.1 coordinate 11,149, forward strand.
CGAAGGCGAGCATGTAGGGGCTGGCCAGGTGCAGGTCCCAGACCCGCTGCGCCAGCCCGGTGCCGAGGAAGAAGCCGAGCGTCCCGAGCCCCGCCAGCAGCGCCGGCATGGCCCAGGCGGCGCGGGCCCGGCCGCCGCCGCCCAGCCAGAGCGCGGCCAGCCCGTAGAACAGCATCTCGTGCTCGAGCGACCAGCCGAGCGCCATCACCGGCACCTGCTGCTGCGGCCAGAAGGCCAGGGACTTGGCGATGACCTCGGGGCGGAAGTCGAGCGAGCCCTGGCTCCAGTCGGGATTGAGGAGGGCGGCGAGGAAGACCAGCGCGGTGGCGGACCAGTAGAGCGGGATCAGCCGCGCCAGCCGCGCCAGCATGAAGCCGGCGCCGGTGGCGTGCCGCGGCGCGGTCAGGGCGATGACGTAGCCCGAGATGATGAAGAAGAGCTCGACGCCGAAGCCGCCGAACCGCTCGTAGAAGGAGCCGGCGATGTTGGCGGCGGAGAAGTGCTTGGTCACCAGGTCGGTGTGCCAGACCACCACCTCGATCGCCGCGAGGGCCCTGAGCCACTGGATGTCGTTGCGCTTCTGCTGCATGCTCCTCCCTTTCGGATGTGCGGTGCCGGCCGGCGCCGGCGGCGGTCAGGCGGCGCGGCCGCGGGCGCGGAAGACCATCGACGAGCCGACGCCGATGCCGAAGATCGTCCAGAACCAGATGCCGAGCATCGGCCCCTCCAGCGCCACGTCGAAGGAGGCGTCGATCACCGCGGCGGCGAGGTAGCAGGCGAGGAAGAGGAACCAGTCCGCCCAGCGCGGCTCGCCGGCCAGCCGCGCCTCGAGGATGTTCATCGCCATCATCCCGAGCCAGGCGGCCAGCAGCAGCGCCCAGAGCGCCAGCCCCGGCACGCCGGCCCGGGCCAGGATGGTCATGCTGGCGTTGTGCGGGCTGCGCACCACCGCGCCGCCGTGCTCGAGGCCGACGACGAAGCCGTCCTCCTCCGCCAGGTTCATGCCGAAGCCCTGCCCGGTCCAGAACAGCGGGCCGTGCAGCGTGTAGTTGCGGATCGCCTCCCACCAGCGCAGCCGCCAGAGCTTGGTGCCGTCGAGGTCGCCCTCGCCCGGGGCGCCGACGATGCTCGCGGCGTTCATGAGCAGCTGCTCGGCGCTGATCACCCGGTTGTCCGGCGGCAAGCTGACCTCGATCTGCGCCACATGGGCCCCGGCCAGCAGCGCCGCGCCGATCGCGCCCATGCGCAGCATCCCGGCCAGCCGGCCGGAGACGAGGCAGGCGACGCCGAGCGGCAGCAGGATGGCCAGCATGCCGCCGCGGCTCTGCGCCGAAACCATGGCGATGCTCATCAGCAGCAGGGCGCTGCGCAGCAGCCCGGTCCGCCCGAAGAAGAGCAGCGCGAAGACCGCCGAGCCGGCGACATGCACCGCCACCTCGCCGGGGCGGATCGCGATCAGCGGCATGCCCGAGCCGGGCCAGCCGACGCCGATGTTCCGCGCCACCTTGCCGAGGTAGTAGAGCGTCCAGCCGCCGGGCCCGTACCAGGCGGCGAAGCCGGCGAAGAGGCGGAAGATCCGGTTCAGCCGCTCCGGCCGCTCGAGGATCAGGCCGCAGACGATGACGCCGAAGGCGCCGTAGAGGATGATGACGCTGTCGCGCAGCGCGTCCACGCCGTGGCGGCCGAGGAAGGGCAGGGTCCGCGCCGCGACCCAGGCGGCCATCGCCGCCAGCAGCAGGTTGGGCAGCGCGGTGAAGACCGCCGGCAGGGTGCCGGCCTGCCACAGCGCCAGCAGCCCGAAGCCCAGCAGGATCTCGCCGATGAAAAGCGGCGGCAGGCCGAGGTAGGCGAAGCCCTTGCCCAGCGCGGCATAGCCGAGCAGGCCGAGCGCCAGCACCGGGATGTAGCGGTCCCCCAGGCTGGCCGTCGCCGTCCGGCCGAGCGCGATCCCCGACATGCCGCGGCCCCCTGCCCGCCCGGGACCTCAGAAGTAGGCCCGCTCCTGCAGCCGCAGCCGCAGCCGGGCCGGCTGCGACAGCTTCCACAGCAGCCAGTGCGGGTTGGCGAGGTTGAACCAGGCCTTCAGCGCATAGCGCCAGAAGCGCCGCTCCGCCGCGCCCGGCGGCCCGAAGCGCTCCAGCACCCGGCGCCACTCGGCATCCGACCGGGCGCAGTTGACCGCGCTGTTGTTGTGCCCGGTCCGCCGGAAGCAGGCGACCGGCCGCCCGAGCCGGGCATAGGGCGCGACCGCCAGGGCCCGGGCGAAGAGGTCGTAGTCGCCGGCGTCGCGGAAGGCGATGTCGAAGCCGCCGAGCTCGTCGAAGAAGTCGCGCGAGAAGTAGGTGCCCATGTGCATGATCGGGTTCCAGCCGAGGCAGACGTGCATCCGGGGGGTCATCCAGCCCGGCGGCGCCGCCAGCTCGCCCAGGTCGCGGCCGCGGTCGTCGATCCAGCGGATGCCGCCCACCACCCAGCGGCGGCCGCTGTCGCGCCAGGCGCGCACGACCTCGGCCATCGCGCCCTCCAGCATCACGTCGTCGGCGCCGAGGAAGCCGAGCAGCGCGCCCTCGGAGTTGAACGAGCCCTTGTTGATGGCGTCGAAGATGCCGCTGTCCTTGCCGGTCATCACCCGCAGCCCGGCGGCCTCGGCCATCTCCACCGTGCCGTCGGTGCTGCCGCCGTCGACGATGACGTGGTCGATCTCGATGTCGCGCGTCCGGTTGCGCTGCACCGAGGCGATGCACTCCGCCAGGTACTCGATGCCGTTGAGGGTGGGCGTCACCACTGTCACGATCATTGCTCGATCTCCCGCAATCCGACCCGCCGCCCGCCGGCCACCAGGGCCCGGGTCAGCACCATGTGCACCATGCCCAGCCGCACCAGGTTGGCGCCGAGCAGCGCCAGGCCGCAGCCGACGATCCCGAGCGGCCCGGCCGCCGCCAGGGCCAGGACCGTGGCGGTCAGCGCCCCGGCGGCATTCACCAGGAAGGCGGCCGGCACCGACCGCACGCCGTGCAGGAAGGCGACCACCAGCTCCGTGCCGCTGCCGAACAGCACCGCCAGCACCAGCAGCCGCACCGGCGTGGCGAGGCCGAGGTAGGCGGAGCCCTCGCCGTAGACCAGCCGCAGCACCGCCTCCGGCACCGCCAGCACCAGCAGGGAGAAGCCCAGCAGCGGCGGCGCCGCGAGCAGCAGGTAGACCCGCACGCCGCGCCAGGCGGCGGCCATCCCCTGCCCTGCCGCCCGGGCCGCGGCCTGGGGGATGAGGTTGCAGAGCCCCATGACGAAGGGGTTGCTGAGGTTGACGATGTTCAGCGCCGCCTGGAAGCCGGCCGCCGCCGCCGGCCCGGCGCCGATGGCGAGCGCCCAGGGCAGCACCTGCATCCGGACATGGGCCAGCAGACCGTTGCCCAGCGACCAGAAGCCGCCCACCGACCAGAAGGCCAGCAGGGTCGGCCGCAGCGCCAGCGGCCCGCGCCAGCGCAGCCCGAGCTGCCGGGCCTGCAGCAGCGCCGCCAGGCCGGAGGTGAGCGCCAGGGCATAGAGGACGGAGGCCAGGCTCAGCGCGTCGAGCGCGGCCAGCACGCCGGCGGCGACCACCTGGCCGGGGTAGCTGAGCAGGTCGCCCAGCGTCGCCGCCCGGTGCCGGAAGCCGGCCAGCAGGCCGCGCCGCATCGCCTCCTGCAGCTGCCACAGCAGGAAGCAGGCCAGCGCCGGCAGGACCAGCCCGCCCAGGCCGAAGGCCAGCAGCCCGAGGCCCAGCGGCAGCCCCAGCGCGGCGGCGGCGGCGGCCACCAGCAGGACGGCCGAGCGCAGCAGCGCCGGGCGCTCCGCCTCGGGCGCCTGCAGCAGCAGCACCGACAGCGGGTGGAACAGCAGCGTCGCGTTGACCAGTTGCAGGCCGAACATGGCCCCGAGCAGCAGCCCGTAGATCCCGTAGTCGGCGGGCGGCAGCCAGCGCGCCAGCAGGATGCTGATGGCGAACATGCCGGCGCTGACGATCCCCTGGTCGATCAGCGTCCATGAGGCGTGCCGCAGCTGGGGCCTAATGCGCACGGCGATCGGCCGGGCCAGCGGGCAGGGTGGTGGACAGGGGTGTGGGCAGGGTGGCGGGCAAGGTGGCGGGCCTGGTGGGGAGCAGGGCGGCGGCCGGGCGCGGCCGCCCCTGCAGGGCCTCGCCGTAGCCCTGCAGCGCCTGCTCCGCCGCGCGCGCCCAGGTGAAGCGGTCCGCCACCCGGCGCCGGGCCGCCGCGCCGGCCTGCCGCCGCCGTCCGGGATCGGCGGCCAGCGCCTCCACCGCCGCCGCCAGCGCCCCGGCGTCGCCGGGCGGCACCAGCAGGCCGCAGTCGCCGCCGAGCTGGTAGGGGATGCCGCCGACGCGGGAGGCGACGACCGGCAGGCCGTGCGCCATGGCCTCCAGCACCACCAGCGGCAGGGTATCGGCCAGGGTCGGGAAGACGAAGAGGTCGGCGCGGCGGAAGGCGGCCGCCACCTCCGCGTCGCTCAGCCGCCCGGTCACCACGATCCGCTGCCCCGGCCGGCAGGCGGCGATGGCGGCGTCGTAGCCGATGCCGCCGCGCCGCTCGCCGCCGATGATCAGCAGGAAGGGGCGCTCGATCCGGCCGAAGGCCTCGAGCAGCTGCGGCAGGCCCTTGTTCGGGGTGTGGTTGGCCAGGAACAGGGCGGTGAGCGTGCCCGGCGCGGAGCCGGCCGGGATGCCGAGCCGGGCCAGCGCCTGCCGGTCGGCCGCGGCATCGGCCGGCCCCGGCAGCGCCACCCCGTTCGGCACCGGCGTGACCGGGCCGGCGAAGCCCATGGCCGCGACGATGTCGGCATCCGCCGGCGAGAGGGCGAAGATCCCCGCCGCCCGCCGCACCGCCCGGGCGACCGGCGCCACCACCAGCTGCTGCCAGAGCAGCCGCCCGGCGCGGCCGAAGCCATAGACCGTGCCGCCGTTGGCGACCTCGTTGAAGCCGTGGGTCGAGATCACGTAGGGCAGGCCGCGCGCCCGGCAGGCGCGGGCGATCCGCTCGAGCTCGAGCGCCGGCATCGGGTTGTGCAGGTGCACCAGGTCGAAGGCGCCCGGCGCCAGCAGCCGCGGGATGTCCGAGCGGTAGAACAGCGTGCGGTAGCGCGGCGGCAGGCGCGACCAGGGCAGCAGCGGCGGCAGCCAGGACCGCACCGGCAGGCGGTGCACCGCCGCGGCGGAGCCGGCGCCGTTCATCATGCTGGCCACGGTGACCTCGCACCGCGGCCGCAGCGCCGCGCTGAGCTGCTCGGCCGCCCGCGCCCCGCCGCTGACGCTGAGGTGCGGCGGCACCACCACCGCCGCCAGCACCCGCGGCGCGGCGCCCGCCGCCGGCCCGCCGCCGCTCATCGGTAGCGCGCCACCAGGGCCTCGGCGAGGTCGGGCCGGGACCACAGCTCGGCCAGGGTGTCGTCGATCGAATGCCCCGGCGTCCAGCCGAAGAGGTCGGCGATGCGGCTGTTGTCGGCGGCCAGGAAGGGCCGGTCGACCCGGCGGACCCGCCCCCCCGCCTGGCGGATGCCGAAGTTGCGGCCGGAGATGCGGCGCAGCTTCTCGACCACCTCGCGCACCGAATAGGCCTGCGAGGTGCCGAGGTTGACGACGCAGGGCTCGCCGGCGGCGACCCGCCCGCCCAGCGCCACCGCCCGGAAGCCGGCGGCGGCGTCGCGCACGCTGATGTAGTCGCGCTTCGAGTCGAGGTTGCCGAGCTCGATGGTGTCCCGCCCGGCCTGCAGCTGCGCCACGATCTCGGGCAGCAAATGCGGGTTGGTCTCGCCCGGGCCGATGACGTTGAACAGCCGCACGATGACCGCCTCCAGCCCCCGCGCCGCGGCGACCTGGCGGAGGTAGTGCTCGCCGTGCAGCTTGGTCAGCCCGTAGATGTCGCTCGGCGCCAGCGCCGAGCGGTCCTCCGAATGCGGCGCCTCCTCCGGGCCGTAGACGGCGCCGGAGGAGGCGAAGACGAAGCGGGCGCCGCGGGGGCAGGCCAGCAGCAGGTTCAGCGTGCCGTCGACGTTGGTCGAGACCGCCAGCGCCGGGTCGGCCTCGCATTCCGGGATGTAGTGCACGGCGGCCAGGTGGATCACCACCTCGGGGGCGAAGTCCTCGAGGATGCGGGCGACGGCCGCGGCGTCGCGGATGTCGACCGCCTCCAGCCGCGCCCCCCGGCCCGCCGCGGCGGGCAGGCGCCAGGGCCCGTGGCGCAGCCGGTCGACGACGCAGAGCGCGTGCCGGTCCTGCAGCAGGCCTGTGAGCTGCCGCCCGACGTAGCCGTTGCCGCCGGTGATGAGTATGCGCATCGTCCGCTGTTCCCTCATGCCACCCCCTCGGGCCTGCCGCGAGGCCGGCCGCGGCCGGCGAGGCGCTCGTAGAAGCCGCGCTCCTTGCGGTAGAAGGTGCCCTGGTCGAGCACCCGCAGGGCGGCGTGGCGGCGCAGGTGCACCTGGGCCAGCACCAGCCCGTCCACGTTCACCGCATGCTCCCGCAGCCGCTGCAGCGCCGCCCGGACGACCCGCTTCCGGGTGCCGGCCCAGCGGACCACGTGGATCACCGTGTCGGCGACGCGGCCGAGGATCATGGCATCCGCCATCAGCATCACCGGCGCGGCCTCGACGAGGATGACGTCGAAGCGCTCCCGCGCCTCGTCGAGCAGGGAGCGGAACCCCGCCGTGGCCACGGCATCCGTGCCGGCGGGGCAGACCAGGCTGCGGCGCACCACCGGCACCGCCCCCGCCATCGCCGCATCCGGCAGGCGCATGGCCTGGCCCCCGGCCTGGCCCTCGACCTGGCCTTCCGGGGGCGGCGCGAGGTCGATCGCCAGGCCCGGCGCGGCGCCGGCGGCGGTGCCGTCGATCACCAGCACCCGCCGCCCGGCGGCGGCCAGGGAACGCGCCAGCGCCGCGCAGAAGGTCGACCGGCCCTCGCCCGGCAGCGCCGAGGTCACCAGCACGACCCGCGCCGCCGGCCGGATCTCGAACAGCCCGACGCCGGCGCCGGCCGCGCGCACCGCCTCCTGGAAGGCCGCCGTCCCCGGGGCCGCCGCGGCGCCGTCCCGCAGCAGCGCGGCGAGGTCGGCCCTGGGCAGCCACGGCACCATGCCGAGGCAGCGGGGATCGGTGACCGGGTCCAGCTCGGCGCTGCTGCGCAGCCCCAGGTCGCGCCGCTCCAGCAGCAGCGCCGCGCCGATGCCGAGCAGGCCGCCGCCGAGCAGCCCGAGCAGGCCGACGATCAGCGGCTTCGGCGAGGCCGGGAAGCGCACCGGCTCGGCCGGCACGACCAGCGAGGCGGCGGCATCGCCCGTCGCCGCCGCCGCCAGCATCTGCTCCTTGCCCCGCTGCAGCGCCCCGAGCCGGTCGCGCGTCGCCTGGGCATTGGTCTGCAGGGTGCGCAGCTCGGCCTCGTCCGCCTTGCCGGCGATCATGGTCCGCTGCAGCGCCTCGACGTCGCCGCGCAGCTCGGCCTCGGTCCGCCGCGCCGCCGCCAGCTCGGCCGCCACCACGCTGCCGGCGCGGCGCATCTCCTGGGCCAGCCGCTGGCCGATCTCGACGAGGCCGGCCTGGGCCTCGGCGACGCTCGGATGCTGCGCCCCGAGCCGGGTCCGCAACTGGCCGAGATCGCGCTGCGCCAGCACCTGCCGGTCCAGCAGCGCCGGGATGACCGAGGAGCCCTGCAGGTCGGCGGCCGAGGGCATGCCGCCGGCGGCCAGGCTCTCCTGCACCCGCGCCAGCCGCCGTTCCTCGTTCATCCGGGCCAGAACCGCGTTGTTGAGCTGGGCGATCAGGCTACGCAGCCGCTGCTGGTTGACGTTCTCCACGTCGCCGCCCGGGTCGAGCCGGCCGGGCTCGAGCATGCCGGTCCGCTCGCGGAAGGCCGCGATCTCCGCCTCCAGGCGGTGCAGCGCCTCCGAGCTCTCGCGGATCTGGCCGTCGGACCAGTCGATCAGCCGGCGGGCGGCGTCGGTCCGCTCCTGCGCCTCGCGCCGCAGGTAGATCTCGGCCACCGCGTTGGCGACCCGCGCCGCCAGCACCGGATCCCGCGCCAGGTAGGTGATGGTCACGAGGTAGGAGCGGTTGTCGGTGGCGACCGCCAGCCGCGACAGCAGGTCCTTCACCACCAGGTCGCGCCGCAGCAGCGCCGGATCCTCGCTGCCGCCCTGCTCCGGCGGCAGGCCGAGCGCCTGGCGCAGCCAGGGCATCCAGCCGGGCGGCAGCAGCCCGCGCGCGGCGGCGCCGGGCGCCTCGGCCAGGCCCAGCTCCTCGACCACCGCCCGGATCAGCGGCCGGGAGCGCAGGATGCGGGCTTCGTTCTGCACCAGCGCCCCGGGGTCGAGCATGATCGACGGCGCCTGGCTCGTCGCCCGGCCGCTGTCGCGCTGGGTGAGGTCGAGCTGCAGCGTCGCCTCGCCGGCGTACATCCGCGGCAGCAGGGCCAGGGCCAGCACCACCCCGGCGGCCGACAGCAGCAGGCAGCCGAGGACCAGCCACCGCCGCCGCCAGACGGCGGCGAGGGTGCCCGCCGCCAGCTGCTCCCGGTGCGACCTGGCCGGAACCGCGGCGAGCCTGGGATCGAGCGCGAGAGTGTACGGATGCCGATCCACAGCCATGTGCCCCTTGCCGCTGGCCGGTCGTCGAGGGCCGTCCCGACCCCGGGAGGACGGCGAGGCCCGACGCGGCGCCGGGCCAGCATGCCGGGGCCGCGGCCGGGGCCGAAGGGCGATTGGGGAGTAGCCCTTTCGGATCGGCGCCCCACCCCCGGATGGGCCGCCCCGCCCATCCCTTTGCCCCGGCGGGGCGCCCGCCGCGGCCGGGCGCGATCCGCTATGAAACCTCGCGCCGGCAGCGGCGGGGACGGGAGGCGGCGATGGACGGGACGCAGGGGCCGGAGCGGGTGGACATCCTCGGGGTCGGGGTCAGCGCCCTGACGATGCCGCTGGCGACCGCGACGATGCAGCGCTGGATCGCCGGGGGCGAGCGCCACTACGTCTGCATCACCGGCGTGCACGGCGTGATGGAGAGCCAGCGCGACCCGGCGCTGATGGCCATCCACAACGGCGCCGGCATGGTGACGCCGGACGGCATGCCGCTGGTCTGGATGGCGCGCCGGCTCGGCCATCCGGAGGTCGAGCGGGTCTACGGCCCCGACCTGATGCGGGCCATGTGCGGCCTCTCGGCGGCGCGGGGGTACCGCAACTTCCTCTATGGCAGCCGGCCGCGGACGCTGGCCGCGCTGGCCGCCGCCATCACCGCCGCGCATCCCGGCCTGCCGCTCGCGGGCAGCCTGTCGCCGCCCTTCCGCGCGCTGTCGCCGGCCGAGGAGGAGGCGGAGGTCGCCGCGATCAACGCCGCCCGGCCCGACATCGTCTGGGTCGGGCTGAGCACGCCGAAGCAGGAGCGCTGGATGGCGCGCAACCGGGACCGGCTGGAGGCGACGGTGCTGGTCGGCGTCGGCGCCGCCTTCGACTTCCTGGCCGGGGAGAAGCCGCAGGCGCCGCGCTGGATGCAGCGCCACGGCCTGGAATGGGCCTTCCGCATGGCCTCCGAGCCGCGCCGGCTGGCCGGCCGCTACCTCCGGAACAACCCGGCCTTCGCCTGGCGCGCGATGCGCCAGCTGGCGGCGGCGGCGCGGCCGGCTCGATAGGGGATACTCCCTTTGCCCGCGAGGCCGGGGCCCGCCGCGGTCCTATAGCTGGCGTCAGGCACGACGCGAGCAAGGAGACTTCCCGGCATGACGACGAAGCACGTACTGGTCACCGGCGCGGGTGGCTTCATCGGCCACCATCTGGTCAACCACCTCGTCGGCAAGGGCTACCGGGTGCGCGGCGCCGACATCAAGCGGCCGGAGTACAGCGAGACTGAGGCGCACGAGTTCCTCGTCGCCGACCTGCGCGACGCGGGCCACTGCGCGGCCGCCACCGACGGCATCGACGACGTCTACCACCTGGCCGCCGACATGGGCGGCATCGGCTACATCACCGGCAACCATGCGGTGGTGGCCCGCAACAACACCATCATGAACATCGCCATGCTCGACGCGGCGAAGGATGCCGGCGTCGGCCGCTTCCTCTATTCCTCCACCGCCTGCGTCTATCCGCACCACCTGCAGACCAGCCCCGACGCGGTGCCGCTGCGCGAGGACGACGCCTGGCCGGCGCAGCCCGAGGAGGGCTACGGCCTCGAGAAGCTCTTCACCGAGAAGATGTGCGAGTACTACGGCGCCGACCACGGCATCGGGATGCGGGTGGTGCGCTTCCACAACGTCTATGGCCCGCTCGGCACCTACGACGGCGGCCGCGAGAAGGTGCCGGCCGCCATCTGCCGCAAGCTCGCCGGCATCGCCGACGGCGGCGAGATCGAGATCTGGGGCGACGGCCGGCAGACCCGGTCGTTCATGTACGTCGACGACTGCGTCGAGGGCATCCACCGGATCATGGAGTCCGGCTACGCCGCGCCGCTCAACCTCGGCACCGACGAGCTGCTGACGATCGACGAGCTGGTCGACATCGTCGCCGAGACGGCGGGCAAGACCGTGCGCAAGCGCCACGACGTCTCGAAGCCGCAGGGCGTGCGCGGCCGCAACAGCGACAACAGCCGGCTCCGCCAGGTGCTGGGCTGGGAGCCGAGCTGCGGCTTCCGCCAGGGCATCGTGCCGACCTATGCCTGGATCGCGGCGCAGGTGAACGCCGGGCGCGCCCCGGCCGGGCGGCCGCGCGCGCTCGAGAAGGCGGGCTGAGCCGGCCGTCGCGGCCCCGGGGCGGGAGCGGATCGCCATGCAGGAGATGGTCCCGACGCCGGCGGCCGGCTTCGCCGGCACCGCCCGGTCGCTGCCCGGGCTGCTGCCGCGCCCAGGCTGGCAGCAGGCGGCGCTGCGCCGGCTCGCCCTGCCCGCGGCCGATGCGGCGGCGGCCGTCGCCGCCCTGGCCGCGGTGCCGCCCCAGGCCGGCGCCTGGGACTGGCGGGCGGCGCTGCTGCTGCCGGCCTGCTTCGGGGCGGTCCACCTCTGGCTCGGCCTCTATGACACGGCGGGCCGGGCCTCGCCCGAGCGGCTGCGGCTGCGGGTGATCGGCGCCCTCCTCGCCACCGGCCTGGCGGTCGCGCTGCTGGCGCCGGGCGGCGGGCCGGGGGCGGCGGCCGCGCTGCTGCTCGCGGGGCTGCTGGCGGCCCCCCTGGGGCTGCTGGCGGAGCTCCTGCTGCGGCCGCTGCTGATCCGGGCCTCGGCCTGGGGGGCACGGGCGATCCTGCTGGGCCAGGGCCCGGCCACCGCGGGCCTCGCCGAGCGGCTGCTGCGCCAGCCGGAGCTGGGGCTGCGGCCGATCGGCTTCGCCGCCGGGACGCCGGGCGAGCCGCCCATGCCGGTGCCCTATCTCGGCACCGTCGCCGAGGCGGCGCGGCGGCTCGACGGCCATCCCGTGGTCGGCATCGCGGTCATGCCGGAGTGCCCCGGGCTCGAGTTCGCCGGCCTGCCCTTCCGCCGCGTCATCGCCCTGCCGGCCGGCCCCGGCCTGCCGGCGCTGCGGGTGCGGCCGCGCAGCCTGGGCGGCGAGCTGGGGCTGGAGGTGGCGGGCCCCGCCGCGGAGGGGCCGCACCGCCGCATCAAGCGCGGCCTCGAGCTCTGCGTCGCGGTGCCGGCCCTGCTGCTGGCGCTGCCGGTCATCGGCCTGCTGGTGCTGGCGATCCGGCTGATCAGCCCGGGCCCGGCCCTCTATGTCCAGCCGCGGGTCGGCTACCGCGGCCGCCCGGTGCGGATCCTCAAGCTGCGCACCATGCACCGGGACGCCGAGGCGCTGCTCGCCGACCTCCTGGCCCGCGACCCGGCGGCGCGGGCGGAATGGGACCGGCACATGAAGCTGGCGCGGGATCCGCGCGTCCTGCCCTGGATCGGCGAGGCCATGCGGCGCAGCAGCCTCGACGAGCTGCCGCAGCTCTGGAACGTGGTGTGCGGCGACCTCAGCCTGATCGGGCCGCGGCCCTTCCCGGCCTATCACGTCAGCCGCTTCAGCGCCGAGTTCCAGGAGCTGCGCGCCAGCGTGAAGCCCGGGCTGACCGGCCTGTGGCAGGTCTCCGAGCGCAGCGACGCCGACCTGACGCGGCAGGAGGCGATCGACCGCTTCTACATCCGCAACTGGTCGCTGTGGCTCGACCTCTACATCCTGCTCAAGACCGTCCCGGCGGTGCTGGCCGCCCGCGGCGCCCGCTAGGGCGGCGGGCCGGCCCGGTCCCCGGGCGCCCCGCCTGCCCGGCCACCGTGATCAACGCAAGCCCGCGAGGTGCAGACATGGCAATGGGTCGCAAACGAGTCCTGGTCACCGGCGGGGCGGGCTTCCTCGGGTCGCATCTCTGCGAGCAGCTGCTGGAGGCCGGGCAGGACGTGCTCTGCGTCGACAACTACTTCACCGGCCGGCGCGAGAACATCGCGCACCTGCTGGCGAACCCGCGGTTCGAGGTGATGCGCCACGACATCACCTTCCCGCTCCACGTCGAGGTCGACGAGATCTACAACCTGGCCTGCCCGGCCTCCCCGGTGCACTACCAGTACGACCCGGTGCAGACCACCAAGGTCAGCGTGATCGGCGCCATCAACATGCTGGGCCTGGCCAAGCGGACCGGCGCCCGGATCCTGCAGGCCTCGACCAGCGAGATCTACGGCGACCCGGAGGTGCACCCGCAGACCGAGGAGTACTGCGGCAACGTCAACCCGCTCGGCCCGCGCGCCTGCTACGACGAGGGCAAGCGCTGCGCCGAGACGCTGTTCTTCGACTACGCCCGCAAGCACCGGGTCAGGATCCGGGTGATCCGCATCTTCAACACCTACGGCCCGCGGCTGCACGACAGCGACGGGCGGGTGGTCTCGAACTTCATCCTGCAGGCGCTGCGCGGCGAGGACATCACCCTCTACGGCGACGGCAGCCAGACCCGGGCCTTCTGCTACGTCGACGATCTGATCCGCGGCATGACCGCGATGATGCGGGCGGACGACGACGTCACCGGCCCGATCAACCTCGGCAACCCGCACGAGATCTCCATGCTGACCCTGGCGCAGCACGTCATCGCGCTCACCGGCTCGCGCTCGCGCATCGTCAACCGGCCGCTGCCGCAGAACGACCCGACCCAGCGCTGCCCCGACATCACCCGGGCCCGCCAGGTCCTGGACTGGGCGCCGCGGGTGCCGCTGGAGGAGGGGCTCCGGCGGACCATCGCCTATTTCACGGAACGCCTGACCGAGCAGCGGGCCGAGGCGGCGGCCTGACACCGCGCCAGCCTCACTCCGCGCCTGCCACCGAGGGGAAACGCCGATGCATGTCAACTCACGCCACCACCCCGCCCTGCTCGACGACGAGCTCGACCTGGCCCTGCTGGCCGCGGACGACGGGGCCGAGCCGGCGGCGCCGGCGGCGCCCGGGCGCATCGTGCCGGTCATCCTCTCCGGCGGGTCGGGGACGCGGCTCTGGCCGGTGTCGCGCGACGGGCTGCCGAAGCAGCTCTGGGCGCTCGCCTCCGGGCGGACCATGCTGCAGGAGACCGCGCTGCGCGCCTCTGGCACCCTGCCGGACGGCACCGGCTTCGCCCCGGCGCTCGTGGTCTGCAACCAGGAGCACCGCTTCCTGGTGGCCGAGCAGCTGGCCGCGGTCGGCATCGCCGACCGGCGGATCGTGCTCGAGCCGGTCGGCCGCAACAGCGCCGCGGCCGTCGCCGCCGCGGCCTGCCTGCTGGCCGAGGACGACCCCGAGGCCCTGCTCTGGATGATGGCGGCGGATGCCGTGGTGGCGGATGTCGCCGCGCTGCACCGGCTGCTGCCGGCGGCGGTCGCCGCGGCGCGGGCGGGCCGGCTGGTGACCTTCGGCATCGCCCCGGCCGGCGCCGAGACCGGCTACGGCTACATCGAGCTCGGCGCGGCGCTGCCGGAGGCCCCCGGCGCCCATGCGGTGGCCCGCTTCACCGAGAAGCCGGCCGCGGCCGTGGCCGCCGAATTCGCCGCCTCCGGCCGGCACCTGTGGAATTCCGGCATGTTCGTCGCCACCGCCCGCACCCTGCTGCGGGAGCTCGGGGAGCATGCGCCGGAGGTGCTGGCGGCGGTGGCCGAGGCGGTGGCGCGGCGGCAGCAGGACCTCGACTTCACCCGGCTCGAGGCCGCCGCCTTCGCGCAGGCGCCCAGCCTCAGCCTCGACCATGCGGTGGCCGAGCATACCCGGCAGGCGGCGGTGGTGCCCGCCGACATCGCCTGGAGCGACGTCGGCAGCTGGGACGCGCTCTGGCGGCTCGGGGCCAAGGATGCCGCCGGCAACGTCGCCGCCGGCGACGCCCTGCTGGTCGGGGCGGAGGATTGCTACGTCCGCGGCGAGGGCATCCTCACCGCCGTGGTCGGGCTGAAGGATGCGGTGGTGGTGGCCACGCCGGATGCGGTGCTGGCGGTGCACCGCGACCAGGCGCAGCAGGTGCGGGAGGTGGTGCGGCGGCTGCAGGCCACCCATCGCAAGGAGGCGCTGAGCCACGCCCGCTGCCACCGGCCCTGGGGCTTCTACGAGACGCTGATCCTGCAGCCGCGCTTCCAGGTGAAGCGGATCGTGGTCGAGCCCGGGCGGATGCTGAGCCTGCAGAAGCACCACCACCGGGCCGAGCACTGGGTGGTGGTGGCGGGGACCGCGCTGGTGGTGCGGGACGCCGAGGAGGTGATGCTGCAGGAGAACGAGAGCATCTACCTGCCGCTCGGCTGCGTGCACCGGCTGGTGAACCCGGGCCGGATCCCGCTGGCCCTGATCGAGGTGCAGGTCGGCGCCTACCTGGGGGAGGACGACATCGTCCGGCTGGAGGATGCCTATGCCCGCGGCTGAGGCCGCCCCCTAGCCTGGATAATTCGTGAGGCCGACAGCAAGCGTC
>NZ_JAUFPN010000311.1 GCF_030409335.1 Paeniroseomonas aquatica
CGGCGGCAGCGCCGCATGCATGGCCACCACGGCATCGGCCAGCGCATCCAGCCGGGCCTCGTCCAGCCCGCCGGCGGCCGCCACCGCATCGAGGAAATCCGCCGCCGGGACGGGCGCCATGCGCAGCACCCAGTCGACCGGCTCGCCGGGCCCGTCGAGCGCCAGACGGCCATCCGCCCCGCGGGTCACCGCCACCACGTCGCGGTAGAGGCCCGGGGCGAAGGGCCGGTTCAATTCCAGCTCCCGCCGCAGCAGCCGCGCCCGCTCCGCCGGGGCGGTGAAGTCGAGGAAGCCGAACGCGACGGCCTTCTTCAGCTTCAGGGCCGCCGCCGGCCCGACGAAGACCGCCGAAATATGCGTCTCGATCGGCGCCGCACCGGTCAGCCGCCGCAGCAGCGACGCGGTCTCGGCCTGCGGCGCCGGGATGGTCACGGGTAGAGCGCCTCGACCCGCCAGCCGGCGCCATCCCGGTGGAAGACCTGCCGGTCGTGCAGCCGGAAGGGCATGTCCCGCCAGAACTCGATCCGCCGCGGCACCACCCGGAAGCCTGACCAGAACGCGGGACGGGGGATCTCGGTGAGGCCGAACTTCATGGTGTATTCCGCCACCGCCTTCTCCAGCGCGAAGCGGCTCTCGAGCGGGCGGGACTGCTTGCTGGCCCAGGCGCCGATGCGCGAGCCGCGGGCGCGGGAGGCGTAGTAGGCATCCGCCTCGGCGTCGCTCACCGCCTCCACCGCGCCCTCGACCCGGACGCTGCGGTGCAGGCTCTTCCAGTGGAAGCACAGCGCCGCCTGCGGATTGGCCGCCAGCTCGCCGCCCTTGCGGCTCTCGAGGTTGGTGTAGAAGACGAATCCGCGCGGATCGAGGCCCTTGAGCAGCACCATCCGGGCCGAGGGGATGCCCTCCGGCGTGCAGGTCGCGAGGCAGACCGCATTCGGGTCGTTCGGTTCGGATTTGGTCGCTTCCGCCATCCAGGATTCGAAATGGGCGAAGGGATCGACGGCGCTGCTGTCCATGGCGGAGCTACTCCGGAGCCGGCCCGGCAGGTGGGGGCGAGGATGCGCCCCCTTGTCCGGCGGGCGGGGGTGTGCCACCACCCAAGGCCCATCGCAACCACTGGTACCCCTGATCCATGTCCGAAGCGCCGCTCGCAGAAGCCCCCATTGGTACGCTCATGGCGGGGAAGCGCGGCCTTGTCATGGGCGTCGCCAACGACCGCTCCATCGCCTGGGGCATTGCCCGCGCCATTGCCGCCCAGGGGGCGGAAGTCGCCTTCACCTACCAGGGCGAGGCGCTGGAAAAGCGGGTTCGCCCCTTGGCCGAAAGCATCGGCAGCAAGCTGGTCCTGCCCTGCGACGTGACCGACGATGCCAGCGTGGACGCGGCTTTCGCCCATATCAAGGAAGCCTGGGGCGGCATCGACTTCCTGGTCCATGCGATCGGCTTCGCCGACAAGCAGTACCTGCGCGGCCGCTACCTCGACACCCCGCGGGAGGCCTTCCTCCAGGCGCTCGATATCTCCACCTATTCCTTCGTCTCGGTCAGCCAGCGGGCGGTGCCGCTGATGAAGCCGGGCGGGTCGTTGCTGACGATGAGCTACCTCGGCGCCGAACGTGTCACCCCGCATTATAACGTGATGGGGGTCGCCAAGGCGGCGCTGGAGGCCAGCGTGCGCTACCTCGCGGTCGACCTCGGCGGCATCGGCATCCGGGTGAACGCCATCTCGGCCGGGCCGATCAAGACCCTGGCCGCCAGCGGCATCGGCGACTTCCGCTACATCCTGAAGTGGAACCAGTACAACGCGCCGCTGAAGCGCAACGTGACCATCGAGGAGGTCGGCGGCGCCGGCCTCTACCTGCTCAGCGACCTCTCCTCCGGCGTCACCGGCGAGGTGCATCACGTCGACAGCGGCTTCCATGTGGTCGGCATGAAGTCGGTCGACGCGCCGGACATCAGCACCGTCTGAGCCTGTCCCCGCGCCGCGGCTCGGGCACGACCGCTACCGCGGCGGGCGGCGGGCCGCCCCGGCCCGGCCCGGCGCCGCCTCCGGGGCGCTGGTGCCGTCGAATATCCCGAACAGCCCGCGCAGGAAGCCCGGCGTCAGCGCCGCCAGCGGATTGACCACCACCGTGGGGTCGGCGAGCGGCCCCTGGATGCGATAGGTCGCGGCGAAGACCCCGCCCCCGGCCTCCGGGCTGAACAGCCGGCCGATCAGCGGCAGGTTGCCCAGCAGGGTGTTGAAGACATAGGCCGGCACGATGGTGCCCTCGACCTCGGCGATCGCCCGCTCGCGCAGGATGCGGCCCTTGGCGGTGACCCCGAGCGAGGCGGAGAAGGCCCGGGCATCGGCCAGGGTCAGCGCCTCCGGCGTCAGGCTGAAGGGGGCGACCAGCCGGCTGAAGACCAGGCCGCTGCCGCCCTGCGCCGCCTCGACCAGCCCATAGAGCGTCATCGCCTGCAGCAGCTTCGCCGCGGCGGGCGCATCCGAGAGGACGAACTGGTCGAGCTCGGCGGTGCCGACCAGCGGCGCGCCGGGCCTGAGCTCGGCGTAGCTGGCCGTCACGTTCAGCCGGCCGCCCCGGATGACGTTCACCAGATCGAGCGCATGCAGCAGCCCGCCGCCATCCTCGGCGACGAGACGGAGCTGCCGCTGCTCGCCGCGCGGGGTCAGGGTGAACTCGAAGGGGCCGGGCTGGCCGGGCCGGGCCGGCACGCCGGGGGCCGGCGGCGCCGATCCGAGCCCGCGCGCCGCGGTGCGGCCCGTCGCCTGGGCCTCGCGCAGGACGCCGCGGGCATCGGTCCGGGCCCACGCCTGCACCCCCAGCAGGTTGCGGTCCCCGCCCATGGTCACCCGGTCGAAGCGCAGGTCGAGCGTCAGCGGCGGGCCGCCCTCGGCCGCCGGGGCGCCGGTGGCCGCGCCATCCGGCCGCACCGCCCCGCCCTCGGCATGGCCGGGCGGACCGAGCACCGGGCGCAGGTCCGCCAGCGGACCACGCAGGGCGATGGCCCAGGCGGCACCGGCCCGGTCCGGCGGCCGCACCTCGCCGGTGAAGCGCGAGCCGCCGAAGATGCTCTCGGTGATCTCGACCCGCTCGAGCCGGGATTGCCGGGCGAAGCTGGCGCGGCCGCGGAGGGAGAGCTCCAGCGCCTCGACCTGGAAGCTGTCGACCCCGGTCAGCGCATCCCCCTGCATCCGCAGGACGGCATCGGCGGTGCCGGCGGTCCCCGGCAGCTTGGCCCAGTTCAGCGCCTCCACGCCGAGCCGCGCATCCCGCAGGTCGCCGCGCAGCACGACCTGGCCCTGGCCGTTGCGCCGCTTCTCCGAGCGCGCCTCGAGCGCCACCGGCCCCTCCAGGGCGCGGGTCGCGTCGAAGCCGAGGATGGCGATCTGCCGCGCATCGAGCCGCCCGCTCAGGGTCGCCCGCTCCACTACCTGGGTCGCCGGGCCGCGGCGGAAGTCGAGGTCGATCCCGAGCTTCACCGGTGCGCCCAGCAGCAGCGCCGTGCCGCTGGCCTTCAGCGTGTCGGTGTCGACCGCCAGCTCGAAGGCGGCGCGGTCGAGGTCCTGGTCCAGCAGCATCCCCGGCAGCTTCGCCTCGGTTACCCGGGCGGTGGCGCGGATGCGCAGATCCTCGACCGGCAGATCCTCGACCAGCGGGAAGCCGATGGTGATCCGCGCCTCGGCCTGGCCCTCGGCCACCCGCAGGGCCAGCGGCCGCCGCTCGAACAGCTTCAGGCGCGGGTGCTTCAGCAGGGTCACCGCCTCGGCCAGGGGTCCGGCGACCTGCAGCACGATCTCGGAATTGCCCGGATCGGCATCGAGGTTGAAGAAGCGCACCACCCCCTCCCGCAGGTCGAGCGAGCTGCGGGCGCCCTCGGCCGCCGGCTGCCGGCCGCCGCGGACCCGGAGGGTGATCTCCTTCAGCGAGAATTCGGCGGTGCCGGAAACCCCGACCGCCGCCGGCACCGGGCGCAGCCAGTGCACCGTCGCATCCGAGGCCTCGGCCGTGCCGGTCAGGGCGGTGATGCGCATCGCCTCCGGCTGGCCTTCCGGCGCCTCGGCCTCGATCCGCCAGCGGCCGTTGCGGATGCTGCCGGTGGTGATGTTCTGGGTGATCCAGTCCCGCTCGCCGCCCTTCGGGCTGCCGAGGCCGCGCGGCCAGTACCCGGGCAGATCGGCGAAGGCGACGGCGTCGAGGCCGATGCCGAGCCAGCCCCGCCAGACCCCTGCCGACCGCTCGGCGCTGCCCTCGGCCCGGATGGTGGGCCCGGCGGCGGCCGGGCCGGCCGGGCCGGCGGCGGCCGGCAGGCGCAGCACCGCCTGCTCGATCCGCAGGTGGTCCGGGGTGCCGGAGAGCGCGAAGTCAGCGGTGTCGGCGGCGATCCGGCGGCCGCGCCCGATGTCCACGATCGCCCGGGAGACGCCGAAGGCCAGCTGCGCCTGCTCCGGCACCACGGCGTCGAGCGTGTCCGGCAGGCGGAAGCGGCCGCGCAGCCGGGTGTCCCGCAGCAGCCCGGCGGGCAGCGCGCCCAGCGCGGCGATTCGCGCCTCCGGCGCCAGGGCGGCCGGCCAGAGCCGTGGCAGGTCGCTCGCCTCCAGCGCCCCGGCGGCGAGGTCGAGGGTGACCTGCCAGCCGGCGTCGCGGTGGAAGACCTCGCCGGTGGCGGTCAGCACCGGTCCGGCCAGACCGCCCAGGCCCGGCAGCGTCAGCCGCGCCTCGCGGAGCGTCATGGCCCGGCCGGTGAGATCGGCGGCCAGGGTCAGGCCGGTGAAGGGCAGGCGCCGCGCCTCGCCCCCGGGCGAGCCAGGCCCCAGGTCGAAGGCCCCGGCCCCGGCCGTGAAGGTGGTGCGCATCCGATCGGGCCGCCCGGCCGCATCGAATTCGGCGCTGGCGGTGAGGCTGACCAGCGCATCGATCAGGGACAGCGGCGCCAGCGGCGCCCAGATGGTGGCGATGTCGCTGGGCCGCAGTGCCGGCAGGCTGATGCCGGCGCGCAGCCGCATCGGGGCGCCCTCGGCGGCGATGGTCAGCGTGACCGGCACGGTCAGGCCGGCGGCGCGGAACTCGGCGGCACCCTCGCCGGCCAGCCCGCCCGCCGCGGCCCGGCGGAGGTCGATCTGCGGCTCGTGCAGCATCCAGCGGCGGCCGGTCGCCGGATCCTGCAGGGTGAGCTCCCCGCCGGTGACCCGCACCCGCCGCAGCGCGGCGACGGCGTCGCGGTCGGAGACCGGGCGCATCAGCTCGGCCAGCAGGGCCAGCGGATCGGCATCCGGCATGGCCTCGGCCGCCGCGGCGGCCGGGCCGAGCGCCAGGCCGATGCCGCCGTCGGCGGCGAGGGTGGCCAGCACCCGCGGCCGGCGCAGTTCGATCGTGGCGGGCGCCAGCGTGCCGCGCAGCAGCGCGCGGATGGACAGCGTCGCGGCGGCTTCCGGCACGCTGATGCGGTCGGTGCCGTCGGCGCCGCGCAGCACCACGTCGCTGAGGCGGATGTCGAGCGGCGCGGCGGTGCCGCCGCGGAAGCCTTCCCAGGCGATGGCGGCCCGGCCGACGGCGAGCCGCGGCCCGTCCGGCGCGGCATTGAGGCGCGCCTCGATCTGCCGGGCGAGGAAGGGAATCTCGAGCGGCGCCTCGGCCAGCCGCCAGGCCAGGCCGCCCAGCGCCAGGGCCAGGGCCAGCAGCGCGGCGAGCGCCATGTTGCAAGCAGGGCTGAACCAGCGGGGCATCGACCAACGCTGCGCTTGACCTTCAGCGCCGGTCACGCCTTCCCTCCACTATCATGTCCCAGCCCATCATGGTTCCGACCGCCGCGACCCCGGACGAATCCCAGGCATCCCTGCCCCAGGGCATGTCGCGGATCCTCCTCCCCACCCTGCCCCGCGCCTTCGATCCGGAGGCGGCGGCGCGGCTGGCCGAGCGCTTCGCCGAGCGCGATGCGGCCTGCCGTGCCTTCGCCGCCAGCGCCGACGGCGCCGCGCTGCTCGGGGCCCTGGGCGGCCACAGCCCCTATCTCGCGGATCTCGCGGTCAGGGAAGCCCCTGCCCTGCTCCGCTTGCTGGAACGTGGACCGGAGGAGGCCTTCGCTGTGGCTCTGGCGCCGCTCGGCCGGGCTGACCCGGGGGCGGCGCGGGAGGCCGTCGGCGCCATGCTGCGGCAGGTCAAGCGCCAGGCGGCGCTGATCGCGGCGACCGCCGACATCATCGGCGCCTGGCAGCTCGACCGGGTGACCGGCGCGCTCTCCGAGGTGGCGGAGCAGACCATCGACTTCGCCTGCGCGCACCTGCTGCTGGCCGCCGCCGAACGGCAGGAGCTGCGGATCGCCAAGGGCACCACGCCGCGGGCGATCTCGGCCGGCAGCGGCCTGATCGTGCTCGGCATGGGCAAGCTCGGCGGTCGGGAGCTGAACTACTCCTCGGATGTGGACCTCATGGTGCTGTACGACCCGGAGGCGGCAACCTATCACAGCGACCGCGCCGGCGCCTGCTATGTCCGGCTCGCCCGCGACCTCGTGCGCCTGCTCGAGGAGCGGACCGCCGAGGGCTACGTCTTCCGCACCGACCTCCGGCTGCGGCCGGATCCGGCGGCGACGCCGCTGGCGGTCTCGGTCAATGCGGGCATCGTCTACTACGAGAGCATGGGCCAGAACTGGGAACGCGCCGCCATGATCAAGGCGCGGCCGGTGGCCGGCGACCGGGCCTTGGGCGAGCATTTCCTGCGCGAGATCCGCCCCTTCGTCTGGCGCCGCCACCTCGACTTCGCCGCCGTCGCCGACATCCATTCGATCAAGCGGCAGATATACGCCCACAAGGGGGGCAAGGGCGCAGGCGCCACCATCGCGCTGGCCGGCCACGACGTGAAGCTCGGCCGCGGCGGCATCCGCGAGATCGAGTTCACCGCCCAGGTGCTGCAGCTCATCTGGGGCGGCCGCGACCCGGGGCTGCGCGACCCGACCACCCTCGGCGCCCTGGCGGCGCTGGCGGCGGCCGGGCGGATCGAGCGGCGGGCGGCAGCCGACCTCGCCGATGCCTACGTCTTCCTCCGCAACCTCGAGCACCGGCTGCAGATGGTCGCCGACCGCCAGACCCACCGGCTGCCGGAGGACGAGCCCGGGCTGGCCCGCATCGCTTCCTTCATGGGCTTCGCCTCGCGCGATGAGTTCGCCGCCGCCTTCCTCGGGCACCTCGGCCGGGTCGAGCGCCACTACGGCAATTTCTTCGAGGCGGCACCGGCGCTCACCGGCGCGGCCGAGGCCAGCGGCAACCTGGTCTTCACCGGCGTCGAGGACGACCCCGAGACCTCGGCGACCCTGAAGCGGATGGGCTTCGCCGATCCGGCCTCGGTCTCCGCCATGATCCGCGGCTGGCACCACGGCCGGCCGCGCGCCACCCGCAGCGAGCGGGCGCGGGAGCTGCTGACCGAGCTGATGCCGAACCTGCTGGCGGCCTTCGCCCGGCAGTCCAACCCGGAGCAGGCGCTGGCGCGGTTCGACGCGGTGCTGTCCCGGCTGCCGGCCGGGGTGCAGATGCTGAGCCTGTTCCGCCGCAACCCGGCGCTGCTGGACCGGGTGGCGGGGATCCTCGGCGCCGCGCCGCAACTGGCGAACCACCTGGCCCACAATGCCGCGGCGCTCGACGGGCTGCTGGCCGGCAGCGTCTCCCCGGCCGGGGCCGATCCCTCGGCCTGCCTGCCCGCCCTGGTCAAGGATGCCCGCCATCTGGAAGAGGCGCTCGAATCGGCGCGCCGGCTGGCGACCGAGCGGAAGTTCGAGATCGATGCCGCGGCGCTGGAAGGCCAGCTCGACGTGGACGTGGCCGGGGAGCTGCGGGCCGACCTGGCCGATGCCGCCATCGCCGCGCTGCTGCCGCGGGTCAGCGCGGATTTCGCCGAACGCTTCGGCCGGATCGCCGGCGGGGCCATGGCCGTGGTCGCCTTCGGCAAGCTCGGCGGGCGGGAGATGCTGCCGGGCTCCGACCTCGACCTGGTGCTGCTGTACGACCACGACGTCGACGCGGGCGAGAGCAGCGGCGGCCGGCGCGGGCTGGCGCCGTCCGAGTATTTCCTCCGGCTGGCGCCGCAGGTGGTCGCCGCCATCACCGCGCCCGGGGCCGAGGGCCGGCTCTGGGAGGTCGACATGCGGCTGCGGCCCTCGGGCAACAAGGGCCCGGTGGCGATCCGGCTGGCGGCGCTTGAGCAGTACCACCGGGAGAATGCCTGGACCTGGGAACGCATGGCCCTGACCCGGGCCCGGGCGGTGGCCGGCCCGCCGGCGTTGAAGCGCCGCATCAACGAGGTGCTGCGCGCCAGCATGGTCAAGCCGGGCGCCGCCGCGGTGGCGCTGGCGGATGCGACGGCGATGCGGCTCAGGATGCTGAAGGAGCTGCCGGCCGAGGGGCCCTGGGACGTGAAGGCCATGCCGGGCGGGCTGATCGAGGTCGAGTTCATCGCCCAGGCCCTGCAGCTGGTCCATGCCCCGGCCGAGCCGCGGGTGCTCGCCACCACCACCCGGCTGGCCCTGGCCCGGCTCGGCCAGCACGGCTTCCTGCCGGCGGCGGAAGTGGAGACGCTGATCGCCGCCGACCGGCTGTGGCGGACCATCATCGGCATGGTGCGGTTGACCATCGGCAAGTCGCGCGACATGGCCCTGCCCGCTCCCGCCGCGGCCGCGCTGCTGCGCAGCGTCGCCCAGCTGCCCGGCCCGGCGCCGGTTGACCTGTCGGCGGTCCACGCTCAGATGCGCGAGGTGGCCGCTGAGGTCCGCGCCATCTTCGAGCGGCGTGTCGGCAGCCTGGGACCAGTGGGGTGATCGGCATGAGCGGGACCGCAGGACCGGATGACGTCGGGCTGGCCGAGGGCGCGCCGGCGCCGGACTTCACCATGCCGGCCAGTGGCGGGCGGACCGTGTCCCTGGCCGGGCTGAAGGGCAGGCCCTTCCTGCTGTACTTCTACCCGAAGGCGGATACCCCGGGCTGCACCAAGCAGGCCTGCGGCCTCCAGGAAGCTCTGCCGCAACTCGGCAGGCTGGGCCTGACGGTGATCGGCGTAAGCCCGGACAAGCTGCCGGCGATCGAGAAGTTCGCCCAGAAATTCGGCCTGGAATTCCCGCTGGCCTCGGACCTGGACCACGCAGTGGCCGATGCCTATGGCACCTGGGTGGAGAAATCCATGTACGGCAAGAAGTACATGGGCATGGAACGCAGCAGCTTCCTGGTCGCGGCCGACGGCACCATCGCCAAGGTCTGGCGAAAGGTGAAGCCGGAAGCCCATGCGGCCGAGGTGATGCAGGCGGCCGCGGCACTGCGCTAGGTCAGCTCAGCGGTTCGGGGGCGGGGTGAGCGGGCGGTAGTCCTCGGTCGCCACGTCCCGGCCGAACTGGCCGTGGTCCGCCGGCAGCGGCCCCCGCGGATCGGTCCCCTGGGGCGCGGGCGGCGACGGGCCATCCATCGGCGCGGCGAGCATAGAGCCGTCACCCTCCCGCGGCAGGGCCCGCTCCGCCGTGCAGGAACAGACGTAGCTGCCGTCGGCCAGCAGGTTCGGCATGGTGACCTGCTCGCAATGCGGGCATTGCACCGCGTCCAGGCGTGGGTGGCCAGGCTGGGTATCGCTGTCGCTCATGCACAGCAGAACGCCAGCCGGCGGCGGGGTTCCGTTCGGTCAGTTGATCTGGGAAAGATCCTCGCCCAGTACAACAATTTGGATGGCGTAGGAGACCTCGCCATCCTCGGTATCGCGATGGACCGTGCCTACGAATTCGCTGCCGACGAAGAGCTCGACCGAGGCATTCTTCCGCTGCGGGGTGCTGAGCTTGATCTTGTCGTTGCCCAGCAGCCGGCGGAGATGCGCCTGCACCGCGGCGAGTTCGGCTGGGGTCATGGGTCGATATCCTGGAACGTGATGGGGGCGGTTGGCATAGCGGGGCGGCGGCGCAGGCGCTACCCTTTTGGTCCGGCTTCCTCGGGCGTCAGCAACCGCAACGACAAGGCATGCAGCCCGGCCGCGAACTCCGGCGCCAGCAGCGCGTGGACCGCGCGGGACCGGGCCAGCCGGCCCATGCCGGCGAAATCCGGGCTGACCACCACCACGCTGTAGTGGGTTTCGCCGCCCGGGGCGGCGCCGGCATGGCCGGCATGCTGGCGGCTGTCGTCCTGCACCGCGACCTGGGCCGCGGCGAAGGCGGCCTGCAGCGCCTGCTCGATGCGCTCGGCCCGGGTGGGATTTGGGGTCTGTTCCATGCCGGGTTTCTCCGCGCTTTCGGTCTTCCTGCCAAGCGGTGCCGATGTCATCCGCTTGGCTTGCACACCCGCGGGGGCACGCCCATAAATCGTGAATGCCACCCCGACGCGGAGCCCGACCCGAACCCGAAAGCCCCGCGCGCCCCTGCGATGCGCCCGGCTGCGAGGCCAATGGGGAGTTCCGCGCCCCGAAATCGCGCGACAGCCTGAACGAGTACCGCTGGTTCTGCCTGCCGCATATCCGGGAGTTCAATTCCTCCTGGGACTACTACAAGGGCATGGGCCCGGCGCAGATCGAGGCCAACCTGCGCCACGACACCGCCTGGCAGCGGCCGACCTGGCCGCTGGGGCGGCTCGGCGGCGGGCATCGCTTCAGCGAGGAATTCCTGCGCGACCCGCTCGGCCTGCTCTATGCGACGCCGCTGCACGCGCGGCGGACCCGCCCGGTGGAGAAGCCGGTGGCGCCGCCCGAACTCCGGGCCGCACTCGACGTTCTGGGACTGGAGTGGCCACTGGATCAGCCGACCCTGCGGGGCCGCTACCATGAACTGGCCAAGCAATTGCACCCCGACGTCAACGGCGGCGACCGTGGGGCGGAGGACCGCCTGAAGGACGTGAACCGCGCCTACAGCCTGCTGCGCCGCAAGGTCGGCAGCGGCACCGCCGCCCCGGAGGCGGCGGAAGCCAGCGCCGCCGGCTGAAGCCCATGCGGATTTGGAAATCGCCCCGATGCGGGTAGCCTGCCGAGCCTGCCTGTCCTAGTCTTTCAATCAAGAACCTGAGCGGATGCCGATGACCAAGGTCGCCAACCTCGCCGAAATCCGACCCACCTCGGCGATCGACGCCCCGGATACCACCGTGAATGCGCGGGAGGCTTTCGGGCTCGATCTCGACTTGCAGGTGCCGGCATTCTCCGTCCGCACCGAGCATGTGCCGGAGGTGGACGACACCTACCGCTTCGACAAGGAGACGACGCTGGCGATCGTGGCCGGCTTCGCCCACAACCGCCGCGTCATGATCCAGGGCTACCACGGCACCGGCAAGTCGACCCACATCGAGCAGGTGGCGGCGCGCCTCAACTGGCCCTGCATCCGCGTCAACCTCGACAGCCACATCAGCCGCATCGACCTGATCGGCAAGGACGCCATCGTCCTGAAGGACGGCAAGCAGATCACGGAATTCCGTGAGGGCATCCTGCCCTGGGCGCTGCAGCACCCCTGCGCCCTGGTCTTCGACGAATACGACGCCGGCCGCCCCGACGTGATGTTCGTCATCCAGCGCGTGCTCGAGGTCGAGGGCAAGCTGACCCTGCTCGACCAGAACAAGGTGATCCGGCCGAACCCCTATTTTCGCCTCTTCGCCACGGCGAACACGGTCGGCCTGGGCGATACCACCGGCCTCTATCACGGCACCCAGCAGATCAACCAGGGCCAGATGGACCGCTGGAACATCGTCGCCACGCTGAACTACCTGCCGCATGGGCAGGAGACGCAGATCGTGTTGGCGAAGCTCGGCATCGATAATGCGGACGCCAAGGCGAAGAAGCGGGTCGAGGCGATGGTGGCGCTGGCCGACCTGACCCGCGCCGGCTTCATCGCCGGCGACATCAGCACCGTCATGTCGCCGCGCACCGTCATCACCTGGGCCGAGAACACCCGAATCTTCGGCGACATCGGCTTCGCCTTCCGCCTCACCTTCCTCAACAAGTGCGACGAGGCGGAGCGCAGCACGGTGGCCGAATACTACCAGCGCTGCTTCAACGAGGACCTGCCGACCGGCACGCAGTTGAAGAAGGCGGGCTGACACCTCGGCCGGGCGCCGGATGCGGCGCCCGGCACGGGTCCCTGACCGGGACCGCATGTTGATACTCCGGATCGATCAGGCACTCCCATGAGCAAGCAGGACCTGACCCGTCAGGAAGAGTTCAAGCGCGCCACGGCCGGCACCCTGCGCGCCATCGCGCATGCCAATGCCGAGGTGCAGGTCGCCTTCCAGCCCGGTCCCGGCGGCGTCTCCGGCAAGCGGGTGCGGCTGCCGCTGCCGACCCGGGCCCTGCCCGCGGCCGAGATGGCCAAGCTGCGCGGCGCCGCCGATGCCGCCGCGCTCCGCATCCGCCACCACTCCGAGACCGTCCATGCCGCGCGCCTGCCGCAGCGGCGGGAGGCGAAGGAGGTCTACGACGCGCTCGAGGACGTGCGGGTCGAGGCCGTCGGCTCGAAGCACATGTCCGGCGTGGCCGCGAACCTTCGCGCCCGGCTGACCGACATGTGCGAGACCGAGGGCTACGACCGGATGACCCGGAAGGACCAGCTGCCGCTGCCCGCGGCGCTGGCTCTGCTGACCCGCGAACGCATCTCCGGCGAGCCGGCCCCGGCCGCGGCCAAGCGGGTGCTGGACCTCTGGCGGGACAGCCTCGGCGACCGCGCCGACGACGCCCTGGCCGAGATGGCCACCACCACCGACGACCAGGACGCCTTCGCCCGCGCCGCCCGCAAGCTGCTGACCGCGCTCGACCTGGCCGAGGCCGAGGTGGAAGCCGAGGCCGAGGACCAGGACGACGGCGAGGAGAGCGGCGAGAATTCCAGCCAGCAGGACCAGTCGGGCGAGGGCGAGGCCCAGGCGCAGGACCAGGAGTCCATGCTCGGCGCCCAGCCCGAGACCATGCAGGGCGAGGCGGCCGAGGAGGAGGCCCAGGAATCCGAGGACGAGGGCGCCGCCGCCGAAGGCGACGACAAGCCCGGCGGGCCGCAGCAGCGCCGCGAGGTGCCGCAGACCGACGACGCCAGCCGCTACCACCCCTTCACCACCTCCCATGACGAGATCGTCGAGGCCGACGACCTCTGCGACCCGGAGGAGCTGGGCCGGCTGCGCCAGCAGCTCGACCAGCAGCTCTCCCACCTGCAGGGCGTCGTCTCCAAGCTGGCCAACCGGCTGCAGCGCCGGCTGCTGGCGCAGCAGCAGCGCGCCTGGGAATTCGACATCGAGGAAGGCATGCTGGACGCCGCCCGGCTGTCCCGCATCATCACCAACCCGCTGCTGGCCCTGACCTACAAGCGCGAGCGGGAGGCGGACTTCCGCGACACCGTCGTCTCCCTGCTGATCGACAATTCCGGCTCCATGCGCGGCCGGCCGATCACCGTCGCCGCCATGTGCAGCGATATCCTGGCCCGCACGCTGGAGCGCTGCGCGGTCAAGACCGAGATCCTCGGCTTCACCACCCGCGCCTGGAAGGGCGGCCAGTCCCGCGAGAAATGGGTCCAGGAGGGCAAGCCGCGCAATCCCGGCCGGCTGAACGACCTGCGGCACGTGGTCTACAAGGCCGCCGACGCCCCCTGGCGCCGGGCGCGCAAGAACCTCGGGCTGATGCTGCGGGAAGGCCTGCTGAAGGAGAATATCGACGGCGAGGCGCTGGAATGGGCCTACAAGCGCCTGCGCAACCGGCCGGAGCACCGCCGCATCCTGATGGTCATTTCGGATGGGGCGCCGGTCGATGACAGCACCCTCTCGGTCAATCCGGGCAACTACCTGGAGCGCCACCTGCGCAAGACCATCGCCGATATCGAGGGCCGCGGCGACGTGGAGCTGATCGCCATCGGCATCGGCCATGACGTGACCCGATACTACCGCCGCGCCGTGACCATCGTGGACGCCGAGGAGCTGGGCGGCACCATGATGAAGAAGCTGGCCGAATTGTTCGACGAGGATGCCGCCGAGGCTTGGCAGCGCTCGGCGACCGAACGCTCGGCCATGATTGCCTGAGGCAACGGCCGGCTGGTCACGCTTCGGCCAGTTCACGCGCAGGAAGGCCCGGGATGCCCGCCGGACTGTTGTCTTGGCGGGCCGCTTCCTCCATCAGGTGGTTTTCCTGGTGGAGTATCCCTGCATTGCCCCAAGGCCTGTCCCGGCGCTGGTTGCTGGCGTCGCTGGCCACCAGCGCCTGCGTGCCCGGGGCGACGGGCTTCGCCCAGGGGGCCGCGACCAGGCCCCTGTCGCTCGAATCTCTGCCGCCCGGCAGCAGGCTGGAAAGCCTGGGCGGGCTGGTCATCGACGACCAGGCCATGGGCTTCGGCGGGCTCTCGGCGCTGCACATCGATCGCGAGCTGCGGCTGACCGCGGTCAGCGACGTCGCCCATTGGCTGACCGCCCGGCTGGTCCTGCAGCAGGGCCGGCTGACCGGGCTGGCGGAGCTGCGGACCGGCCCCCTGCGGGACGGCGCCGGGCGGCCCCTGCCCCGCGGCTACGGCGGGGACTCTGAATCCCTGGCCCGGCTGCCGGACGGCACCTGGCTGGTCGGCTTCGAACGCTGGCACCGCATCCGTGCCTTCCGCACCATCGACTCGCCCGGGACCTTCGTGGAGGCGCCGCCGGGGCTCGAGCTGGCGCCTGGCAACGGCGGGCTGGAATCCCTGGCGGTGCTGGCGGATGGCCGCTGGCTGGCGATCGCCGAGCTGCTGCAGCCGCGGCAGCAGCCGCTACTCCGCCGGGCCTGGATCGGCGGACCCGGCCGCTGGCTCCCCTTCGCCTACCAGCCGCGGGACGGCTTCGAGCCGGCCGATGCCGCGCCGCTGCCCGATGGCGGCGCGCTGGTGTTGGAACGCAGCTTCTCCATCTTCGCCGGCTTCGGCGGCCGGCTGGTGCGGCTCAGCGCGGCGCAGCTGCAGGGCGTGAGCGAGGGCGCGGTGCTGCAGGGCGAGGAGATCCTGCGCCTCGCCGCGCCGGTGCCGCGCGACAATTTCGAGGGGGTGACGGTCTTCCGCGCGGGCGGCCGGACCATGGTCGCGCTGGTCTCGGACGACAACGAGAACATGCTGCAGCGGACCATGCTGCTGCTGTTCGCCCTGGCCGACGACTGACCGCGGGGGTCAGCCCCGCCGGCCGAGCCAGGCCATGGCCCCCTCGGCGGCGGCGGCGCCGGTGCTGAAGCAGGCCTGCAGCAGGTAGCCACCGGTCGGCGCCTCCCAGTCCAGCATCTCGCCCGCCAGGAACACCCCGGGCCGGGCGCGAAGCATGAAGCGTTCATCCACCTCGTCCCAGCCGACGCCGCCGGCCGAGGAGATGGCCCGGGCGATCGGCGCCGGCCCGGTGACCCGCAGCGGCAGCGCCTTCACCAGCGCCGAGAGTGGCGCGGTCGCACCGGCGTGCAGGGCTTCCTGCACCAGCCCGATCGCCACCGGCGGCAGCCCGGCACGGCGCAGGTGATTGGCCAGGGATTGCCCGCCACGCGGAGCGTCCAGCCGCGCCGCCAACGCGGCCGCGGGGACATCCGGCCGCAGGTCGAGGTGGAGGGTGGCCGGCCCCTGCGCCGCGATCGCCTCCCGCAGCGGGCCGGAAATCGCGTAGACGGCCCCACCCTCGAGGCCATCGGCCGTCACCAGCGCCTCGCCCCGCAGCCGCTGGCCGGCGAATGCCACCGCGATGCGCTTCAGGGGTTCGCCCTCGAACCGCCGGCGGAAGACCTCCGACCAGGGGATGAGGAAGCCGCAATTGCTGGGACGGAAGGGCCGGACGCCCGGCAGCAGCCCGGTCCAGGCGCCGTCCGAGCCGAGGCGGGGCCAGGAGGCCCCGCCCAGGGCGAGCACCAGGGCATCCGCGGCCACCGTCACCGGTCCGTCCGGCCCGGCGAAGCGCAGCCCGGCCTCGCCGTCCCAGCCCTCCCAGCGGTGCCGGGCCCGCAGCGTCACGCCGAGGCCGGCCAGACGCGCCAGCCAGGCCCGCAGCAGGGGCGAGGATTTCAACGCCCTGGGGAAGACTCGCCCGCTGGTCCCGGTGAAGACCGGCTGGCCCAGGGCCTCCGCCCAATCCGCCAGGGCGGTGGGGGGAAAGGCCTCGATGGCCGGCGCCAGCCGCTCGCGGGTGGTGCCGTACCGCGTCAGGAAGGCCGGCAGCGCCTCGCCATGGGTCAGGTTCAGGCCGCCGCGCCCGGCGATCAGGAATTTGCGCCCCGGGCTCGGCATCCGGTCGTAGACGGTCACGCGGATCCCGGCCTGGGCGAGGGTCTCTGCCGCCATCAGCCCGGCGGGGCCGGCGCCGACCACGACGACGCCTGCATGAGTTTGAAGCATGGGCGCCTTCTACCGGCCGGGGGCGGCGCAGTGAACCCTTGGCCGCTCCCGCCGTTAGGGCGGCGCAACCTCCCTAGGGGAATTCTCATGGCTAACGGCTATTTTTCGAACCTTCTGTCGCGCGCCGATGACGTCCGCGACTCCGCCGAGAAATACGGCCGGGATGCCCGCGACACCGCCGAGCGGTACAGCCGCCGTGCCTCCGGCTCGCTGCGCGACGCGGGCGAGACCATCCGCGATCGCGGCGACGACGCCCGCGGCGAGCTCTCGAAGCTCTGGAGCGACCTCGAGGATCTGGTCGATCGGCGCCTCTCGCCGGCTGCCCACGATGCCGCGCGTTATGCCAGCAGCTACGCCCGGGACGGCCGCGACGCGGCGCTCGACATGGCCTCGCAGCTGCGCGACGTGACCCGGTCCAGGCCGCTGGTGGCGATCGGCATCGCCGTCGCCGCCACCTGGATCATCAGCAGCATGCTGCGCAGCAAGCGCTGAACCGGACGGACCGCGGCGGTCGACGCCGCCGCGGCCCACCCCCTGCCCGGAGCCCATGTTCACTTTTCGTTTCCCTGATGCCTGCCGCCGTGGCAGCATGGCGGCAATGCTCCGATGAGAGCTTCAAGCCAAGCCAGCGCAGTCCCAGATAGGCAGGCGATGAACCACATCCTCTCCCCGGTCACCTTCTTCCCCGCCAAGCGTCCGGCGCCGGCGCATGAGCGCCAGTTGAAGGTCGTCTCCCCCTTCGAGCCCAACGGCGACCAGCCGGCCGCGATCAAGCAACTGGTTGCAGGGCTGCGGGCGGAGGAACGGGACCAGGTGCTGCTCGGCGTGACCGGTTCCGGCAAGACCTTCACCATGGCCAAGGTGATCGAGGAGCTGCAGCGCCCGACCCTGATCCTGGCGCCGAACAAGACGCTGGCGGCGCAGCTCTACGGAGAGATGAAGAGCTTCTTCCCCGACAACGCGGTCGAATACTTCGTCAGCTACTACGACTACTACCAGCCGGAAGCCTATGTTCCGCGCACCGACACCTACATTGAAAAAGACGCGCAGATCAACGAGCAGATCGACCGCATGCGCCACTCCGCCACCCAGTCCCTGCTGGAGCGGAACGACGTGGTCATCGTCGCCTCGGTCTCCTGCATCTACGGCATCGGCTCGGTCGAGACCTATTCGCGGATGGTGGTGAAGCTCGAGACCGGCGGGCGGATCGACCGCGACGTGCTGATCAAGGGGCTGGTCGAGCAGCAGTACCGCCGCAACGACAGCTTCTTCGCCCGTGGCACCTTCCGCATCCGCGGCGAGACCGTGGACATCTGGCCGGCTCAGCTCGAGGACCGCGCCTGGCGGGTCAGCCTGTTCGGTGACGAGATCGACGGGCTCAAGGAATTCGACCCGCTGACCGGCGAGATCACCGCCGAGATGGAGAAGGTCAGCGTCTACGCCAACAGCCACTACGTCACGCCGCGCCCGACCCTGCAGCAGGCCATCATCTCGATCAAAGCCGAGCTGAAGGAGCGGCTGGCGGAGCTGGAAGCCAACGGCCGCCTGCTGGAAGCCCAGCGACTGGCCCAGCGCACCCAATTCGACATCGAGATGCTGGAGACCACCGGCGTCTGCAAGGGCATCGAGAACTACAGCCGCTACCTGACCGGCCGCCGGCCCGGCGAGCCGCCGCCGACGCTGTTCGAGTACCTGCCGGAGAATGCGCTGCTGGTGGTGGACGAAAGCCATGTCACCATCGGCCAGCTTGGCGGCATGTACCGCGGCGACTTCGCGCGCAAAAGCGTGCTCGACGAATTCGGCTTCCGCCTGCCCTCCTGCAAGGACAACCGGCCGCTGAAGTTCGAGGAGTGGGAGGCCTATCGCCCCGCCACCGTCTTCGTCAGCGCGACGCCCGGGCCCTGGGAAATGGAGCGCACCGGCGGCACCTTCGCCGAGCAGGTCATCCGCCCCACCGGGCTGATCGACCCGGTCACCGAGATCCGCCCGGTCGACAAGCAGGTGGACGACCTGCTGGCCGAATGCCGGGAGCAGCAGAAGAAGGGCGGTCGCGTCCTGGTGACGACGCTCACCAAGCGCATGGCCGAGGACCTGACGGAGTACATGGGCGAGGCCGGCCTCAAGGTCCGCTACCTGCACTCGGACGTCGACACGCTGGAGCGGATCGAGATCATCCGTGACCTGCGCCGCGGCGTCTTCGACGTGCTGGTCGGCATCAACCTGCTGCGCGAGGGGCTCGACATCCCGGAATGCACCCTGGTCGCCATCCTGGATGCCGACAAGGAAGGCTTCCTGCGCTCCGCGACGGCGCTGATCCAGACCATCGGCCGCGCCGCGCGGAACGTGGAGGGCAAGGTGATCCTCTACGCCGACAAGATGACCGACAGCCTGCGCAAGGCGCTGGAGGAGACCGAGCGGCGGCGCAACAAGCAGATCGCCTGGAACACCGACCACGGCATCACGCCGACCACCATCAAGCGGCAGATCGCCGACGTCATGCAATCCGTCTACGAGGCGGATTACGTCACGGTGGATGCGGTGGAGGGCGACTCCACCGCCCAGTTCATCGGCAAGGACTTGAAGGCCAGCATCGCCGAGCTCGAGAAGCGGATGCGGGCGGCGGCGGCGGACCTCGAATTCGAGGAGGCGGGACGGCTGCGCGACGAGATCAAGCGGATGGAGGCGATGGACCTGGGGCTGGAGCCGAACCTGGCCGGGCGCAGCCTGCAGGACAGCGTGCCGCGGGCGCCGGCGAAGGCCAAGCCGAAGGGGGACTGGAAGCCGAAGCCGCTGGGGCCGGGGGGTGGCGGGTACGACCCGGAAAAGAAGGGCGGCCGGGGTCGGCGCCGCGCCTCCTAAGGCGGGCGGAACACTCGTCCCAGTCCGCGCGTTCCGGTCGAAAGGCCAGGAGGATGCGTTCATGGGTGAATACCGCGGCGAAATCGCCATAGACCGGCCGGCGGCGGAGGTCTTCGACTTCCTCTCCGATATCCGCAACATGCCGCGCTACCTGCCCACGGTTCGCAAGGCTGCCCCGAGCGGTGAGGGCAAGGTGGCCATGCAGGGAGAGGCCAACGGCCATCCCTATCACGACGAAGGCTGGCTGAAGTGCGATACCGGCGCCCTGCGGATGCAGTGGGGTTCGGACAGCAAGCCGGACTACGGCGGCGAGATCGCGGTGCAAGAAGCCGGTTCGGGCGCCAAGGTTTCGCTCAGCATGAGCCTGACAGCCGCGCCCGAGGTGGCGGCGCGGATGCAGCGGGACTCCGGCTCGGTGGACCATGCCATGCGGCAGGCGATGACCCGCACGCTGGATGCCATCAAGACAGCCTGCGAAACCCCGGCCGAGGCGCCACCCCGCGCCGACGACCTACCGGACAGCCGGCCCTTCGGCAGCAGTGCGACGCTCAACCCGGATATCTGAGGCGGCCTGATTGCTGCGGCGCAAGAAAACCTTGCGTCGCCGGGGCGGTCCGATAGCTTCTCCCGCGATCACGAGGGAGATTGATCATGCTGCGCCGCGCCGTCCTTGCCACCGCCCTCGCCACCCCCGTGGCGACTCCCTTCGTCGCTCGGGCGCAGAGCTTCCCCAAGATCACCATCGGCATGTCCGGCTGGACCGGCTTCGCGCCGCTGACGCTGGCCGAGCAGGCCGGGCTCTTCAAGGCGAACGGGCTGGAAGTGGAGACGAAGTTCGTTCCCCAGCGGGAGCGCAACTTGGCCCTGGTCGGCGGGGCGCTGAACTGCGTGGTGACCACGGTCGATACCATGATCCTCTGGGCCAGCGCGGCGCCGCTGGTGCAGGTGCTGGTGCTGGACCGCTCCAAGGGCGGCGACGGCGTCGCGGTGCGGCCGGGCATCGGCGGCTGGGCAGGACTGAAGGGCAAGACCATCGCGGTGGATGGCGCCGGGACCACGCCCTATTTCGTCCTCGCCTATATGATGCGGGAGAACGGCGTCAGCATAAAGGACGTCACCACCGCGACCCTGGCGCCGCAGCCGGCAGCGCAGGCCTTCGTCGCGGGCCAGTTCGACGGTTGCTCGACCTATGAGCCCTACCTCTCCCAGGTCCGCGCCATGGGCGCCGACAAGGGCCGCATCCTGGCGACCACGGTGGACCATGCCTGCGTCGTGGACACGCTCGGCTTCCAGCCGGCCTTCATCCAGGCGAACCCCGAAGCGGTCCGCCGCGTGGTGAAGAGCTGGTACGACGCCCTGGCGATGATCGAGCGCGAGCCGGACCGCAGCTACGAAATCATGGGCCGCCGCGTGAACCAGACCGGCGAGGCCTTCAAAGCCAGCGCGCAATACATCGAATGGCTGGATCAGGCGAAGAACAAGGACTACGTCGCCGGCGGCCTGCCGACCTTCATGCAGAAGGCGCATCTGGTGCAGCGGGAGACCGGCGTGGTCCGCGCCGACGTGGATCTGAGCAAGCTGCTGGACACCAAGTTCCTCGGCTGATGGAGCCCCTGCAGCCGGTCTCCCCCGGCGCCCGGGTCGTCCTGGGCGCCGGCTTTTTCGTCGTCTTCATCGCCGCCTGGGGGCTGGCGACCTATGGCGGCTGGGTGCCGCCGCTCTTCCTCGCCTCGCCGGGGAAGACGCTGGTCGCGGGCTGGTCGCTGCTGACCGAATTCAACTTCGCCGGGGACATCGCCATCACCATCTGGCGGGTGGTCGGCGGCTTCCTGATCGCGGCGCTGATGGCGGTGCCGCTCGGCCTGCTGATGGGCGCCTTCAAGCCGATCGAGGCCTTCTTCGAACCCTTCTTCTCCTTCGCCCGCTACCTGCCGGCCAGCGCCTTCATCCCGCTGCTGATCCTCTGGGCCGGCGTGGGGGAGGCGCAGAAGCTCTCGGTCATCGTCATCGGCAGCGTCTTCCAGCTCGTCATCATGGTCACCGGCATCGCCGGCGCGACGCGGCTGGACCTGGTGGAGGCAGCCCGCACCCTCGGCTCCCGCCGCATCGCCATCCTGCGCCGCGTCGTCATCCCCGCCGCGGCGCCGCAGATCGCCGAGACCCTGCGGCTCGTGCTCGGCTGGGCCTGGACCTACGTGATCGTGGCGGAGCTGATCGGCGCGACCAGCGGCATCGGCCATATGATCATGGACAGCCAGCGGCTGCTGGATACCGGACAGATGATCTTCGGCATCGCGGTCATCGGCATCATCGGGCTGGTGACGGACCTGCTGTTCAAGGCGCTGAACCGCCGGCTGTTCCCCTGGGCGGTGATCTGATGTCGGCCAAGACCCTGCGGGTCGAGGGCGTCACCCGAACCTTCCCGGGGCGCGGCCGCACCGCGCCGACGCTCGCCCTGCAGCCGACCACGGTCAGCGCGGCACCTGGCGAATTCGTCGCCATCCTCGGCCCCTCCGGCTGCGGCAAGTCGACCCTGCTGCGGATCGTCGCCGGGCTGGACCAGCCGACCGCCGGGCAGGTGCTGCTGGATGCCGCGCCGGTCACCGGCCCCGGCCCGGACCGCGGCATGGTCTTCCAGTCCTACACGCTGTTCCCCTGGCTGACCGTCGCGCAGAACATCCGCTACGGCTTGGCCGAACGCGGCCTGCCGGAGGCGCAGCAGGCGGAGATCGCGGGGCGCTTCATCGCCCGCACCGGCCTCCGCGGCTTCGAGGAGCATTGGCCGAAGCAGCTTTCCGGCGGCATGCAGCAGCGCTGCGCCCTGGCCCGCGCCCTGGCGAACGACCCAGAGATCCTGCTGCTGGACGAGCCCTTCGGCGCGCTCGACCACCAGACGCGGGAGCTGATGCAGGAGCTGCTGCTGGAGATCTGGGAGGCGGATCGCAAGACCGTCCTCTTCGTCACCCACGACATCGACGAGGCGATCTTCCTCTCGAACCGCGTCCTGGTCATGTCCGCCCGCCCCGGCCGGATCAAGGCGGAGGTCGCGGTGCCCCTGCCCTACCCCCGCGACTGGACGGTGAAGACCACGCCCGAATTCGCGGCGCTGAAGGCCCGGCTGATGGGGGAGATCCGCGAGGAGGTGCGGAAGTCCATCGCTGCCGTCTAGAATTCCGCCCCGATCGGGTGACTAATCCCGATAACAAGGGAGGCTGCGATGCGTCTGGGTGTGATGCTGCCGCTGAGCGATATCGGCGGCGCGCCGCAGGTGGTGCGGGACTTCGCCCTGGCCGCCGAGGGCATGGGCTATACCAACCTCGGCCTGGCCGACCATGTGCTCGGGGTGAATGCCGCCTCGCGCCCGGACTGGGGCGACCGCAATACTTCGGCCGATCTCTTCCACGACCCCTTCGTCTGCTTCGGCTTCCTCGCCGGGCTCTGCCGCCCCACCACCGAATTCTCGACCCAGGTGCTGATCCTGGCGCAGCGCCAGGCGGTGCTGGTGGCGAAGCAGGCGGCGAGCCTTGACCTGCTGTGTGGCGGGCGCTTCCGGCTTGGCGTCGGGGTCGGCTGGAACCCGGTGGAATTCACCGGGCTGAACGAGAATTTCGGCAACCGCGGCCGCCGCAGCGCCGAGCAGGTCGCGGTGATGCAGCAGCTCTGGGCCGCGCCGCACGTGACCTTCAAGGGCCGCTGGCACGAGATCCAGGATGCCGGAATCAACCCGCTGCCGGTGCACCGGAAGGTGCCCGTCTGGTTCGGCGGCCATGTCGAGCAGACCTTGGAACGGATCGCCACGCTGGGCGACGGCTGGATCATGAACGCCTATCCGCCGGGTGCCGAAATCGAGGCCGAGCTCGGCAAGATCCGCACCCTGGCCGAGGCCGCCGGGCGCGACCCCGCCGCCATCGGCCTCGAGGTCTGGATCTCCGGCGGCGCCGGCGACGAGACCTCCTGGCGCCAGGAGGTCGCCTACTGGAAGAAGACAGGCGCCACGCACATCACCCTGACCAATACCTTCGGCCGCCGGCACCACAGGCGCATCGCCGGGCGCAGCGTGGCCGACCATCTGGCGGTAATGCGGCGCTTCCAGGCGGCGGTGGCAGACGTGCTGTGACGGTCGCCATCGGCCTCGGCCTGCAGGAATTCCCCTTCTCCGGCGCGGCGCCCTTTTGGGCCTGGGTGGATTTGTGCGAGGCCGGCGGCCTCGACAGCCTGTGGCAGACCGACCGGATCGTCAGCCGCACGCCGATCCTCGAATGCATGGCTGTCATGGCGGCCATCGCCGGGCGGACGCGGCGGATCAAATTCGGGATGAACGTCGTCTCCCTCGCGATGCGGGACCCGGTGCTGCTGGCCAAGCAATGCGCCAGCATCGACATGCTCTCGGGCGGGCGGCTGCTGCCGGGCTTCGGCATCGGCAGCCCGCTGGCCCCCGAATGGGCGGCGCTGGGGCTGGATGCCAAGCAACGCGGCCGCATGACGGACGAGGCGCTGGAGATCATCCATCGCCTCTGGCACGAGGAGAGCGTCGATTTCGCGGGCCGCATCTGGCAGCTGAAGGGCGCCTCGATCTCGCCGCGCCCGGTGCAGGCGGCGCTGCCGATGTGGATCGGCGGCGCCTCGGAGGCCGCGGTGCGGCGCACCGCGCGCTACGGCAGCGGCTGGCAGGGCGGGGCGGAAACGCCGGAGGAAGCCGGCGCCGTGGTCGCCGCCATCAAGGCGGCGCTGCCCGCCACCGGCCGCAGCATCGACGACGACCACTACGGCGCCGCCTTCGCCTTCCGCTTCGGCAGCGCCGAGGACCCGGGCGTGCAGCGGCTGATGGCGGCCTACCGCAAGCGCACGGGCAAGGACCCGGCCGGGCGCTTCGTCACCGGCGATGCCGCGGCGATCCTCGACCGCATCGGGGACTATGTGGATGCCGGCCTGTCGAAGTTCATCCTGCGGCCGCTCGGCGAGGGCGATGCGGAGGTGCTGGCGCAGTCCCGCCAGCTCATCGAGCAGGTGCTGCCCGAGGTCGCGCGGCGCTGGCCGAAGCCGAAGCGCTGAGCCACACTCCCGGCCAAGACCATCCGGGAGGGACCCAAGATGCCGATGACCCGCCGCCGCGCCCTGGCTGCGCCGGCCCTGCTGCTGGCCGGCCCCGCCTGGGCGCAGACCTCCGTGGCCCAGGGCTTTCCCAGCCGCCCGGTGCGGATGGTCGTCCCCTATACCCCCGGCGGCGTCTCCGACATCACCGCGCGGCTGATGGCGGACCCGCTGGCGGCCGCCTGGGGCCAGCCGGTGCCGGTCGAGAACCGCGCCGGCGCCGATGGCGTCATCGGCACCGAGGTGGTGGCCCGCGCCGCGCCGGACGGGCATGTGCTGGGGCTGGTCTCGGTCGGGCATCCGGTGAATGCCGCCTACTACAAGCTGCCCTACGACACGATGCGGGACTTCTCCTTCGTGACGCAGACCACCTCGACGCCGCTGGTGCTCTGTGCGGCGAAGAATTTCGCGGCGAATACTCCGGCCGAACTGGTCGCGCATGCCAAGAAGAACCCCGGCGTCACCTTCGCCGGCACCGGCGGCGTGGTGCGGCTGGCGCCCGTGCTGTTCGGGCAGCAGACCGGCACGGAGCTGACCTACGTGCCCTACCGCGGCAGCACCCAGGCGCATCCCGATCTCATGGCCGGGCGCGTCGACATCATGTTCGACACCGTCCCGGCGGCGCTGGTCCATATCCAGTCCGGGGCGCTCAAGGCGCTGGCGACCACGGGGGCGAAGCGGGCGCCGCAGCTGCCGGAGGTGCCGACCATCGGCGAGGCCTTCCTGCCGGGCTTCGAGGCGGCGACCTGGGGCATGGTCATCGGCCCCGCCGGCATTCCCGCCGGGCTGCTGGCGAAGCTGAATGCCGATTGCGTCGCCGCGCTGCGCCGGCCCGAGGTGGTGGACCGTCACACGGTGCTGGGCGCCGAGGTGGTCACCTCCTCGCCGGAGGAGATGCGCCGCCTCTGCCTGGCCGAGATGGAGAAATGGGGCGATGCGGCGCGAAAGGCCGGCATCGTCCCGCAATAGGCCCCGGGCACCAGCCTCCCAGGTCGCGTCAGGCGTTGCGCAGGGGCAACGGCGCCATCAGCTTCTGCAGCATCACCAGCAGCTCGTGCGGGGCGAAGGGCTTCGGCAGCCGCGGCACCGGGTGGCGCGGGCCGAGGCCGGCGGCATAGGCGGAGATGACCAGGAAGGGCACCCCGCCCCGGTCGAGCGCATCGGCCACCGGGGCGGCGCTTTCGCCGCTCAGGTTCAGGTCGAGGACGGCGGCATCCACCCCGCCTTCGGCCAGCCCCTCCGCCAGGATCGCCAGGGCGGTCGGCACCGAGGCCGCCGGGCCCAGCACCTGGGCGCCGACGTCGATCAGCTCATCCTCGACGAGCAGGG
Organism: Paeniroseomonas aquatica; assembly: GCF_030409335.1. Taxonomy (GTDB): domain Bacteria; phylum Pseudomonadota; class Alphaproteobacteria; order Acetobacterales; family Acetobacteraceae; genus Belnapia; species Belnapia aquatica. The sequence goes on from NZ_JAUFPN010000311.1 coordinate 25,570, forward strand.
CGACCATGGCCTCGTCCTCGACCACCAGGATGCGCTTCCCGGCGAGCGGCATGTGGCTGTTGCGGCTGAACACATGAATCATGGCGGCACCATCGGTCCGGGTGCGACAGGAGCGCCGTAACCGGCTGGGTGACCATGGACCCTCGAACCTGTCCTGTTTGTACGCTTGCGGACCACCGCCACCGTTGTTTCAGCCCGGGCCCGGGCCGAGCAGGCGTTCGAAGGCCGCCTGGGCGGCGGCGTGGCATTCGCAGGCCGCATGCTCGAGGCCGTTGCGGTCGACCACCTCCACCTGCCCCCGCTCGTAGCGGATCAGCCCGGCGCGCTGCAGGCTGCCGGCCGCGACCGTGACCCCGGCCCGCCGCACCCCCAGCATCATCGACAGCAGCTCGTGGGTGATGGGGAAGCGGTCGGTATCGGCGCGGTCATGGGCCATGAGCAGCCACCGGGCCAGGCGCTGCTCGGTCAGGTGCCGGCCGTTGCAGGCGGCGGTATGGGCCACCTGCTCATGATGCGCCAGGGCGTAGGTCCTGTGGACATTTACCGTAGCCACAGAATGGTTG
>NZ_JAUFPN010000312.1 GCF_030409335.1 Paeniroseomonas aquatica
GCCTGGCGGACGGGGGCCGGCGCGGCCGGGCCCGGCCGGCCTGCCCCGCTGCCGGGCGGCCGGGCGCGGCGGGGCTTCGCGGCGGCCTCAAGGCGGCGCCGGCCGGCTGCTACGCGGCCCTGAATTCGGTAAAATTCGGCTCAATTCCGCTCAATTCCGCTCAACCGCCGCAATCTAACGTATTGAATTCGCTGGATCAGGCCGACAGAATTTTAGAATTGAGGATAAAGTCGCCAGGGCCGGCGGGGATGGCGGCCGACTTTAGGAATATAGTCTGAATCCTGGCCGCTGTCCAGCCTGCAGCCCGCTCAGCCGCGGTCGGCGCCGGGGGCGAAGCCCTGCACCAGCTCGTGGATTCGCGCGGGGTCGGACTGCTCCATCACCCGCCGGGCGAAGCGGGCGCAGTCGCCGATGTCGAGCGCCCGGACCATCTGCTTCACCCGCGGGATGGCGCTGGCATTCATCGAGAGGCAGCGGATCCCGAGGCCCAGCAGCAGCGGCACCAGCTTCGGGTTGCCCGCCATCTCGCCGCAGACCGAGACCGGCATCCGCAGCCGGAGCGCCGCCTCGGTGGCGAATTGCATCAGCCGCAGCACCGCCGGGTGCAGCGGGTCGTAGAGGTGGCTGACCTCGGCCTCGGCCCGGTCCACCGCCAGGGTGTACATGGCGAGGTCGTTGGTGCCGATCGCGAAGAAATCCGCCTCCAGCGCGATGGCATCGGCGGCCAGCGCGGCGCCCGGCGTCTCGATCATCACCCCGAGGTCGGGCAGCTTCTCCGGCAGGTGGGTGCCCTTGCGGCGGAGGCGCCGGGCGACGCGTTCGTAGATGTCGCGCGCCGCCTTCACCTCGGAGGGGTTGGTGACCATCGGCAGCAGGATGCGCACCGGGCCGCGCTCGGCCACCCGCAGGATGGCGGCGAATTGCGCCTCGAGCAGCTCCGGCCGCTTCAGCAGCAGCCGCAGGCCGCGCAGGCCGAGCGCCGGGTTCGGGCCGGAATGGGTCGGCGCCACCCCTTCCGAGAGCGCCTGCATGTCCTTCTCGCCGCCCCAGTCCAGCACCCGGATGGTGACGGGGTCGCCGCCCATGGCCTCGACCACCTGGGTATAGGCGGCGAGCTGCGCCTCCTCGTCCGGCAGGTCCTCGCGGTTCATGAAGAGGAACTCGGTGCGCAGCAGGCCGATGCCGATGGCCCCCGAGAGGGCGATCAGCGGCAGCTCGGCCGGGATCTCGAGGTTGGCCTGCAGCTCGACCGGCTCGCCGTCGGTGGTGACGGCGGGCAGCCGGCGCAGCTTGGCCAGCTTGGCGCGCTCCTTGGCGAAGGCGGCGACCGCGGCGCGGCCCTTCTCCAGGGCCTTGTCGCCCGGGCGCAGCACGATGGTGCCAGCGGCGCCGTCGAGCACTGCGAGGTCGCCGCGCTCGGCGCTCTCGGACAGGCCCGAGGCGCCCAGGATGGCCGGGATGCCCAGCGCCCGCAGCATGATGGCGGTATGGCCGTCGGCGCCGCCCTCGTCGGTGGCGACGCCGGCGATGCGGGTCGGGTCGAGCAGCGCGGCATCCGCCGGGGTCAGCTCCTCGGCGACCAGGATGGCGCCCTCGGGCATGCCCTTGAGGCTGCGGAAGGGGGTCGCCATCAGGTTGCGGGTCAGCCGGCGGGCGATCTCCCGCACCTCCCCGGCGCGGCGCTGCAGCCCGGGCTTGTCGTCGTCGCGGGCGGCGAGGATCAGCGCGGCGATCGCCTCGGCCTCGTCGCCGACCGCGGTCTCGGCCGCCAGCAACTCGCTCTCGATCCGCTTGCGGGCGCCGCGCAGCAGGCGGGAATTGCCGAGCATCATCACATAGGCGTCGAGCAGCGGCGCGAGTTCCTCCTGCGCCTCCTCGGGCAGGACGGAGAGCCGGGTCTTCAGCTTGCCGAGCTGCTTGCGCGAGAGGGCGGTGGCCTCGGCCAGGCGCTGCTTCTCGGCCTCGACCCGGTCGGCCGGGACGCTGCGGCGGGGGGCCTCGGTCGGCTCCTCGGTGGTGTCGAAGACCGGGCCGATGGCGATGCCCGGGGAGACCGGGATGCCGCGGATCGGGTGCTCGCGGCCCTTGCGGGAGCCGGGCTTGCGGAGGGCTTCGGCGGCGGCCTTGGTCTCCGCCTTGGATTCGGGCTTCGGATCGGGCCTTTCGGCTTTCTCAATCTTCATGGAATCCGGCCTCGACCAGGCCGGCGACCGCATCCAGGGCCTCCCGCGCATCCCAGCCTTCGGCCTCGATGGTTACCTTACTTCCCTGCCCCGCGCCCAGCATCATCAGACCCATGATGGAGCAGGCCGGGACCTTCTGCCCGTCCCGCGAGACGCTGAGGCAGGCGGAGTAGCGTTCCGCCAGGGTCACCAGCTTGGCCGCGGCGCGGGCATGCAGGCCGCGGCTGTTGCGGATGGTGATGCACTGGCGCAGCACCAGGTCGGCGTCGCTGCTGCCGGCCGGCACGGCCTGGGTCCCGAAGTCGCTCATGGCTTGTTCCCACCGTTTGCTTGGCCCTTCCCGTTGGGGCCATTGCCGTTGGCGCCGCCGTTGACCCGGGCGATCCCGTTCGGGATGTCCCCGGCGGCGGCGATGTATTTGCGGCCGGCGGCCGTGGCATGGTCCACCGCCTCGGCCAGCGGCTCGGAGGAGCGGATCTTGGCGAGCTTCACCAGCAGGGGCAGGTTCACCCCGGCGATGACCTCGACATGGTTGTGGTCGGCCAGCGAGACCGCGAGGTTGCAGGGGGTGCCGCCCATGATGTCGGTCAGGACGACGACGCCGTCGCCCTGCTCCACCGCGGCGATGCTGTCGCGGATGTCCTGGCGCCGACCTTCCATGTCGTCGTCGGGGCCGATGCAGACCGTGGAGACCGCGCGCTGCGGCCCGACCACGTGTTCCATGGCGAGGCGGAGCTCGTCGGCCAGCCGGCCATGGGTGACCAGAACCAATCCAATCATGGGGACGGCGTCAGGGCCTCCCGACCCCCGGTATGGGCAAGTGGTGCGGCGGAGGCAGGTGATCCGCCCGGTGCCGACCCGCCTGGCGTCGCCGCTGTGTCATCGAGTTCCCGATGGGTCACATCCGCACGCCAGCCCAGGCCTCTCAGATGGTCGGCCAGACGTTCCGCCACAAGGACCGAGCGGTGACGGCCCCCGGTGCAGCCCAGGGCGACGGTGAGGTACTTCTTGCCCTCCGCCACGTAGCGCGGCAAGAGCGGATCGATGAATCCGGTGAGCCGCTGCCAGAAACCGGCGAAGTCCGGGTCGGCCTCGACATGGGCGGCGACCGCCGGGTCCCGGCCGGTGAGCGGCCGCAGCGCCGGGTCGTAGTGCGGGTTGCGCAGGAAGCGCACGTCGAAGACCAGCTCGGCGTCGCGCGGCAGGCCGTGCGGGAAGCCGAAGGACCGGACATGGATCAGCAGCCCCGGGGTCTCCTCGCGGCGGAACAGGCGCTCGATCAGCTGGCGGAGGTCGGGCAGCGGCAGGTCGGAGGTATCGACCACCATGTCGGCGGCCTCCTGCAGCGGCGCGAGCAGCGCCTGCTCGCGGGCGATGCCGTCGGTCACGCGGTTGCCGAGCGGGCCGCCGGGCGCCAGCGGATGGCGGCGGCGGGTTTCCGAGTAGCGGCGCTGCAGCACGGCGGTCTCGGCGGTGGCGAAGACCAGGGTGACCGCGATGTCCGGCCGCAGCCGCAGCCGGGCGAGGGTCAGCAGCACCTGCGCCGGGTCGAAGCCGCGCGACCGCGCGTCGATCCCGGCGGCCAGCGGCACCGCGCCGTCGCCGACGAGTTCCTCCAGCAGGTCGAGCGGCGGGTTGTCGACGGTCTCGAAGCCAAGGTCCTCGAGGTGGTGCAGGATGGAGCTGCGGCCGGCGCCGGAGAGGCCGGTGACCAGCACGACCGGCCGGGCGGGGGTGGTCATGCGAAGGCGCCCGCCCGGCAGGGGATGCGGCCGAGCGCGGCGTCGAGGGCGAGGCCGAGCCGGGCCGGCGCCGCGGCGTCGAAGGGGTGGAGGCGGATGGCGGGCAGGCTGACGCCGGCGGCGGACCAGGACTCGGGCTCGGGCAGGCGCGGGATCTCGGCCCGCGGCAGCAGCCGGGCGACCAGGCGGAGCACGGGCGAGAGGGCGGTCGGCAGCGGGCCGAACAGGCCGAGGCCGCGGACCTCCAGCAGCCCGGCCAGGGCGGGCGGCGCGGCCGGGCGCAACTCCCCGGCTTCCGCCCGCAGCGCGACCTGGTCATCGGCGACCAGGGACCATCCCGAATGCAGCAGGCGCAACACCAGATCGGACTTCCCTGACCCGGGTGGACCGAGGAGGAGGACGGCGTCCCCTTCCCGGGCGATCGAACTCGCATGGAGCAGCATCATGGCCGCCAGCCAACATCCAATTCACCATGGCAGAAAGACCAAGGGGTTAAAAGGGCACCCTCGGTTGCACCGCAGCAGAGGACATGCCACCGGAGCCGCATCATGACCCAATCCCTTCCCGTGACCCCGGACCTCATCCGTGCCGCCGCCCGGCGCATCGCCCCGCACATCCGCCGGACCCCGCTGCTGCGGCTGGGCGGCGGCGACCTGGGACTGCCGCATCCCATCATACTCAAACTGGAACTGCTGCAGGCGAGCGGCAGCTTCAAGCCGCGGGGAGCCTTCAACACGATCCTGTCTGCCCGGGAGGACGGGCGGCTGCCGGCGGCGGGGGTGATCGCCGCCTCGGGCGGCAACCACGGGGCGGCGGTGGCCTATGCCGCCCGGGCGCTCGGGGTGCCGGCCGAGATCTTCGTCCCGGAGATCACCGGCCCGGCCAAGCGGGCGCGGATCGAGTCCTACGGGGCGCGGCTGGTGGTGGGCGGCGCCGCCTACGACGAGGCGCGGCAGGCGAGCGAGCGGCGGGCGGCCGAGACCGGGGCGCTGCCGGTGCATGCCTACGACCAGGACAGCGTGCTGGCCGGCCAGGGCACCGTGGCGCAGGAGCTGGCCGAGGATGCGCCGGGGCTGACCCATGTGCTGGTGGCGACCGGCGGCGGCGGGCTGATCGGCGGCATGGCCGGCTGGTACGCCGGCAGCGGCGTCGGCGTGGTGAGCGTCGAGCCCGAGGGCTGCCCGACCCTGGCGACCGCGCTGCGCGAGGGCCGGCCGGTGCCGGCGCCGGTCGGCGGGCTGGCGGCGGACAGCCTCGGCGCGCGGCAGGTGGGGGCGCTGATGTTCGCGGTGGCCCGGGATCACGTGGCGGCGGCGGTGCTGGTGCCGGATGCGGCGATCCGCGCCGCCCAGGCGCTGCTCTGGGAGGCGGCGCGGGTGGCGGCGGAGCCGGGCGGGGCGACCGCCCTGGCGGCGCTGCTCTGCGGCGCCTGGGTGGCGCCGGCCGGCGCCGAGGTCGGCGTCCTGGTCTGCGGCGGGAATTGCCCGCCGGGCAGCGTGACCGGCTAGGCGGGGGCGGCCTGCCCCGCCGGCCTCAGTGCAGCAGGAGCCAGGCCAGCATCAGGCTGCCGAGGCCGATGCGGTACCAGCCGAAGGGGGTGAAGCCGGTGCGGCCGATGATCGACAGCACCCAGCGCACGGTCACCAGCGCCACCAGGAAGGCGGCGACGAAGCCGACCGCGACCTGGCCCAGCCCATCGGTGGTGATCTCGTTCCGCACCTTGAACAGGCTGAAGGCGCTGGCCGCCAGCATGGTCGGGATGGCCAGGACGAAGCTGAACTCGGCGGCGGCCTTGCGGTCGACACCGAGCAGCAGCGCGGTGATGATGGTGGCGCCCGAGCGGGAGGTGCCGGGGATCATCGCCAGGGCCTGGCCGAAGCCGACCAGCAGAGCGGCGAGCGGCCCCATCTCGGGCACCGAATGGATGGACGGCGCCGGGCGGGCGCGCTCGATCAGGATGATGGCGATGCCGCCCAGGATCAGCGCGCAGGAGACGACCCAGGGGTTGAACAGCACCTCGGTGATCGTCTTGTGCAGGGTGGCGCCGAGCACCATCGCCGGCAGGAAGGCGAGCAGGATGTTGACGACGTAGAAGCGTTCCCGCCCCGGCCGCCACATCCCGCGCAGGAGGTTCAGCAGCAGCCCGCGGTAGAGCCAGATGATGGCGAGGATGGCGCCGAGCTGGATCGAGACCTCGAAGACCTTCCCCGGCGGTCCCTTGAAGCCGATCAGCGAGCCCAGCAGGATCAGGTGGCCGGTGGAGGATATCGGCAGGAATTCGGTCAGCCCCTCCAGCACGCCCATGGCGAGGGCGGAGAGCAGATCGGCGAAGGACATGGGCGCGGGGTGCTCCGGTGACGGCGGGGTGGCTATAGCGGCGGGGATGGGGGCTTGGGTAGCCGCTCAGGGAGGCTTGGGGGCGGACCGGCGGCCCAGCCGGTCGAGCGCCTCGGCATGCGCCGCGCCCCAGGCATAGAGCAGCTCGATCGGCTCGACGAACTCCCGGCCCAGCGGGGTCAGGCTGTACTCGACCCGGGGCGGCACCACCTCGAAGACCCGGCGGGAGACGAGGCCGTCGGCCTCCATGGCGCGCAGCGTCTGGGTCAGCATCTTCTTGCTGATCCCCGGCAGGCTGCGCTGCAGCTCCCCGGTGCGGCAGGTGCCGCCGTGCAGCGCGTGGAGCGCATGCAGCACCATGCTGGTCCACTTGCTGCTGAACAGCTCCAGCACCCGGCGGGGCGCGCAATCCTCGGTATGGGTTTCCGGCTTCGGCATGGATGGGCACCCCGGGGTGGCTATGTCCCCTTCAGGTGCCTTCTAGCCCGGGCAGGGACCGGCACCCACCTGCCGGGCCACAGAATTGGAGCAACGCAGCATGGCGCAGTCGGCATTGGTGGTGGGGGTCAGCGGGATCGTGGGCAATGCCCTGGCCCGGCATCTGGTGGAGCAGGGCTTCGAGGTCGCCGGGCTGGCGCGGCGGCCCTCGGCCGATATCCCGGGGCTGCGGCCGGTTGCCGCCGACCTGCTCGACCCGGCCGGGTTGGGGAAGGCGCTGGCGGGGCTGCGGCCGGATCACGTCTTCATCACCACCTGGATGCGCCAGCCGACCGAGGCGGAGAACATCCGGGTCAATGCCGCCATGGTGCGCAACCTGCTGGATGCGACGCGCAAGGCCGGCTCGGTGCGGCACGTCGGGCTGGTGACCGGCCTCAAGCACTACCTCGGACCCTTCGAGGCCTATGGCAAGGGCAGCCTGCCGGCGACCCCGTTCCGGGAGGAGCAGCCGCGGCTCGAGGTCGAGAATTTCTACTACGCGCAGGAAGACGAGGTCTTCGCCGCCGCGGCGCGGGACGGCTTCGGCTGGAGCGTGCACCGGCCGCATACCATCATCGGCCATGCCGTCGGCAACGCCATGAACATGGGCACGACGCTCGCCGCCTATGCCACGCTGTGCCGCGAGACCGGGCGGCCCTTCGTCTTCCCCGGCTCGGCCATGCAGTGGAACGGGCTGACCGACATGACCGATGCCCGGCTGCTGGCCCGCCACCTGAGCTGGGCGGCAACCACGCCGGCGGCGCGCGACCTCGCCTTCAACGTGGTGAACGGCGACGTCTTCCGCTGGTCCTGGATGTGGGGCCGCATCGCCGGCTGGTTCGGGCTGGAGCCGGCCCCCTTCCCCGCCGCGGTGACGCCGCTCGAGGGCCAGCTCGCCGGGGCCGGGCCGGAATGGGCGGAGCTCGCCCGGAAGCACGGGCTGGTGGAGCCGGACCTCGGGCGGGTCGCCTCGGCCTGGCATACCGATGCCGACCTCGGCCGGCCGATCGAGGTGGTGACCGACATGGGGCGGAGCCGGAAGCTCGGCTTCCTCGATTACCAGGCGACGGACGAGGCCTTCTTCGACCTGTTCGCCCGGCTGCGGGAGGCGCGGGTCATCCCGTAGCGGCCGGGCGGCCATTCCCCGGCCGCCGTGCCGGAACGCCGGCGGGCCGGCGACGCCGCTGCCTCGACGGATGGAGAGGCAGGGCGTGTGCTGCCCATCGTGGTGGGCACCGCCGTGGCGGTGGGGGCCGTGGGGCCTCGCCGCGCTCGGCCGCCCCGACCTCGCCTTCAGCGCCGGGCTCTTCGCCGCGGCGGCGGCGAATCGGCTGGTCGGCCGCAGTCCAGATGGGCAGGCGGGGCGGGAGCTGGTGGTTCCGGCGACGCAGGAACGGGTGGTGCCGCGGCGCCGCCACCGGCTGTTCCGGATCGACACGGAATATTGGTCGGTGCCGGTGGCCTTGGCGGCGCTGGTCCCGCTGCTGTCCCTGCTGAACCTCGGCCGGGGCTGAGGGCCGGGGGCCGACCTCGACCCCCGGCCCGGGCGGATCAGCGCTGCGCGGCGGCGGGGAAGGCGAAGTTGTCGAAGCTGCTCTCGGCGACGCGGAACCACTGGTATTCCTCGTCGCGGTAGGCGCGGTAGGCGGTCCAGATCTTCTTGAACCGCTCGTTCTTGCCCGACATCTCCTCGTACAGCCCATGCGCCTCGCGCCAGGAGGCCTGCAGGACCTCGCGCGGCCAGTAGCGGAGCTGGGCGCCGGCGGCGACCAGGCGGCGCAGCGCCTGCGGGTTCAGGTGGTCGTAGCGCGCCAGCATGTCCGAATTGGCCTCGGCCGAGGCGACTTCGAGCGCCGCCTTGTAGGCGGCCGGCAGCTTGGCGAATTCGGTCTGGTTGATCAGCAGGTGCAGATGGGCGCCGGCCTCCCAGAAGCCCGGGGCGTAGTAGTTGCGGGCAACGCGGACGAAGCCGAGCTTCTCGTCGTCGTGCGGGCCGACGAATTCCACCGCGTCCAGCGTGCCGCGCTCGAGCGAGGGGTAGATGTCGCTGGCGGCGATCTGGGTCGGCACCGCGCCGAGCTTGCGGAAGATCTCGCCCGCCAGGCCGGCGACGCGGAACTTGAGGCCCTTGAGGTCCTCGATCGACTTCACCTCGTTGCGGAACCAGCCGCCCATCTGCGCGCCGGTGTCGCCGGCGGGGAAGCCCATGATGCCGTAATCCTTGAACAGCTCGGCCGCCAGCTCGTTGCCGCCGCCGTACTGCAGCCAGGCGAGGTTCTGCCGGGCGTTCAGGCCGAAGGGCAGCGCGGTGAAGAAGGCGAAGGAGGGGTCCTTGCCGGTGTAGTAGTAGACCGGGGTATGGCCGGCCTCGATGGTGCCGGCCTGCACCGCGTCGAGCACCGAGAGGCCGGGGACGATCTCGCCGGCGGCGAAGAAGCGGATCTGGAAGCGGTTGTCGGTGAGCTGGGCGACGCGCTGGGCGATGCGCTCCCCGGTGCCGTAGAGCACATCCAGGTTGCGCGGGAAGGCCGAGGCCAGGCGCCAGCGGATCTCGGGGTTCGACTGGGCCAGGGCGGGGGTGGCGAGCGTCAGCGGCGCGGCGGCGGCGGCGGCGCCGAAGAGGAGGCGGCGGTTCATGGCGGTTTCTTCCCGGTTGTTGTCGGCTGGTGTGACGGCGGCGCCAGGAAAAAGCCCGAAGCCGCCGCGGATGCAAGGGGCGCGCGCGGAGGTGTGCCCAGGGGGCGGGCCGCAGCGCGGGACAGCGGGGGGTGCATGGCGGAGGCGGATCTGCGGCTGAGGGCCTGGCTGGCGGTGCCCCTGGTGGCGCTGGCCGGCTGCGTCGACGCCATCGGCTGGCTGCGGCTGCATGAGCTCTTCGTGAGCTTCATGAGCGGCACCAGCACCATGCTGGGGGTCGCCCTGGCCGAAGGGCGGCCGGTGCGGGCGGCCGAGCTGGCCGTGGTGGTCGGGCTGTTCACCGCCGGGGCGGTGGTGGCGGCCGGGCTCGGCCGGCTGGCCGGGCGCTGGCGGGCGCCGGTGGTGCTGGGGCTGGTGGCGGCGCTGCTGGGCTGCGGCTGGCGGCTGCCGCCGGTCGGCGGCGCCGGGCTGGCGCCGCTGGCCTTCGCCGTGGTGCCGGCCATGGGGGCGCTGAACCTGGCCCTGCCCGGGGTCGGCGGCATCACCTTCGTGACCGGGGCGCTGACCCGCTTCGCCGAGGCGCTGATGGCGGCGGTGGCCGGCGCCGGCCGGCACGAGGCCTGGGTGACGCAGCTCGCCGCCTGGGCCGCGCTGGTGGCGGGGGCGACGCTGGGCGCGGCGCTGGATGCGCGGCTGGGCGGCGATGCGCTGGCGGTGCCGGCCGCGGCGGCGCTGGCCGCGGCCGGGCTGGCGGCGGCGGCGGCCCGGACCCCTCGCGGGTGAAACCCGACCGGTGGTACCCGTCGCGCACCAGAGGAGAATTCCGGTGGTCCCAGGCCTTGTTGCCCTTGTCGCCGCGACCCTCTTTGCCGGGGCCGCGCTCTACATCACCCTCGTCGAGCATCCGGCCAGGATGGGCCTGGACGACGGGCCCCTGCTCGCGCAGTGGCAGCCCAGCTACAAGCGCGCCCTGCCCATCCAGGCCGGGCTGGCCGTGCTGGGAGGGGCCGCAGGGCTTCTGGGCTGGTATTCCCTGCGCGACTGGCAGTGGATGGCGGGAAGCCTGCTCCTGCTCGCCAACTGGCCGTTCACGATGCTGGTCATCATGCCCACGAACACGCGGTTGATGGCGATGCGGCCGCAGCATGCGGGGGCGGAAAGCCGCGACCTGCTGCGTCGTTGGGGCGGTCTGCATGGCGTCAGGAGCCTGCTCGGCGCTGCCGCGTCGCTGCTGTTCGCCTGGGGCTTCCTGGTCGCCCGCTAGGTTCGGATTGCACCCGGGCCTGACCCGGGCGTGGGCACCAGGCGCCGGTTTCGGCCGCCAGGCCGCTAGAGGTATTTGCCGCGCTCGAGGATCTCCAGCGTATAGGCCCGGTAGCTCATGCCGAGTTCCTCGGCCCGGGCCAGCCGGCGCAGGGCGATCTCGGGCGGCGCGGCCCAGGCCTTCTTCCTGGCGCGCTTCCAGCAGTACAGCCGCCAGCCGGCATCCGGGTCCTCCTCCAGCGGCGGGCCGCCGTTGTGCCCGGCGCCGGGGTCCGAGGGCGGCGGCATCAGCGGGTCCCCCGGCGGTGCGGGCCGAGCGACTTCCAGAAGTAGATGGTGGCGGCGAGGCGGCCGTCCGGGGTGAAGGCATGGTCGGGCAGGGTGCCGAAGGCGGTCCAGCCGCAGCGGCGGTACAGCGCCTCGCCGGCGCTGCCGGCCTCGGTGTCCAGCAGCAGCAGGCTGCGGCCGGCCTCGAGGGCGGCGTCCTCGGCGGCCTGCAGCAGGCGGCGGCCGAGCCCCTGCCGGCGGGCGCCGCTGTGGACCAGCATCTTGCCGATCTCGGCCCGGTGCGGCGCATTGGGCTGCAGGGCGAAGCTCAGCACCACCGTCCCCCGCAGCCGCCCCTCGGCCTCGGCGACGAGGAGCCGGCGTTCCCCGGCGGCGAGGCCGGGCAGCTGGCCGCGCCAGAAACGCTCGCCCTCCGCCGCGGTGAGGCCGGCCATGAAATTGACCGAGGCGCCATGCGCCACGGCATCGACCAGCAGCGCGGCGAGTTCGGGCAGCCGGGCTTCCGCCTCGGCCGCGGGGAGGGCACGGATCATGGCGCGGCCCCATGGCCGAGGATGACGGCGTAGCGGATGGGACGGTCCTCCGGGTTGCGGAACAGGATGGGCCGGCCGAAGCGCATCCGCAGGCAGTCGCCCTGCTCCAGCCGGATCGCCTCCTCGCCCAGGGTCAGCTCGAGCCGGCCCTCGAGCACCCAGATGTGCTGGTCGGTGCCGGGCAGCTCCTGGCGGTCGAAGGCGACGCGGCCATGCGCGGGGAACTCGACCTCGACGATCTCGACCGGGGAGCCGCTGCCGGCCGGGGAGACCTGGCGGCGGCGGTAGCGGCTTTCCGGGTCGTCCCAGACCGGCTGGTCGGCCCGCCGGACCACCGGGCCCGCGGCTGCCTCGGCCGCCGCGAAGAGCGCCGAGAGGGTGATGCCGAGGCCGCCGCAGAGCCGCCCCAGCAGCTGCGCGGTCGGGCTCGACTCGCCGCGCTCGATCCGGGACAGCATGGCCCGGCTCACCGCGGCGCGGCCGGCCAGGGCCTCCAGCGTCAGCCCACGGGCGGCCCGCAGGGCGTGGATGCGGGCGCCGAGGCGGGTGTCGGGGTCCTCGGCCGAGGGCGGCGCGGTCTCGCTCATCCCCCCAGACTAGATTCCACTATAGTGGAATCCAAGGGCTATCGCGGGGTGGCGCCCGGGTCGTCCAGCACGTCGATCGCGCCGGCGGTGGTGCGGCCCAGCTCGGCGTCGCGGTGCTGCTGCCAGAGGCTGCGGAGCCGGGCATAGACGTCGAGCGAGCCGGTGCGGATCTCGTCCAGCGTCTCGATGTTCCGCTCCCGGGTGTCCACCCCCTCGACCGCGCCGCGGCCGAGGTTGGCGCCGACCGGGATGAGGTAGTTGATCGGGTTCATGAAGCCGTCGGCGATGCTGCCGGTCAGCTCGCGCGGGTTGGAGGGGCCGAGCACCGGGACCATCAGGTAGGGGCCGTCGGGCAGGCCCCAGACATGCAGGGTCTCGCCGAAGTCGCGCCTGGCCCGGGGCGGGCCGCCGAACTGCTCCAGGTCGAACATCCCGCCGAGGCCGGCGGTGCTGTTGAAGACGAAGCGCAGCGCGGTGGTCGCGGCCTCCTGCGGCCGGCCCTGCAGCAGGCTGTTGGCGGCGGCGGTCGGTTCGTTCAGGTTGGCCAGCAGGTTGCGGATGCGGGTCCGGGTCCAATTGCCGAGGCTGTCGCGGTAGACCACCGCGACCGGGCGCAGGACGGCGTCGTCGAGCCGCAGGTTGAAGTCGAGCACCCGGCGGTTGCTGGCCTCGAGCGGGTCGCTCGGGTCGGTCGGGGCCTGGACGACGACCGGCGGCGCTGTGCCCGCGGCGTCCGAGGCGATGCGGGACGCGGAATTCGAGGCGAGGCGCGCTTCCCGGCCCGGTTGGGCGCAGGCGGCGAGGCCGGTGGCGAGCAGCAGGGCAAGCAGGGTGATCGGACGCTGGGTGATCGGACGGGGCATGGGGGCAACCGGCAGGGGAAGGCAGAGGCTAGCCCAGAGCGGCCGCGGGTGGCGACCGGCATTCCGGGTGCGGCGTGGTTGATCCGGCAGCGGTGATCGGCGCCCTGGCGGGGCTGCTCGCCCTGGCCGGGTCGGTGACGGCGGGGCTGGCGGCGCGGGCGGTCTGGCGCTTCGGCCGGCAGGTGCCGCGCGCGGCCCCTGCCCTGCCCGCCACCCTCCTCAAGCCGCTGCACGGCGCCGAGCCGGGGCTGGCGGAGAACCTGGCGGCGACGCTGGCGCAGCGGCACGCGGCGCCGGTGCAGGTGCTGTTCGGCATCCCCGATCCGGCGGATGGCGCCGGGCCGGTGGCCAGGGCGGCGATCGCCGCCGCGCCGGGCGCCGAGGCCGCCCTGCTGGCGGATGCCCGGCAATGGGGGCCGAACCGCAAGGTCTCCCAGCTGGTCAACCTCGCCGCCCGGGCCCGCCACGGCGTGCTGGTGGTGGCCGATGCCGACATGCGGATGCCGCCCCACTGGCTCACCGCGGTGACGGCGCCGCTGGCCGACCCCGGCGTCGGGCTGGTGACCTGCCTCTACCGCGGCGAGGCGGCGGATGCCGGGCTGTGGTCGCGGCTGGCGGCGCTCGGGATCGACTGGCAATTCCTGCCCAATGCCTGCCTCGGCGAGGCCATGGGCCGGGCGAACGGCTGCTACGGCGCCACCATGGCGCTCCGGGCCGAGACCCTGGCGCGGATCGGCGGCTTCGAGGTGCTGGCCGGGCTGCTGGCCGACGACCATGCGCTGGGGTCGGCGGTGCGGCGGCTGGGGCTGGCGGTGGTGGTGGCGCCGGTGCTGCCGGGGCATGTGATGGCGGAGCCGGGACCGCTCGCGCTGGCGGCGCACGAGCTGCGCTGGGCGCGGACGCTGCGGGCGCTCGACCCGGCCGGCTATGCCGGGATGGGCATCACCTATCCGCTGGTGCCGGGGCTGGCCGCGGCGCTGCTGGTCCCCTTCGGCTGGGTGGCGCTGCTGCTGGCGCTGGCGGCGCGGCTCGGGGTGGCGCTGGTGGTGGACCGGGTGCTGGGCAAGCCTTGGCGGCTGGCGAGAATTCTGCTTCTTCCCCTGCGCGACCTGCTCTCCTTCGCTATATGGGGAGCTGGACTGGCCCGGGGCACGGTGACGTGGCAGGGCCGGCGATACCGCATGCGGCCCGACGGCAGCATGGTCGAAGCGTAAAATACCGGGGATTTCCGAGCCGATGATGCGCACCCTGTTCCTCCAGGCTCCCTCCTTCGACGGCTTCGATGGCGGCGCCGGGTCCCGCTACCAGGCCAAGCGGGAGATCAAGAGCTTCTGGTTCCCGACCTGGCTGGCCCAGCCGGCGGCGCTGGTCGAGGGCTCGAAGCTGGTCGACGCCCCGCCGCACAAGCAGTCGCTGGCCGACGTGGTGCCGATGGTGCGGGACAAGGACCTGCTGGTGCTGCACACCTCGACCCCGAGCTTCGCCTCGGACGTGAAGGTGGCCGAGCGGCTGAAGGCCGAGAACCCCTCGCTGAAGGTCGGCATGATCGGCGCCAAGGTCGCGGTGCAGGCGGCCGAGAGCCTGCGCGACGCGCCGGTGATCGACTTCGTGGCGCGGAACGAATTCGACTTCACGGTGAAGGAGGTGGCCGAGGGCCGCGACTGGGGCGCCATCCAGGGCCTGTCCTGGCGCAACCCCTCCGGCGTGCTGGTCCACAACCCGAACCGGCCGGTGCTGGAGGACATGGACAGCCTGCCCTTCGTCTCCCCGGTCTACAAGCGGGACCTGGAGTACCAGAAGTACTTCATCGGCTACCTCAAGCATCCCTACGTCTCGATCTACACCGGCCGCGGCTGCAAGAGCCGCTGCACCTTCTGCCTCTGGCCGCAGACGGTCGGCGGGCACCGCTACCGCACGCGGTCGGTCGGCAACGTCATCGAGGAGATCCGCTACATCCGGGACAGCTTCCCCGGGCTGAAGGAGATCTTCTTCGACGACGACACCTTCACCGACGACCTGCCGCGCGCCGAGGCCATCGCCCGCGAGATGGGCAAGCTCGGCGTCACCTGGTCCTGCAACGCCAAGGCGAACGTGCCGCGCGAGACCCTGAAGGTCCTGAAGGACGGCGGGCTGCGGCTGCTGCTGGTGGGCTACGAGAGCGGCAACCAGCAGATCCTGCACAATATCAAGAAGGGCATGCGGATCGAGGTCGCCCGCCAGTTCACCAAGGACTGCCACGAGCTCGGCATCATGATCCACGGCACCTTCATCCTCGGCCTGCCCGGCGAGACGACCGAGACCATCCAGGAGACCATCAAATTCGCCATCGAGACCAACCCGCACACGCTGCAGGTCTCGCTGGCGGCGCCCTATCCCGGCACCTTCCTCTTCGACCAGGCGCAGAAGGAAGGCTGGCTCGACACCGCGCATACCGAGTACGTCGATGCGCACGGCGTGCAGATCGCGCCGCTGGCCTATCCGCACCTGTCGCACACGGAGATCTTCGACGGGGTCGAGAGCTTCTACCGGAAGTTCTACTTCCGCGCGCCGAAGATCGCCTCGATCTGCGGCGAGATGATCCGCGACCGGCAGATGCTGGTCCGCCGGCTGCGCGAGGGGGTGGAGTTCTTCCACTTCCTCAAGGAGCGCAAGACCGTGGGCGACGCCCAGAAGGCGGCGGCCTGAGGGCGGCGGCCTGACCGCTGCCGGCCATGCGCCGGCGGGTCATCGTCAATGCCGATGACCTCGGGCTCGCCCCCGAGGTCAACGCCGCCATCGAGCAGGCCCACCGCGACGGCGTGCTGACCGCCGCCAGCCTGATGGTCGGCGAGGCCGCCGCCGCCGGGGGCGTGGCGGTGGCACGGCGCAACCCGGGGCTTGCAGTCGGGCTGCACCTGACCCTGACCGACGGCACCCCGACCCTGCCGCCCGAGCGCATCCCGGCGCTGGTCCGGGCCGATGGCCGGTTCCGCGACGACATGCCGGGGCTGGGGCTGACCCTCGCCGTCTCGGCGGCGGCGCGGGCGCAGCTCCGGGCCGAGGTCGCGGCGCAGCTCGCCGCCTTCCGGGCGACCGGCCTCGCCTGCGACCACCTCAACGCCCACAAGCACTTCCACCTGCATCCGGTGATCGCGGCGGTCGCCTTCCGGGCGGCGGCGGCGGCCGGGGTGCGGGCGGTCCGCATCCCCTGGGAGCCGCCCTCGCTGGTGCCGGGCGCCGGCCGGGCGCTCTGGCCGCTGGCGGCGGTGCTGCGGCGGCTGGCGGCCCGCCACGGCCTCAGGGCGCCGGACCGGGTGGTGGGGCTGGCCTGGACCGGGCATGTCACCGCCGGGCGGCTGGCCGCGCTGCTGCCGCGGCTGCCGGCGGGGGTCACCGAGGTCTACCTGCATCCGGCGACGGCCGGCGGCTTTCCCGGCGCGGCGCCGGGCTACGACTACCCCGGCGAGCTGGCGGCGCTGCTCGACCCGCGGGTGCGCGCGGCCTGCGCCGGGATCGCCACCGGCGGCTACGCGGCAATGCTCGCATGAACCGCGCCGGCATCCTGCTGGCGCTCGGCGGCCTGGCCGGGGCGTTGCTGCTGCTGGCGCAGCAGGACCTCGGCGAGGTGCGGGCGCTGCTCGCCACCGCCGGGCTCGGGCTGGTGCTGGCCGCGCTCGCGCATGTGCCGGCCATGGCGCTGAACGGCCATGCCTGGGCCATCCTGCTGCCGCGGGCGCGGCGGCCGTCCCTGGCGGCCATGACCGCCAATGTCTGGATCCGGGAATCGGTGAACGGGCTGCTGCCGGTCGCCCGCGTCGGCGGCGAGATCGCCTCCTACCGGCTGCTGCGCGGCGAGGGCGTCGGCGTCGCGCCGGCGGCGGCCAGCCTGATGGTCGACATGGCGATCTCCATCCTCAGCCAGCTCGGCTTCGCCCTGCTCGGCCTGGCGCTGCTGGCCTGGGCCGGCGCCGGGTTCGGCTGGGGCGGCATCGCGCTTGGGATGCTCGGCGGGGTGGCGCTGGCGGGCGGCTTCATCCTGGCGCAGCGGGCGGATATCCTGAGCCGGCTGGCGCGCGGGCTGAACGCCATCGCCGCCGGGCGCTTCACCGGCCTCGCCGCGCATTCGGCGCGGATCGACCGGATGACCCGGCGCATCTGGCGGCTGCGCGGCGCCATCCTGGGGTGCTTCCTCTGGCAGTTCCTCGGCTGGGTGGCCGGGGCGCTCGAGATCTGGCTGGCGCTGTATTTCCTCGGCCATCCCGTCGGCCTGGCCGAGGCGGTGGCGATCGAGGCGATGATCCAGGCGCTGTCCTCGGCCGCCTTCCTGGTCCCCGGCGCGCTGGGGCTGCAGGAGGCGGGCTTCCTCGGCCTCGGCCTGCTGCTGGGCCTGCCGGCCGAGGTGGCGGCGGCGCTCGCCATCGCCCGGCGGCTGCGCGACCTGGTGATCTTCCTGCCGGGGCTGCTGGCCTGGGTCTGGGCGGAACGGCGGATCGCCCGCGTCTCGCCGGGGCTGGGCTGAGGGTCTAGCCTGCCGGGAAACCTGCCGGAGGCCGTCCCATGCTCCATCGTCGCGGCCTGCTGGCCGCCGCATCCCTGTTGCCTTTGGCCGCGCGGGCCGAGGGCCGGCCGATCCGCGTCATCGTCGGCTACGTCGCCGGCGGCGGCGTCGACATCACCATGCGCATCCTGGCGCCGAGGCTCTCGGCCCTGCTGGGCCAGCCGGTCGTCGTCGACAACCGCCCCGGCGGCGCCGGCAACCTGGCGAACGAGCTGCTGGCCCAGGCGCCGCCCGACGGGCTGACCCTGATGGTCGGCACCATCGGCCAGATGACGGTCAACCCGCTGCTGACCAAGCTGTCGCTGGATCCCGTCACCGCCTTCACCCCGGTCTCGCTGCTGGTCGACGTCACCAACCTGCTGGTGGTGCCGGCGGACCGGCCCTGGCGGAGCGTGGCGGAGCTGGTGGCGGCGGCGAAGCGGGAACCGGGGGTGCTGACCTATGGCTCCTCCTCGGTCGGCTCGGCCGGGCACCTGGCGGCGGCGGTGCTCGACCAGGCGGCGGGGATCGAGACGGTGCACGTGCCCTACCGCGGCGGCGGCCAGCTCATCACCGACCTGATCTCGGGCAAGATCGACTTCGGCTTCGCCACCGCGGCGACCACCCTGCCGCATGTCCAGCCCGGCGACGGCAGGCCGGGCCGGCTGCGGGCGCTGGCGGTGCCGACCGCCCGCCGCTCGGCCCTGGTGCCGGCGGTGCCGACCATCGCCGAGAGCGGCGTGCCCGGCTTCGACGTGGTGAACTGGTACGGGTTGCTGGCGCCGAAGGACCTCGCCCCGGCGCGGGTCGAGACCCTCAACGCGGCGCTGCACGAGGCCATGCGCGACCCCGAGGTGCTGGCCAAATTCACCGCCCAGGGTCTCGAGCCGCTGCCGGGCAGCGCCGCCGAATTCCAGCGCTTCATGGCGGCGGAAGCGGCGCGCTGGGCCCGGGTGGTCAAGGCGGCCGGCATCAGCGGCGGCTGAAGCCCTGCCCTACCGCGCGTTGCCCGCCGGGCTGAGCTGCTGGCGGACCGCCCCGGCCACCAGGCGGAGCTGGCGCAGCAGCAGCTGCGGCCCGCCGTACTGCAGGTGCCGCAGCGCCACCCCCGGCCAGCCGCGGCGGATCGCCAGGGCGAAGCTGTTGAAGTCGAGCAGCCGCTGGCGCTGCAGCAGCAGGGCGATCAGCGCATGGTCGCCGATGTCGTGGGCGATGCCGAGCATGTGGCGGTTGGCCCGGCTGACGTGCAGCGGGGCGACCCCGCCGTTCGAGACCGAGGCGCCCCGCAGCCGGTAGACATAGAGCGGCTCGGGCAGCAGCAGGAAGCGGGCGCCGCGGGCGACGCAGGCGAAGTACAGCAGGAAGTCCTCGCCGGTGGTGACGTCCTCGGCGTAGCGGAGGCCGTGCTGGACGAGGAAGGCGCGGCGCATGACCGGTTGCAGGAAGCCGAGCTTGGCATGCTGGGTCTGCCGCAGGTCCGGCATGTCGCCCCGCACCAGCTCCAGCAGCGAGAGCGGGCGGGGCCAGGCCGCCATGCGCTCGCCGAAGCAGCGGCCGAGGGTGGCGCCGGTGGCGAAGTCGCGCTTCAGCAGGTCGTCGGCCAGGAGGTCGGCGCCGGCCGCCTCGGCATGGCCGATCATCCGCGCCAGGCGGTCGGACAGATAGAGGTCGTCGGCGTCGAGCAGCGCGATCCAGCGGCCCCGCGCCACCGCGAGGGCGGCGTTGCGGGCGGCCGCGGGGCCGGACTGGCGCGGCTGGCGCAGCGGCACCACCCGGGGGTCCCGCCCGGCGCAGCCGAGGATCACCTCCCAGGTCGCGTCGGCCGAGCCGTCGTCGACGACGATCACCTCGATGTCCGGCAGGGTCTGCGCCAGGGCCGACTCGACGGCGTCCCGGACGAAGGCGGCGGCATTGTGCGCGGGGATGATGATGGAGGCGTTCAGGGTCATCACGCGGGGGTCCCGGCGGGTGCCGCGGCGGCATCCGGAAAGAGGAAGACCTCGAAGGGCCGGTCGTGGATCGCCAGCATGTCGGCCGGGAGGCGGAAGGCCTGCGGGTCGTCGGCGATCAGCCCGGAATGCTGCGAGGCATGCGCCGCGACGGCACGGCGCTTGGCCGGCAGGTGGCGGGCGATGTCGAGCCGCGCCCCGGTGGTCGGCCGGCTGGGCAGGCAGCGGTGCGCCGGCAGGGTCCAGCCCCAGACCGGATAGGCGATGAGCCGCACGCCGGTGATCCGCGCCGCCTCGGCGGCCAGGCGATGGGCGGCGGCATGGTCCGGATGCGGGTCGTGCTCCCAGGTGACCAGGATGCTGCCGGCGTCGTGGTCGCGGATGAGCCGGACCAGCCGGGCCGCGGCGGCCTGGAATTCCGGGCCCTCGGTCGGCACGGCGCTGTCGCGCAGCCCGAGGAAATAGAGCCGGTGCGCGCCGAGGCCGAGGCTCTCGACCGCCGCCTGGGCCTCCGCCTCCCGCAGGGCGCGCAGCCGGGGCGCCGGGTGGCTGGGCGAATTGGGGTGGGACATGGTGCCGTCGGTCAGCACCGCGACCACCGGCGGGCGGCCGCGGGCGCAGGCCTCGGCGATCAGGCCGCCGCAGCCGAGGCTCTCGTCATCCGGATGCGGGGCCAGGACCAGCGTGGTGCGTCCCCCGGTGATGCTGTCGAGATCGGCATAGGGCAAGGATGCCATGCGGCCCAGGACGGTCCCGGCCGACGTCCTGAAGAAGCAGGGAATCCTGGAAAGCACTCGCTGTAGAAGATTCATCGGGCGTTACTCTGGTAAATCGGCGCGTGATCCTGAACGGGAACTGCCGCAGCGAAGCCCGGCCCGCCGCGTCACGCCGGCACCGGCGATGGCCTGCAACCGCACCCCATGACCCGATTCATCGCAATTCCCTCCGGAGCCGGCACGGCTCAGGAGAAATACGGGCTCCCGGGGGTTCGGATGCAGAATAAACTGGAGAAAAAGTCATGGATACTGTTTGCAAAGGATGCGGCGCCTCAACGTCCCGCCCGCGGCCGGGGCGAATTCCGGTAGCCCGGGCCGGGCTGCACCGCTAGGGAGCGCAGCCTCGATCCGTCAGGGATGCCCATGCCGCACCAAGACCCCGCCCCCGTCCTGGAAGTCCAGCTGCTCGACCCGCGGCTCCGCGACTGGGGCCTGCCGGACTACCAGAGCGACATGGCGGCGGCGATCGACCTGCACGCCTGCCTCGACGCCGCCGTCACCCTCGAGGCCGGGGCGGCGCCGCTGCTGATCTCCTCCGGCCTCGCCATCCATATCGGCGACCCCGGCATCGCCGCGCTGGTGCTGCCGCGCTCCGGGCTCGGGCACAAGAAGGGGCTGGTGCTGGGCAACCTGGTCGGGCTGATCGACCCCGACTACACCGGGCCGATCCTGGTCAGCGCCTGGAACCGCAACCCGCCGGGCGGGCCGGCCGTCACCATCGAACCGGGCGAGCGCTTCGCCCAGATGATGTTCGTCCCGGTGATCCGGCCGCGCTTCACCGTGGTGGATGCCTTCAGCGCCCGGTCGGAGCGCGGCGCCGGCGGCTTCGGCTCGACCGGCGCCAAAGGGGGGGCCGGGACGGCGAAGCCCCCGGCCTGAGGGTCAGGGCCGGCCGCCGGCCACCACCAGCGTCTGGCCGCTGACGTAGTTCGATTCCGGGATGCAGAAGAGGTAGACCGACCCCGCCGCCTCGATCGGCTGGCCGCCGCGTCCCAGCGGGATCAGCGTCTCGGCGTTCTTCAGCACCTCCGGCCGCACGCCCACCGCGATCTCGCGCCCGGCGATGTCGATGGTGGCGCCGCCATGCGCCGGCGCCTCGGTCAGCCGGGTCATGATGAGGCCGAAGGCGACGGCGTTCACGTTGACCTTATAGCGGCCCCATTCCTTGGCCATCGCCTTAGTCAGCCCCATGATGCCGGCCTTGGCGGTGGAGTAGTTCGCCTGCCCCGCATTGCCGTAGACGCCGGAGGTGGAGCTGATGTTCACCACCTTGCGGAAGACCTCGCGGCCCTCCGAGGCCTCCTGCCGCGCCGCCTCGCGGATGAAGCGCGAGGCGGCGCGCATGATGCGGAAGGGCGCGGTGAGATGCACGTTCAGGATGGCGTGCCACTGCTCGTCCGTCATCTTCTGGATGACGTTGTCCCAGGTGTAGCCGGCGTTGTTCACGATGATGTCGAGCCCGCCGAAGGTATCGATGCCGGTCTGGACGAAGCGCTCGGCGAAGCCCTCGGCGGTGACGTCGCCGTTGCAGGCGACCGCCTCGCCGCCCATGGCGCGGATCTCGGCCGCGGTCTCGTCGCCGGGCGCGGCGTCGAGGTCGTTGATGACCAGCCGCGCCCCCTCGCTGGCGAGCTTGAGAGCGATCTGCCGGCCGATGCCGCGGCCGGAGCCGGTGACGAGGGCGGTCTTGCCGGCGAGCTTCTGCGGCGTGAGCGTCTGGGACATGGGGTCTCTCTCCTTCAGTCGATGCGGAGGCCGAGGCGGCGGACGGCGGCGCCCTCCTCCTCGACCGCGCGACGGGCGGTGGCGGCGTAGGTCTCGCTGTCCTGGTACAGCAAGGGCATGTCGTAGCGGTCGAGCGCGGCGAGCGAGGCGGGGTCGTGCAGCGCCGCCCTGAAGGCATCGTGCAGCCGGCGGACCACGGCCGGCTGCATCCCCTTGGGGCCGGCGAGGCCATAGGGCGAGTTGGAGACGATATCGATCCCGAGCTCGCGCAGCGTCGGGGTGGCGGGGAAGCGCCTGGTCCGCTCGGCGCTCCAGGTGTTCAGCAGGCGGAACTGCCCGTCCTCGACCAGCGGCGCCATGCCGCTGCTGTCGGCGACGGCGCTGATCTGGCCGGCCAGCAGCGCCTGGAAATTGTCGGAGCCGCCGCGGAAGGGGACATGGGTCAGCTCGAGGCCGAGGAGGCCGGCGATCTGCTCCATGGCGATGTGCAGCGAGGAGCCGGTGCCGGGCGTGCCATAGGTGACCTTGCCGGGATTGGCGCGGGCATGGCCGACGAAATCCTCCCAGCTCCGCCAGGGCGAATCGCCGCGGACGGCGACGTAGTAGGTATAGCCGGTCAGGTGGAGGATGTAGCTGAAGTCGCGCAGCGGGTCGTAGCCCGGCCGGCGCTGCATGGCCGGCAGCCGGAAGACGGTCATCGGCATCAGGCCGATCAGGTGGCCGTCGGCGCGGCTGTCGCCCGCCAGCAGCTGGGCGCCGAGGGTGGCGCTGGCACCGGTGCGGTTCTCGACGATGACGGGCTGGCCGAGCAGCCGGCCGGCCACCTCGGCCAGCACGCGGCCATGGGTATCGGTGGGGCCGCCGGGCGCGAGCGGGCAGATCAGCCGGATCGGCCGGTCGGGGAAGCCCTGCGCCCGGGCGGCCGTCGCCAGGAAGGGCAGCGCCAGCGCGGCCCGGCGCCTCATGCGGCCCACCTCATGCGGCCTGCCATTCGAGCACGCCGTCGGCGGCGGTCCGCAGCGGGCCGGTGGTGCCGATCGGCGTGCGGTCGGGGCGCTTCAGCAGGGCGATGGTGGCCGCATCGGTTGCCGGGACGCGGGCCAGGGTGCGGCGGCCGTCGGCGGTGCGGAGGATGACCACGCCATGGTGCGGCTGGCCGTCGCGGTCGTGCAGCACGGTATGGGTCTCGATGGTGGCCTCGCCGGTCGCGGCCTCGACGAACTCGGGCACCGGGCCGCGGCGGCCATCGGCCTCGGCCTGCACGCTGTAGTCCTGCGGCAGCCGGTGCTCGCGCGGCGGCCGGCTGGCCAGCACCACCGCATGGTGCTTGGTGACGAACTCGCCCTGGCCGTAGAGCAGCGCGGCGGTGCCGGGCCTGGCCCGCAGGGCGCGGATCATCGCCGCGGCGGCATGGGTCATGTAGTTGTTCAGCGGCGCGCCGAAGAAGGTCAGGCCGCCGGTGGTGGTCGGCACCGCGCCGGCCGCCAGGCCGAGCCGGCGGGCCGCCATCTTCGGCACGCAGGGGAAGCAGCTGTAGAGCTCGCAGGTCTCGAAGGCGGCCTCCTCCGCGGCGGCGAAGCCGGCGCAGGCGTCGAGCACGGCATTCTGCGCATGCGCCCCGTGGTAGTGGTCCCGGTTCAGGTAGTCGCGCGGCTCCACCGCCGCGGCGCCGGCCCAGAGATAGACCAGCCGGTCCTCGGCGATGCCGACCTCCCGCGCCCGCGCCAGGCTGGTGAGCAGGATGGCGGCGCCCTGGTTCACCATCGGGTTGGCGACCATCAGCTTGTTGTAGGGGAAGGCGATCGGGCGGTTGCGCCCGGAGGGGGTGGCGATCTCCGCCGCGCTGGTGGCCCGGCCGAGCCAGGCCGCCGGGTTGCGCGCCGCGACCTCGGAGAAGGCCGACCACAGCGCGGCCGATTCCGCCTGGCCCTCGGCCGGGGTCTGGCCCCAATGCGCCTCGATGGCGTTCTCGTAGAAGGGATAGACCGTCACCGGGTCGGCGACGCCGAGCCGGACCGCCAGCGGATGCAGGAAATCCCGCCCCCGGGTGCGGGACCAGTTGGGGTCGGGCGTGGTCCAGGGCAGGGTGATGCCGGCCTTCTGCGCCGCCGCGACGGCATGGGTCGATTCCCCGCCGACCACCGCCGATACCTGGCTCTCGCCGCGGGCGATGCGGTTGGCCGCCTCATGGATGTAGCGCACCGGGCTCTCGCCGCCGACCGGGCCATAGACCAGCCGGGCCGGGCGCTGGCCGAGATGCGCGACCAGCGCCGCCGGCACGTCGTGGTAGGGCCAGGAGACGCTGTTGACGATGTCGAGGCTGTCGAGCGACGCCAGCAGGTTGCTCCCAGCCTTGGCACCGGCATCCGCATCGGCACGCCGCAGCGCCTCCGCCATCAGGTCGGCCGGTTCGCGGGCAAGGCCGGGCTCGGCCGGGCGGTGGACGATCTCGCCGGCGCCGACGAGGACGGGGATGCGGTCGGGCGTCATGGTGCGGTCTCCCAAATGGCCAGGGCATCGAGCGCCTCGATGCGGCCGGGGGTGGCGAGCAGCGGGTTCACTTCCAGCGCGACCAGCCCCGGGCCGAGCGCCAGGGCCGCCTCGCCGATGCCGGCGACGACGGCGGCGAGGGCGGCGCGGTCCACCGCCGGGCTGCCGCGGTAGCCGTCCAGCAGCCGGGCGCCGCGCAGCTCGGCCAGCATCGCCTCGACCTCGGCGGGCGAGACGGGCAGCAGGCGGAGGCTGGTGTCGCCCAGCGCCTCCACCCAGAGGCCGCCGAGGCCGAGGGCGAGGACCGGGCCCCACAACGGGTCGCGCAGGACGCCGACGAAAAGCTCGAGGCCGCCGCCGCGCATCGGGGCGACGAGGATGCCGTCGACCCGGGCCTCGGGCCGGGCGG
The DNA here is from genome assembly GCF_030409335.1 of Paeniroseomonas aquatica. Taxonomy (GTDB): domain Bacteria; phylum Pseudomonadota; class Alphaproteobacteria; order Acetobacterales; family Acetobacteraceae; genus Belnapia; species Belnapia aquatica. The sequence goes on from NZ_JAUFPN010000312.1 coordinate 24,776, forward strand.
CGCGGACGCTGGCCTGGATGCGGGCGAAGCCCTCGGTGATGGCGGCCTCGCCGCGGAGGTTCAGCAGCACGCCGCCGATGTCGGACTTGTGGGCGATGTCGGGCGAGGCGATCTTGAGCGCGACCGGGCCATCCCCGGCGGCGGCGACGGCGGCGGCGGCGTCGCGGGCCAGGGTCACCGGGATGGTCGGCAGGCCCCGGCCGGCGAGATAGGCCAGGGTCGCGTGCTCGGAGGCGGGGCGATCCCCGACCAGCGCCGGCATGGCCGGCGCCGGCAGCCCCTGCTCGACGCGCGCGGACCAGGCGAAGGCGCGGCCGATGGCACCCAGCGCCTGCGGCACGCCGCTGCCGAAGTAGGTGATGCCGGTCTCGGCCAGCAGGGCGCGGCCCACCTCGGTCACCGGGCGGGGGATGACGCCGAGCATGACCGCGGGCAGGCCGGCCGCCCGGAAGCCGGCGCCGATGGACCGCACGATGGCGCCGCGGAAGCCGGCGACCTCCTCGGCGGTATCCGGCAGGTCCATGAAGCAGGCGAGCATCCCGAGCGAGGGATCGGCGCCGAGCGGGGCCAGGCTGCGCTCGAACAGCGGCGGGTCCAGCATCGCGCCGCCGGTGACGTCGAGCGGGTTGTTCGGGGTGCCGAAGGCGGGCAGCACGGCGCGCAGCGCAGCGACCGTCGCCGGCGCCAGGGCGGGCACCGCGACGCCGGCGGCCTCGGCCTGGTCGGCCGCCATCTCGCAGACCCCGCCCGAGATGGAGACGAGGCCGAGGCCGCGCCTGCGCACCGCGCCGGTCTTCGCCAGCAGCCCGGCGGTGAAGACCAGCGCCTCGATCGAGGGGACGCGGATGATGCCGAGCTGGCGGCAGGCGGCCTCGAAGACCCGGTCGTCGCCGACCAGGGAGCCGGTATGCGCCTCGGCAGCGCGGGCGGCATTGGCGCTGGCGCCGATCTTGATGGCGACGATCGGCTTGCCGGCGGCCAGCGCCCGGCGGGCGGCGGCGGCGAGCGTCCCGGCATCGTGCACCGTCTCGAGGAACAGGCCGATGACGGTGGTGGCGGGGTCGTCCACCAGGAAGTCCACCACCCGGGCGACGTTCACGTCGGCCTCGTTGCCGGTCGAGACCTGGTGGCTCAGCCCGATGCCCTGCCGATGCGCGAAGGCGGCGACGAAGCCTGCCGTGGCGCCGGACTGCGAGACGACGCCGATGCTGCCGCCGCGCAGCACCGGCAGCGGCGGCTGGGTGGTCCAGATCGGCACCCGGTCGGCATAGTTGATGAAGCCGAGGCAGTTCGGCCCGAGCAGCGTCACTCCCTGGGCACGCGCCTCGGCCAGCAGCGCCGCCTGCCGCGCCGCGCCCTCGGCGCCGACCTCGGCGAAGCCGGAGGTGAGCATCACCGCGTTGCGGATGCCGGCCGCGTTCATATCGGCGAAGGCCTCCGGGATCGCCGCCTCCGGCACCATCAGCAGGGCGGCATCGACCGCCTCCCCGAGGCCGCGGCAGCTCGTCGCCGCCGCCAGCCCGTGCACGGTGCCGCCCTTGCGGTTGACCACGTGCACCCGGCCGGTGAAGCCGAGCCGGGCGAAATTGGCGAAGGCGGCGCCGGACCAGATGGAGCGGTCGGTGGCGCCGACCAGCACGACGGATCGCGCGCGGAACAGGCTCTCGAGCGGTGCCGGCATGGCGTTTCCCCTGGTCGGTCTTCTTGGGCGACAGGGAAGCGCGGCGGCGGGGGTTTGTCCAATCCAGGACCGGCGCGGCGGTTTGCCGAAGCGGCGGGGAGGCGCAATACTCCGCCCCAAGCAAGGGCAGGAGACATCCATGGGCAACCGCATCGCCATCATCGGCGCCGGCGCGGTCGGCGGCTATGCCGGGGCGCATATGGTCCAGGGCGGCGAGGACGTGACCTTCGTCGACATGTGGCCGGAGAACGTCGAGGTGATGCGCGCCAAGGGCCTCCGCATCTCCCACCTCAAGGACGTGCCCGAGTTCACCGTGCCGGTGCGGGCCATCCACCTGACCGAGCTGCAGCACGTCTCGAAGGAGCGGCCCTTCGACATCGCCTTCATCTGCACCAAATCCTACGACACCGCCTGGGCGACCATGATGGTGCAGCAGTACCTGGCGCCGGGCGGCTATTGCGTCTCGCTGCAGAACTGCATGAACGAGGAGACCATCGCCGGCATCGTCGGCTGGGGCCGGACGCTCGGCGCCATCGCCAGCTCCATCACCGTCGATCTGTGCGAGCCCGGCCACGTGCGCCGCGCCGCCGGCAAGTCCGGCGCCTCCCATACCGTGTTCCGGGTCGGCGAGGTGCATGGCCGCATCACCGAGCGGGCGCAGGAGATCGGCCGGCTGACGGCGCTGGCCGACAGCACCCAGGTGACGAGCAACCTCTGGGGCGAGCGCTGGTCGAAGCTGGTGACCAATGCCATGGCCAACGGGCTCTCGGCCTGCACCGGGCTGGTCAGCAAGGAGATCCTGCTGAACGACACGCTGCGCCGCTTCACCGCCCGCGTCGGGTCGGAGGCGATCCGCGTCGGCCAGGCGCTGGGCTACACGCTCGAGGAGATCCACCATATCGACCCCGAGGTGATCGCCCGCGCCGGCGAGGGCGACGCCGCGGCCTCGCGCGACTACGACGAGCACCGGCTGGCCGAGGCCCGCAAGCCCGGCGGCGGCGCCCACCGCCCCTCCATGGGCCAGGACATGATGAAGGGCCGCCGCACCGAGATCGAGTTCATCAACGGCTTCATCGTCGACAAGGCCAAGGCCATCGGCATGGCGACGCCGGCCAACGCCGCGCTGACCGACATCGTGAAGCGCGTGGAGAAGGGCGAGATCCCCGCCGACCCCAAGCACATCATCGACCTGCGCCTTAACTCATAAAAATAGATGAGGGTCCGGGAGAATACCTTCTCCCGGCCTTCCCTTCCGGGAGGTCACGCATGCTCCGCATCCTGATGTGCCTGCTGCTGCTGGGCGCCACCGCCCAGGCCCAGCCCTTCCCCAGCCGCCCCATCACCATCATCGCCGCCGGCGCCGCGGGCGGCCCGACCGATACCATCACCCGCATCGTCGCCGACGCCATGACCCGCAGCATGGCCCGGGACTGGGGTGGCCAGCCGGTCGTGGTGGAAAGCATCGGCGGCTCCACCGTCGGGCCGCAGCGCGGCGCCACGGCGCGGCCGGACGGCTACACGCTGCTGATCAACAACATCGGCTTCGCGGCGAGCGCCACGCTGTATCGAAAGCTGCCCTACAGCGTGCTGGAGAGCTTCGCGCCGCTCGGCCTGGTCTCGGATGCGGCGATGACGCTGGTCGCCAAGCCGGGCTTCCCGGCCAGCGACCTCGGCGGCTACGTCGCGGCGCTGCGGGAGGGCGGGGACCGGCTGAACCTGGCGCATGCCGGGCTCGGCTCGGCGGCGCATCTCTGCGGCATGCTGCTGCAGCAGGCGGCCGGGGCGCAGGCGACGACGGTCGCCTTCCGCGGCACCGCGCCGGCGATCGCCGAGCTGATGGCCGGGCGGATCGACCTGCTCTGCGACCAGGCGACCAATACCCTGCCCTTCATCAAGGACAACCGCGTCGCCGCCTATGCCGTCTCCAGCCCGGCGCGGGTGCCGGGGCTCGAGCAATTGCCGACCACCGCCGAGGCCGGCTTCCCCACCATCGCCATGAGCACCTGGCACGCGATGTATGCCCCGGCCGGGACGCCCGAGGCGGTGCAGGAGGCACTGTCGGCGGCGCTGCGGGTGGCGCTGAAGGACGAGAAGCTGCGCCAGCGCTTCGCCGAGCTGGCGACCGAGACCGCAACCGAGGAGCGTGCCACCATCGCCTTCCACCGCCGCTTCCTGGCCGAGGAGGTGGCGCGCTGGCGGCCGGTGATCGAGGCCGCCGGGGCCTTCGCCGACTGAGCCTTGCGGCCGGGATGGGGCCACGCCCATATGGCGGGCATGGACCTCGATTTCACCGATGCCGAGCTGCACCGCTATTCCCGCCACATCCTGCTGCAGGATGTGGGCGCGGTGGGGCAGGCGAAGCTGCGGGCCGCCCGGGTGCTGGTGATCGGCGCCGGCGGCCTCGGGGCGCCGCTGTCGCTCTACCTCGCGGCGGCCGGGGTCGGGACCATCGGCCTGGTCGACCACGACGCGCTGGAGCTGTCGAACCTGCAGCGCCAGGTGGTGCACACCACCGCGCGGATCGGCCGCAACAAGGCGGAAAGCGCGGCGGAGACGCTGGCCGGGCTGAACCCGGAGGTGGCGGTCGAGGTGCATCCGGTGCGGCTCGACGTGGCGACGGCGCTCGACCTCATCCCCCGCTACGACATCGTCTGCGACGGCACCGACAATTTCGCCACCCGCTTCCTGCTCGGCGATGCCTGCCACCTGCTGGGCCGGCCGCTGGTCTCGGCCGCGGTGCTGCGCTTCGAGGGCCAGCTCTCGACCTACAAGGCGCATCTGGGCGCGCCGCACCCCTGCCACCGCTGCCTGCACCCCGAGCCGCCGCCGGACGGGCTGGTGCCGAGCTGCTCCGAGGCCGGGGTGCTCGGCGCCGTCACGGGCGTCATGGGCACCCTGCAGGCGACCGAGGTGCTGAAGGAGATCCTCGGGATCGGCGAGGGCATGTCCGGCCGGCTGCTGCTGTGGGACGCGCTCGATGCCCGCTTCCGCACGGTGCGGCTGCGCCGCGACCCCGGCTGCGCCCTGTGCGGCGAGGCGGCCTCGATCCACGACCTCGCGGTCCATGCGGCGCCGGCGCCGCTGGCCTGCACCGCCGCCTGAATGGCCAGGCCACTCGGCATCCTGCTGATCTCGGCCGGGCATGAGCGGGCGCATTACGCGCTGGTGCTGGCCACCGGGGCGGCGGCGCTGGGGCGGGACGTGACCCTCTTCGCCACCAACGAGGGCTGCCGGCTGCTGCTCGAGGCCGCGCCGCTGGCCGGGGATGCGCGGGAGGCGGCGCTGGCCGCGGCCGGCGTCGCCGGGGTGGCGGTGCTGCTGGAGGCGGCGCAGGAGCTGGGGCTGCGGCTGCTCGCCTGCGAGGCCGGGCTGCGGGCCAGCGGGCTGGCGGGGGCGCCGCTGCTGCCCGGGGTGGTGGTGGCCGGGGTCGCCAGCTTCCTCGCCGCCGTCGGCGAGGGCCAGATCGTCACGCTATAGCTTGACCGACCACGGCCTTGCTTGGCATGCCTAAGGGGTGAAACATTCCCCCTCCCTGATACTGCTTTCCTGGTTGGTGCTGGTGTCCCCGGCCGGGGCGCAGACCAGCCTGGGGCAGTCCGGCAGCCTGCCGCCGCCGCGCGCCACGGCGCCCGCCACGCCGGCC
>NZ_JAUFPN010000313.1 GCF_030409335.1 Paeniroseomonas aquatica
CAATGCAACTCTGCCCCTGCTGCTGCCGCGACGCTTACCGCGTCGCAGCCACTCGGCGAGGCTGCGACTAAGGAATTCATCCTCAATCACATCTTCCGCATAAGCCCCTACGTAATCCCTCGTCCTGAGGATTTCTGGCGAGAAGCTCTGCGTCTGCATTACCGCGGATCCGGTCTGCCAAAAATGCTTGCTGACCATGTCGCCGGAATCCTGAGAGACAGCGCACTTGGAGAACTCCCCGTTTCTGAGCTGCTCTCCTCGAAGAGCTACATGGTGCGCATCGTGCAAGAATGCTGGGGGCGATTTCTAGATCGGTTCGGCATTTGCAGCACTCGTGCTGCGGATACAGGATCTCCGGAGGCGCTCGGCGCGATCTCGATCCCGTTCGAGCATCCGGATGTCAGGGTCATCGTCGATACTATGTTCCTTGAAGGTACGCTTCAGCCTGTCACCATCGAAGGCTCTCCCACGGGAATGCCGGCCTGGGTCAAAGTCGGATTAGTTGAGGATCCCGGTACACTCGGCGACCTTGTCCGCGAGGGCATCAAGAAGATCGCTGAGGATCTTCCCGGCATGGATTCGTCCCACCGCAATTGGGCTGACCTCGCGCGCCGTATGGGAGAGGTTAGCTTCCGGTTCCACGGTCTGAACGCAGCCATCGCAGCACCACTTCTACAACAGCTCCGGCAGCTGCAGCGCGACGCCGACGAGCGTTTGAAGGGCTGGCTTTTCGCTCATTTTGCCGATCTGCCGTCTCTCCCAGCCGCGAAGGGGCCAGTCATGGTTCATCACGTGCCTCGGTTTCTTTCGTTGCGCCGCAACGCCGGGGAGGAGCGCATTGCGCTCCTCGTGTTCGACGGCCTCGCGATGGACCAGTGGATCCAGATCCGCGAGTACCTGGCAGGACGCGTTCCTGGATTTGCAGTGGATGAGGGGGCGTGCTTTGCGTGGTTGCCCACACTCACGTCGGTCTCGCGGCAGGCATTGTTCTCTGGCCTTAAGCCGCGTGAATTCGCAAGTTCCATCGAGACCACCTCGCAGGAGGCATCACTGTGGGCGCGCTTTTGGCAAGACAACGGCCTGCGTAAATCGGAAGTCTTCTATCAGAAAAGCCTCAAGCGAACTGAGCAGTTGCCTGAGCTGGAGGCCGCCATTTCCAGGCCGACCACGAAAGTCGCCGGCATAGTCATCGACATGATCGACGAAATCGTCCACGGGGCGATGCTGGGCAAGAGAGGCATCACCGGTCAGATTGGCGCGTGGTGCGACACCGGCTTCGTCGAGACGCTACTCCTCCTGCTGGCTGAGCACGATTATAAGATCTATCTCACCGCCGATCATGGCAACGTCGAGGCCAAAGGGATCGGCCGGCTTAGCCAGGGAGTTATATCAGAGATCAGGGGCGAACGAGTACGAACGTATCGCAGCGAAGCCCTCGCGGCATCGGTGCCAGCAGAATTTGGGGCCTTTCGATTCGATATCCCTGGACTACCTCCCGACTTCTTGCCGCTATACGCCCGCACCGGGGAGGCATTTGTTCCAAAGGATGATCAGATTGTTGCGCACGGCGGACTTTCGGTGGAGGAGCTGGTCGTCCCGTTCGTTAAAATAAATTTCACGCGAGATGCTTCATGAGTCCATCTGTGAGTCAAATTGGATTTGACCGTTTCATTCAGTTGGACTGGGCCGCAGCCGCACTTCGCGTGAGGGCTGGCATTGCGACGCTCAATGACCTTACTGAGCTTCTAGATGCGTCGCATGTAGGTCTCGCTGCCAAAAAAAAGACCCGAACGGTGCTGAATCGGTTGTGGCTAGAACCACGCCAGGACTTGGTTCAGTTCGCAGATCGAGGTGTACAAATCTATCGACAGGAACCCGACACTTCCATTCCCGCTCTCACTTGGGGCATGGCCATCGCCACGTATCCTTTTTTCGGGAAAGTGGCTGAGATCGTAGGTCGGCTGACAGCGCTGCAGGGCGACTGCACGTCTGCAGAGGTTCACAGGCGGATGGCCGAAATCTATGGTGAGCGTGAAGGAACTCGTCGTATGACGAACATGGTTCTCCAGTCTCAGGCGGACTGGGGCGCGATCGAGAGAATGAACCAGGGCAAGCGGATTGTTCGCAGCAATGAGATCGATCTGCACGGATCGGCGGTTGCTGCGTGGCTTGTTGAGGCGTGCCTGAGAAATGCCGGTCATGCGATGAACGTCGCCAAATTCGACTCGGCTCCGATCATTTACCCGTTCGCGCTTGGCAGCTCGACCTCATACGTCCTGTCGATGTCTCGAGAGCTCGAAATGCGGATGGATAGCACCGGCAACCGAGTCATCGGTCTGGCGAACTGACTGAGCGGCCAGGCAAAAACCCGAACTGATTGCAGTGCCAGCATCACCTGGGTGTCGAGTGCAGATCGAATTCTCTGGTTGCAGCATACTACCAATGGCTTGTTATTCCAGGTTCTTCCGTGCTGTCGTTCCGGAGTTGGGACGCCCAACCATCTGATTATATTAAGCAAATCGCTAATCTGGCGATCGTGGAAAGTGGCATAGCATCATTACGAAATAGGTGAGCTGCTTCCTGAGGCGCCTCAACCACTTACCCATTTCCGTTGGGGGTCTGGGAGCACGGAAAGTGCGGGAGAACCTTATTCCAGGACATTTTCGCCCGTGTTAAACCGCCCAAGTCAGGAGGTTCGGATAGAAAGGCGCTCCGGAGAGCGATTTTTCCCCGTCTCCGCGGCAGGTCAGTCAACAGGTCTGCCCTGAAAACCCCACGAAACCTGCCACTCAGCGCGGCGGTTGGTGAGGCGGAGAGCCCGGCTCGTATGGGAACTGGCGGAGCAGCAGCGATTCGAATCGACAGTACGCTTTCATGGCCGCCGCCTCCCGTCGGGTGCACACCCCGTCCCGCGATTGCATCCACGGGCGCTCGAGCGCTGCCGGTCACGAGGTCGTCCGCTTCCAGACGCTGCCGACCGCGCGCTTGCGTTGGGACGAACGTTGGGACGAAGCAGAGGGGACCATCCAGGAGTGTTGCTCTTCTGCGGCTTTCCTGCCGACTACTGGCGGAGAGGGTGGGATTCGAAAATTGCGTAGGGACGCCGCTGAGCCGATCCGCCAAATGTGACTCGCGCCAATCTGAATCTCCGGAGCTCACGATCCAAGCAAAATCAAGGTTAGCTCGAACGGTATATTAGGCGTTATCGCTGCGTCTGCGCGCGCAAACAGACTGATATTTCAGCGGCTTAACGGCCGAAGGCGGTTCCGCCCCTGGGCTCCATTTTGTTTTCATTGAACAATTTGACTTGCACGGCGCCTCGGAAAAGGCGCCATTTTTGCGTCAGATTTTCTGTGCGGACTCATCCAGCCTGATTTGGCTGCCGCGGAATCTCATCATCAAAAATATCAAACCGAGGAATTGCTGGGAAAGCGCCACCCCACAGTCATGCGCTTCGGCCCCCCGTATCTGCCGAAGCCGCGGGGAGGACCCAATGGGGGCGGCTGGCGCAACCTGGGCTTGCAGCCTGAACCGGTTGCTGGGGTGCACTTAACCTGTTGCACCCTTCTGCAACGGCACCCACTAGCGAAGGCGCACGCCTTTGCCTGCCGTACCTCAGGAATAGCCGGAGGGACCCCAGCCCGACGGGCGCCGCGATGCGCTCAGCAGGCCGGCGACCATCCGTCGTTGTTCCGCTTCCATGCGTGCTGCCTCCACCGAACCCGGCGGCGGCAATAGCGGCTCCACCTGAATTGCCTCCCGCTCGGCGACCTCGACAGGATCGACACGATCCGCGTTGGCCTCGCCGCTGGTACAGAATGACACTTCGGCTTGGGCAACCTGGGCACCTTGAGCAATATTAGGTGCAAGACTCTGATATTGTGCAGGAATTTCTAGGCCTTGTCGGTTGCCCTCTGCCTCTCCCGCCTGGGCAACCGGGCAACCCGCGGCCAGCGCGCCCAACAGTGCCGCCGCCCAGGCTGCCGGCGGCACCGGCTCACCCATCGGCGAAGATCGCTGGCAGGATGTGATAGGCGCGGGCACCCTTGGGCCGACCGGGCAGCGAACACCGGCAGGCGGGCTTGCCGTCGCCCGGATCGGCGCGGAGGTACCCCCGCGCCACCATCTCCCGCGCCAGCGCGCCGGCATCGAAGCCGGTGGCGACCTCGGCCTTCCATGTCTCGGGCAGGATGAAGAATTCAGTCCCGTCGCCGGATGGGGCAGGGCGCCGAAAGCCGGCTAGATAGACCCGCTCGGCCCCGGTTGCCGTCTCTCCAGCCTCATCGCTCCCCAGCAGCCGGAAGCGACCTTCAGCATTGCGTTCGAGGAAAGCCCGCACCTGGGCAATCCCGGCCTCGAACTCGGCCGGACCGTCACCACCCCGGCTGCGCCGCCAGTCGACAAAGCATCGCGCCGCCGCCCACACGGCCTCGCTCTCGGGCCAGGGCAAGATGCCCAGCACCCGCGCCAACTCCCCGCCCGCGGCGATGATGGCGAAGCGACCGGCGACCCTGGCAACTTGGCCGTCCGCGCCCTTCGGCACATGGGCGGCGAGGAACACCCGGCGGAACTCCGCCACCGCCGCCGCCGCCGCGCCCGGATCGGCCAGGATACGCCGCAGGAATTCCGGCCCGGCCGTGCCGTAGCAACGCCCCGCATCCGCCTTCATGCGATCCGCGAAGGCGCGGCCATCTGGCGCATCGTGCAGCGCCTCGAACACGCCGATGCCGGCGCCGGCATCGGCGGGAAGATCGACCACGCGCACCGCCATGCCCGCTGCAGCGCGCAGCCGCGTGCCGGCCTCGGCCATCTTATCGGCAATGCCGACTTCACCGGAGGACAGGAACAACACCCGCCATTCCGCCGATCTTCGGCCGCCGCCGTCGCGCTGCGCCCGTGCCTTGCCGCTGCCATTCGCCAGCATGTAGGCGATGGCGCCCACCGCGCGCGGATCGACCTCGCCCATTTCGTCCAAGGTCAAAAGCATGTCGCAATGCGCTGCGGCCAGGGCTTCCAAGCCGTTGTCTGTAGCCCGCCAGCGTTGCAGCCAGCCACGAACCCCGCCGCCGCCCCATACGCTGCCCGCCGCCACCAACGCAGCGGACTTGCCCTTGCTGGATGCGCCCCGGAAATGGACGCCCCCACCCTCCGCCCCAATCAAGCCCAGCAGCGGCGCGGCGAAGGCAGCCGACACCGCCAGCACCAACCGGGAGTTTCCGGCGCTATGCGCGGCGACGCTCGCGCGCCAATCGTCCAGGGTTCCGGCCGCGGCGACCGGCGGCAGCACTTCGGGCCTTTCCGTTTGCAGCCGCACCGGCTCCGATCCGGCGAAGCCGATGGTTTCCCGCGGCAGGACGAATACCCGCCCCGCTGGCGTCTCAAGCCAGCCCAGCCGGGCGACGATGCGGACCCGTGCCGCCGGGCGGGATCGCATGAGATAGGTCGCCAGCCCTTCCCTTGCCCGCCTGGCCGTAGAGATGAACAGCCCGCCGCGCAGCAGCCGCGCGCGGACCTCGGCGCAGTCACCGGCCAGCAGCGCGCGAGGCATCGCCCATTCATGGGTGCGGCCATCATCATCCCGCCAGCGCAGCAGCGCGCCCCAATCCTCGCCCTCCCCGTCGTGGGTGCCGGCGATGACTTCCAGCGGACCGCAGACATGCACTGGCGGCTTGTCCTCATCATCGGCGGCGAGGAACACCCCATCCCGCTGCATGGTGAAGCCGGGCGGCAGCGTCGGCGGCTTCACCGGCTCGGCTGCGGCAGCGGCGACCATGGCGCGCAGCCGATCAGCCGTCACGTCCGGCGGTGGTGCATCGGCCAGGTCCCACTTCGCCGGCCAACTCCCCGGCACGCCGACCACACCGACCCGCCGGGCACCGGCAGTCCGTGCCAGCCGCGCAACCTCCGCGGCATAGGCCGCGCCTTCCGTGTCATTGTCAGGCCAGACGATGACAACCCGCCCGCGCAGCGCCGACCAGTCCGCCTTCGCTGCCGCCTTCGCGCCGCTCGGCGAAGTGATCGCCACATGCTCGGGAAACAGCGCCGCCGCCGCCTCCGCTGCCTTCTCCCCTTCCGTCACCACCACGGGCGCCGCTGGCCGCGCTGCCAACGCATCCAGACGGAATAGCGGGCGCAACACGGGCGGGGCAGCCCATTGCCAGCCCTCCCGCTTGCCGCGCCGCCCAAAGGTGAAGGGCAGCACTTCCTTGCCGGCTTCCGTCTTGAATCGGCACACCGCAAACAGCAGGGCGCCGGCCGCATCGTGGTAACGCCACACCGCGGCCGGCTTGCCCAGCCGATGATGCCGGATCGCGTCCGGCAGCGGTGCCGGCGCGGGAAGGATGGCGGCGAAGGCTTCCCCCCGGCCGGCGGGAGGATCGGCGGCCGTGGGGGGCTTCCCGCCGCCATCTTGGGCACCTGGCAGCGGCGCGAAGGGGTCCGCCTCATCCATGGCCGCGATCCTCCACCGCGATGCCCAGCATGGCGGCGATGCGACGTGCCGCTTCGGCTTGCGGGATGCGGAAGATGGCGGCGGCGAGGCTCACCGGATCGCCGCCCTTCTCCCCCGTAGCGAAGTCCTGCCAGGCGCCGGCCCGCGCGCCGAACAGCCGGACGCCCAGGCTGCCGCCGGCCTCGCCGCCCAGGCTGCCGCAGCGCCATTCCGGGCCGATCCGCCGGCCGCCTGGCAGCCAGCGGGCGCAAAGGTGTTCGAGGTGCGGCAGCGCCGCGGCATTGATCGCGGTGAAGTCCAGGGGGGTGGGCATCAGGCGCCGTCCTCCGAATCGCTCGGCACCACCACTGCCAGCAGGCGCGGCGGGAAGCGATCGGCGCCGGCCGCGCGGATCATGTCGGCGCCCAGGCGGGAACCGTAGGTCTCGAATACCGCCAGCAGGTCCGCGCCGGCCGGGTGGGTTTGGGCGACCTCCGCCACCGCCTCTGCGAAGGCACGAGCGCCCAACGCGTGCAGGCGCGCCGCCGCGCGGTGCCAGCGCATCTGCGACAGCGCGTTCATCGGGCGCCACCGTCGCGCATGGCGGGGGCGGCGATCGATTCCCACGCGCGGACATTCCCACGATACCGGCGCAACAGAGCGCCGGAAGCCATGCCGGCGAAGCGCAGCGCGTAGCCCTCCGCGGGGCTACGGTCGGGCGGGCAGTGCGGCGCGCGGTGCCCGGCCTCGGCGCTATGAACGTGCAGCCCGCCACAGAACGGGCAGGGCACCATCCAGCGCGCGGGATCACCGGGCACGCCGTCGGCGGCGAGGACCGGCGCGCTACGCATCGGCGCTGCCCTTTACCGCCGCGGCCAACTCTGCCGCGCGGTGTGCGAAGGTGCGCCCGGCCGCCCAGGCTTCCACGTCCAGCCGCCGGTAGAGGATGCGCCGGGCACCCGCCCGGATGAAGGCGGGACCCGTGCCTTCGGCCCGCCACCGCTGCGCCGTGCGGGACTTCACCCGCAGCAGTCGGCACAACTCCGCCTCGTCGAGAAAAGCATCGTCACTCATTGTCGGACCTCGCGTTGACGCGGCAAAAGTCGCCGCTGGGCGCAAGGTCAGGGCAGAGAGGACACGGAAATAGCCGACACGATTTAATCGGCGCGGTGATTCGATTTCTTTCGGCCCGGCTTTTTCCAGGCATCGGGCGCCACGGCGCCCCAAGCCCGGTCGAACGCCCGATCCGACGCGCCAATGGGCATTGTCGCTGCCTCGTTCCGCAGGAGAGCCTTGGGCCGCGGTGGCGATTCGGGATGCTGCACCGCCAGGTCATGAATCCATTGGCGGCACCGTGTTTCAGCCGCTGCGGTGCCTACTGAAATGGATGGCGGCTTGCGGACCTCGATCATCGCGTAGTGCGGCAGCGGGCCAGGCGCCCCATCTTCCGGGCGAAGGGCGGCGCCGTACCGTTCCCATTTCAGTAGGTAGCGCGGGTGACGCCATGCGCTGGGCAGTATGTCCACCCGTTGCGCCTCGGCAGTATCATCGCGCACGCCGGATGCAAGCCATTCGCCGGATCGAAGCCGATCGAACATCGCACAAGCCAGCCGATCAACCTCACGCTGCCTCCACCACGCAAGCGCCCCGCGCTTGTTCCGATTGGGTGCATCCTTCCAGTAGCTGCGCGGCTTGGTGCCAGCTTTCGTTTCCCATACCGCGACCGTCCACAACGCTACCGTCATATTGCCGACCAAGCTTGGCTTTGGCAGCGCGAAATTGCCATGCGGGCCATCGGTCGTGGCGTTGAAAGCCGCCACTTCGGGCGCGCAAAAGATCAGCTCACCAACGACGGTTTTGAACGGCCCGCCTGTCCAGTCCGCTGGCATGGCATGGAACACCGGATCGGGAGCAACCTGCTGCGGCGGTTTAGGCCAAGGCACACCCAACCCATAGGCGCGCATTATTGTGAGTGTCTCCGGGGAAACGGGCACAATCGTGCCAACCTCGAAAACGCGGCCATTGTTTCGCCAATCCGCGGTCACCAATACCTGCGGCGCCTCGGCCTCAGGCATTACCCATTGGTTCGGCCCATTGGCGCCGATGATCCGTGCCGCTTCATCATCTGGAAGGTCCAAAACCTCATCCAGCGAATAGCCACGCCTTCCATGCGCGATCTCTCCGCGCGTCACAATGATCCGCACCGCCACCCCATCCGGCAGCCCCATCCTACGGGCGGCGCCGCGGGCCAGGGATGGGGTCCCGGCGTTCGGTCGCGACTCCTAGCGGCGCCGCCGGCAGGCTAGCCCGGCGAGGCATGGCGGCGAAACAATCACGTTAGGCAGCACGCTGCGGCCACATTTGGACCCGCGGCCCGGCCAACGGTCACGCCGTCACACCCGTAACCCTGGCCCATGACGCCTACAATGGCGAAGGCGCACGCCTTTGCCTCCCGTACTTCCCAATCAGCCGGAGGGACCCAAAGCCCGCTCCGGCGGTTGCCCAGGTTGCCCGGCAGCTTCGCCCTCGGGCAACCGGCCGCTTCGCCCTTCAAGCCGCAGCGGGCCGCCATCCGGCCGCCGATGGTTGCCCATATTGCCGAGGTTGCCCGCGCTGCCGGGCAGCCTGTCAGGCGCGCTTGCCGCGCCGTGCCCGATGCTCGGCCATGTCCGCCACCTTGGCCGCATCCTCCGCCGCCTTGGGCTTCGCCTCGGCGCAGCGCAGCAGATGCGCCGACCAGGCTTTCACAGCCTCGGCCTTCTCTCGCTCCCATCCGTGCCGCTGATACACGCCCACAATACCGGACCGGCTGCCGCTCACATGGTTCAACAGGGCTTCGGTCACTTCCAGCCGCACGCCCAACCGCTGCAAGCCGGTGGCGACCGTCCGGCGGATATCATGCAGCGTCCAGGCGGGCAGCTTCCGGCCGCCTTCCTTCGCCGCCTTCACCATGGCCGCATCCAGCCGCGCCTTCGTCTTGCCGAAGCCGCTCGGTACCGTCTCCCGCGCGCCCTCGAACACTAGCACCGCACCGCGCCGCCGCTTCACATCCAGCAGCAGCGCCACCGCCTCCGCTGGCAGCGGAACGCTATGCGGCTTGCCGTTCTTGGTCCGGTTGCCCGGCATCGCCCACATCGCCGCGTCAAGGTGCAACTCATCCCATTGCATCCCGGCGACCTCGCCGCGCCGCTGCCCGGTCAGCAGCAGCAGCCGCACAATGCTGGACATGGGCGCATCCAGCCCGGCCGCAGCCGTCCAAAGGGCGCCGACCTCGGCATCGGATAATACCCGCTCGCGCGCCGTCTCCCGCGCCGGCCGCGGCGTTGCTTCCCAGGGGTTCGAGGCGAGCGCGCCGCGCTTCACTGCCCATCCCCAGCAGGCCCGCGCCACGGCCCGCAGGCGGTTTGCGGCGATCGGCCCGCGTTCGGTCTTGATGGCATCCAGAGTCCGCACCGCATCCGCCTGGGTGAAACCATCGGCCGGTGCCTTCTTCCACTCGGCCAGCGCCCGGCGAAGCTCTGCCGGCACCCGGTTTGCATAGGAGTCCGATCGCTCGGCTAGATGGTCCGCTGCCCAATGGGTGATCATGGCGTCAACCGTGTAGGTCGCCGCGGCGCGCGCAGCCTTCTCCGCTGCCTCGGCCTTGGCGGCGGCGATCCTGACCGCGCGCCGTTCGGCGACCGGATCGCGCGCATCCCGCACCTGGCCGCGCAGCGATTCAGCCTTCTTTCGTGCCTGGGCGGTGGTCAATTCCGCCCCGAAGGTGCCCAGCACCATCCGCCGTACCTTCGCCTCGACCCGATACTGGAAGATGAAGGTCCGCGTCCCGCCGGATGTGACCCGCAGCCCGAAGCCGGGCAACGCGTCATCGAACAGCAGCACATCCTTGCGGCCCTCGGGGCAGCGGGCTGCGCTCACGCTCCGATCGGCCAGGTTCAACGCCATGAGTCCGCGGCTCCGTCACTGCGATTGCGACCCTGCGACGAATCTTGCGGACTCACCGCGGACTCATCACACCGTCGCCTCCCGGCAATCGGTGGCGGGCAGTGTCGCAATGTCGGTAAGGCAAGTCAAGGATTGCCGCCGGTGATGGCGGTTTGCGGACACCTAAAGGCGCCTAATGTCAGGGCAATTTTCGTGACTGAAAATCGCAGTGTCGGTGGTTCGATTCCGCCCCTGGGCACCATTCCATCCTGGCAAGTGCCTTTAATCACTTCAGGATATGGCGGCAGTCACAAGATGCCCCGCAGCGTATCCCACGCGCACTTGTGCTACGGTGATCCGTCCTGAAGCCTGCTGGCGCGAGTCAGCCGAAATCGATCGGCGGCTAATGGACCGTGGAGCCGCCCAATAACCTTGGGTCAGCACCATCGGTGTTACTACTATTCGCGTCGACCGAGCCCCGAGCCGAACTGATGGTCGGCCGTGGCGGCGAGATGGGCGAAGCCCATCGAACTGGGCGTGTCTTGTCGCGTCGCAGGGCGATTCGGGCAAAGTCCTCGAGCCCGGAGAAGAAGTTCTCGACGGGTACCGCCGGGCATAGAGCACGGGATCCCATGCGAATGGATCGACCATGCCTCGCTTGGGTCAGGTGTGGACAATGCAGCCTCGGCGGCGAAGGCCGCACGCAGCGGCATCGAGGCGTAACCGCAGTCAAACGCCGCGTCGCAGGCCGGGACGCCCGGGGCCAGCGCTGCCGCATAGCGCAGGTCCGAGTGGTGTCCGGGGCTGGCGATCAGCCGCAGCATGCGGCTGATCGCCATCGGCGCCGGCATGCAATGTGCGACTTCGTGGCTGCGCAGGCCGGCGCTGACGGTGCTTGCAGGCGAAGCCTGCGCCGGTCGCGAGTCATCGCTGACGGATGCGCCCGCGGCTGACGCCGATACCGCTCCAGGTCAGGAGAAGCTCCATCCCGGGTAGGCCTGGGCGTCACCCCGCCCTCGGCCCCAGCCTCTCCAGCACGGTGAGCGGCCACGCGGCATTCCGCGGGCGGGCCATGCTGCCGCGGCAGGTCCCGCGCGCGGATTGTCTCGCGCTGCGACGGATCGAGACGCTGTGCACAGCCCTGGAACATCCTGCGAATTGCTGCTCCCCCGTACCAACGCATAGGGTCGTATCGCTACCGGTCGGCCCGACTGCAATGTGCTCCGGAGCTTGGCGCCGCGCTGGCGCTGAAGCGTGGCCGATGCGGCACCATGCAGGCAGGACAGGAGAGTTGGATGCGCAAAGTCTTGTTCGCAGCCGCCGGGGCGGCAGCCCTTCTCATCGGCCAGCCGGTGGCGGCCCAGACGCAGACCCGCGGAATCACCACCGCAACCCTCGCCGAGGCCTGCGCCAGCGAGACCCGCGAGGCAGCCGGCGCCATCGCCGTCGGCTTCTGCCGCGGCTTCATGGCCGGCGCCGGCCAGTACCACCGGGAGATGTCGACCGACCGGCCGGTGATCTTCTGCCTGCCCACCCCGTCGCCGAGCTTCGAGGCCGCGCAGGCCTCCTTCGTCGCCTGGGCCCGCGGCAATCCGCAGCTGGGCGGCGAGCAGGCGGTGGACGGCATGCTGCGCTGGGCCGCCGCCGCCTATCCCTGCCCGGCCGCGCCCGCCCCGCGCAGCACCCGCCGCTGAACCGGAGGATCCACAGTGACGCAGCGTCTCCTGAACGCCGGCCTTCTCGCCGTCTGCCTCGCGCTTCCGGCCTGCGCCGACCTCGACCCCACCACCCAGCGCACCATGACCGGCGCGGCCGGCGGCGCCGCCGGCGGCGCGCTGATCGGCGCCCTGGCGGGCAATGCCGGGCTCGGCGCCGCCATCGGTGCCGGCGTCGGCGGCGCCGGCGGCTTCGCCTGGGACCGCCACCAGCAGAGCCGGGAACGGTCCTTCCAGCAGGGCGTCACCGCCGGCCGCGCCTCCACGCCGCGCTGAGGCGGTACGGGCCCGCGCATGCCGTCCGGTACCCGCAGCGCCCGGACCCTGTGCCTCGGCGTCCTCGCCTCGCTCGCCGGCATGATGCCGCCTGCCCAGGCTCAAACCATGGCCCAGGCGCCGGCGGGCGACGCGGCCACGATCGCGGAGCTGCGCCGCCAGCTCGAGGACATGCGCAGGCGGCTCGAGCAGCTCGAGACCCGCTCCGCCCGCCGTCCGCCGGCGGTCGCCGCGGTGCCTGCGCCGCCCCGCCCCGCCCCTGCCCCTGCCCCTGGCCCTGGCCCTGCCCCTGCGGCCGAGGCGCGGGCCGCCCGGGACGCCGCCCGCGAGGCCCGCACCGCTGCCGACCAGGCGCGCGTGGCACAACAGGACGCGGAGCAGGCCCGCCAGGCCGCCGCCGCCGTCACCGCCCCGGTCCAGGGTCTCGACCCGCCGGAGCCCATGGGCCGCCAGAACTTCGCCGGCGAGGGCGGCGATGCCCTGCGCGCCGACCTGCCCGGCATCGCCTTTCGCGTCCCCGGCGCCGCCACCGAGGTGCGGCTCTATGGCTTCGCCAAGCTAACCGCCTTCACCGATGCCAATGGCCGCAACCAGACCGACGCCCCCGCGCCCGCCCTGATCCCGCTGACCGGCAGCGCGGCCGACCGGCAGGGCGGCGAATTCGGCATGGGCGCCCGGTTCAGCCGCTTCGGCGTGGACACCCGCACCCTCACCGGCTGGGGCACGCTGGAGACGCGGATCGAAGGCGATTTCGGCGGCGGCGCCCCGACCTCCCCGAATGCCGTCTTCCGCCTGCGCCAGGCCTGGGCGGAGCTCGGCACGCCGGCGTTCCGCGTGCTCGTCGGCCAGGCGAACAGCCTGTGGAACGAAGGGCTGTTCGAGACCATCATCGACGCGACCAACCTGAACCAGTCCTTCGTCCGCCAGGCCCAGCTGCGCATCACCGGCCGGCTGGCGCCGGGGCTGACCGGCCAGGCCTCGCTGGAGGCGCCGGAGACCAGCTACGTCTCCGGCACCGGCCTGTTCACCCCGGGCAGCTCGCTGAACAACGGGGCGAGCCCCGCCTTCAATGCCTGGCCGGATCTGCTGGGGCGCCTGACCTATGCCGATGCGGGCTGGGAATTCGGCCTGCGCGGCCTGCTGCGCAACCTGCGGGTCGAGACCGCCGGCACCGCCGCCACCGGTGGCCGCCGCGACGCCACGGCCTGGGGCTTCGCCGGGCATGTCCGGATGCCGCTGCGCATCCTCTCGCCGGCCTTCGGGTCGGACGAACTGGTCGGCATGGCCTTCTACGGCGAAGGGATCGGGCGCTACTTCTTCGGCGGCACCGGCGGGCAGGATGCCACCTCCAACATCGGCCTGGCCTCGGCCGGGCTGGGGCTGCGGCTGGACCCGCTGCCCGCCTGGGGCATGACCGCCGCCTGGCGCCGGTTCTGGCTGCCGCCGCTGCGCAGCAGCTTCGCCTATTCCTACGCGCGGCAGGACTACCCGGGCTATGCGCTGGAATTCGCCCCTGGCTCCACCGCCGCCCTGTCGCTGAACCGGGAGCTGCACCAGGCCTTCGCCAACCTGATCTGGAGCCCCTTCGCCGAGGCGCGCAACGGCAGCGTCTCGACCGGTTGGCTCGATATCGGGCTGGAATACCTGTTCACGCGGCGCGACCTCTTCGGCGCCGCCGCCGCTGGGGGTCCGGGCGGCGTCGGGCATGGCATCGCCAATCGCGTCCTGGTCGGCGCCATCGCCCGTTTCTAGGCCGCCGGCGATACGCCGACCCCTGAAAGGATCTGGCCCGGAATGCTGAAGCTGCACCGTCGCCTCGCCTCCGGGCTGCGCGGGTCGGCGCTCATCCTGCTGATGGGGCTGGCCGGCTGCGCCAGCATCCTTCGCCTCGAGGCGCCGCCGACCGAGGCGACGGTGGATCTGCCGATCCTCGGCATCCCCAATGCCCGCTTCTGGCCCGACGGCGCGCCGGAGGCCCTGCGACGCGAGGCGGCGACGATGCTGCAGCGGCAGCGCGCCAGGACGCCCGGCGCCTTGCCGCCGGCCAATTTCCTGGCACTGTCGGGCGGCGGCGACAACGGCGCCTACGGCGCCGGCCTGCTGACCGGCTGGACCGCCGTGGGCTCCCGCCCGGAATTCGATGTCGTCACCGGCATCTCCGCCGGCGCGCTGATCGCGCCCTTCGCCTTCCTCGGGCCGGGCTACGATCCGCACCTGCGGGAGGTCTTCACCGAGCTCGCGCCACGCGACGTGCTGCTGCTGCGCCGGATTCCCTTCGCGCTGCTGTTCAACCTGGCCCTGGCCGATACCTCGCCGCTCTACCGGCTGATCGAGCAGCAGGTCGATGCGGCGATGCTGGCCGCCATCGCGCGGGAATACGCGCGCGGCCGGCTGCTGCTGATCGGGACGACGAACCTCGACCTGCAGCGCCCGGTGGTCTGGAACATCGGCGCCATCGCGGCCAGCGGCCATCCCTCGGCGCTGGTGCTGTTCCGCCGCATCCTGCTCGCCTCAGCCTCCATCCCCGGCGCCTTTCCGCCCGTGCTGATCGATGTCGAGCACGCCAGCCGGCCCCATCAGGAAATGCACGTGGACGGCGGCGCGGCGACGCAGGTCTTCTTCTACCCGCCGGCACTGGATGCGCGCAGCCTGATGGGCGCGGCGGCCGTGCCCCGGCCGCGCACCGTCTGGGTCGTCCGCAACGGCCGCATGGATGTGGAGGGGGCGAATGTCGACCGGGGCCTGGTCAGCATCGCCAGCCGCTCGCTTGCGACCCTGCTGCACTTCAGCGGCGTCGGCGACATCAGCCGCATCTTCCTGACCGCGCAGCGCGACGGGATGGAATTCCGCTTGAGCTTCATCGGATCCAATTTCCGGATGGAACGGCGGGAGCCTTTCGACCGGCCCTACATGCGCGCCCTGTTCGACTATGGCGCGCGCAAGATGACGGATGGCGAAGCCTGGGCGACGGAGCCGCCCGCAGTCGCCACGCTGGGCGGGACGGCGGATCGCCCGGCAGCCCGGTAGAGCGGGGTGCCCGCGGCACCTGGGACGGGACGCACAGCCTCGGCATCCTCCGCTCATGCGGGCCCGTGCCCCCCGACCTATCCTGCCCTGTGCCGCACGCCGCCTGCCGGACCGGCAGCAGGATGCAGGAGGAAACGACCGCGATGCGCCATGTCTCCACCACCGGGGAAGGGTCGCTCCATGAGCAGGCTTGACGACGTCCTCGCGCGGATCGACGGCGATCTGGAGCCTGCGCTGGAACGGCTATTCGCCCTGCTGCGCATCCGCTCCATCTCCACCGACCCGGCCTATGCCGGGGAGTGCCGGGCCTGCGCCGCCTGGCATGCGGCGGATCTGGCCGGCATCGGCTTCGACGCCACGCTGCGCGACACGCCCGGCCACCCGATGGTGGTCGCCCACGACCGGACCGCCAGCGGACCCTCCGCGCTGTTCTACGGCCATTACGACGTGCAGCCGGTGGATCCGCTGGAGCTCTGGGACCACGATCCCTTCGAGCCGCAAATCGCCACGCGGGCCGACGGCACGCGGGTCATCAAGGGCCGCGGCGCGTCCGACGACAAGGGCCAGGTGATGGTCTTCATCGAGGCCTGCCGCGCCTGGAAGGCCGTCACCGGCAGCCTCCCCATCCCCGTCACCATCCTGCTGGAGGGCGAGGAGGAATCCGGCGGCGTCAACCTGCCGTCCTTCCTGGAGCGGAACAAGTCGGAGCTGCAGGCCGACATAGGCCTGATCTGCGATACCAACATGTGGGATGCGCGCACACCGGCCATCCAGACCATGCTGCGCGGCCTCTGCGGCGAGGAGGTCTTCATCCATGCCGCCGACCGCGACCTGCATTCCGGCTTCTACGGCTCGGCCGCGGCCAATCCGAACCGGGTCCTGGCCCGCATCCTGGCCGAGCTGCATGATTCCGCCGGCCGCGTGACGCTGCATGGCTTCTACGACGGCGTGCCGGAACTGCCGCCGTCGCTGAAGGCGCAATGGGATTCGCTCGGCTTCGACCCGCGGGCCTTCCTCGGCGAGGTCGGCCTCTCCGTGCCGGCCGGTGAGGCGGGACGCAGCGCGCTCGAGATGGTCTGGTCACGTCCGACCGCCGAGATCAACGGCATGGGCGGCGGCTACCAGGGCGAAGGCTTCAAGACCGTCATTCCCGCGACCGCCTCGGCCAAGGTCTCCTTCCGCCTGGTCTTCGACCAGGACCCGCATGCCGTCCGCCGCGCGTTCCGCGCGCATGTGCAGGCCCGCCTGCCGGCCGACTGCCGGGCCGAGTTCCGGGAGCACGGCTCGGGCACCGCCATCCGCTTCCCGGTGGATGATCCCGCCTTTGGCAAGGCACGGCAGGCGCTCAGCGACGAATGGGGCAAGCCCGCGGTCTTCATCGGCGGCGGCGGGTCGATCCCGGTGACCGCGGAATTGAAGAAGGCGCTCGGGATGGATGTGATCCTCGCCGGCTTCGCGCTGGAGGACGACCGCATCCACAGCCCGAACGAGAAATACGACGTGACCAGCTTCCATAAGGGGATGCGCTCCTGGGCGCGCATCCTGGACGCGTTGGCGCGGTAGCCTGGTCGGTTCGGCCGCCAGTCGTGGCCGCGTGGAGGCAGCAGCAATGGATACGGGGCAGGCCGTCGTGCCGGATGGAACGCCGGCGACGTTGATGCAACGGATACTGGACGCGATCGAACGGGTAGGCAACCGCGTGCCCCATCCGGTGATGATCTTCGTCTACCTGATCCTCGCGGTGGTCGTCCTCTCGCACCTCCTCTACGCCTTCCGGCTGGGCGTCACCTACCAGGTGATCGACCCGGTGACGGACGAGCTGCAGACGCTGACCGCATTGGCGAACAGCCTGCTGACGATGGACGGCATCCGCTTCATGTTCACCGGCGTCGTCCAGAACCTGATGTCCTTCAACGCGGTCGGCGTCATCATCGTCGCCATGCTGGGCGTCGGCATCGCGGAGGAATCCGGGCTGGTGCGGGCGCTGATCAAGAAGCTGGTCGCCGCGGCGCCGGCCGGCGCGCTGACCTATATCCTGGCCTTCGTCGGCATCGTCTCCTCGATCGCGGCGGATGCCGGCTACCTCGTGCTGATCCCGCTGGCCGCCGCCGCCTATGTCAGCATCGGCCGGCATCCCCTGGCCGGGCTGGCGCTGGGCTTCGCCTCGGTCGCCTCGGCCTTCCTCGTCAATGTCATGATCGTGCCGACCGATGCGATCCTGACCGAGATCACCAATGACGCCATCCATCTGCTGGATCCCAACCGGTCCATCGACCTTGCCGCGAACCTCTGGTTCTCCATCGGGTCGGTCGCCCTGCTGGTGCTGCTGATCGGCCTGGTGAACGACCGCGTGGTGGAACCGCGGCTCGGCGTCTATGCGGGCGAGCGGCCGGACGCGACCGAGGGCGTGCTGAGCCCGGCGGAATCGCGGGGCCTGCGCTTCGCGCTCTATGCCATGCTGGCGGTGCTGGGCTTCATCGCGCTGCTGACCCTGCCGCCCGGCGCGCCGCTGCGCCATCCGGAGACGGGGGCCATCATCGGGGCCTCGCCCTTCATGGGCAGCCTGATCGTCTCCATCGCGCTGATCTTCGGTGTCTCCGGCGCCGCCTTCGGCATCGGCTCGGGCAAGCTGCAGGGCGCCAACGGCATCATCGGCGCGATGCAAAAGGCGATCGGCAGCCTGGCGGGGCTCATCCTGCTGCTCTTCGTCATCGCGCAGTTCCTCGCCTTCTTCAACTACAGCAACATGGCGACCCTGGCCGCCGTCGGCCTCGCCGGCGTGCTGAAGGATGCCAATCTGGGGGCGCTCTGGCTGCTGATCGGCTTCATCCTGGTGACCCTCGTCATCGACCTGATCATCACCGGTGCCGTCGCCAAATGGGCGCTCTTCGCCCCCATCTTCATCCCGCTGCTGATGAAGCTGAACGTCGATCCCGAAGTGGTGCTGGCGGCCTACCGCGTCGGCGACAGCCCGATGAATTCCATCACGCCGCTGAACGCCTATTTCGCGCTGATCGTCACCTTCGCGCAACGCTACCAGAAGGAGGCCGGGGTCGGCACGGTGATCGCGCTGATGCTGCCGCATGTGGCGGTCATGTGCGTCGCCTGGACGCTGTTCTTCGTCGTCTGGTTCGTCGCCGGCCTGCCCTGGGGCCTTTGAGGATGTGCTGCATCACCGCAGGCGCCCGTGCCGGCTCGGGCGCGCGGGTCCGACCTGTCCCGGCACCAGCGCGGCCACACCGGGGGAGACTGCATGACCATGCGCAACCGCCTGGCCGCCCTGGCCGCTGTCTGCACCCTTCTCCTGCCCGGCGCCCGCCCGGTCCGCGGGCAGCCGCGCCCGTCGTCACGGCCGGACCCGAACCCGGACGCCTCGATCGAGATCCAGCAGGTCCGCATCGGCATCCTGGCGGTCGGGGCCGCCGTCGGCGGCGGCCGGCTGCGCTTCCGCGGCGAGGAACTGTCCTTCTCCGTCCGCGGGCTGGAGTTCGGCAGCCTCGGCGTCGCCACCCTTGCCGCGAGCGGGGAGGTCTTCAACCTGCGCCGGTTAGAGGACTTCCCGGGCCGCTACCAGGAACGCATCGCGCCACGCCCGCCGGGCGGCGGGAACGGCCCGGAAACCCGCTTCCTGCGCAACGAGACCGGGGTCGAGCTGCGGCTGCGCGCCGACCGCGCCGGCGGCCAACTGCGCTTCGCCCAGGGCAGCGTCACCATCGAGCTGCGCTGAGTCCTGCCGAGCGCGCGACGCCCGGCCAGGCCCGGCGATGATCGACGGCTTCCTCGTCGCCAGGCTGCTCTCGGACTGGCTGTTCGGCTATTCCGCCCTGATCAGCATCATCAACCCGCTGGGCGGCGCGCTGGTCTTCCACGGCATGACCCAGTGGCTGACGACGCAGCAGCGGGCGCGCCTGGCGCGCGCCATCGCCTTGAACAGCTTCGCCGTGCTGGTCGTGGCGCTCTTCCTCGGCTCCCGCGTGCTCGGCTTCTTCGGCGTGTCGCTCGAGGCCCTGCGCATCGCCGGCGGCCTCGCCGTCGCCGTCTCCGGCTGGCGCATGCTGGACGAGGAGCCGGAGGGGCGCCGCCGGGAGGACCGGGCGCCGGCCGCGCTCGACACCGCGCCGGTGGAGCGCATGGCCTTCTTCCCGCTCACCTTGCCGCTGACCACCGGGCCCGGCTCCATCGCCGCCTCCGTCGCCCTGGGCGCGGAAAGGGGCGCGGCCGGCCTCAGCGACCTGCTGGTCAGCGCCGTCGCCGCCGTGCTCGTCGCCGCCGCGGTCGCCGCTTCGGTCTGGCTCGCCTACGCCTATGCCGCGGCGCTGGTGCGGCGGCTCGGGCCGCAGGGCACGCTGGTCGCCTCCAAGCTCGCCGCCTTCCTGCTGCTGTGCATCGGGGCCGAGATCATGCTGACCGGCATGGCCGGGGTGCTCCGATCGGTGCCGGAACTCCGCGGCTGATGGCCGCGGCCCGCTATCCTCGATCCGGCCGGAGGGCCCCGCGATGACCACCGATCTGCTCCTCGTGCTGCTGCTGCTCGCCGCGGCCATCGCGATGTTCGTCATCAACCGGCCACGCATGGATGCGGTCGCGCTGATCATGATCGTGCTGCTGCCCTTCACCGGCGCGGTGACGGTGCAGGAGGCGCTGGCCGGCTTCAGCGACCCGAACATCGTGCTGATCGCGGCACTCTTCGTCATCGGGGAGGGGCTGGTGCGGACCGGCGTCGCCCGGCGGGTCGGCGACTGGCTGGGCGAGACGGCGGGCAGCAGCGAGACGCGGCTGCTGGTCCTGCTCATGCTGGTCGCCGCCGGCCTGGGCGCGGTGATGAGCAGCACCGCCGTGGTGGCGATCTTCATCCCGATCGTGCTGCGGCTCTGCCAGCGGACCGGGGCCTCGCCCCGCATGCTGATGATGCCGCTCTCGGTCGCGGCGCTGCTCAGCGGCATGCTGACCCTGGTCGCCACCGCGCCCAACCTGGTGGTAAATGCCGAATTGCAGCGCCAGGGGATCGAGGGCTTCGGCTTCTTCGCCGTCACCCCGTTCGGCCTGCCGCTGCTGCTGGCCGGGGTCGGCTACATGCTGTTCGCGCGCCGCCTGCTGGCCGGGGGGGCGGCCCCCGCGCCCCCGGCCCGCCGCGCGCGCCTGGCCGACTGGGTCGAGCTCTATGCCCTGCCGGACCGCGAGTACCGCCTCCTGGTACCCGAGGATTCAGCGCTGGCCGGCCGGACGCTGGACACCCTGTCGCTCCGGGCGGAGGGCATGAACATCCTCGCCGTGGAGCGGCGGCGGCGCTTCGGCCACGACCTGCTGCACCCCTCGGCCACCCTGGCGTTGCAGGGCGGCGACGTCCTGCTGGCCGATGTGCAGGAAACCCGGGTGGAACACGCCGAACTCTTTGCCCGGCACGGCCTGCAGCCCCTGCCCCTGGGCGACGAGACCCGCTACTTCGCCAGCCGGGCGCAGGAGGTCGGCATGGTGGAGGCGCTGGTGCCGGCGGAGTCGAGCCTGGTCGGCCAGACGCTGCTGCAGGCCCGGCTGCGCTCCGAGGATGGGCTCACCGCCGTCGGGCTCAGGCGGGGTCGCGCCATCGTCGGCCCGGATCTGCTGCGGCAGAAATTGCAGGTTGGCGACACGCTGCTGCTGTTCGGATTCTGGTCGGATATCGCCGAGCTGCGGGGCAGCAACGGCGACCTCGTGCTGCTGAACCTGCCGGCGGAATTCGACGAGGTGCTGCCGGCACCGAGCCGGGCGCTGGCGGCGGTGGCGGCGCTGCTGGTCACCGTGGGGCTGATGGTGGGCGGCGTGCTGCCCAATGCCCATGCCGCGCTGATCGGCTGCCTGCTGATGGGCCTGGCCGGCTGCGTCGACCTGGCCAGCGCCTATCGCGCCATCAGCTGGAAGAGCCTGGTGCTGATCGTCGGCATGCTGCCCTTCTCGGTGGCGCTGCAGCGGACCGGCGGCGTCGACCTCGCGGCGGAGGGCGTGCTGGCGGTGGCGGGCAATGCCGCGCCGCACCTTTTGCTCGGCATCATCTTCGTCGTCACCGCCGGGCTCGGGATGTTCATCTCGAACACGGCGACGGCGGTGCTGATGGCACCCGTCGCGCTGGCGGTCGCCACGGATATCGGCGCCTCCCCCTATCCCTTCGCCATGATCGTCGCCCTCGCCGCCTCCTCCGCCTTCATGACGCCGGTCTCCTCGCCGGTGAACACGCTGGTGGTGGCGCCCGGCGGCTATGGCTTCGGCGACTTCGTCAAGCTGGGCGTGCCCTTCACCCTGGTGGTGATGGCGATCAGCCTGCTGCTCGTGCCCTGGCTGCTGCCGCTGCGCTGACCGGCCCGGGGCAGCCCCCGGATGGGGTCGGGCGACGCTTCATCCCCCGCCGGTTCACGGCCGCAGCTGCAGTTGCAGCAGGTCCGTGAGACTGGCCACCGCGACCGCCCCGCGCGGCCGCGGCGACCGCTGCGGCGAGGCATCGCTCAAACCTGCGACGGCCGCGGAGCGCACCTCGCTCGGCGTGCAGCCGTACTCCCGGCGGAAGATCCGGCTGAATGCCGAAGCGTCGAAGAAGCCCAGATCCTCCGCGACCTCGTGGATGCCGCGCTGGTTGTCCGGATTGGCGAGCGCGCGATGCGCTTCGCGCAGGCGCTCCGCCTGGATATAGCGGGCGACGCCGCCGATGGGCTCGAACAGCCGGTAGAGCTGCGAACGCGACATGCCGACCAGCCGGCAAATCCGCTTCGGCGTCAGCGTGGGCGAGCGCAGGTTATGCCGGATGGCCTGGCGCACCCGCTCCATCCTGGTATGGTTGAGCAGCGGCGCCGCGGCCTCCCGGATGCCCGGCGCCGGGGCGATGCAGGCCGCGACCATGGCCCGCGTCGCCGCAACCAGGCGCGGCAGCTCCGCCTCCGTCATGGTGCCGAGCTGTGCGTTGATCATCTCGAGATAGCAACCGAGCAGCAGGCCGAGGCTGCCGTCGAGCCCGACGTGCAGGCTGCGGTCGATGGTCGGGGCGATGCTGGGAAACAGGTCGCGCGGCACCACGAGGCTGACCCAGTCGAGGTCGGACCTTTCGCCGTCGAAGGCGCTGCCGAGCGACATGATGCAGGGGATACCCGGCGCCATAACGGCCGCGCCGGTTTCGTTCCACAGGCTTTGCGTGCCGCGGCGTGCCATCCGGATGACCCAATGATCGATGGCGTCACGCCGTATCTGCGCCGGCGTGCGACGATAGCGCGCCGCCGCGGCGGACACGCTCGTCAGCGCGAAGGGGCCGAGCTTCCAGGCGGTGCAATGCGCGCGATACCCGAAGGCCGGTCCGGGCGGCGCGCCGAGGTCGAGCACGGGACCGCATTGCGCCTGCCAGGCGTCGAACTGCCGCGCCGGCGGCACCGATGCCGTCGAGAAGACATGCACCGGCCGCAGCCTCGAATCCAGCGTGGCATGCTCGAACCCGGGCTGCGGGAGAAACCGGGCGTCATGGACGCGGGCAAGACCTGAGGTCTGCATTCCTGGTGCCTCCCATGCGGTTGCTGCCCGCGGCGGCAGACCCCCTTCGGTGGGCGCGCGCCTCAGCAGAACCCGACCCATGCACGGAAACCGTTTCGGCAGCCCACGGCAAGCAATGCGGATCCATTTGGGACAGCAGGTTCAAACCGGGGATGCCAGGCCAATCCTTTCGCTGGCCTCGGGGGCTAGCGTCGGCACCGCACGCCATGGCGCCGGTCTTCCGCAGTCCAGCGAAGGTCCCGGGGAACCGCGTCGCGGCAGCCAGCAGGAGAAGAGATACGATGTCGTTCCGTCGTTCCAGGATCGCCTCGCCGGCTCTGGCCGGCCTCGTGGTCGCGGCCTTCGCGCTGCCGGCCGCGGCGCAGTCCAGCATGGGGTCGCGCGAATTCCAGGCTGCCGAACTCAACGAGCTGGCACCCGACCTCCGGGCCGAGGTGATGCGCCGCGCAGGCGAGGGCAATACCCCACGCGGGGTGCTCGAGGTCATGCTGCTGAACGCGATGCAGACCCGTTTCCCGGCCAGCAGGATCGTGGCGGTCGACATGGGGCGCGGCGTCGCCGTCATCCAGACACCCGAGAAGCAGCTGAAGGCGCTGACCTTCAACAAGCAGCAGGGGCTGCAGCTCGTCGGCGAGGTCACCCTCCAGTAGCCACCCGGAACCGGCCGGAGACAGCGCGCATGCATCGCCTTCTGCACCTGGAGGAAGCGGCCGGCCCCACGGCCGTCTCCACCGGCCAGCTGCCCGGGGCGGCAGCGGTCGAGGGCCTGGTCCGCGCCGCCTGGGAACGCTATGCCCCGGTCACCGACGGCAAGGTTGCCGACTATATCCCGGTCCTCGCCGCGGCCAGGCCGGACTGGTTCGGGCTATGCGTCGCCGCGGTGGACGGGACGCTGCATGCGGCGGGAGAGGCGGACCGCGCCTTCTCGATCCAGAGCATCTCCAAGCCCTTCGTCTTCGCCCTGGTCTGCCAGGCGCTGGGCGGCGGGCGGGCGCGGGAGTGCATCGGCGTCAATGCGACCGGCCTGCCGTTCAACTCGGTCATGGCGATCGAGCTGAACCGCGACCGCACCATGAACCCCATGGTGAATGCGGGTGCCATCGCCACCACCAGCCTGGTCCCGGGTCGGACCCATGCCGAGAAGTGGCGCTTCCTGCTGGAGGGCCTGTCCCGCTTCGCCGGGCGCGACCTGGCGATGGATGCGGCCGTCTATGCCTCGGAGGCGGCGACCAACCAGCGCAACCAGGGCATCGCGCGGCTGCTGCAGGGCTATGGCCGGATGTACTGCGACCCGGATGAGGCGACCGACCTCTATACCCGGCAATGCGCCGTCAACGTCACGGCCCGCGACCTGGCGGTGATGGGCGCCACGCTGGCCGATGGCGGCGTGAACCCGGTGACGCGGGATCGGGTGCTGGATGCCGACCGCTGCCAGCGCGTGCTGGCCGTGATGGCCACCGCCGGGCTCTACGAGCAATCCGGCGATTGGCTCTACGAGGTCGGCCTGCCCGGCAAGAGCGGTGTCGCCGGCGGCCTCGTCACCATCGCGCCGGGCAAGGGCGGCCTCGGCACCTTCTCGCCGCCATTGGACGAGGCCGGCAACAGCGTCCGTGGCCAGCTGGCGACCCGGTTCCTGTCGGAGCAGCTGGGGCTGAACCTCTTCGCCTCCGCGGCCGGTCCAGGCTGAGCGGAACCGCAGGGAAGGAAACCCGTCCATGAACGTCCAGGCCACTCCGCCGGCACCGCCGCCCGCCGGCACGGCACCCGAGAGCTGGGTCCCGATGATCGCCATCGCACTCGGCCAGGCGATCATGTCCTTCAACGTGGCCGCGCTGCCGGTATCGCTGTCGGGGATGGTGGCGAGCTTCGGCGTCCCGCCCACCACCATCGCGACCGGCATCGTGATGTATTCCCTCGCGGTGGCGGGCTTCGTGATGCTGGGCGCGAAGCTGGTGCAGCGCTTCGGCGCCACCACCGTCTTCCGCTACGTGGTGCTGGCCTTCGGCGCGGCGCAGGTGCTGATGACCTTCGCGCCCGCGGCGCCGGTGATGCTCGCCGCGCAATTGCTGGCCGGCCTCGCCGCGGCGGTGAACGTGCCGGCCCTGGTGGCGCTGATCGCCCATCACTACCGCGGGGCGCAGCAGGCGACCGCGGTGGGGGCGCTGGGCTCGGCCCGCGCCGGTGCCGGCGTCGCCGCCTTTCTCATCGGCGGCATGCTCGGCACCTTCATCGGCTGGCGGCCGGTCTTCGGCCTGCTCATCCTGGTCTGCGCCCTGGTCTTCGTGCTCAGCTCCCGGCTGAAGCCGCAGGCCGGGCGGCCGGAGGTGCGGATCGACCTGGTCGGCGTGGTGCTGGCCGCGGCGGCCATCATCCTGACCGTCTTCGGCGTCAACAACCTGAACCGCTGGGGCCTCGGCACCGCCCGTCCCGGCGCGCCCTTCGACGTGCTGGGCATGTCGCCGGCGCCGCTGATGATCGTCACCGGCCTGGCGCTGCTGCAGCTTTTCGTCGCCTGGTGCCGGCGGGTGCAGGCGCGGGGCGGCACCCCGCTGCTGGACCTGCGGGTCATCACCTCGAACCAGGAGCGCGCGGCGGTGATCGCCATGTTCAGCGTGGTGGCGCTGGAGGCGATGCTGAACTTCGCCGTGCCGCTCTATATCCAGATCGTCCAGGGCCGGACGCCGATCGAGACGGCGATCGCCATGATGCCCTTCAACCTGACGGTCTTCTTCACCGCCATGCTGGTGGTCAGGCTCTATCGCCGGTTCACCCCGCGGGTGATCGGCATGGTCGGCTTCGCCCTGTGCACGCTGGCGCTGCTCTGGCTTGCATTCGTCATCCGCAACGACTGGGGCGCGCCGGTGGTGATGACCGGGCTGATCCTTTTCGGCATTGGCCAGGGGGCTTTGGTCACGCTGGTGTTCAACGTGCTGGTCAGCGCCGCGCCGAAGGAGCTGGCCGGCGATGTCGGCTCGCTGCGCGGCACGGCGCAGAACCTGGCCGCCGGCGTCGGCACCGCGGTGGCGGGCGCGCTGCTGGTCGGCCTGCTCAGCGCCAATGTGCTGCGCGCCGTCGCCGAGAATCCGCGCCTGCCGCCGGAGATCCAGTCCCAGCTCGATCTCGACAGCATCAACTTCGTCTCCAACGATCGGCTGCGCGACGTCATGGCCCGCACGACGGCCTCGCCCGAGCAGGTGGCGGCGGCGGTCGAGGTCAATACCGCGGCCCGGCTGCGGGCGCTGAAGATCGGGCTGCTGATCATGGCCTGCGTATCCCTGCTGACCATCCTGCCCGCCAGCCGGCTGCCGGGCTACAAGCCGGACGAGATCCCGGACGGGGTCCCCGATGAGGCTCCCGGCGGGGTCCAGCATGATATCCCGGACGAGGCGGCACTCGGCCCGACCTTCGCGCGGCCGGTGCGGGCGGGGGTGCGGGCGGGGGGGCCGGCGTGATGGCTCGGCCGCGCATCCTCGTCCTCTCGCTCGGGGGCACCATCACCATGCTGCCGGGCGAGGCCGGCGGCATCGCGCCGCGGCTCGGCGCCGAGGACCTCGTCGCGGCCGTCCCGGCGCTGGCCGATATCGCGGAGGTGGTGGCGCAATCGCCCTTCCGCCTGCCGAGCCCCTCCCTCTCGCCGGCCAACCTGCTCGAGGTCGCGCAGCGGATCGAGAAGGCCTTCGCCCAGGACTTCACCGGGGCGGTGGTGGTGCAGGGTACCGACACCATCGAGGAATCCGCTTTCCTGCTCGATTTGCTGTTGGGCGGCGACCAGCCGGTGGTGGTCACCGGGGCGATGCGCGGCGCCGATGCGCCGGGTGCCGACGGGCCGGCGAACCTCCTCGCCGCGGTCCGCACCGCGGCATCGGCCGAGGCGCGCGGCCTCGGCACGCTGGTGGTGCTGAACTACGAGATCCACGCCGCGCGCTTCGTGCGCAAGGCGCATACCGCGCTGCCTTCGGCTTTCGCCTCGCCGCTCGCCGGACCGATCGGCGTGGTGGCGGAAGGCCGTCCCCGCATTCATGCCCGGCCGCCGCGGCTGCCCGGCCTGCCCAGCTACGGCGGCCCGCCCAGTCGTGTCGCGCTGCTGCACTGGGGCATGGGCGAGGACGGGCGGCTGCTCGAGGTGCTGCTGCAGCTCGGCTATGCCGGCGCCGTCATCGAGGGCATGGGGGCGGGCCATGTCCCGGCCGAGGCGGCGCCGCTGCTCGGCGAACTCGCGACAGCCATGCCGGTCGTCCTCGCCAGCCGTTGCCTGGCCGGCCCGGTCTTCACCGGCACCTATGGCTATGCCGGCGGCGAGATCGACCTGCTCGGCCGGGGCCTCATCCCGGCCGGCATCCTCTCCGGCCTCAAGGCGCGGCTGCTGCTGGGCCTCGCGCTCCGCAACCGCCGCGGCCTGGCCTGCGCCGCCGCGGCCTTCGCGCCTTACCAGTAACCCACAGCGCCCAGGAATGGACCGATCATGGCCGATCTCCTCGTCATCGCCTATCCGACCGAGCCCCAGGCCGAGCAGGTGCGCAGCCGCCTCCTTGGCATGCAGAAGGAATACCTCATCGAACTCGGCGATGCCGTCGTCGCGGTGAAGCAGCCGGACGGGCAGGTGAAGCTGAACCAGCTGTTCTCCCCGGCTGCGGCCGGCGCCGCGTCCGGTGCGCTCTGGGGCTCGCTGCTCGGGCTGATCATCCTCTCGCCCCTGCTCGGGGCCGCGATCGGCGCGGCCTCGGGCGCGCTCGGCGGCAAGCTTGCCGATGTCGGCATCAACGACAAGTTCATGCTCGATGTCGCCAAGAGCCTCGAGGCCGGCCATGCCGCCCTGTTCCTGCTGATACGCAAGATGACGGCCGACAAGGTCATGGCCGAGTTGCAGGGCTCCGGCGGCAGCATCATGCGCAGCTCCTTCGACGAGACCAAGGAGGAAGCGCTCCGCGAGGCGCTGGCGGGGGCGCAGGCCGTCGCCACCGCCGCCTGAGCCGTGGCTGCCGGGCATCCGCTGTCGGCGCCGGAGGTTGTCCGATGCCGGCACGAAGCCCGGCGGGGATCCCGGCCGCCGGACACCCGGCACAGGCATCGGACGCTGCACCCATGCGTGCCCGCTGGCGCCGCGCCGCATCCGTACCCAGCGCTGCCGCGGGCAAT
This sequence comes from Paeniroseomonas aquatica, assembly GCF_030409335.1. GTDB lineage: Bacteria > Pseudomonadota > Alphaproteobacteria > Acetobacterales > Acetobacteraceae > Belnapia > Belnapia aquatica. The sequence goes on from NZ_JAUFPN010000313.1 coordinate 28,015, forward strand.
CCTCGCCACCTCCCAGTCACCAGGAGTACCACCCATGCGCCGCCCATCCCGCCGCCGCCTGCTGCTGCATCACGGGCCCCTGCTGGGGGCAGCGGCGCTGCTCAACGCCTGCGCCCGAAGCGGTGCGGTCGGACCCGCCGTGATCCGCGACCAGGCACCCGACGCCACGGTGACGATGCGGCTCGTGCAGGCCGGCTTCCTCGGCAGCGGGGGCGGGGGCAGCGGCGTCCTCAGCATCCGTGGGCAGGAGGTGCCCTTCGGCGTGCTCGGCCTCGGGGTCGGCGGCATCGGCGCCTCGACGGTGGATGCCGACGGCGAGGTGTACAATCTCAGTGACCCATCACGCTTCGGCGGGACCTACGCCCGGGCGCGGCTCGGCGCCGTCGCCGGCACCCAGAGCATCGGCGAGATGTGGCTGCAGAACCAGGCGGGGGTGATCATGCGGCTGCGGACGCGCCGCACCGGGCTGATGCTGGCGCTCGGAGGCGATGTCGTAAGGATCACGCTGCGCGAGGCCGGCTGAGCCCGCCCGGGCACAGCGGGGAGGACCTGCGCCGGCGGATCTCCGCGCCGTCATCCGCGGCTGGGGGTGGCTGCCGCCGCCCTCGGCATCGGGTGCGGCGGTGTCAGCGTGCCGCGGCCAGCATCGTGCCGAACAAGGCCAGGATCAGGGCCAGGAGCGCCATCCCCGCCACCGGCCAGGCGCGCAACGCCGCCTCCAGCCGCGCGACCGCCGCGCCGATGGCCTCGCCAAGGCCTCCGGCCCGGCCGGTGAGCACCAGCAGGTCGCCCTCCGGCACGCGCGGCAACCGCCCGCCCCAGCGGGCCAGCGCTATGGCGAGCAACGCCCCCGCCAGCACCGGCCAGAGCGCCATGGCGAGGTCCTTGCCCAGGACGTCCCAGGGATTGCCGAGGCCCAGCGGCCGGTACAATGCCCAGGGCAGCAGCAGGGCCGCCGCAGCCATGCCCAGCCAGGCCGCCAGCAGGACCGGCGCCAGGATTGGCACGGACCGCGCCGCCGCCGGCCGCACGGCCGCGAGGCGCCGCGTGAAATGCAGCATCAGCAGCGTCGAGCCCATGGCCGAGAGCGCCGCGAGCAGGCCGGGCAGCCCGTCGCCGAGCTGCGGCTTCACCGCCGCCTTGGCCAGCGCCCCGCCCGTGCCCGGCATGCCGCCGAAGCCCAGGGCCAGCACCAGCGCCGGCAGCAGCACCAGCGTCCGGCGGCGGGCGCCACCCAGGACGGCGCCCACCCCCACGGCGAGGAACAGGGCCCCCTTCGCCAGCACATGATGGGCGGCATAGAAGGCGACGGCCATGGCGGTGCCGGGGACTGCCAGCGCCAGGCCCATGCCCAGCGCGGCGACGGTGACGCCCATCTGGCTGACGGTGGAATAGGCCAGCACCGTCTTCGGGTTGTCCTGGGTGATGCCGCAGCCGACCCCCCAGAAGGCGGTCGCCAGCCCGAGCCCGGCCAGCACCCCGCCCCAGTCCGCCGCATCCGGCGGCAGGAAGCGCAGCAGGCCGATGATGCCGGCCTTGACGATGGCGCCGCTGAGCACCGCCGAGGCCGGCATCGGCGCCGCCGGATGCGCCAGCGGCAGCCAGACATGCAGCGGGACCAGCCCGGCCTTGAGGCCGAAGCCGGCGACCAGCAGCCCCACCACCATGCTCCGCGCCGGGCTGTCCGGCAGCGCCGCCAGCGCATCGGCGATGGCAAGGCTCGGCCCGGGCACCGCATCGCCCAGCAGCGCGAAGCCGAGCAGCAGCGCGACCTCGCCGAGCACCGCCAGCAGCAGCGTCACCTCGCCGGCCCGCCGGGCGCGCGGCGTGCCGTCCTGCACGATCAGCCCGAAGGCGGGCAGGCTGACCAGGGCGAAGGCCAGGTAGAAGCTGACGAGATCCGCCGCGACGAAGACGCCGAGGCTGCCGGACAAGGTGACCAGCCACCACAGGGCGAAGCGCCGCGCCCCCGGCTTGCCGCCGAGATAGCCATGCGCATAGGCGCCCGCCGCGCTCCACAGCAGCGCCACCGCGCCGAGCAGCAGCGCCGAAGGCGCGTCCAGCGCCAGGGTGAAGCGCAGCCTGGCGGGATCGAGGACCAGCGGCGGGCCGTCCGCCGCCAGCAGCGCCGCGGCCAGCGCGGGCAGCGGCGCCAGCCAGAGCAACCCGGGCAGGCGCCGCCGCGGCGCCTCCCACAGGCAGGCAATCAGCAGGCCGAGCGGAGCGCCGAAGCTGGCCAGCAGCAGGTACTGGGACCCGGTCACGGCGCGGCCCCCAGCCGCCCCACCTGCACCAGCCCGAAGGAGGCGAGCGGCAGCAGGCCCAGCCCGACCGAGACCAGCGCCAGCGCCAGCGCCACCAGCTGCGGCCCGCGCGACGCCGCTGCCGGCAGCGGCGCATCGCCAATTGGCGCATCGGTCACGGGCGGCGCCGTCAGCGACCCGGCCAGCACCCGGTAGACATAGCCGCCGGTCAGCACGCCGCCGCCGACGATCACCAGCGCCCACCACCACTGGCCGGTGGCGACGGCTGAGGTCAGCAGCAGCCATTTCGCGGTGAAGCCGCCGCTCGGCGGGATGCCCATCAGCGACAGGCCGGCCAGCCCGAAGGCGACGACGCAGACCGGCACCGCCCGTCCCGCCCCGCCCAGCGCCGCGATGCGGTCGTGCCCGAGCGCGCCGGCGATCAGCCCGGCCGCGAGGAACATCGCCGCCTTGGCGAAGGCATGCGAGGACGCCTGCAGGATGCCGCCCAGCCAGGCACGGGCGGCGACCTCGGCATCGCCGGCCAGGGCCAGCGGGAACATCAGGAAGAGGTAGCCGATCTGCGCGACGGTCGAGTAGGCGACCAGCAGCTTCAGCCGCGCCTGCCGCAGCGCCACCAGGCTGCCGGCCAGGATCGCCGCGGCGCCCAGCGCCGCCAGCAGCGGTGCCGCGGCCGCGGCGGCGAGCGGCGGCATCACCCAGAACCACAGCCGCAGCAGCAGCACGAAGGACGCCTTGACCACCAGCCCCGACAGCACCGCCGAGGCCGCCGGCGGCGCCCCGGCATGCGCCGGCGGCAGCCAGAGATGCAGCGGGAACAGCGCCATCTTGGCCGCCAGCCCGGCCGTCATCAGCGCCGCCGCCAGCAGGGTCGGCGCATCCGCCCGCGCCCGGCCGGCCAGCAGGGCGATGTCCAGCGTGCCGTAGCCGCCGTAGAGCAGCACGGTGCCGAGCAGGTAGAGCACCGAGCCGATCAGCGCGAAGAGCAGGTAGCGCAGCTCGGAGCGGAACTGGCTCGGCTTGCCCTCGAGGCAGGCGAGGGCGAGCGCCGCGAAGGTCAGCATCTCCAGCGCGACGAAGAGATTGAACAGGTCGCCGCCCAGGAAGGCCGCGGCGAGCGCGGCCGAGAGTGCCAGCAGGAAGCACCAGAAGGCGAAGGGTGCCCGGGCCTCGGCGAGGCCGGGCGGCGTCGCATGGCCGGTCCGGCCGAACAGCGCGACGGCGAGGAGGACGAGGGCCGCGGTGAGCAGCATCGCCGCCGTCACGCCATCGGCGCGCAGGGCGAGGCCGAGCGGCGGGGCCCAGCCGCCGACCGCATAGGCCAGCGGCGCCCCGGCCCGGTACACCGCCGCGGCGACCAGCATGGCCAGCAGGGCGCCGAGGCCGAGCGCGGCGAGCGCCAGGCGCTCCGCCGCCCGGCCGCCGAGGACGAAGGCGACCAGCATGGCGGCGACCGGCAGGATCAGCGCCAGCACCAGCAGGCTGCCGCCGGGCGTCGCCGGGCTCATGCCGCGTCCGACCCGCCGGGCTCCGCGCCGTCGGATTCCGAGATCGTCGCCGCGCCGGTGATCTGGTGCATGCGCAGCGCCACGACCACGGCCAGCGCGGTCGCGGCGAAGGCGACCACCAGGCCGGTGATGACCATGGCCTGCGGCACCGCATCCGCGCCGCCGCCCGCGGTGCCGCCGCGCTGCGCCACCACGCCGAACAGCAGGAAGACGCCGGCGCCCAGCAGGTTGAAGGCGAGGATCTTCCGCAGCACCGCCGCCTGCACCAGGAGGCCGAACAGCCCGAGGCCGACCAGCGCCGCTCCGGTGAGGCCGAAGATCGGCGCGCCGCTCATGTCACGCGTTCCGGGGGGTGTTCCGGCGGGCCGGCGATCAGCAGGGCCAGGGCGGCGGCGACCGAGAGGGTCATCGCCGCCTCGATCACCAGGATCAGCGGCTTGGCCAGCGCCGGCGGATAGGCGAGGAAGCCGTCGGCGATGCCGAAGCCGGCGAGCCCGACCAGGACGAAGACCAGCGGCCCCGCCACCAGCATCAGCCGCACCCGGCGGTCGGCGACGGAGGGCGCCTGCACCAGCCCCGCCGCCCAGGCCACCACCCACATGGCGGCCAGGATGGTGCCGCCCTGGAATTTCCCACCCGGCGCGTCGGTGCCGACCCAGGCGATGTAGATGCCGATGACGAGGCCGACCGGCGGCAGCAGCCGGGCCAGCAGCGCCAGCGGTCCGTCGTCCTGCCGCGGGAATTCCGGCCCCGGCCGGCCGCCCCAGTGCCGGTCCGGCGCCATGGACCAGACGGCCAGCACGGTGAAGACCAGCACCACCGATTCGAGCAGCGTGTCGAGGCCGCGGAAGACCATCAGCACCGCCGCCACCGGGTTGCCGAGGCCGAGCGGGGCGGTGCGCGCCGCCGCCTCCGCCGCCAGCCCGGGCGCGGGGTCCGGCAGCGCCAGCACGGCCAGCGCCAGGGCCAGGCCGACCGCACCGGCCAGCAGCCCGGCGGCCAGGACCAGCGCGCGGCCGGGCGTGGCGGCCGAGACTTCCTCCTCCCCGCCGCGCAGCCGCACCACCGCCAGCAGCAGGATGACGCCGGTGGCGCCGGTGCCGATCGCCGCCTCGGTCAGGGCGACGTCCGGTGCACCCAGCCGCACCCAGGCCAGCGTCAGCAGCAGGCCGAAGCCGACGAAGCCGATGGTGGCGGGGAAGGCGGCAGGCGCCGCCAGGGTCCAGCCGGCGGCCGCCAGCACCAGCGCGGCCAGGAGACCGTCAAGCACCCCGGCCAGCACCCCATCCAGGGTCATGCGGGCGGCTCCGGCCCGCGCACCCGCTCGGCGATCAGCTGCGCCGCGGTGGCGCCGGACAGCAGGACCAGGGCCCAGACCAGCAGGAGCTTCAGCGCGAAGAACCAGCCGGGCACGAAGGGCAGCAGCCCCAGCACCACCAGGCCGAGGCCGAGGTTGTCCGCCTTGGTCAGGGCGTGCAGGCGGCTCGGCGTATCCGGGAAGCGGATCACCCCGGCGGTGCCGGCCACGAAGAAGCCGGCGCCGGCGGCGACCGCCAGCAGGCCGAGGAACGCCAGGACGGCGCTCATCGGGAGCCGACCAGCCGCGACGCCAGCACGAAGGCAACCGAGGCGAAGGCGCCGAGCAGCGCCAGCACCAGCGCCACGTCCAGCAGCGCCGGCTGCCGCGTCGCCGCGCCCAGCAGCAGCAGGACGGCGATGCCGCCGGTGCCGAGCAGCTGGGTCGCCATCAGCCGGTCCGCCGGATCGGGCCCGCGCAGCACCCGCCACAGCCCGCCGGCGACCGAGGCGAGGATGACCAGGGCCGCCAGGATCAGGGCGACCAGGACCGGCGCCTCAGCCATGCCGCACCGCCTGGCCCGCGGCGGCGGCAAACAGCGCCTCCGCCGCGTGCATCTCCGCCGCCACCGGCAGGCCGGTATCGAGGGCATGGACCAGCAGCCGCCCCGCCCCGTCCAGGCCGCAGGGCAGCGTGCCCGGCTGCAGGCTGGCCAGCAGCCGGAAGCCGTCGCGCGCCGGGCCGGGCGGCATGCCGAGGGGCACCGCGACCACGCCGGGCCGGACGCCGCGGCGCGGGTCGAGCGCGCGCCGGGCGATGTCGATGCCGGCGCCGACCGAGGCCTGCAGCACCGCCGCGCCCAGGCGGAGCGCCGGCCGCAGCCGCGGCGCCCGGCCCGAGGCGGGTAGCAGGCGGAGGCTCATCCCGGCGGCAAGCGCCGCGGCCGGCAGGCCGAAGGCCAGCCCGGACGGGTCCGGCCCGGCCAGCACCAGCCAGAGGCCGAGGAAGGGCAGGCCGCGCCGGACCACTGCCGCCATGCTCATTCGGCCACCACCCCGGCCGGCGCCCGTGCCGTGGCGTGGCTGCGGTCCGGCGCCCGGGCGCGGAACAGGGTGACATAGAGCACCGGCAGCACCACCAGCGTCAGCAGCGTCGCCACCAGCAGCCCGCCCATGATGGCGAAGGCCATCGGCCCCCAGAAGACCGTCGGCGCGATCGGGATCATCCCCAGCACGGTGGACAGCGCGGTCAGGGTCAGCGGCCGGAAGCGGGAATTGCTGGCCGCCACCACCGCGTCCCAGACCGACAGGCCGGCCTCGCGGTCGGCCTCGATCTGCACCAGCAGGATGACGCCGTTCTTGGCGATCATGCCGAGCAGCGCGAGGATGCCGAGGATGGCGACGAAGCCGAGCGGCTGGCGGAACAGCAGCAGCGCGCCGACCACGCCGATCAGGCCGAGCGGCAGGGTCGCCACCACCAGGGCCAGCCGCTGGAAGCCCTGGAGCTGGAACATCAGCACGGTGACCATGATGGCCAGCATCAGCGGCACGACCGCCAGCACCGAGCCGCGCGACGCCGCGCTCTCCTCGGCGATGCCGCCGAGCTCGACGCGGTAGCCCGGCGGCAGGCCGGCGGCGATGGCGGCGATGGCCGGCTCGAGCCGCGCCACCGCCGCTTCCGGCAGGTTGCCCGGCACCACATCCGCCCGCACCGTCAGCGTCGGGACCCGGTCGCGGCGCCAGATCAGCGGGAATTCCTGCTCGTAGCCGAAGCTGGCGAAGGTGCCGAGCGCGACCGTCCGCCCGCCCGGCACCGAGACCTGCAGGCTGCGCAGTGCATCGAGCGACAACCGCTGTTCGGGCAGGGCGCGGGCCACCACCTCGATCAGGTAGATGTCGTCGCGCAGCTGGGTCACGGTGGTGCCGGTGATGGCGGCATGCAGCGTGGCGGCGAGGCCCGCCGAGCTCAGTCCGAGCTGGCGCGCCTGGTCCTGGTCGATCCGCACGCGGAGCTGCCGGGCCGGCTCCATCCAGTCGAAATTCACCCCGCGCGCGTCGCTGTCCGCGGCCACCGCGCCGGCGACGCGGAAGGCGATCTCGCGCACCCTGTCCACCTCCGGCCCGGTGACGCGGTACTGCAGCGGCCAGCCGACCGGCGGGCCGAGCTCGAGCGGATAGACCCGAGCGACGGCCTGCGGGAATTCCTCGGCCAGCAGCACTTCCAGCCGGCGGTGGAGGCCCTCCCGCGCCGCCAGATCCTTCGCCACGACGACGACCTGGGCGAAGAAGGGGTTGGGCAGCTGCGCGTTCAGCGGGAGGTAGAAGCGGATGGCGCCGCGGCCGACGTAGGCGCTCCAGCGCTCCACCTCCGGATCCCGCTCCAGCACCGCATCCAGCCGCTGCACCGCGGCCTCGCTGGCATGGATGGAGCTGCTCTGCGGTAGGGTCAGGTCCACCAGCAGTTCCGGCCGGTCCGAGGCCGGGAAGAATTGCTGCGGCACGAAGCGGACGGCCCATAGCGAGAGCAGGAACATCCCGACCGCGAGGGCGAGCGTCAGCCAGCGCGCCCGCATGGCACCGAGCAGCAGCGCGTTGTACAGCCGCAGCGTCAGGCCCGGCGGCTTCGGCGCCTCCCCCTCCGGCCGGTCCGGCCGCTTGAGGATCGCCATGCCGAGCACCGGCGCGAAGAGCACGGCGCTGACCCAGGACACCATCTGGGTGACGGCGACGACGGCGAAGATGCCGAAGGTGTATTCGCCGGCCGAGCTGGCGGCGAAGCCGATCGGGATGAAGCCGGCGATGGTGACCAGCGAGCCGGTCATCATCGGCGCCGCCAGCGTGCGATAGGCATAGGTCGCCGCCTGCTGCTTGGTGTCGCCGGCGGCCAGCCGCCGGATCATGGCGTCGATCGCGGTCATCGCGTCGTCGACCAGCAAGGCCAGCGAGATGATCAGCGCGCCGAGCGAGACCCGGTCGAGGTCGATGCCCCAGAGCCCCATGAGCGGGAAGGAGATGGCCAGGGTCAGCGGGATGGACAGCGCGACCACCGAGCCGGGACGGAGGCCGAGCGACACGAAGCTGGCCACCAGGGTGATCAGGATCGCCTGCCACAGCGATTCCATGAACTCGCCGATGGCGTCGTCCACCGTGCGGGCCTGGTCCGCCACCAGCACCGGCTCGATGCCGATGGGCAGCTCCGCGGTGATCGCCGCCATCTCCCGCAGCACGGCCTTGCCCAGGGTCAGGATGTCGCCGCCCGCCCGCATCGCCACCGCCAGGCCGATCGCCGGCTGCCCGTTCACCCGGAACAGCGGCTGCGGCGGGTCGGCGGTGCCGCGGCGGATCTCGGCGATGTCGCCCAGCCGGACCATCCGGCCATCGGCGACGAAATTCACCGCCAGCAGGTCCTGCTCCGTCCCGAAGGCCCCGGAGACACGGATCGACAGGCGCTCGTCGCCGGTCTGCACCAGCCCCGCCGGCCGCACCAGGTTCTGCGCCTGCAGCGCCGCGGCCAGCGCCTGCAGGTCGAGCCCGAGGCCGGCCAGGCGCTCGGTCGAGAATTCCAGGAAGATGCGCTCGTCCTGCGCGCCCAGGATCTCGACCTTCGCCACATCGGGCACGCCGAGCAGGCGGGAGCGCACCGCCTCGACCTGGTCGCGCAGCTCCCGGTGGGTGAAGCCGTCGGCGGTGAAGCCGTAGATGATGCCGAAGGTATCGCCGAAATCATCGTCGAAACCCGGGCCGATCACGCCCTGCGGCAGGGTGTGGCGCATGTCGCCGACCCGCTTGCGCACCTGGTACCACATGTCCGGCACCACGGCCGGCCTGGTCGAGCCCTTGAGGTCGACGAAGATCGTGGTCTGGCCGGGCACGGTGTAGCTGCGCAGCGTGTCGAGGTTCGGCACCTCCTGCAGCGTGCGCTCCAGCCGCTCGGTCACCTGCAGCAGCGTCTCCTCGATCGAGGCGCCGGGCCAGGCCGCCTGCACGACCATGGTGCGGAAGGTGAAGGCCGGGTCCTCGTTGCGGCCGAGCCGGAAGAAGGAAAGGCTGCCGGCCACCACGGCCACGATCATCAGGTAGATGGTGACCGACCGGCGGCTGACCGCGACGGCCGAGAGATTGGGGCCGATCATCGCGCCGCGGCCTGCTGCCCCAGCAGCCGCACCTTCTGGCCCGGCCGCAGCGCCTGCACCCCGGCGGTGACCACGGTCTCGCCACTCTCGAGCCCCTGGCCGACCAGCACGCGGGCGGGGTCGAAGCGCACCACCTCGATCACCCTGAGCGACACCGTCTGCGTCGCCGGATCCACCACCCAGACCGCCGGCTGCGCCTGCGACCGGGTCAGCGCCCCGGCGGGGATCTCGATCAGCGCGCTGCCGCCGATCTCCATCCGGCCGCTGACGGTGGAGCCGAGCCGCATGGCCGGCGGCGGGGCGTCCAGCCCGACGCGGACGCGGAAGGTGCCGGTCATCGGATCGGCCCGCGGCGAGACCTCCCGCACCCGGCCCGTGGCCCGCACCGTGGGGTCCATGGTCAGCATCACCTCGATGATCGGGTCGGCCGGGGCCTGGTCCTTCATCGCCGGCGGCACGTCGAAGACCGCGTCGCGACCCTCCTCCCGCGCGATCTGGACGATCATGCGGCCGGGCTGCACGACCTCCCCCGGCTCGGCGCCGCGGGCGGTGACCGTGCCGCCCGCATCGGCGTGCAGCTCGGTATAGCCGAGCCGGTTCTCGGCGATGTTGACCTGGGCCTGGGCGGCGTCGAGCCCGGACTCGGCCCCGCGCAGGGTGCGCGTCGCCTCGTCGTAGCGGACGCGGGTGGTGAAGCCGGTCTGCAGCAGGTCGCGTTGGCGCTGGTAGTTGTTGCGCGCCTCGGTCAGCTGGGCGCGGGCGGCGGAGGCCTGGGCGCGGGCGGCGCGCAGCGAATTCTCCTCGTTCTGCCGGTCCAGCCGGGCGACGAGCTGGCCGGCGGTGACGCGGTCGCCGACATTGACCAGGCGTTCGACCATGCGGCCGTCGATCCGGAAGGCGAGGTTGACCTCGGTCTCCGCCGCCACGGTGCCGGTGATCGAGACGCTGTCGCCGCCGCTGCGCGGGGCGACGGTCACGACCCGCACCGGCCGGATTTCCGGCGCCGGCGGCGGCGCCGGGTCGTCGCAGGCGGCCAGCAGCATCGGCAGCAGCAGCGCGGGCAGGGCACGCGGCCGCTTGCGGAAGGGGATGTTCGCCGTGCGGCCCGGGCGGCGCATGTGGTGTCCCTCATCCCGGTCTGCACGCAAGTCGGGGCAGCGCCGGGCCGCCGCCGGGATGCAGGCTAATGACCCGGCCAGGGGGTTGGGATCAGCCCGGCGTCCCGGCCCTGCCCCATGCGTCCCAAAGCGCCCCGCCGCGGGCCGGCCGCATCAGCGGGCCGGCGCCAGCCCCTCGTCGATCCGTGCCAGCAGGTAGGGAAAGAAGGGGTTGGAGGAGAGTCGCGTCACCGCCTCGGGGCTGACCGTCAGCACCCCGCGCTCGCCGCGCACCGCGAGGGCGCCGAGCCGCACCCCGAGGTCGTCGGCCGGGTCGGGGTCCAGGCCGTAGAGCCCGTCGCTGACGGGAAAGGGCAGCGCGACATGCGAGAGGGAGAAGATGTCGCGCGGCCAGGCGAGGCCGATCGGCCGGACCCGTTCCGCCGTGGACCCGGCTTCGGTCACGCGCTCCACCGCCTCGGCCTGGTCAGGCCCGGCATTGGCGATGATGGTCGTGCGATAGGCCCGCGCCCCCGGCGGCAGCAGCCGGTCGAGCGCCGCGGTGGTGGCCGGCGTCAGCAGCGGGCCGAGCCGGGCATTGCGGTTGATGTCGAACAGCACCAGCTCGCTGCCCTTCGCCGGCAGCTGGTCGTAGAGCGCGGTCACCACCGCCCGGGTGCTGACGGTGAAGTCGACCACCGACTGGAAGGTGAGGATGGGCGGCAGCTGCGCCAGCCGCCCATCCGCCGCCTGCCGCAGCACCTGCGCCTGCAGCGCCGCGGTGAGCCGATGCGACTGCCAGGCGCCGTTCACCGGGAAGGAGTTGTACTTGAAGGGGATGAACTCCGGCACGATGCCGAGCCAGGCGGTCTTGGCGAAGCGCGGGAAATAGGCGGGCAGCGCGGCCAGGCCGACGAAGCGGGCGAAGGCGGTGATACCGACCATGGGGGAGACGAGCACCAGCCGCTCCGCCCGTGGCAGGCCCGGGTCCTCGGCCGCGTCCAGCGCGTATTTCATGGCCAGCGCCCCGCCGTTGGAAAACCCGACGATGTGCAGCGGCCGGCCCGGCCCGGCCCGCCGGCGGGCCTCCCGCATCGCCAGGCGGGTCGCCGCCTGCCAGTCCTCCCAGGTCACGTCGGTCAGCGCGGCCGGCACCGTGCCATGCCCGGGCAGGCGAAGCCCGATGACGGCCCAGCCGCGGTCCCGGTAGCGCGCGCCGATATGGCGCAGGCTGAAGGGCGCGTCGGTCAGCCCGTGCAGCAGCACCACCGCGCCCCGCGCCTCGCCCCCATCCCCGCCGGGCTCGAGCACGAAGGAGCGATTCCAGTCCTGCGCGAAATGCGCGGGATGCAGCGGGCTGCCGGCGAAGTAGCGGTTGGCCGGGATCTGGTCCTGCGGCTCCAGCGCCTCGGTCACCTTGCGGCGCACCGTGGCGAAGGCCTCGTCCTCGGCAGCGAGGTAGCCTGGCCAGTCCGCGGCATCGAGCGCCTTGGCGCCCAATTCCTCCGGCACCACAAGATGCCAGGGCGAGAGCGGCGGGCCGCGCTGGCTGTCCCAGATGCGCAGCACCAGCAGCGCGACGACGAGCATCGCGGCCCCGAGGGCAAGGCGGCGCGCCAGGCGCCGGATCCAGGCAGGCATGCGCATCACGTCCCCTTTGCGGTCCTTCCGTCCCAGCCGCCGCGGATTCCGGGACGCCCAGCTTGCGCCCTCGCACCGGCTGCACAAGCCTGTCCGGAATGGAAAGGCGGGTGGGATGCCGGATCATGCTTCACGCTGGATGCTCGGCCTCTGCACCGGCATCCTCGTCGCCGTGGCGCTCCACCTCGCCGAGGCGGTGCTGGCGCCGGTCGCCTTCGCCCTGTTCGCCATCGCGCTGGCCTGGCCGGTGCAGCGGGCGATGCAGTCGCGGGCGCCGCAGCTGGTGGCGCTGCTCGCCGCGGTGCTCGTCACGCTGGTCGTGCTGGTGCTGCTCGCGCTCGCCATCGGCTGGGGCTTCGGGCGCGTCGCCCGCTGGGTGATCGCCAATGCGGCGCAGCTCCAGGCGCTGTACGCGGCCAAGCTCGACTGGCTGGAGGCGCGGGGCATCGGCGCCGCGGCCGCGCTCGCCGGCGAATTCGACATGCGCCAGCTGGTCCGCATCGCCCAGGCGGTGATCCTGCAGTTGCAGGGCGTCCTCGGCTTCCTCGGCCTCACGCTGGTCTTTGTCATCCTCGGCCTGCTGGAGGTCGCCGTCGCGGGGCGGCAGCTGGCGCGGCTCGGGCGGCACAGCGCGGCCGCGGCCGGGGTGCTGCGGGCGCTGACGCGGACCGCCGCCAGGCTGCGGGCCTACATGCTGGTGCGCACGGTGATGAGCATCGCCACCGGCATCGCGGTCTGGGGCTTCGCCCGCCTGATGGGGCTGGAGCTGGCGGCGGAATGGGGCGTGATCGCCTTCGTGCTGAACTACATCCCCTTCATCGGCCCGCTGCTGGCCATCCTGTTCCCGACCTTCTTCGCCGCCCTGCAGTTCGGCAGCTGGCAGGCGGCGCTGACCGTCTTCGTCGTGCTGCAGGCGATCCAGTTCCTGTCGGGCAGCACCCTGGAGCCGCGGCTGGCAGGGGCGCGGCTGGCGCTCTCGCCCTTCATGGTGCTGGTCGCGGTCTTCCTCGGGGCGCTGCTCTGGGGCATCCCCGGCGCCTTCATCGGCGTGCCGGCGCTGATCCTGGCGCTGGCCCTGTGCCAGGAGTTCCCGGGCAGCCGCTGGGTGGCGGAGCTGCTGTCGGGCCGGGTGCCGGCCGAGGGCGCGCCGCCGCCCGGCTGACCGCATCCGGCACCTGGCCCCGCGCCGGGTCAGAAGGACCCCACCAGCCCGCCGAGGAGGATCACCGCCGCCAGCGCCGCGACGGAGCTCACGATCGCCACCATGACGATGTCGAGGTAGCTCTCCTTGTGGGTGCAGCCGCAGACCGCCAGCAGGGTGATCACCGCGCCGTTGTGCGGCAGGATGTCGAGCGTGCCGGCGCCGATCACCGCGATCCGGTGCAGCAGGCCGGGATCGATACCCTGCGCCGCCGCGATCGCCATGTAGGTCGGGCCCAGCGCCTCGAGCGCGATGGTCAGGCCGCCGGACGCCGAGCCGGTCAGCGCCGCCAGCAGGTTGGTGGCGACGGCCAGCGACACCAGCGGCCCGCCGCCGATGCCGAGCACCCAGTCCCGCACCGCCTCGAAGGCCGGCATGGCGGCGACCACCGCGCCGAAGCCGACCAGGCTGGCGACGCTGAGCACCGGCAGGACGGAGGCATTGGCGCCGGCATCGACCGAGGCGCGCAGCTCGGGGATGCGCCGCCCGCCGGTCGCCAGCAGCGTCAGGATGCCGGCCAGCAAGGCGGTTGCCACCGCCCAGACCCCGCCGACGGCCGCGAGCGTGATGCCGCCCCAGCGCGGCCCCTTCAAGAAGGCGGTGTCGAGATTGGGCAGTACCAGGAAGGACATCGCCAGGTTGGTCAGCACCACCACCAGCAACGGCAGGAAGGCGAGGGCCGGCGGCGGGCCGCTCGGCGCCTGCGCGCCGTGGCGGATCTCGGCCGGGTCGAATTCCCGTGCCGCGACGGCGCGCTCGCGCACCAGCGGATCGGCCGCCGCGGCCTCCGCCGCGCCGGGCCGGTCGTCGCCGAAGCCCTCGCCGCGGACGCGGGCCTGCGCCTCCGCCCGCCGCAGCCACCACAGGCCGATCGCCAGCATGATGGCGGAGGCGACGATGCCGAGGCCGGGCGCGGCGAAAGGTGTGGTGCCGAAGAAGGGCATCGGGATGGTGTTGGGGATGGCGGGCGTGCCCGGCAGCGCCGACATGGTGAAGGTCGAGCTGCCGACCATGATGGCGGCCGGCATCAACCGGCGCGGAATGTCGGCGGCGCGGAACAAGGCCATCGCCATGGGCCCGAGGACAAAATAGGCGACGAAGAGGCTGACGCCGCCATAGGTGACGATCGCCCCGGCCAGCACCACCGCCAGCACCGCCCGCCGCATCCCGAGCCGGGCGGTCATGAATTCGGCGATGGCGCCTACCGCGCCGCTGTCCTCCATCAGCTTCCCGAACAGGGCGCCGAGGAGAAAGATCGGGAAGAACTGCGCGACGAAGCGCGCCGCCGCCCCCATGAAGGTCTCGGTCCAATGCGCCAGCAGCGGCTCCGCCGCGAAGGCCGCCGCGACCATCGCCGCAGCCGGCGCCAGCAGCAGCACGCTCCAGCCGCGATAGGCCAGCCAGACCAGAAGGCCCAGGCCCAGCAGGATGCCGAACAGCCCCACCGCCTCAGACCCCGGCCAGCAGGCGGTCGAAGTCCACGGTGGAGCGCTGGCCGATCGCGGCCCCGTGCTCGTCCAGGAAGAGGCCGGCCGCCTTGCGGCCCTCATCCCGCAGCATCGCCAGGAAGTCCCATTCCGCGTTCAGCTTCGAGGAAGCACCGAGCTCCACCATCACGTCGTTGCGCACCATGTGCATGCGCATCCTGGCCCAGCCCTGCCCCTCGCCGCCGCCGGCATCGGCCACCTGGCGCAGCAGGGCCAGCATCTTCAGCTCCTTCAGGGCGACGGCGTTGAAGGAGATCTCGTTCACCCGGTCGAGGATGTCGCGCGCGCTGCGGGGCGTGCCGGGCCGCTCGATGGGGTTGATCGGGATCAGGATGGTGTCGTCCGACTCCAGCTCGGTGATCAGGGGCACCAGGGTCGGGTTGCCGGCGAAGCCGCCGTCCCAGTAGGATTCGCCGTCGATCTCGATGGCCTGGAACATCTGCGGCAGGCAGGCCGAGGCCATCAGCGCCGCCGGCGTGATCTCGGCGTTGCGGAAGATCCGCCCGCGGCCGGTACGCACGTTGGTCGCGGTGACGAAGACCTTGATCGGTCCCTCGGCCAGCGCCTGGAAGTCCACGCTTTCGCGCAGCACCTGCTCCAGCGGGTTGCCGCCGAAGCTTGGCATGTCATAGGGCGAGATCAGCCGCGCCAGCAGGTCCACCATGAGGTAGGCCGGCGAATTATCGAGCGTCCAGCGGCCCAGCATCCGGTCGAGCGGCCCGCGCTGGAAGGGGCTGTAGCGCGCGGCGTCGGCGACGCGCTTCCAGAAGGCCTCCAGGTCCGCCAGCGCCCCGGCCGCACCGCCCTTGGCATAGCCGCTGGCCAGCACCGCCGCATTCATCGCGCCGGCGGAGGTGCCGGAGATCCCCTCGATCTCCAGCCGTTCCTCCTGCAGCAGCCGGTTGACGACGCCCCA
This sequence comes from Paeniroseomonas aquatica, assembly GCF_030409335.1. Taxonomy (GTDB): domain Bacteria; phylum Pseudomonadota; class Alphaproteobacteria; order Acetobacterales; family Acetobacteraceae; genus Belnapia; species Belnapia aquatica. Next base: position 43,558 of record NZ_JAUFPN010000313.1, read on the forward strand.
GGTGAAGGCGCCATGGGACCCGCCGCCCTGCAGCGCGAGGTCCACCAGCACGCGGCCGCGCGATGCCTGGGCCGGGGATTTCGCCATGGGGTGCCCTCCGTGCTTCGGTCTGGTCAACCACGCGCGTCGCGCCGGGCCTGGGCGTTGCGGCCGGCCTGCGAGACGCTGCCGATCCGCGCGCCATGGATGGTCGGGCGTGGCTTCCGGCTGGGCTTCGGCTGGGCCTCGCCCTGCCCACCATGGCCCGCCGCCGGATGATTTGGCGCCTGGGCCTGCCGGCGGGCGAGCGCGCCGCGCAGGCGCTCGGTGTCGCGGGCGCGCTTCTCCGCCGCTAGCAACGCGTCCAGGCGGGCATTCACGCGCCGCAGGCCATGGGCGAAGACCTGCTTCTTCGCGGCGAGGCCGCGGTCGGCATCCGCGATGGGCGTTGCCGCGGCGGACTTGCCGCGCTTGGCGCGGCGGTGGTCGGACATCAGGTCGCGCGCGCGGTTGCGGCGGGCGCGCAGCCAGCGTGCCAGTTCCAGCAGCGCCTCGCGCGGCAGCTCCTCGAGCAGCGGGAAATGGCTGCGCCGGATCGGCTCCAGCTCCTCCTCCGAGAGCAGGCGGATTTCCGTGGCGAAGGTCATGCTCATCGGCCAATGCTCCCTGCGATCCTGCAACTGAGACGGCGATCGCCGCCCCGACGGGGAGCGACAGGAAGCGCGGACACCATGGCCGGCCCCTTGGGGCGGGACGGCACGGCCCGCTGCACCGGCGAGATGCCCGGGGCGCCAGCGCCGCGCATCCGTCGACCGGCATGCGGCGGCGCCCGCGATACCGCGGCACCATAAAAGCCGGTCCCGGGAGCGGAAACCGGCGATCCGTCCCGCGACTGGTCCGTGCGTCCCAGAACGAGTCGGCGGAGTGTCAGTCCTGGGGACGGATGGCGCCCGTTGCCGCACCCAGGCGACGGAGGATGCCCGCGAAATCGGCGGCGTGCAGGATGTCGTTGCAGAGGGGCGCTTCGGGCAACCACCTGCCGAAGGTGGCGCGGGCTTCGCTCGGCGTGTAGCCGAACTCCTGGCGGAAGGCGCGGCTGAAGGCGGAGGCATCGAAATGCCCGACCCGTTCGGCGATGGCGGCGACGGTCAGCCGGCACTCCGGATCGCCCAGCATGGCATGCGCGAGCCGCAGCCGCTGCGCCTGGATGTAGCGCGCGACGCCGCCATGTGGCTCGAACAGGCGGTAGAGCTGCGAGCGCGAGACGCCTCCCAGACGGGACAGCTTTTCCGGGGCGAGGGTCGGCGAGGCGATGTTCCGGCGGATGACCTGGCGGAGCCGTCCAAGCCGCGTCACCTCCACGTCGTGCCGCGCCATGGCGCTTCCGCCTGCCTCATTGAGCAGGCAGGCGGAGACCATGGCCCTTGTCGCCTCCGCGAGGGATGGCAGCTCGGCCAGCGTGACGCCCGGCATCCGGCGTTCGAGCATGGTCATGTAGTCGACCAGCAGGCCCGTCCCGGGACCATCGAGGATACGGCTGCCCAGGCGGTCGAGCCCGGCCGCCAAGTCGGGGAAGCTGTCACGCGGGACATAAAGCGAGATCCAATCCGCCATTGAACGGTCACCCTCATGCGGCAGGCCGAGCGTGAACAGGATCGGCTGCAGGCGCCCGGTGCGGATCACCGCATCGCCGATGCGCAGGCGAAACTGCCCGCTGCGCGCCACACGGATGACCCAGTGATCGACGCAGTCGCGGCGGATCTGCCGCAGGCTGCGTTCGAAGGCCACGGCGGGTGCCAGGTTGCGCATCAGCGCCAGCTGGCCGAGGGACCAGATCTCGTTGCAGGCCTTGAATTCATCGGCCACCCGCGTCAATGGCCGGAGCGTATTGAAGGAACTGTACTTGCTGTTCCAGACATCAAATTGATGCTGCTTCTCGACGTCGCCTGTCGAGAACACCATCGGCAGCAGCCTGCCGGCACCACCGGCTGCTGCGTCCGGCAGGGCAGGAATGTCAGGCATCCGAGCGGTTGGCCGGACATCGGCCAGGGACACTGTCGACATCGCGCTAGGCAACCTCCCGGTCGCATGGCATCGGAATGCACTTCCGGAGATGCCGATGGCATTAACTTGGTCGCGAGCAGATTTGGAATAATTCCGAAACCGCGCATTGCGTGGGCGATACGGCTATGCCGGATGCCTTGACGTGGTCACGCGATGATCCATTCCCGCGCGCCACCATCGCCGGGTATCGCGGTGCGATCCATAAGCGCCGCCATCGTGACATGCCGGCTGTTATGGACCAGCACAGTCCGGTTGCCTGACCGGACCATGGAGAGCGACCGTCCACCGGCCCTGCTGCCCGGCGCTGGAGACCGGCACCGCAATGCACCTGCGGATGTCGCCATGCATTTGTCCCCGCGTGCTGCGGGCCACCCGACACCGGGCACTCGCCTGTGCCAAAAACGGATAGCGATTGCGCACGGAAGGCCGGGGCCGATTGGGCTAGATCATCCGCTGCTAAACAGCATCCCGTGCGGCGAGAGCGGATGGAGCGCGCCGCTGCGTCAGGACCATGGGTGCACGCACATCCCAGAACTCAACACGGATGATGGGCAGAAGCGTGCATCGGCGGGGCCGGCGTGTCACGCGGGTGGCCGGCCATCAGGGGCAGCGGCGCGCACCGCTTACCGGACAGTTGCCATCGCGTGCTCCACCCTTCTGGCCACGGCGTGCAGTCTCGGCAGCGACCCTGCTACCGTCCAACCACGCAGTCTGGTACCCACCCCCCCGGCCTTTCAGGGCCACCGCTGCTCGACCCTTTCGTCCCCCCCCGCGAAACAATCATCGCGTGGGTTTAAAGGAGGCGAGCGGCCTGCATATTCCGGTGCCCCTGGTCTGCTCGGCGTGAATGGCGCTGAAGCCTTGCGCCTGACGCAGGCCGCCCGGCATGATCGAGCGACGTGGCGCTGCAATCCGGAGCCGAAGGCTATCGACGATCAGCGCACCAGAGGGCATCGCTGCAACGTTTGGTCGATTTACGCATTTTTGCGGCTACTTAAATTACCTATCGCAATGCACCAATGAAGGGAGCCTCGAGCGGCATGCCCTGACAGATGCCGAATTTGGATACGGATTGCGATTCATCGGATCACACGATACCCCATTGAACTCCAAGAGTTGCCAGTTCGGTTCCACGCCGGATGGGATTGACCCGACTACAAATGCTCCGTGTCGGGAGGTCGCCGATGTCCCAATTCCGTCCAGCCCGGCCGGCAGTCCTGCCATCCCGACGATTCCTGTTGGCCCTGGTCGCCGGAGGAGGGCTGGCCACCAGCCTGCCCGCCTGCTCCCTCCCGACCCGGCTCGCCGCCGTGCCGCGCGGCGGCGCCAGCACCGCGACGGTGCTCGGCTTGCCGGATGAGCGGTTCTTCCCGACCGAGGCGGCAGGCCAGACTGCGCTGCAGCGGGAGTTCGTCGCCGCCCTCGAGCGCCAGCTGGCGGCGCGTGGCCTGCCTTCCTCCGCGCCCTTGCCGGAGTCGGACCTGCTCGGCATCTCGGGCGGCGGGGAGAACGGTGCCTTCGGCGCAGGGCTGTTGAACGGTTGGACGGAGCGCGGTGGCCGTCCCGGCTTCTTCCTGGTAACCGGCATCAGCACCGGCGCGCTGAGCGCTCCCTTCGCCTTCCTCGGCAGCGCCTGGGATGCCAAGCTGAAGGACGTCCATACCAACATCACCCTTGCCGACATGCTGGTGCAGCGCAACTTCACCGCTGCGGTGTGGGACGACGGCATGGCGGACAACAGCCCGCTCTTCAGCACCATCTCCCGCTACATCGACGAGGCGCTGCTGGCCGAGATCGCCCCCGCCTACGACGATGGGCGGTTGCTGCTGATTGGCACCTCGAACCTCGATGCCCAAATGCCGGTGATATGGCGAATCGGCGCCATCGCGCGGAGCGGGCACCCGAAGGCGCTGGACACGATTCGACGCATCCTGCTGGCCTCCTCCGCCATTCCCGGCGCCTTCGCACCGGTGCTGGTCGACGTGACGCTGGACGGCAAGCCCTTATAGGAATTGCATGTCGATGGCGGCGCCTTCGCCCAGGTCTTCCTCTACCCCAACAGCGTATCGCAGTTTCGCCGGAAGCGGCGGGTGAAGCGTCTGCCGGTGGCGCCGGCCCGGGCCTGGGTCATCCGCAACGGCCGTCTCGATCCTGAATGGGCCTCGGTGGACCGGCGAACGATGAGCATTGCCGGCCGCGCGGTCGCTTCGATGATTGCCTCCGCGGGGTATAACGACGTATGGCGGATCTATTCCGCCACGGAACGCGACGGCGTCGACTACAACCTGGCCTTCATCGGGCGGGATTTCACCTTGGTCTACGACAAGCCCTTCGCGCAGTCCTATATGCGCCCGCTGTACGAGTATGGCCGGCAGCGGGCATTGGCGGGTAACACCTGGGTGGCGCGGCCTCCGATCTAGGGGGAAGCCGCTATCGCAGTGATGCCGGACAAACGCCGCGCGTACTGCTTCCCTGTTGCGACACCTCAATTCCCGTAAGCCGCAACTCTGCAGCCTGATCCCCGTCGACGGCGATCAGGGCTATCGCATGTCACGTTGACGCGCTGCCGGTCAGTGCGGCGATCCTGTTGGTCGGCAAGGCGATCACGGCCGCCATGGGGACCAGCAGCCAGAGCAGGAATGCCAGGGCGAACAGCGCAAGATCCAACTTGAGCCGCCAGCCGACTGCGTCAGGCCGCGTCTCAGCCGCAGGTCCGTGCGCCATCGGCCGGTCCTCCACGCGCCGTCGTGGTCACTGCGCCCCATCAAGGATGGAGTGCTGCCCGCAGGTAGAAGCTGGCAGCCAATCCCCGGGAAGCGAAGGGGCAGGTCCTACGCGGCCCCGGAGGTCTTCAGCGTGGCGCGGGTTCGACACTGATTGCGACAGCTTCGGTGAAGGTAACATCGACTTCGTCACCGATTTTCAAGGTGCGCAACAACTCCTGCATCGCGGGCTGCCGGACCGTCACGGTGCGCGGTACGCGATCTGGACCAATAAAGGCTACCGTGTTGTTGACGGTGTTCACCCCCTCAACGGTCACCCGCATGCGTTCGCGGTCGATGATGACGCCCGCCGGTCTTTCGCCGGGATTGGCCCTTGCCATGGAGGTGGTTGATTCTGCCTGCGGCTCGCCCGGCCGCACGATTTGCGCGGCGATTGCCTCGGCGTAGCGAATCACCACCCGGTCGCCAGACTTGACCTGCGCAAGGTTCCGCACTTCCGGGCCCGCATGAATGGTGAGGAGGGCGCCTGTGGGACCACGCAGCAGGACCATGCGCTTCTGCTGATCGACCGTTTCGATAATGGCCCTTACCTCGTTCGTGCCGATAAGGGCGGATGACTGAGCGGCCGCGCCGTTGAACAGTGCCGATGCGCCAACCAGAACAAGTCCGGCGGCACTCCGCAAGAATGTCGAACGCATCCTGTGTCTCCTCCCGACATGATGGCCACCGATTGAGGTGGGATGCGCATTGCCTCGATGTGCCCATGTGGAGGCAGTCCGGCATCGGGTCGAAGGCTGCTACCGGTTTGACCGCCTTCGCAATCCGACCATCGGCCTTGTAGTCGAATGCCGTGCCGTGCCTGTTCGCTAGGAGGCAGGCTCGTTGGCACATGGTGGCAGCAGCGCCAGCCAAGGTGCCGCTGTGGGATACTCTCATCCCCATCCGCACGTCACGCCAACCGGGTCTCGCTTGAATAGGCGCGATGACAGGCCCGAGGTTCAGCCAAGCCCGCTTGTTCCCCATGATCGACTTCTTCGTACAGGCTGCCCGTTCACGCCGTCAGCCGCGTCGGCTCCCTGTGCGATCGATGTCGGGTCCATGACCACACCTGCCAAAGCGCCAACCATCACGGCCGAGCCCACCGTCCGGATCGGAGTTGGCGTTGATTCCGGCCGCATCCTGATCGGGATCAGCCTACGCCTGGCCCGGTGCGAGCGTGACCACCAACGATATCCATTTTCGGCAATGGACCGCCCCGCATCGGACGTCTTCCGCAGGCGGCGGTGTCAGGTCGGGCGGGTCGCCGCCTGACCGCATGCCGATTGCGCCGCCCTTCACCAAGGGCCGGTCACGCATCCAGGCTCCACTCACTTCTGTCGGGTGCAGTGCCCCTTAACCGCGGCCACAAAGATCGTTGTGGATCCTGGGCGCGTTCGGGCGGCCTGCTCGAGCTTGATGCCTATCAAGGTGACGAGGGGCAGATCGGCGAGGGTGCCGGTGTGCCTTCGATGGTCCTGCGCTCGACGCCGCGGCGGCAGCACGCAGCCATTTGTGGCTTCGGGCAGTTTCGCCACGTGCGGTGCGACGCCATGCGCTTCTGCCACGCCATCGGCCTTCTGGCCGATGTCTCCCGCTGGCTGCAGCCCGCCGCTGCCCAGATCCCATGCGGAGTCGCGGCCAGAGCCCCCTCATCGTCGGACACTCCGAAGAGGTATGGTCTTCAGGCGCCCCAACCTCATCGTTATTTATTCGAACAATCATAACGTTATAGTTTTGTCATGATCACATTTAGTCGGAAAACCCGTTCATAAAGTGATTATCAAGAAATGAAATTCCCGCATCAGGTTATTTTGTGGATTTGTAAGTACCGGCTTCAAATAATGACTCCTTGTACTCAGCTGCACGGTGCTACACGCACAAGCAACGAACTCGGCGAATGGGCGCTGCAATGTCGGCTCCGGCTCCAGGACAGAAGGCGGGATACGCGCAGTCACTGCATTTCGACGACATGGACGCGATGGCCTTTGCGCTGAACGGCGACATTCTCCAGTTCATCCCGATTGGGACTGGACGGTTTCAGGGTCGGGTTGCACGGCTCAAGCTCGATGGTGTCGATATCAGGCGGGTGGTTCATGCGCCATTCCTGGTCCATGGGGAGGTACCATCCGATCAGGTCGCACTGAACCTGCAAGTAAGCCCCAGCGAAGGCCTGACCCTCAATGGCGATACCTTCGAGTTGCCGACGCTCGCGGTCCTGCCGGAAGGTGCGGCGATCCAGGCGGTTTGCCCGACCGAACAGGATCGCATTGCCCTGGTATTTCGCGCGGAGGAATTCGATCGATTGATCGAGGTATGCGGCATCCAGGCCTTCCCGCGGGGGCGGCACCACATGCTTCGCCTCGGCGAGGAGCAGTCCGGCCGACTGGTGCGTACCGTCACGGCGATGACCGACCTCGCCGAAACCACGCCAAGCCTGTTCGCCGTCCCTGGCCTCGACGCCGCACTGGCCGAGGAATGCCACCGCGTGTTCGCGGACGCCCTGCTTGGCAGCGAGCACCATTCCGGATGCGCCCGGAAAACCGGGGACATGCTCCGGCAGGTACGGGAGGCTGACGACTTCCTGCACGCCAACATCGACCGCCCGATCTACACGCGCGAGCTCTGTGCGGCCCTCCAGGTCTCGGCCCGTACGTTGCACCAAAGCTTCTCCGCAGTGTACGGGATGAGTCCGCAGGCCTATCTCAAACGGCGACGATTGGTTCTGGTCCACCGGGCGCTGCGCTCGGCCCGACAGAGCAGGGCGATGGTCAAGTCGATCGTGCTGGCCCATGGTTTTTTTCATCTTGGACGCTTCGCACAGGAATACATGGCCATGTTCGGAGAGATGCCGTCCGAAACGCTCGCCAGGTATCACGACCGGACAGCACCGGTCATGGCGTGACCTGCGGATCCCCGCGCAAGCGGATGCCATCTCTTTGCGATTCTGCCACGGATCGGCGCCTGGCTTCCTGCCGCAGTGCCGCTGCGATGTCGAGCAATGCGTGAACCAAGGCATGCGGCAGACAAGGATCGCGGATGACCAGAGCCTCGCAATCATAGGCAAGGTCGGAAAGGATTGGAGGCTGCTTCACCGAAGCCGGCCTCTGGTCGTCCGGTTCCGGCTGAAGCGTGGCAGGATCGATCACAGTGGGGCGGGGGCGGCTCATGCAGGGTTCCGATCCTCTTGGCGACGGCTCGGTCAGCAACGCATGTGACGCGGCACCGTTGTCGTTCGCCGCGCCATCCGTCCACTTGGCAGGCGTCCCGCTCGCGCCAGCGCGGTCTCGCTTGCACAGGAGCGGGCTTCCGGTTGATCCTCTGGCGCAGCGGCCATCACCGGTCGGATATGGCGTTGCTGCGAGCCTTCCACCGGGCAACGCCGCACGGCATCCAAGATCGATATCCTGTCGGCGGGCGCCACTTCGCCAACGCGCCTCCAAGACGGTATGGCTTGCACGTTCGAATGCCAAATTTGGATAGCGTTTCGATGCGCCGGACGCGGCCTTCCGCGCCATGATCTCCAGCCTCCAGCGAGCGTCTTTCCCCGGGGCCCTAGTCTGACGAAAGGATACGTCATGCAGTTCATACGCAGGCTTAGGGGCGTTGCCCTCATGTCGGCCCTCGTCGCTGGCTGCAGTTCGGTTACCCCGGCGCAGAATACCGGCCCGGTTGCACTCACGCCGGGCACGGTCGAGTACCAGCTCCGGCAGCAACAACTGCAGAACGCGCAGTCCGGCGTTAACACCGGCATGCAGAATCCGGTGGTGACCAATGTGAACCCGGGTGCGGGCGGCATCGAGCGTGCGACGGTCGGCGGCGCCGGCAGCTCCGGCGGCAATCTTGGCGGCCTGCGCACCGACGGCACAGTCGAGCGTCCAGGCGCGGGAGCGCCTGCGACACAGAGCGTGCCGACGCCGCGGCGACGCGCCGGAAGCTGAGCCATCGATCGTCCGGCGATCCCGCGCGAACTCCATACTATCGCGAAGCGCGTCGGGCCGCATGGCCGGTGTTCTTCACCCTTGCCTGGGCTCGCATGCAGAAGTCCGGCCGGGCATCATTGTCCGATGGTGACTGCGGATCGAAGGCTATCCTGGGGATGGCCGTCGGTGGCGCGGTCGTCACCTCAAACCACCGGCGGCACCTTTTGCCACGAGGCGTGATCCGGGGCCTCCCGGATCACGCGCGATGCCTCGCACGGCGCCAGGCCAGCACAGCGGCCAGAGCACCGCCTCGGCGAAGCGGTTCAGCGCGGTCCGCGGCCCGTGCCGACGCTGCGGGCATGCACCATCATGTTCAGCCCGTCGGCATCACGCACGGTGTCGTTCACCGGACAGACCGGCTCGCAGGGCGCCCTGCCGCTGGCCGACATGGTCGATGCCGGAAATCGCAGACGGTCGCGGCTTCTTTGACTTATCAGCCCTGAGTGGTTCGGAGTGGACTGAATGCCGGGAAACCGGCGCCCCGTGCGCCGCCGCCAGATCCGGCGCGGCGCGCCGGGTGCCGTGCTTGCCCGCCAGCACCGCCGCAAAGGCCTGATCCGCCGTGGTGAAGTCACCGCTGCGCGCGCCTGCTACAAGCTCGCCAGCGCCTCGCGGATGCGGGCGAAGTCTTTGGCCAGGGGCGAGGTCGGGGCGATCGGCTTGGCCGAGGCCACCTCGCCCAGGTGCGCCACCGCCTCCTCGATCAGCATGCCCCGCGCCGCGGCATCGCCGCGGGTGATGCCGTTCAGCCGGCGCCGGCAGGCCTCGTTCGTAGCCTCCCCGGACTTGGGCTGGGCGCCAGGGCGCGGCCGGTCGGCCCTCGGCGCCTGGGCCAGCCGGCGCGCCGCCGCGCCCCGCAGGGTGTCCGCTCGGCCACGCTGAGGGGCGATACATTCGGGTCCATCAGGGCATGGGTGACTTCGTGGAGGGCGCGCGAGGTCATCAGCGCCGGATCGGTGTAAATCGCAATGCGGATCAGCCCCTCAGCGATTCCGCCTCGGCCGCGCAACCCTCGATGGCGTCCACCACCTGCACCGCCACGCCGGCCGGCAGGCGCAGGGCGTGGGCCCTGAATATGCTGGGGGCGAAAATGCGGACCGATGCCTTGGCTGCGATCATCCCCGCTTGGAGAATTCCTCGCCTCCCTGGTCTTTCAGATGGGTCGCGCGCACGCGCGGATGAGAGACTCGAAATTACTATTCGGGTCTTTACGGGGACAGGCCAATGGCGCCCGCTCGATCCGGGCCATCCGCGCTCCGGCGCCGGCCGCATGTGCAACGGCGACAGCTGAACGCTCGGCCAACCGATCACGGCGGCTTAAGTGATCCCCTATTTAGTTATGAGTGCGCATTCTTCCGCCCCTGAATGGACCCCCGGTTGTAGCGCCAGGCGGCAGCGGCGTCAGCCAGGGCGAACCAAGCCTTGGAGGGGATGCATGGCTCAGTGGTCCCGTTGCGTCTCCGCCATGGCCCTGGCGGAGGCGGGCGGCGTCCCGGCCGACCGGCTGCCCTACCTCACCCGCAGCTTCACGCCCGAGGCGCTGCGCCGCGGCAGCGGCCGCGCCGACCTGCCCGGCGCGCTGGAACGCGAACTCGGCGCGGTCTCGGTGAACGAGGCGCAGTCCAATCCCTTCCAGCCGGACCTCCAGCTGCGCGGCTTCACCGCCTCGCCGCTGCTCGGCACGCCGCAGGGCCTGGCGGTCTACCAGGATGGCGTGCGCATCAACGAGGCCTTCGGCGACGCCCTGCACTGGGACATGATCCCGGAGAATGCCGTCCGGGAGGTCGACCTCGTCGGCTCGAACCCGGCTTTCGGGTTGAACGCGCTGGGCGGCGCCATCGCCCTGCGCATGAAGGACGGCTTCACCGCGCCTGGGGCGCGGCTGCAGGCCCTCGGCGGGTCTTTCGGCCGGCGGTCCTTCAGCGGCGAATACGGCGTGCAGGCCGGCAACGCCGCCGCCTATCTCGCGGCCGAGGGCCTGGACGAGGATGGCTGGCACAACCGCTCGCCCTCGCGCCTGCGTCGCCGCTACGGCGATATCGGCCTGCGCGGCCGGACCGGGGAGTTGCACCTCAGCCTGACCGCCGGGCACAGCCGGCTGGTCGGCAACGGGCTGCTCCCGGTCGAGTTGCTGGCGGCCGACCGGCACGCCGTCTTCACCCACCCCGACCGCACGGTGAACGACCTCGTCATGCTGAGCCCGCGCGGCACGACCGAGCTCACCGAGGCGGTGTCGCTGCAGGCCGTCGGCTATGTCCGCAGCTTCCGGCAATCGACCTTCAATGCCGACATCGCCGAGTTCGCCGCCTGCGACGACGGGGCGGGCGCCCTTTGCACCGAGGACGGCGCCCGGGTGACCGGCCGCGGCTCCGGCCAGCCGATCCCGGCGGCGGTGCTGGGCGGCGCCCCGGCCGGCGTGCTCAACCGGACCAGCACGCACAGCACCAGCACCGGCGGCACGGCGCAGGTGACGGTCGCCGCGCCGGTGCTCGGCCGCGGCAACAGGCTGGCCGTCGGCCTGGCGCTGGACCACGCCGCCAGCGACTTCGCCGCCAGCACCGAGCTCGGCGCGCTGACCGCCGGCCGCAGCGTGTTCGGCCTCGGCGAGGACATCGCCCAGCCCGACGGCTCCATCGCGCCGGTGCGGCTGCGCAGCACGACCACCACCTGGGGAGTCTATGCGACCGATACGCTGGAGGTGTCGGACCGCCTGGCGGTGACGGCGGCGGCGCGGTTCAACAGCACGGAGCTGGCCCTGCGCGACCGGCTCGGCACGGCGCTCGACGGCACCCACCGCTTCAGCCGCACCAACCTGTCCGGCGGGGCGAGCTACCGGCTGGCGGAAGGGCTGGCGGCCTTTGCCAATTATGCCGAGGCGAGCCGGACTCCGACGCCGGCCGAACTGTCCTGCGCCGACCCGGCGCGGCCCTGCGCCCTCGGTGCCTCCTTTTTGTCGGATCCGGCGTTGCGCCAGGTGGTGAGCCGCACGGTCGAGGCCGGCCTGCGCGGCAGCCTGCCGGGGCCGGGCGGCGAAGGCCGGCTGCGCTGGCATCTCGGGGCGTTCCGGGCCGATCTCGAGAACGACATCCTGAACCTGGCCAGCGACATCCAGGAGCGTGGCTTCTTCCGCGATGCCGGCGGCACGCGGCGGCAGGGGATCAAGGCCGGGGCGGCGACACCTTGCCCGGCGTTCCCCGCCATCGGCTGGGCCTCAGTGCCGATGTTGCCGCCACGGCATGGTGACGCCTTGGCGGCACCCTGTCCTGGACCAGCGCCAATACCTGCGCGGCGACGAGGCGAACCGGCTGCCGAAGCTGCCCGGCTACACCCTGGTCGGGCTGCAGACCAGCCTGCAGGTGGGGCCGGGGGGCGAGTTCCGGGGCGTCGCCGGCAACCTGCTGAACCAGCGTACCGCGAGTTTCGGCACCCTGTTCGACCGCGACACCGCCAATGCCGCCGGGCTCGGGCTGGGCGATCCCCGCATGGCCTCGCCGGGCGCGCCGCGCGCGGTCTTCGGCGGGCTCCGTATCAGCTTCTGACGCCGATGCCGGTGCGGGGGCCGGCGCCCGGGCGGATTTGCCGGCGCAGACGAAGCGACCCTAGCATGGCGCCCAGGGGAGAACGTCATCATGAGGGTTCGCCGCACGCCGGCATCGGTCGGCACCGATGCCTGACGACAGGCTCGGGGAATTGCCGCCGCGCCGGAAGGGCCGGCCGGGGCCCCGCGGGGCGCCGCTCGATCCGGTCGCCCTGGCCGAGGTGCAGGCGGCGCTCGGCGATGCGCCACGGCGCGCCGACCTGCTCATCGAGCACCTGCACGCGATCCAGGACCGCCATGGCGGCCTGCGCCAGCGCCACCTGCGGGCGCTGGCGGCGGAGATGCGGCTGCCGGATGTCGTACCCTTCGAGGTCGCCAGCTTCTACGCGCATTTCGACCTGCTGGCGGATGATGCGCCGCCGCTGCCGGCGCTGACGCTGCGGGTCTGCGAGGGGCTGCCCTGCGCCATGGCCGGCGGGCATGAGCTGCTGGCCGCGCTGCGCGCCGCGCCGCCCGGCGGCGCCCGCGTCCTCGCCGCGCCCTGCATGGGCGCCTGCCACTGGGCGCCGGCCTGCGCGGGCGGCGAGGCGATGGTGGAGCTGGCGACCCCGGCCCGCGTGGCGGAGCTGGTGGCGGCGGGCGCGCCGCCGGCCCGCGACCCGC
>NZ_JAUFPN010000032.1:0-3930 GCF_030409335.1 Paeniroseomonas aquatica
CGCATCGTCGCCGACGGGACCGTCGACGAGGTGCTGGGCGCCCCCTGAGCCGGCTCAGCCGCGGCCGCGCCAGCGCGCCACCACCCGGCGCAGCGGCAGCAGGCGGCGCCAGGCCGCGCGCGCCGGGCGCAGCGCCGCCCGCGCCTCGGCGGCGGAGAGGGCGATGGGGGGCAGCGTCTCCTCGGCCAGCGTCCGCAGCCGGGCGTCGATGGCATCGAGGCGGGCGGGCAGGTCCATGGGTGCCGCCGCGGAGGCGGGGGCACTGGCGTCGATCATCCAGTCGGTCTGCTCACGCAACTCGAGCAGCATCTCCCGCAGCAGCGCCAGCCGCGCCGCCTCGCGCGCCTCGGCTGAGGGGAAGTGGCGCCGGCCGCGCCGCAGCCGCACCAGGAACTCGGTTGCCGGCTGGGCGGCGCTCCATTCCACCTGCCAATCGATCAGGCCGAGGTCGCTCAGCTCGAGGATCAGCAGGGCGAAGCTGGCCGGGGTGAATTGCCAGGCATGGCAGTCGACGTAGTCGCCATCCGGCGTAATGGCCTCGAATTGGGCCATGGCTTGGTCGAGGCTGTGGTCCAGCCGCAACCCGTCGCCGAGCGGCTGACGAGCCCAGGCCCCCTGGCCGTTCAGGCTCGACTTGTAGGCAACATGGTCGAACATATGGGCGGCGATGTGTCGGCCGCGCAGCGCCTTGTGCGCCGCCAGCAGATGCCCCGTCGTGCTGACGGGGCGGAAGACGTCGAAGCAGAACCTCTTGTCCGGCACCGCGAGGATCAGGCGACCCTCGGTCGGGTGAAGCAGAACCTGCACCGAACGCAGAAAGCCTATCACGTCAGGGATATGCTCGATGACATGGGAGGCGATGAGCGCGGCGTAGCGGCCATGGTCGGCAGCCGGCACCGCCGTTTCCAGCGGGCCGCCCTGCCACACCACGTCGACCGCTTCGATCCGGCGGACGTCGACATGCGGGTTGCCGGTGTATTTTTCGACCAGCCCGGCCTGGCTCGCGTGATCGACGACCGTCACCTGCCAGCCGGCCGATTTCGGCGCGACCGGGTTGAAGCTCGGGCCGATCTCGATCAGCCGGTCGCTCGGGCGGATCCCCTCCAGCAGCAGGCCGACCCGATCCCCGGCCATCAGCGGAACAGCACCCCGGCGATGGCATCGCCATAGGCCGAGGCGCGGTACTGCCGGTCCGCCGCCTCGGCCGCGGCCTCGGCCATGGTGGGGTAGTCGTCGAGCCGGGCGAGCGCCCGCTCCAGCGCCGCGTCCCAGCTCTGCGCCGGGGCGAGGTAGCCGGTCTCGCCCTCGACCACCGCGCGGCGCAGGGTGAAGCTGGGCGAGGCGACGCTGATGGTCCCGACGACGGCGGCCTCGAACACTTTCAGCTCCGATTTGCAATTGGTGAAGGTGTTGTCCTGCAGCGGCACGATGTTCAGCTCGACCTGGCCGATCAGCCGCTGCAGGTTGAGGAAGTCCTGCAGCGGGAAGCGCTCGATCCGGTCGCCCAGCGCCGCCAGCCGGCCGCGCGCCTCCATGAAGCCGACCAGCCTGAGCCGGATCCGGCTGTCGCGCAACATCAGCTCGGCCAGGCTGTCCGCGGCCAGGGCGAAGTCCCGGTTGTGGGTCGGCGTGCCGCTGAAATAGCCGATGGTGACATCCCGGTCGCGCCGGAAGCCCGAGGCGCGCTTGCGCTCGAGGATATCGGCCGAGGCCTGGCGCTGCCGGCCGTTCAGGAAATTCGGCACCACCGAGGTCGGCAGGCCGCAGAATTCGGTGGCGCGGGCGGCGAGGTACTCGTTGGTCAGGATCACCCCGTCGCAGAGCCGCATGGTGCCGCCGACCCGGCCGATGTAGCCGTACCAGAAGTCGAAGGCGGCATCCGTCACCTCCTGGTCGAGCGTCTCCAGCACGAGATGGGTGAAGCGGGCGTCGAAGATCAGGTCGTCGACGTCGAACAGCACCCGGCGGCCGCGCGACCGCGCCGCGGCGATCAGCCGGGCGAGGCCGAGCGAATAGCGCATCCGGCAGATGACCAGCGTGTCGCAGCGGTCGAGGATGGTCTCCATGTGCTCGAGGTCGGCGCTGCAGAACCAGGCGGCGCCGATGTCGGGCCGGCATTCCGCCAGCGCCTCGATCATGTTGAAGACCCGGTAGCGGAAGGTGCTGGTGTCCGGCGCCTCATAAAAATAGGCGACGCGGGGATGGCCGCGCGCGAGCTGCAGCAGGCGGGTGTCGAAGCTTTGCATCCAGGGATCGCGGTAGTCGATGACCGGCAGCTCGGCGGTGAACATCGCTCAGCCCGCCGCCAGCCGGTCGAGCACCGGCGCGAAGGCGGCTTCCCAGTCGCGGTTGATGCGGCCGGCGGCGTAATTGGCCTGGCGCCGCGGGGCGTCGGCGGCAAGCGCCACCGCCTCGGCGAGGCCCTGCACCAGCCCCTCCACCGTCGGCTCGACGCAGAGGATGTTGCGCGAGTACTGCTCGAGCGAGACCTTGGGGCCGCAGCGGTTGGTCACCACCACCGCGCCGCTGGCCGCGAGGTCGAGCGGCGGGTAGCTCGGGTGCGGGGTCTGCATCAGCGACAGGCCGACGTCGATGCTGCGGACCAGCGCGGCGTATTCGGTCCAGGGCAGGTTCTGCGCCACCTGCGGCTGGACGTTGCCGGGCAGCAGCAGCGGCGGCAGGTTGGCGCCGACGAAGTGGAATTCCCAGTCCTCCGGCCGCAGCACGCCGCGCTCGATCGCCGCGGTCACCGCCTCGAGCCCGCGCAGGAAGAGGTTCCGCGCATGATGCGGCCGGGCATAGAAGAAGAAGCGGCGGCGGCCCTCGGCCGGGCGCTCGGCGGCATGGTAGATCGAGTCCGGGAAGGCCGGCTCGAAGGCCATGCCGCCGGCGATCACGCCGCGCATGCCCTGCTGCACCAGGTGGTCGTGCAGCGCCTGGGTATTGACGATGAAGCGCAGGGATTCGTCCTGCATCACCTCCTGGCAGCGCAGCTGCTCGTCGCCGACCGGGTAGAACATCCGCTCGTCCTCCTGCAGCAGGTACAGGATGCGCTGCGGCGGGGCGACGTTCCGTGCCGCCCAGGTGGTCCACCAGGAGGTGGTGAGCAGCAGGTCGTTGTCGCCCATGGGCAGGGCATGGCCCTCGCCGCCGGCGCCGGCATGCAGGAATTCGATGTTGCCGTCGTAGCGGATGCCCTGCGCCGCCAGGATGGTGCCGAAATTGCGCGGCTCGGGCGGCGACTGCCGGGTGACGATGCGCAGCGCCATGTCCTGCCGCTTCGCCAGCAGCGCGGCGAGGATGGCGGCGGTGCCGACGCCGCCGAACAGGCTGCCGGCGCTGATGCTGTCGGTCACCATGGTCAGCCGCCGCGGCTGGCCGGGGTCGGGGAAGCTGACCATGCGGCCGGGCAGGGACCGGGCGATGAGGGTGCTGGCCGGGGTCGGGCCGCCGGGCAGGGCCGGCACCTCCGCCGACGAGGGCGCGGCCAGCGCCAGCGGCTCCGCGGCGCCGGGCTGCGGCGGCGGGCTGCCGCCTAGCGCCCGGCGCAGCCGGTCGCGGTAGCCCGGCTCGCCGCGCAGCAGCCCGGTGGCGACCCGCAACGGCCGGGTGATCCGCCAGGCGGAGGAGGCGATCAGCGCCGCGCGCTGCGCGTCCGAAGCGCGGGCCGCGGCCAGCGCCGGGGCCGCGGTCGCCACCGCCAGGTCGCGCGCCCGGCAGGCGGCGGCATAGTCGCCGGCGATGCGGTCACGCTCGGCCTGCAGCGCCGCCGCGTCGGGCGCCGGCTTGCCGGCCGCGCGCCGCGCTAGGTCCTGGCNGCATAGTCGCCGGCGATGCGGTCACGCTCGGCCTGCAGCGCCGCCGCGTCCGGCGCCGGCTTGCCGGCCGCGCGCCGCGCTAGGTCCTGGCGCATCGCCTCGAGACCGGCGG
>NZ_JAUFPN010000032.1:3950-7243 GCF_030409335.1 Paeniroseomonas aquatica
GCTCGCGCAGCGCCGCCGCCTCGTGCTGGAGGCTGCCGGCGGTCTCGCGCAGGGTGGCGGCCTCCTGTTCCGCCAAGGCCAGGCGCCGGGACGCCTCGGCCTGCAGGAAGCGCGTCCGCACCGCCTCCCCCCGGGCCGCAAACAGCGCGTGCAGCGCCGCGGTGCGGCCCGGATCGGCGCCGGCGGCAAAGAGCGCGGCGATCGCCGGGGGGAAGTCCGTGCCCAGCCCCAGCACGCCCAGGCCATGGCCGTGGATGAATTCGAAATGCGGGTGCTGCGCCTTCAGCTCGTGCCAGAGCCGGTGGACGCCGAAGCCGCGCTCCAGCACGTTGGTGTCGTGGAACAGCACCACGCCCCGGTCGGACAGCGTCTCCCGCCAGGTGGCGAAGTCGCCGGCGACCGCCTCGTAGGTGTGGAAACCGTCGATGTGCAGCAGGTCCAGCTCGCCGGGGGAGAAGTAGCGGCGGGCCTCGTCGAAGCGGCTGCGCAGCAGGGTGGAGAAGCGGCGCCAGCGGGTCTCGTTCAGCCCGCTCACCGTGCCGAAGACGTCGCCGCCGTAGTCGCCGGCGTGCGCATCCCCCTCCCAGCTGTCCACCGCGAAGCAGCGGGCCTCCAGGCCGAGGCGTTCGACCGCCTGGCAGAAGGCGGCATAGGACACGCCCCAATGGGTGCCGAGCTCGACGAGGCTGCGCGGCCGGAGCGCCTTGATGAGCCAGAAGGCGAAGGGGACATGCTCGTGCCAGGCGCTCTCGGCCTGGTGCTCCGGCTGCCAGTCGATCTCCGCCCCGATGTCGAGTTCCGCCATCAGCACCGGCAGGCGGACGGGGCCGGCGGCCGGCTGGGGGAGGATGGTCGTATCCATGCTGCTTTCTCCGCCCGCCGCTGCGCCGGGTCCCGGTTGCGTCCTGGTCGTCGGGGTCATGCAGGGCAGGTTCCCGGGCGGATGGGCCTGGTCTGGGGGGCCTGGTTTCCAGGGAGCCGGCTCAACGCGGGGCTTCTGCACATAAGCGGGTTACGGGGCAATGCCTTCTGGTTGAAGTCCGGCCAGCTATGGCAAAGATGGGCCCATGCTGCACCGCACGATTCTGTGGCAACACCCCGCCGGGCCGGACGCCTGCCGGGACCCGCCGGGGCAGGGCCGGCCTATCGGGGGACCAGGAGGATGAGCGAGATGATCCAGGCGGCGATCCTGCGATCCGCGGCAGTGCTGGAGCGCATGGCGGCCGATGCGGTTGCCTGCGAGACGATCGGCGCCATCATCGAGACCTCGGTCGCGGCGCTGCAGGCCGGCGGCAAGCTACTGTTCTGCGGCAACGGCGGCAGCGCGGCGGATGCCCAGCACTGGGCCGGGGAGCTGGTGGCGCGCTTCATGTACGACCGGCCCGGGCTGGCGGCGATCGCCCTGACCACCGACAGCTCCATCCTCACCGCGGTCGGCAACGACTACGGCTACGACTACGGCTTCGCCCGGCAGGTCGAGGCGCTGGGCCGGCCGGGCGACGTGCTCTTCGCGCTGTCCACCTCCGGCCGCTCGGCCAATGTGCTGGCGGCGGTGCGGGCGGCGAAGCGGCTGGGGATGCGGGTCGCCGGCTTCACCGGCGAGGGCGGCGGCGAGATGCCGGCGCTCTGCGACCATTGCCTGCGGGTGCCGAGCGGCGTCACCCCGCAGGTCCAGGAGGCGCACGAGGTGGCGGGGCACATCATCTGCGCCGCGATCGAGCAGCGGATGTTCCCGCGGCCGGTCTGAGCATGCGGCCGGCGCTGTTCCTCGACCGGGACGGGGTGATCAACCTCGATCACGGTTACGTGTATCGGATCGACCAGGTCGAATTCCTCCCCGGCATCTTCGCGCTGGCCCGGGCGGCGGTGGCGCGGGGCATGGCGCTGGTGGTGGTCACCAACCAGTCCGGCATCGGCCGCGGGCTCTATACCGAGGCCGATTTCCACCGGCTGATGGGCTGGATGGGGCTGGAATTCGCCCGCCAGGGCGCGCCGCTGCTGGCGGTGGAGTTCTGCCCGGACCATCCCGAGCACGGCCGCGGCGCCTACCGCCGGGACAGCCCGCGGCGGAAGCCGGGGCCGGGGATGCTGCTGGACGCGGCGGCGGCGCATGGGCTGGACCTCGCCGCCTCGGTGCTGGTCGGCGACCGCGCCAGCGATGCCCTGGCCGGTGCCCGGGCCGGGGTCGGCACCCGGGTGCTGGTGACGACCGAGGCGGCGGAGGCGGCGCTGGCCCCGGCCGGGACCCTGGTACTGCCCAGCGTCCTGGCCGCGGCGGCCTGGCTGGAGGGCCGGCCTCTGCCCTAGCGGCCCCTGCCCTGGCGGCGGCGCCGTGCCGGCTGCAGGTAGGGCAGCCAGGGCGGCTCGCAGCGGGGCGTCTCGGCCAGCCGGTCGGCGGTGTCGTGCAGCTCGAGGTTGGGGTTGTAGAAGGGGTCGCGCATCAGCACCGGGCCCCAGCGCCGCCGCATGTAGGCCAGCTCGCGGGCGAAGCGCTCGGCCTTCTCGGCGCTGACATCCTGCCCGCGCGAGGCGGATTCCAGATGGTAGAGCTCGGCGAAGGGGGTGAAGAGGATGCGGTACCCCGCCGCCCGCAGGCGCAGGCAGAGGTCGACGTCGTTGAAGGCGACCGCGAGGTTGTCCGCATCCAGCCCGCCGACCGCCTCGAAGGCCTGCCGCGGCAGCGCCAGGCAGGCGCCGGTCGCGGCGGCGACCTCGCGCACCGTCGCCAGGCTGCCGAAGTAGCCGGTGTCCTCGCGCGGGACCCCCAGCCGGTAGTGGTCGGCGACGCCGCCGACGCCGGTGACCACGCCGCCGTGCTGCAGCGTGGCATCGGCATAAAGCAGCTTGGCCCCGACCGCGCCCACACCCGGCCGCAGGGCCTGGGAGACCAGCTCGCGCAGCCAGCCCGGCTCCATCACCTCGATGTCGTTGTTCAGCAGCAGCAGCACCTCGCCCCGCGCCGCCGCCGCCGCCTGGTTGTTCAGCGCCGCGTAGTTGAAGGGGCCGGGCGCCGGCAGGATGCGGACCCGCGGGTCGGTGCCGAGCCGGGCGAAGAGCTCGGCGGTCGCCGGCTCGGTGCTGCCGTTGTCGACCACGATGAACTCCACCGCCGGGTAGTCGGTCCGCGCCAGCACGCCCTCGGCGCAGGTGGCGACCAGCCGGGCGCGGTCGCGGGTCGGGACGACGACCGAGACCAGCGGCGGGCGGGCCGGCAGCGGCCAGACCACGCGGCGCCAGCCGGTGGCCGCGGGCGGCAGCGGCTCGACCGCGACCGCGGCGCCCTGCCCGGCCAG
>NZ_JAUFPN010000033.1 GCF_030409335.1 Paeniroseomonas aquatica
CATTCTGTGGCTACGGTAAATGTCCACAGGACCTAGCGCATGTCATCGGGTGCCTCAGGACCGTGCCTGGGCTGCCTGGCCCATCAGCAGGACTCTCGGGTACAGGCCGCCGATGTCATAACGAATCTCATTGCACGGTGATGTTCCGCTCCGCGATGATGCGGCCGTATCGCGCCTTCTCCTCCCGGATCAGCGCGGCGAAATCATCGAGCTGGACCGGATCCACCTCCATGTCCGGCGGCAGCTTCTGCCGGACCGTGTCGGATCGCAGGATCTCCGCGAAGCTCGCGGCAAGCCGGGCCACGATCGGCGCCGGCACGCCCGCCGGGGCCACCACGCCGTGCCAGTAGCGCAGCACCAGGTCGGGATGCACCGATTCGCGGAAGGTCGGCACCTCCGGCAGGACGGCGAGGCGCTCCGGCGAGGAGATGGCGAGGATGCGGAACTTGCCGCTCTCCAGATGCGGCAGCAGCGAGTTGGTGGAGCCGGCGTAGAAAGGCACCCGGCCCGTCATCAGGTCGGTGATGATCGCCTGCTCGCCGCGGTAGGCGACGCTTTCCAGCGTCACGCCGGCCAGGCCCATCATCATCTCCATCGTCACATGCGGCGAGCTGCCGTTGCCCACGCTGCCCACGCCGAGGCCCGGATTGCGCCGGATATGCGCGAGCGCTTCGGCGACCGTCCGGATCGGCAGCGCGGCGGTCACCGCGAAGGCGACGGGGGCGCGGTAGGCCAGGCAGACGGGTGCGAAATCCTCCAGCCGGTAGGTGATGTTCGGATAGAGGTT
Source organism: Paeniroseomonas aquatica (assembly GCF_030409335.1). GTDB lineage: Bacteria > Pseudomonadota > Alphaproteobacteria > Acetobacterales > Acetobacteraceae > Belnapia > Belnapia aquatica. The sequence goes on from NZ_JAUFPN010000033.1 coordinate 788, forward strand.
CGGGTTCATCACCAGCGTGCTGCTGGCCACCCAGCCGAGCGTGTAGCCATCCTTCGGCGCGCGCGCCGCGGCCTCGGCGCCGATCATGGTATTCGCGCCGGGCTTGTGCTCGATCACCAGCCCCTGGCCGAGCAGGGCCGGCAGCTGCTCCGAGATCAGCCGCGGCACGAGATCGCCGGCCCCGGGCGCGAAGGGATAGATCACCCGGATCGGCCGGTTGGGCCAGGCCTCCGTCTGGGCCCCCGCGCCGCGGGGTCGGGCGAGGGCCGGCAGCGCGAGAAGTCCCGCGGTCAGGGCGCGGCGTCCCGGATGATGCGTCATTCTTGTTTCCTCCCTGGTGCCGTCATTGCCCGGCGGCGCGGGACTTCCTCTGCGAGACCGGCACCGCCTCCGTGCCGATGATGCCGGCGGCGGCCAGCGCCGCCAGCTCCCTGGCCGGGAGCCCGAGCAGCCCCCCCAGCACCGCCGCGTTGTCCTCGCCCAGCAGGGGCGCCGGTCGGCGGACCGGGAAGGGACCCTGGCCCGCCTCGCGGAACGGCGCGGAGGGCTGGTCATGCTGGCCGAGCCAAGCCCGCTCGACCGGCTGCCAGAAGCCGCGGGCGACCAGCTGCGGGTCCCGCACCAGCCCCGTCGGCCAGCGGACCGCGCCGGCCGCGACGCCTGCCGCCTGCAGGGCCGCCATGGCCGCATCCGCATCGCGGCCGGCGGTCCAGGCGGCGATGGCGGCGTCCAGCTCGGCCTCCCGGGCGCGGCGGCCCCCGGCGGTGGCGAGCGCCGGGTCGGCGTCCAGGTCGGCCCGGCCGATGGCGCGGCACAGCCCGGCCCAGGCGGCATCGTCGGCGACGGAGATGGCGATCCAGCCCTCCCCGGTGCAGGGGAAGCAGCCCTGCGGCACCATCGACGCATGCCGGTTGCCGCGCCGCGGCCCGGGCGAGCCGGTCGCGGATTGTGCCAGGATCCAGGGCGCGACGAGGGGGAACATGCACTCCACCTGCGCCAGGTCGATATGCTGGCCCTCGCCGGTCTCGCGCCGGTGCAGCAGGGCGGTGAGCACCGCGGCGGCGGCGTTCAACCCACCGATCGGGTCGCCATAGGCGAGCTGGTTGGTGGTCGGCGGCCAGTCCGCCTGGCCCGACACGCTGGGCAGGCCCGAGGCGTGCTCGAGCGTGGAGCCATAGGCCCGGGCGTCCCGCCAGGGCCCGCTGCCGCCGAAGGCGGGCATGGAGACCATGACGAGGTCCGGCCGCTCCGCCGCCAGGGCGGGATAGTCAAGCCCGAGCTTCGGCAGCACCTCCCGCGCGTAATTCTCGACCACCGCATCGGCCTCCCGCACCAGCCGCTTCAGCAGCGCGGCGCCCTCGGGGCGGCTGAGGTCGAGGGTGATGCCGGCCTTGTTGCGGTTCAGCACGCCGAAGCGCAGGTCCTTCTCGTATTGCCGCTCGGCGAAGAAGGCCGGGCGCGGATCGACGCCGCGCCACCAGTCCGGGTATTGGCAAGCCTCCACCTTCACCACCTCGGCGCCGAGATCGGCGAGCTGGCGGGTGCAGAGCGGCCCGGCCCAGCCCATCGAGAGATCGATTACCCGCAGCCCGGCCAGCGGCAGCGCCGAGACGCGTGCGGGCTTTCGGGCGGGGCGGTCGGGCAGCGCCAGGCCGTCATGCTCGCCGAGGCGGGGGGCGGTGCCGCCCGCCAGGGGCGGGGTCCGGGTCAGCCGCTGCGGCAGGGTCGGGCCCTCGATGCCGGCGGCGCCGATCCGCACCGTGCCGAAGGCATCGCGCGCCCGGTGGGTCGGCGTCGCCAGCAGCCGGGCCATGTCCGGCACCACGGCGAAGGGCAGCCGGCGGCGCAGCGCCTCATCGAACCACTCGCCGGCGGTCCGTTCGCGGAGGCGCGGGACGAACAGCGCCTCCAGCTCGGCCACGTGGCGCAGCCGGTCGAAGCCGATGACGAAGCGCGGGTCCTGGCCGACCTCGGGCGCGCCGATCATGTCGCAGAAGCCGCGGAATTGCGCCGGGGTGACGATGGTGACGCCGAGCCAGCCCTCCCGGCAGGGGTAGACGCCGAGCGGGCAGGTCGGGGCGAAGCGGTTCACGCCGTGGCGGCGCTCGACCTCCGGATGGGTGATGCCCTGGGCGGCCTGGTACTCGGCGACGGCGACATTGGCCTCGTGGATGCTCACCTCCAGCCGGCGCGGGGCGCCCGGGAGAAGGGCGGCGGCCACCGCGTTGAAGGCGGCGATGCCGCCGACCACGGCGCCGGCGATGCCGCCCAGCATGGAGGGCGGGCCTTCCACCGGGCCGGTGCCGGCGATGATGCCGGCAAGCGCCCGGCAGGTGACGTCGCTGGCGGCGTAGTCCCGGTAGGGGCCGCTGTCGCCGAACCAGGAGATGCCGGCGGTGACGGTCGCCGGCGGCGAGGCGGCCGCCCGGTCCGCCGGCGGGCGGCCATCCAGCAGCACGTCGCATTCCGCGATGCCGTCCAGCCGGGTGACGCTGCGCTTGTTGGTGTTCAGCCAGGCAAACAGCGCGGAGTCCGTGCCCGTTCCGGTCTCGACCAGGGGCGGCTCGCGGCGCAGCGGGTCGCCCCCCGGCGGTTCGAGCTTGATGACCTGGGCGCCGAAGTCGCTGAACAGCTTGCCGGCATAGGCCAGGGCGACGCCGCCGCCGCGTTCCACCACCCGCAGATGACGAAGCGGCAGGACGGCCTGGGGGTCACGCGGCATCGGCATGCTTCCTCGTGCGGCGCGATGGATCCCGCGCCGTATTTGTTATCACAAAATCAGGGATGCGGCTTGCCTGTCAATCCGCCGTCCTGTATCCGGGCGGCGACGTTGATCTCCGGCAGCTGGCGGATCAGCGCGTCGGCGTAGACGGTGATGTCCCGCTGGATCGCCAGGCGGGCGAGGGCGCCGTCGCCCCGCCGGATGCCGCGGATCACCTCGTTGTGCGGGTGCTCCTCCGGCCGGTGGAGGAAGCGCATGCGGGACAGGGCGGCGTTCAGCGGGCCGCATTGCAGCCAGAGCCCCTCGACCAGTCGCAGCAGCACCGGCATCCGCGCCAGGGCGCAGAGCTCCATGTGGAAGCGCTCGTTCTCCACCAGCATCTCGGTACCGCGGCCCTCGACCCGGGCGGCGCTCATCCGGCCGTGGATCGCGGCCAGCCGATCGGCATCGGCCGGGCCTGCCAGCTCCGCCGCCCGCGCCGCCGCCTTGCCCTCGAGGTCGCTACGTAGCTCGCAGACCTCCCGCAGCCGCTCGTCCGACAGCACCGGCACCCGGGCGGAGCGGTGGTCCACCTGCTCGAGCGCCCCCTCGCTCACCAGCCGGCCCAGCGCCTCCCGCACCGGCGTCGGGCTGACCCCGAGCTCCTCCGCCAGGGTGCGCAGCTTCAGCTTCTCGCCCGGGCGGAAGCGGCTGCGCATGAGCTGGAGTCGCAGCCATTCATGCACCCGGGCGGCGACCCGGTCGCCGCCCGTCAGCGGAGCCTCGGCATCCATGGCTGTGCCTTCCCCTGTTTCCGGCTTGACAGCCGGTGACCGTCGGTTGATTTGTGATAACAAATAGGAAGCGTCCGGAGCAAGGTCATGGCCGACATCCCCGTACCCGTCGAGATCACCGCCGCCGTCTGGAAGATCGAGGTCGAGGTAGGCGCGCGGGTGGCGGCCGGCGACGTCCTGCTCATCCTCGAATCCATGAAGATGGAAATCCCGGTGGAGGCGCCGCGCGACGGCACCATCCGTAGCATCCTGGCCGCCGAGGGCGATCAGGTCGAGGAAGGCCAGGTCGTCGTCGTGCTTGAGGCCTGAGGTGCTGGGGCCCGTCCTGATCGCCAACCGCGGCGAGATCGCCTGCCGCATCGCCGCCACCTGCCGGCGGCTCGGCCTGCGCAGCATCGCGGTCTTCTCCGATGCGGATGCCGGCGCGATGCATGTCGCCGCCGCCGATGCGGCGGAGCGCATCGGCCCGGCCCCGCCGCGCGACAGCTACCTCTCGATCCCCGCCATCCTGGCCGCGGCCCGGCGCAGCGGCGCCCGCATGGTGCATCCGGGCTACGGCTTCCTCAGCGAGAATGCCGAATTCGCCGAGGCCTGCACCGCGGCGGGGCTGGTCTTCATCGGGCCGCCGGCCTCCGCCATCCGTGCCATGGGCGGCAAGGCGGCGGCCAAGGCGGTGGCGCGCCAGGCCGGCGTGGCCGCCGTGCCGGGCTATGACGGGGCGGACCAGTCGCCGGAGCGCCTGGCGGCGGAAGCCGGGGGCATCGGCTTCCCGGTCATGATCAAGGCCTTCGCCGGCGGCGGCGGCCGCGGCATGCGCCGGGTGGAGGCCGCCGCCGGCTTCCCCGCCGCCCTGGCCGCCGCCCGGCGCGAGGCCGCGGCCTTCGGCGACGACCGGATGCTGGTGGAGAAGCTGGTCGGCAGCGCCCGGCACATCGAGGTGCAGGTCTTCGCCGATGCCCACGGCACCGTGCTGCACCTGGGGGAGCGCGACTGCTCCCTGCAGCGCCGCAACCAGAAGCTGGTCGAGGAATCGCCGGCGCCGGGCGTCGACCCGGCGCTGCGGGCGGAGCTCGGGCGCCGCGCCGTCGCGCTGGCCCGCGCGGTCGGCTATGTCGGTGCCGGCACCGTCGAGTTCGTGGCCGATGCCGCCGCGCCGCTGGCCGCCGACCGCATCTGGTTCATCGAGATGAACACCCGGCTGCAGGTGGAGCATCCGGTGACCGAGATGGTCACCGGCCTCGACCTCGTCGAATGGCAGCTGCGCGTCGCCGCCGGGGAGGCGCTGCCTTTCCGCCAGGATGATCTGGCGCCGCGGGGCCATGCGGTCGAGGCCCGGCTCTGCGCCGAGGATCCCGCCCGCAACTTCCTGCCCTCGCCGGGCACCATCGCGGTGTTGCGGATGCCGGCGGCGGGGACCGGCCTGCGGATCGACGCCGGGTTCCGCGCCGGCGACGTCCTGACGCCCTACTACGACCCGCTCATCGCCAAGCTCATCGCCCATGCGCCGACCCGGGACGAGGCGCTGGCCCGCCTCGCCGCGGCGCTCGACGGCGTGGCGGCGGAGGGCATCCGCGTCAATGCCGCTTTCCTCGCCCGCGTCCTCCGCAGCGAGGCGATGCGGGCCGGCGGCGTCGATACGCATTTCCTCGAGGGCTTCCGCGCCCGCGAAGCCGCCTGAAGCAGCCAGGGACCTCATCATGCATAGCCTTGCCAAACCCGGCCTCCTGCGCCCGGCGCTGCTCGCCCTGGGCGGCAGCCTGGCGATCGCCGCCTCGGCGCAGATCCAGGTGCCGATCCAGCCGGTGCCGATGACCCTGCAGAGCCTGTTGGTGCTGCTGGTCGGCGTCGCCTACGGCCCGCGGCTGGGGGCCGCGACCCTGCTGCTCTACCTGGGCGAGGGGGTCTGCGGCCTGCCGGTCTTCGCCGGCTTCCGCGCCGGCCCGGCGGCGCTGGCCGGGCCGACCGGCGGCTTCCTGCTGGGCTTCGTCCCGGCCGCCGCCCTGGCCGGCTGGCTCGCAGCGCGGGGCTGGGCGCAAGGCGTCTGGCGCGGCGCGGCGCTTTTTCTCATGGGCCATGCGGTGATCCTGGCCGCCGGTTGCGCCTGGCTGGCCGGTCTGGTCGGGGTGGAGCGGGCCATCGCCCTGGGGCTGCTGCCGTTCCTGCCGGGCAGCGTGGTGAAGGTGGCGCTGGGCGTCACCCTGCTTGCGGCCCTGCGCGGTTCGCGCCGCGGCTGAGCCACGACCGCGCCCAAGACGATGCAGGCTCCAGGGAAGGATACGACAATGGTGTGGCAGGCCGAATTGGACGAGCTCCGCCAGCGCGAGGCGCTGGCGCGGGAGATGGGCGGCGCCGACAAGGTGAAGCGCCAGCACGACGGCGGCCGGCTGACGGTGCGCGAGCGGGTGCAGGCGCTGGTCGATCCCGGCAGCTTCCACGAGACCGGCGCCATCGCCGGCAAGGCGCGCTACGACGCGGCCAACCGGCTGGAGGAATTCACCCCCTCCAACTGCGTCTTCGGCCGCGCCACCATCGATGGCCGGCCGGTGGTGGTGACCGGCGACGACTTCACCGTGCGGGGCGGCAGCGCCGATGCCACCATCCGCGAGAAGCCGCTGATGGCGGAGCGGCTGGCCAATGAGTTCCAACTACCCCTGCTGCGCATCATCGAGGGTTCGGGCGGCGGCGGCTCGGTCAAGACCATCGACACGACCGGGCGCGCCAACCTGCCGAATGGCGTGGGCGGCGGCGGGCTGTTCCACTACGCGACCCTCAACCTCTCGGTCGTGCCGGTGGTCGGGCTCGGCCTCGGTTCGGTCGCCGGTCTGGGCGCGGCGCGGCTGGCGGCCAGCCACTACTCGGTCATGACCAAATCCTCGGCGATGTTCGTCGCCGGCCCGCCGGTGGTCTCCCGGCTCGGGCAGGATCTCAGCAAGCAGGAGCTCGGGGGCTGGGAGATCCAGTGCCGCGCCGGCGGTGTCGACCACGCGGTCGACACCGAGGAGGAGGCCTTCGCCTGCGCCCGCCGGTTCCTCTCCTACCTGCCGTCCTCGGTGCATGGCGTCCCGCCGGTCCTGCCCGGCACCGACGACCCGGAGCGGCGCGAGGAGGCGCTGATGGCGGCGGTGCCGCGCGACCGCCGGCGGGTCTACCAGATGCGGCCGATCATCGAGAAGGTGGTCGACCAGGGCAGCTTCTTCGAGATGGGCCGCATGTTCGGCCGCTCCGTCATCACCGGCCTGGCCCGGCTGGACGGGCATCCGGTGGCGGTGCTGGCGAGCGACCCGTTCTTCTACGGCGGGTCCTGGACCGCGGATGCCTGCCAGAAGGTGGTGCGCTTCGTCGACCTGGCCGAGACCTTCCACCTGCCCGTGGTCTATCTGATGGACTGTCCCGGCTTCATGATCGGGCTGGAGGCGGAGCGCGCGGCGACCATCCGGCATGGCGTGCGCGCCATGGCCGCGGTGAACCAGACCACCGTGCCCTGGTGCACCGTCGTCATCCGCAACGCCTTCGGCGTCGCCGGCGCGGTGCACCAGCCGGCCGGACGGCTGTCGCTGCGCTACGCCTGGCTCTCGGCCCGCTGGGGGTCGCTGCCGCTGGAAGGCGGGATCGAGGCGGCCTATCGCGCCGAGATTGAGGCGGCCGAGGACCCGGTGGCGAAGCTGGCCGAGATCGAGGACCGGCTGAACCAGCTGCGATCCCCCTTCCGCACCGCGGAGACCTTCTGGGTGGAGGAGATCATCGACCCCCGCGACACCCGCCGCCTGCTCTGCGACTTCGCCAGGCTGGCGGAGCCGCTGCGGCGGCCGCAGCCGTCCCGGCTGCAGATGCGCCCCTGAACGGGGCCGCCCGTAAGGGCATGACGGGGGAACGAAAACCATGAAGAAATTGCCGTGCTGGATCCTCGTGCTGGCGCTGGGCGCCAGCCTGCCCGCCGCCGCCTTCCCGGACCGCCAGGCGCGGATCCTGGGCGGCTTCGCCCCGGGCGGGACCAGCGACATCATCAACCGCCTGGTCGCCGAGGCCGTCGCCCCAAGCTTCGGCCAACGTCCGGTGGTCGAGGTCCGGACCGGCGCCAATGGCTTCGTCGCCGCCGAAGCCGCCGCGCGCAGCCCGGCGGATGGCCATACCGTGGTGCAGTGCTCGACCGGCCTGCTGACGATCAGCCCGCAACTGCCCGGGGCGCAGTTGCCGATCGACCCGGCGCGCGACCTGCTGCCCATCGCCAACATCGTGCATTCGACGCAGGCGATGGTGGTCTCGGCCCAGTCGCCCTACCGCAGCGTAGCCGACGTCCTCGCGGCGGCGCGCGCGAAGCCAGACGGCATTTCCTATGCCAGCGCCGGCATCGGCTCGGTCTCCCACCTCTCGGGTGCGCGCCTGGCCCAGCTTGGCAAACTCAGCCTCGTGCACGTGCCCTACCGCGGTGCGGCGCCCGGGGTGCTGGACGTGGCCGCGGGCCGGGCCGACTTCATCATCACCAACCTCGGCGACGTGGCGGCGCAAATCGGGCAGGGGCTGCGCCTGCTGGCCTTCGCCGACGGCATCGGCTCGCCGCGCCATCCCGGCATCGGCCAGGTCTCGGAGGCCTTGCCGGGCTATGCCGTCAGCGGCTGGTTCGGCCTTTGCGGGCCGCAGGGCATGCCGGAGGCCGCCGCCAGCCGCTGGTTCGAGGCGGTCCGCGACGGCTTCGCCGACCCGGTGCTGCAGCAGCGCCTGCAGGAGAACGGGCTGACCCTGCGGATCGAGGACCGGGCCGCCTTCGCCCGCACCATCGACCAGGATCGCCGGCTCTGGGGCGAGGTGATCGGCGCTGCGCGCATCAGCCTCGACTGAACCGACACCGCAGGAGGATTGCAGGATGAAACCGCTGATCGGGGTGCTGCTGGGCACCATGCTGCTGGCGGGGCCGGCCCTGGCGCAGCCGGCCGATCGCCCGCTCCGCATCGTCGCCGGCTTCGCGCCGGGGGGCACCTCGGACATCGTGGCGCGCGTGGTGGCGGATGGCGTGGCGGCGGCGCTGGGCCAGCGGCCGGTGGTCGAGAACCGCACCGGCGCCAACGGCTTCATCGCCGCCGAGGCGGTGGTGCGGGGCCCCACCGATGGCTCGACGGTCCTGCAATGCCCGATGGGCAGCATGACCATCAGCCCGGAAGTGCCGGGCATGCATATCCCGATCGATGTCGGCCGCGACCTGGTGCCGGTCGCCAATGTCGCGCGCTCCAGCTATGCCGTGGTGACCGGCGCGCGCGGCCCCCATCGCAGCCTCGAGGCGCTGATGGCGGCGGCGCGGTCCCGGCCCGGTGGGTTGAGCTACGGCAGCGCCGGCATCGGCACGGCGCAGCATCTCTCGGCGGAACGGCTGAAGCGCATGGCCGGCCTCGACATCGTGCACGTGCCATACCGCGGCGCGGCGCCGGCGGCGCTGGACCTGATCGCCGGGCGGATCGACCTGCTGATCACCAACCTCGGCGACGTCATCCGCCAGGTTCAGGGCGGCGAGCTGCGCCTGCTGGCGCTGGCCGATGAGGCGGGCTGGCCGGACTTCCCGGACGCGCCGCGCCTGCCGCGGATCGTGCCCGGGCTGGAGGTCATCGGCTGGTTCGGCATCTGCGGTCCGCGCGGCATGCCGGAGGAGGCCGTGGCGCGCTGGGCAGGGGCGATCCGCGCCAGCCTGCAGGACCCCGTCGTGCAGAAGCGCCTGCTGGACAACGGCCTGGCGCCGGGCTTCGAAGACCCGGCGGCTTTCGGCGCCACGATCACCCGCGACCGGCAGGCCTGGGGCGAGGCCATCCGGGCCGCGAACGTCAGGGCGGAATGACGGCAGGCGACGGCGTCGCGATGGTGTGCCCCATTGGGCGGCAGCATTGCCGCGCCGCCCTGGCTCATCGCCGGCCGCGCCGCTCGACATGCTGCCGCAGCAAGGCCATGTTGCGGAGGTTGGCGCGGAAGAAGATGTCGCCGAACGCGCCCGCGACCGGCACCGCGCTGATCAGGGTGTCCATCCCCACGTTGCTGGCCATGCGCAGCACAAGCCCGGCGGAGGCACCAAGCCGGCGGGCTTCCCAGATCAGATAGGCCGAGACCGCCATGCCCGCGACGGGCCCGACGGCCGGCAGCAGGCTCAGCAGGGCGTCGGCGCCGAACCTGATACCCGTTCCAGGGATCGTCCAGCGACCATCGAGGAGGCGCGCGATGGTCTCGAGGCGGGCCAGGGCGCCCAGGTCGGAGGTGGCGTGGTCGGTGAGCTTGATCGGCAGGGTCATGGGGCAGCCTCGTGCCTGTTCGGAGGCCGCTGAACCAGCTTCCCGACGCACAACGCCGGCGCCGCGGAATGGGTGCCTGGACCAGGCCGGTTTGCCGGGCCTTCATGGATTGGGGCAGCGGCCCCGGTCAGGAGAGCCTCGACAGGCAAGCCCCGAGGACTCACACTCCGGACCACGCCACGCATGACGAGGGCCATGACCTGATCCCGCGGAATCTTCGCAGCCATCAACGCGAACTCCTCGGCGTTGCCCGGGCGATCGCCGCCGGCGAGGCGGGCGAGGTGCGCGACATCCTCGCCGCGGTCACCCCGGGTGGCGGCAAGTCGCTGCTGCCGGTGCTGGCGGCCCAGGCATTGGTCGCGGGCGGCATCTGCGAGCGGATCTGCTGGGTGGTGCCGCGCGACAGCCTGCGGCTGCAGGCCGAGGAGGTCTTCGCTGACCCGGCCTGGCGGCAGGCCCTGGGGCATGACCTCTCGGTCCGCGCCGCCGACAATGCCCCGGGCGACCCCTGCCGCGGGCTGGCCGGCTACGTGACGACCTACCAGGGGATCGCCGCCGCCCCCGATCTGCATCTCGCGGCCTTCCGCCGGCACCGCTACCTGCTGGTGGTCGACGAGGTCCACCACCTGCCCGGGCTGCGCGAGGCCGATGCCGCCGGCGGGCGGGATGGGCCGGAGGATGTCGCCGCCGCCTGGTCGGCGCCGATCGAGCCGCTGCTGGCCATGGCCGCGGTGCGGCTGCTGCTCTCGGGCACGCTGGAGCGGGCGGATGGCCGGCGGATCCTCTGGCTGCCCTACCGCCGCGGGACGGGCGGCCGGCAGGAGGTCGACCTGGCCGCCCCCGGCTGGGCGGTGGTCGGCTACAGCCGGGCCCGGGCGCTGGCGGAGCAGGCGGTGCTGCCGGTCTCCTTCGGGGCGCTGGACGGCGAGGCGGCCTGGCTGGGGCCGGAGCCCGAGGGCGGCGGCGAGCGGCCGCACCTCGGCCCGCACCGGCTGAAGGCCCCGGCACCGCAGGAATCGACGCGGCCGGCCTTGTTCACCGCGCTCCGGACCGGCTTCGCCGAGGGCCTGCTGCGCCGGGCCTTCGAGGCAACGCGGCGACTGCGGGCCGAGCGCCGCCTGCTGCTGGGCACCGCGCCGGGCGAGACCGGGCGCGGCCTCGGCAAGCTGCTGGTGGTGGCGCCCGACCAGATCCAGGCGCGGCGCTACCTCGAGATTCTGCGCGGCTGGGTGCCGGCTGCCCAGGCCGGCAGCATGGCGCTGGCGGTCTCCGACGAGCGCGGCGCCCAGGAGAGCCTGGCCGCCTTCCGGCTGACGCCGGAGCCCTCGGTGCTGGTCACCGTCGCCATGGCCTACGAGGGGCTGGATGCGCCCGAGGTCGCGGTGGTGGCGGCGCTGACGCATGTCCGCTCGCGCCCCTGGCTGGAGCAGATGGTGGCGCGGGCGACGCGGGTGGACCCCCACGCCGGACCCTATGCGGCGCAGCGCGCCCTGGTCTTCCACCCCGACGACCCGCTCTTCGCGCGGTTCCGCTGGCGGATGGAGCGCGAGCAGGGTGCCGAGACCCGGAAGGATCCGCGGCCGCCCCGCCAGCCGCCGCTCGACCTGCCGGCCTGGCTGGAGGACGAGATCGCCGAGACGCGCCAGCGCCACGGCATCGTGCCGCTCGAGAGCAACGCGCTGGCGCTGCGGCTCAGCACCCTGCGGCCGGGCCCCGAGCTGGCGGCGGGGTTGGCGACCGCCCGGGCGCCGGCGTTGCAGGGCGACTTCCTGACCCCCTCCGGGGCGGAGCGGCGGTTGCGGCACCGGTTGAGCGAGCAGGTGGCGGCGCAGGCGGTGGAGGATGCCGCAGCGGGCGTCTCCGGCGCGGTGGCGCCGCCCCGCGGGGCCGGGCTGTACCATGCCTACAACGCTGCGCTGAAGCGCGCCCTTGGCGACAAGGCCCGGCACGAGATGTCGCTGGCGGAGCTGGAGGCGGCGCTGGCCTGGCTCGAGCGCAACCGGCTGCGCGAGCACCTGCACCTGCTGGAAGGCGATCCGCGCTTCGGCTGGGCGGTGCGGAGCCGCCAGGGCTGGACCCCGCCGGTGGGGCGCGCCGCGAAAGCAGCGTCGCGCCGCGGCACGGGAACGGGCGGCCCGCGGACGATGTAGCGAAGCGGTCGGCCTGCGATCCCGCGATGGCGCCCTGGCGCCTGACCGGCACCCAGGGCGATCCGGGAGGCAAAAGATGCGCCGGACCGCCTTGAGCATCGGGATCGAGGGCGGGGCGGCCGTATCCGGCATCCTGCAAGTTCCGGCGCGGGCGACGGCCTGCTGCGTCCTGGCGCATGGGGCGGGGGCGGGTATGACCCATCCCTTCCTGTCGGCGGTCGCCGACGGCCTGGCCGACCGAGGGGTCGCCACGCTGCGGTACCAGTTCCCCTTCATGGAGCGTGGCTCGAAGCGCCCGGACAAGGCGGCCCTGGCGCAGGCCGCGGTCCGGGCCGCGGTGGCGCAGGCCGGGCGCCGCCTGCCTGCACTGCCGGTCTTTGCCGGAGGCAAGTCCTTCGGCGGCAGGATGACGTCGCAGGCACAGGCAGAAGCCCCGCTTCCGAAGGTCCGGGGCCTGGTCTTCCTCGGCTTCCCGCTGCACCCGGCGAAGAAGCCGTCGGACACGCGCGCCCGGCATCTTGTCCAGGTCGGGATTCCGATGCTTTTCCTGCAGGGGAGTCGGGATGCGCTGGCGGCGCTGCCCCTGGTCGAATCACTCGTCGGTCAGCTTGGGACGCGGGCGACCCTGGTCACGATCGATGGCGGGGATCACGGGTTCCACGTCCCCAAACGCTCCGGCCGGACCGATGCGGCGGTGCTGGCGACGATGCTCGACGCGCTCACCGGGTGGATGGCGATCACCGTTCGGCCCACGGGCGACGCATGAGCATGGCGGAGGGGTCTCGGCCGCACCCCGCGGCGGCCGTCGGGCCCGGGCAGGATCCGGACGGTCGCGCCGCCGGAAGCTCGAGCGCCGGAGGGGAGCAGGCCTCTCGAGACGCGGCTGGACAAGATGTGGCACCCGGGGATGGTTCGCGCGTTGCAACGGCCAATCGGCCTCCCTGGCCGGGGAGGGGGCAAAGCCAGTGGCGCCGCTGACGAAGGAGGATGTTTCCCGCCAGTCTCCCTTTGCCTGGGTCTGCCTGGGCATCCTCGGCGGGGTGATCGCCGGCCTGTGGTTCCTTGGCAAGCATCAGGCCGCCTACGGGACCGCTGCCGCCCTGATCGGCTGCCTTGGCCTGATCCTGCCGCCGCGTGAGCGGATGCGGGCGCTGCCATGGCGCATCCGCCGCCTGCCGCGGCAGCTGGACGCCGTGCCGGTGCTGGCGACCCTGCTCTCGAGTCCGGGGTATGGCGTGAACTTGTTCTACGGGGCCAACCCCTATGACGAGATCGTCCACCTCGTAAGCGGCCTTCTCGCCGGTGCCGTCCTCGGGGCGCTGCTGGCGGTCGATGGCCGCCCCCGGCGGGCGACCCGGCTCGCCTTGCTCGGCGCAGGCTTCGGGATGGCCTTGGGCACGTCCTGGGAGATCTTCGAGTGGGCCACGGGCCTCATCGGCGACTGGACCGATACCTGGACCGACATCGCCCTGACGACCTCGGGCATCATGCTGGGGACGATCTACTGGGGGCGGCCGCCACAGCGGCATCCTGCGCCGCTGGCCCGACCCATCGATGCCCTGGGTAACGAGTAGCCGCAGCATGCTGGTCGCAACCTACAACGTGCATCGCGGACGTGGGCCGTTCGGGCGGTTCCGGCCCTCACGGATCGCCGCGGTGCTGGCCGAGATCAGGCCGGACCTGATCGCGCTGCAGGAAGCCCAGCACTACCTTCGCCCCGGCCGGGACATGCTCGATTTCCAGGCCATCCGGCGCGAGCTTGGCCTCATTCCGCTGCGCGTCCCGGACTGCCCGGGGCACAGCGGGTGGCGCAGCAACGTGGTGCTGGTCCGCGACGGCGCCGGAGTCGGCTTCGGCCCCTTGGGCCTGCGCCTCGGTGGCCTCGAGCCACGCGGTGGTATCGTGGCCGAGCTTGACCTGGGCGAGGGGCCTTTCCGCCTGCTGGCCTGCCACCTCAGCCTCGGCGCCGCACGCAGGGCCGTGCAGGCGGAGAGGCTGGTGCGGGCGGTGCAGTCGGGACGCGGGCCGGACCTCCCGACCCTGCTGCTCGGCGACCTGAACGAATGGCGGCAGGACAGGTCGGCCCTCGCCGTATTGCGGCCGGTGTTCGGCCCATCAGCCAGCCCGCCGGGCTTTCCCTCGTTCCGGCCGATGCTGTCGCTCGACCATATCCTGACCCGGCCCTCCGGCATGCTGCGGTCCCTGGCCGTCCATGACACGCCGCTGGCGCGCCGGGCGTCGGACCACCTGCCCCTGACCGCGCAATTCGACCTGGCGGGCCGCGCTGTCCCGGAGGCGCCGGCGCGCGGGCCCTGACGGCAGGCCACCGGCTACGACGCGGGTCTTGAAATTCGAACAAATATAGAACACGGTCGCCGCATGAGCGCATCGGCCCCGATCGAACCCGAAGTCCGTCGCCGCATGCGGCAGGTGATATCCGTCGCCCTGGCCACGCGGTCCTGTCCGCTGGGCGTGGCCGCCGCGGAAGCCCGCGGGCTGGGGATGGGGCTGCTGCCGTCGCTGCCCGCCAGCATGGTCGATGCCGTCGTGACGGAGCTGCTGCAGGAGCTGGACGCCTGCCTTCCCCCGGTCGGACGCGCGGAGGTGAATGGCCAGGTGCTGCGAAGCATGCCGCGGGAGGAGGTCGTCGCCACCCTGGCCGATGTCCTCGCCCGGTCGCTGGAGGCAAACGGCCTCGTGCTGCTGCGCCGGACCACTGCGCCCCGGCATCGGGCGGGCGGAGCCTAGAGCCGGGCCGATGGACGCCGCATTCACCTTCACCGTGGCGGATCTGGCGGCCGATGAGGCCGTACGCCTGCCCTGCGCCTGTCGTGTCCGCACATTCGGCCGCGAGGAATTGGCCGCCCTCGTGGGCCGGGACGTACGCCTGCACCTGATCGGCCTGCGGCGGGAACTGTGGTGCCGGGACTGCGGCGAGCCGCCGTTCCACGGCTGGCTGACACGCGCAGGCGCGCTGCAGCTCTGAACCTGGACCGCCGCCCCCGACGTGCCGGCAACACCCTCGTGCCGGTGTTCCGGCGCCGGCGCGGCAATCCATCCCGGCAGGCCTGACGCCTGGCCGTGACCGGTCAGCCCAGCCGCAGCCTCGCCTCGGTCGCCAGCTTGTCCGCGCGCTCGTTCATCGCGTCGCCGGCATGGCCGCGGACCCATTTCCACTCGACCTGATGCGGCTTGGCGGCGGCCAGCAGGCGCTGCCACAGCTCCATGTTCGCCACCGGGTCCTTTGCCGCGTTGCGCCAGTTGTTGCGCACCCAGCCGTTGATCCAGCGGCTGATGCCGTTGCGGACGTATTCACTGTCGGTATGCAGGACCACCGTGCAGGGACGGGTCAGCGCCTCCAGCGCGCTGATCGCCGCCATCAGCTCCATGCGGTTGTTGGTGGTGGCCGGGTCGTTGCCAGACAGCTCCCGCTCCGCCGTGCCGAAGAGCAGTATCGCAGACCAGCCGCCCGGGCCTGGGTTCGGCTTGCAGCCGCCGTCGGTCCAGATCTGGACCTTGGGCCGCGGCGGGGGTGAGGGGTCAGAGGCCAAGCGCGGCGGATCCTTCGGCGGCGGCGAAGAAGCGGAGCTTCGCCAGGTATTCCAGCGGGTCCTTGCGCGTCACCAGCGCCCCGGGCGGCGTCGCCATCCAGTCGTAGAGCCGCGTCAGCAGGAAGCGCATCGCCGCGCCGCGGCACAGCACCGGCAGCGCCGCCGCCTCCGCCGCGGTCAGGGGCCGGACCCGCTGGTAGGCGGCCAGCAGCGCATGCGCCCGGGTGACGTTGTAGGCGCCGTCCGGCTCGAAGGCCCAGGCGTTCAGGCAGACGGCGATGTCGTAGGCGAGCAGGTCGGTGCAGGCGAAGTAGAAGTCGATCAGCCCGGAGACGACCGGGCGGCCGTCCGGTCCGTCCAGGAAGAAGACATTGTCCGGGAAGAGATCCGCATGGATCTGGCCGACCGGCAGCGCCCCCGTCGCCGGCCAGGCCGCCAGGATCGCCGCCAGCTTGCCGTCCAGCTCGGCGATGAGCCCGGGCTGCACGGCATCGCCGCCGGCGCGGCAGCGGTCGAGCAACGGCCCCCAGGCAGATGGCCCGAGCCCGTTCGGCCGGACCGCATGGAAGCCGGCACTGGCCGCATGCAGCCGCCCGAGCGCCTCGCCCAGCGGCGCCGCATGCGCCGGCCGCACCCGGCGCGGCCAGACCCCGGGCAGGAAGGTGCAGATGGCCGCCGGCCGGCCGGCAAGCTCGCGCAGCGCCACGCCGTCCCGCGCCTTCACCGGCTGCGGGCAGCGCAGGCCCTGCGCCGCCAGATGCTCCATGAGGCCGAGGAACCAGGGCAGCTCCACCGGGTCCACCCGCTTCTCGTACAGCGTCAACACGAAGTCGCCGCTGCCGGTCTTCAGCGCGTAGTTGGAATTCTCCACGCCTTCCGCGATGCCGCGGAAGGCGACCAGCTCGCCCAGGGGATAGGCGGCGAGGAAGGTTCGCAGCGCCTCGTCGGTGACTTCGGTATAGACGGCCATGGCGGGCTTCTAACGTGCCCGCGAGCCTCGGGATACTGGCGCCGGGACTATCGGGCCGGCTCGGTCACCAGCGCCGCCGGCAGCTTGAAGGTGATGGTCTCCTCCGCCACCACGACCTCCTCGATCAGCAGGCTGAAGCGCTCCCGCAACCGGGTCAGCACCTCCTCGACCAGCACCTCCGGGGCGCTGGCGCCGGCGGTGATCCCGATGGTGCTGACGCCTTCCGCCAGGGAGAGATCCAGGTCGCGGCCGCGCTGGACCATCACCGCCCGCGGGCAGCCGGCGCGTTCCGCCACTTCCACCAGCCGCAGCGAGTTGGAGGAATTCGGCGCCCCGACCACCACCATCAGATCGGCCCGGTTGGCGATGGCCTTCACCGCGGCCTGGCGATTGGTCGTGGCGTAGCAGATGTCCTCCTTCGCCGGGGCGTGGATGTCCGGGAAGCGCTCCCGCAGCGCCGCGACGATGTCCGCCGTGTCGTCGACCGAGAGCGTGGTCTGGGTGATGAAGGCCAGCGGCAGGCCGGAGGGCACCGGCGCGGTGCGGGCCTGGGCGGCATCCTCGATCAGGGTCACGGTGCCCTCGGGCAGCTGCCCCATGGTGCCGACCACCTCCGGATGGCCGGCATGGCCGATCAGCAGCATGTGCCGGCCGCGGGCGAAATGCTGTTCCGCCTCGCGGTGGACCTTGCTCACCAGCGGACAGGTCGCGTCCAGGTAGAACAGCTTGCGGCGACTGGCCTCGGCCGGCACCGCCTTGGGCACGCCATGGGCGGAAAACACCACGGGGGCGTCGTCCGGCACCTCGTCCAGCTCCTCGACGAAGACCGCGCCCTGGCGTTCCAGGCTCTCGACCACGAAGCGGTTGTGCACGATCTCATGCCGGACATAGACCGGCGCGCCGTAGCGCCGGATCGCCTCCTCGACGATCTTGATGGCGCGGTCCACGCCGGCGCAGAAGCCGCGTGGCCCGGCCAGCAGGATTTTCAGGCTGGGAAGGTTGCCAACGGGCGGGTTGCCGGTATGCAGGTCCATGGTGCCTCTCGCTCGCTAGGCGCTATTTGCCGTGCCGATGGTCTGATAGGCCCATAAGTGCCGGTACGGGGGTGCCAATACGGCGTCTCAATGCGGTGTCTCAAGTGGTGTATTGGGTCCGGGGCACACTAGCGGCCATCGGGTCGGGCTCAAGGGGGATATGGGGATGCGGGTTAGACTTGTCCTGGTGGCATTGGCGCTGCCGTTGCTGGCCGGTTGCGGCTCGGCCGGCACCACGACCCGGCTGCCCACGGCCTGCCCCACCCCGGGCCTGCTGGCCGAGGGTGCCGACCTCACCCGGCACCGCCCCGGACCGGTCCAGGACCTCACCACCCTCGAATTCGATGCGAAGCTGACCGGCCTCAGCGGCGCCTGCGCGGCCGGCCGCGACGACCGCAGCATCGAGATGCAGCTCACCACCGGCTTCAGCGTCGAGCGCGGCGCTGCTTCGGACGGCCGCAGCGTGGACCTGCCCTGGTTCGTCGCGGTCCTGGACCGGCGCAGCGACCAGATCCTGAGCCGGCAGATCTTCGTCGAACGCGCCGGCTTCGCCCGCAACGAGACCCGCACCGCCATCACCAGCGCCCCGGTCACCCTGTCCCTGCCGGTCGGGGAGAATCGCCGGGCGGCGGATTACCGGATCCTGGTCTCCTTCATGCTGAGCGAGGAGGATCTGGCCCTCAACCGCCGGCGCGGCCCCCGTTAGCGCCGGCACGGCCAACTCGCGCCGAAGAGGATTGCGTGGCGGGCTGGCCAAGGGCTAGACAAGCCTACCCGCAGATACCGCGCGGGAGAGAGGGATGCCCCGGCCCACCGGGCAGCATCCCCGCCGAAGGCGCAACCGGCCCCCGGAAACGCTCAGGCAGAAGGGCCGCGCGGAGAAGGGACCTCTGGAAAGCTCGGTGCCGCAAGGTATCGGCACCGAAGGAGTAAGGCCCGGCCAAAGCCGCAGCCGAATCTCTCAGGTTCACCGGACAGAGGGGGGCCACGGACTTCAACTCACGCCGCGGATGCGGTCGGGGGACCCGTGGCCGATACAGATCAGTTGCTTGAGACACCGCTGGGCGGACTGCACCGCGAACTCGGGGGCCGCATGGTCCCCTTCGCCGGCTATGCCATGCCGGTGCAATACCCCGCCGGCATCCTGACCGAGCACCTCCATGTCCGCAGCCAGGCCGGGCTGTTCGACGTCTCCCACATGGGCCAGGCCGAGCTGGTGGGGGAGGGGGCCGCGGCGGCGCTCGAGCGGGTCACCCCCGCCGATGTCCAGGCATTGAAGCCCGGCCGGCAGCGCTACGGCCTGCTGATGACCCCCACGGGCGGCATCTTCGACGATTTCATGGTGGCCAACCTCGGCGACCGCTTGTTCCTCGTGGTCAATGCCAGCCGCAAGCACGAGGACTTCGCCCTCATCGAGCAGGGGTTGCCGGCCGGCGTCCGGCTGAACCGGCTGCCGGACCGCGCCCTGCTGGCGCTGCAAGGGCCGGGCGCGGCCGCCGCCCTGGGCCCCGTCGCCCCGGCGCTGACCGCGCTGACCTTCATGGGCATCACCGCGGCCGAGGTCGCCGGCGTGCCCATCCTCGCCAGCCGCAGCGGCTATACCGGGGAGGATGGCTGGGAGATCAGCGCCCCGGCCGAGCAGGCCGAGGCCCTGGCCAAGGCGCTGCTGGCGCTGCCGGGCGTGATGCCCGCCGGGCTCGGCGCCCGCGATTCGCTGCGGCTGGAGGCGGGGCTCTGCCTCTATGGCTCGGACATCGACGAGACCACCAGCCCGGTCGAGGCCGCCCTCGTCTGGTCCATCGGCAAGCGCCGCCGCATGGCCTGGGACTTCCCCGGCGCCGAGCGGGTGCGCGAGGAATTGGCCAATGGCGCGGCGCGCGTCCGCGTCGGGCTGAAGCCGGAGGGCCGCCAGCCGGCCCGCGGCCATACCGCGATCCATGCCCCCGGTGGCGGCGCCATCGGCGAGATCACATCTGGCGGCTTCGGCCCCTCGCTCGGCGGCCCCATGGCCATGGGCTACGTCGCCCGCGACCACGCCACCGATGGCACCGCCCTCGACCTCATGGTGCGCGGCAAGCCGCTCGCCGCCCGCGTCGCCCCGATGCCCTTCGTCCCCCACCGCTACGCCCGGTAAGGAGCCCATCCCATGTCCGAGATGAAATACACCCAGGATCACGAATGGGTCCGGGCCGAGGGCGATGCCGCCACCATCGGGATCACCGACCATGCCCAGACCGCGCTCGGCGACGTGGTCTTCGTCGACCTGCCTGAGGTCGGCCGCGAGGTGACCGCCGGCGAGGCCATCGCGGTGGTCGAGAGCGTGAAGGCCGCCTCCGACGTCTATGCGCCGATCGCCGGCCGCATCGTTGAGGTCAATGCCGCCCTGGTCGACGACCCCGGGCTGATCAACCGCGAGCCGACCGGCGAGGGCTGGTTCTTCAGGATCGAGGCCAGCGAGCCCGCCGCCATCGCCGCCCTGATGGACGAGGCCGGCTATGCCGCCTTCGTGGAGAGCCAGTCTTGAGCATCCTCGTGGAACTCGCGGCGCTGGAGGACGGCGCCGAATTCGCCCGTCGCCACATCGGCCCGGGGCCGGACGACATCACGGCGATGCTGCAGGTGGTGGGCGCCGCCAGCCTCGACGAGATGGCCGCCCATACCGTGCCGGCGAGCATCCGCCAGGCCGATCTCTCCGCCCTGCCGCCGCCGGCGACCGAGGCCGAGGCCATCGCCGAGCTGCGGGCGCTCGCCGAGCGGAACCAGCGGCTGAAGTCGCTGATCGGCCTCGGCTACCACGGCACCCATGTGCCGCCGGTGATCCTGCGCAACGTGCTGGAGAACCCCGGCTGGTACACCGCCTACACCCCCTACCAGGCCGAGATCGCGCAGGGGCGGCTGGAAGCCCTGGTGAATTTCCAGACCATGGTGGCCGAGCTCGCCGGCCTGCCGGTCGCCAATGCCTCGCTGCTCGATGAGGGCACCGCGGCCGCCGAGGCGGTGGCGCTGGCCCATGCCGCGCACAAGGGCAAGTCCAACACCCTACTGGTCGCCGCCGATCTGCATCCGCAGACGCTCGCCGTGGTCCGCACCCGGGCCGAGCCGGTCGGCATCACCGTGCAGGTCGTCCCGCCCGCCGGCCTCGTCGCCGCCGCGGCGGAGAAGCCCTTCGCCGTGCTGCTGCAGTACCCCGGCACCACCGGTGAGGTCCGCGACCTGACGCCGGAGATCGCCGCCGCCCATGACGCCGGGGCGCTGGCCATCGTCGCCGCCGATCCGCTCTCGCTGTGTCTGCTGACGCCGCCGGGCGAGATGGGCGCCGATGTCGTCATCGGCAGCACCCAGCGCTTCGGCGTGCCGCTCGGCTATGGCGGGCCGCATGCGGCCTACATGGCGGTGAAGGATGCGCTGAAGCGCCTGCTGCCGGGGCGGCTGGTCGGCGTCTCGCTCGACGCCGCCGGCAATCCGGCCATGCGGCTCGCGCTGCAGACGCGGGAGCAGCATATCCGGCGGGAGAAGGCGACCTCCAACATCTGCACCGCGCAGGTGCTGCTGGCGGTCATGGCCGGGATGTATGCGGTCTGGCACGGGCCGGAAGGGCTGGCGCGCATCGCCCGGCGGGTGAACCTGCACGCCCGGCTGCTGGCCGAGGCCGCCCGCCGCGGCGGCTTCACCCTGCGGCACGAGGCCTTCTTCGACACCATCGCCATCGAGGCCGGCGACCGCGCCGATGCGTTGATGCAGGGTGCCGTGAAGCGCGGCTTCAACCTCTGGCGCGTCGATGCCGGCTGCGTCTCCATCGCCCTTGACGAAACCGTCACGCGGGACGACCTCGCGGCGCTGGCCGATCTGCTCGGCGGCGGCGCGCTCGATGCGCTGACGGCAAAGCACAGCCTGCCGGAGCCGCTGGCCCGCCACAGCGCCTACCTCACCGCCGAGGTCTTCCGCAGCCACCACTCCGAACACGCCATGCTGCGCTACCTCAAGCGCCTCGAGGACAAGGATGTCGCGCTGAACCGCAGCATGATCCCGCTCGGGTCCTGCACGATGAAGCTGAACGCGACGGCGGAGATGATCCCGATCACCTTCCCCGGCTTCGCCGAGATCCATCCCTTCGCGCCGGAGGACCAGGCGCAGGGGTACTTCACGATGATCAAGCAGCTCGAGGATTGGCTCTGCGCCGTCACCGGCTTCGCCGCGGTCTCGCTGCAGCCGAATGCCGGCAGCCAGGGCGAATACGCCGGGCTGCTCGCCATCCGCGCCTGGCACCGGGCCCAGGGCAACGACCAGCGCGACGTCTGCCTCATCCCGAGCAGCGCGCATGGCACCAACCCGGCCAGCGCCGTGATGGCGGGGATGAAGGTCGTGGTCGTCGGCTGCGACCGCGACGGCAACGTCGACCTCAAGGATCTCGAGGCCAAGGCGGCGCAGCACGCCGAGCGGCTGGCGGCGCTGATGGTGACCTACCCCAGCACCCACGGCGTCTTCGAGGAGGCGATCAAGGACATCTGCGCCCTGGTGCATCGCCATGGCGGCCAGGTCTACATGGATGGCGCCAACATGAATGCGCAGGTCGGCCTGACCTCGCCGGCGGCCATCGGCGCTGATGTCTGCCACCTGAACCTGCACAAGACCTTCTGCATCCCGCATGGCGGCGGCGGTCCCGGCGTCGGGCCCATCGGCGTCGCAGCGCATCTGGCGCCGCACCTGCCGAACCACCCCTTCCACAGCGGCGCCGGCCCGGCGACCGGCTATGGCCCGGTCTCCGCGGCGCCCTTCGGCAGCGCCGCCATCCTGCCGATCTCCTACGCCTATATCCGCATGATGGGCGCCGAAGGCCTGACCCGGGCGACGCAGGTGGCGATCCTGTCCGCCAACTACATGGCCCGCCGGCTGGAGCAGCACTACCCCGTGCTCTACCGCGGCCTCCGCGGCATGGTGGCGCATGAGTGCATCCTCGACTGCCGCGGCTTCCAGCAGGGCGGCGGCGTCATGGTCGAGGACATCGCCAAGCGGCTGCAGGACTACGGCTACCACGCACCGACCATGTCCTGGCCGGTCTCCGGCACGCTGATGGTGGAGCCCACCGAGAGCGAGCCGAAGGAGGAGCTGGACCGCTTCTGCGACGCCATGATCGCCATCCGCGCCGAAATCCGCGCGGTGGAGCAGGGCCGCTCCGACCGTGCCGACAACCCGCTGAAGAATGCCCCGCATACCGCCGCCGAGGTCATGGCGACGGAGTGGGCGCATCCCTACAGCCGGGAGGACGCCGCCTTCCCGCTGCCCTTCGTCCGCGCCCACAAGTACTGGCCGCCGGTGAAGCGCGTCGACAACGTCTACGGCGACCGCAACCTGGTCTGCACCTGCGCGCCGCTCGAGGCCTATGCGCAGGCCATGCATCTCCAGGCCGCCGAATGACGATCAAGCCCTGGCGCCGGACCGGCAGCCGCACGGTCCACCGCGACCGCTGGGTGCATCTCCGCGCCGAGGCCTGGGTGACCGGGGAGGGCAAGGTGCTGGACCCCTGGTACATGCTGGACTGGCCGGACCTCGTGCATGTGGTGGCGCTGACGCCGGATGACCGGATGGTGCTGGTCCGCCAGTTCCGCCCGGGCGCCGAGGCCACCGTCCTCGAGCTGCCGGGCGGCATGGTGGAGGCGCATGAGGCCGATCCCGTCGCCGCCGGCCGGCGGGAGTTCACCGAGGAGACCGGCTATGCCGCCGAGGGCTTCCGGCTGGTGAGCACCCTCCGCCATGATCCCGCCCATGCCGGCAACCGCCTGCATGTGGTGCTGGCCGAGGGCGCCGTCCCCGCGGCCGCGCAGCAACTCGACCACGGGGAGGAGATCGCGGTCGAGTGCCTGCCGGTCAGTGAGGTCGTGGCCGGCCTCGGTGCCGGGCTGATCGGCAATGCCGGGCATGTCGGCCCCATCCTTCTCGCCTTGCGGGCGGCGGGGCGCCTAGGCTTCTGAATGACCGCTCGATTCGTCTACCCCGCCGCCCTGGCGGCGCTCTCCCCGAATGAGCCCGGCCGGCTGTCCGCGCGCATCTTCGGCCATGGCAGCCTGGAGGTCCGCTGGTATGCCCCGCGCGGCGTCGACCCCCAGACGCCGCACACCCGGGACGAAGCCTATGTCGTCGTCAGCGGCGAGGGGCAGTTCCGCTGCAACGGCGTGGTCTCTCCCTGCCGCGCCGGCGACCTGGTCTTCGCCCCGGCCGGCGCCGAGCACCGCTTCGAGGGGTTCTCCGAGGATTTCGCCGCCTGGGTTCTCTTCTACGGGCCCGAAGGCGGCGAGGCGGACTGAACCGCCCGGGCGGGGCGGCGTTGCCCCGGGATGAGCACAGCAGACAAGCCGACCGGCGCGGCGGAGACGATGAACTCCGCCGATCCCGCTTCGAAGATCACCGCGGCCAAGGTGCAGCAGGGCGGCACCACGCAGAATCCGAAGGCCAAGGTCCCCTCGGACCTCTATCCGGACCCGCCCGGCGTCACGGACACGACGCCGGGCGCGCCGGATGACTAGGCCTTCTTGAGCCGCGGCGGCTCGATCCCGGCCAGCTGGCACTGCGCATCCAGCATGGCCGAGAAATCCTTCTGCCCCCAGCCGCGCCCACGCGCGCTGCTGAAGGCCTCGCGCGCGATGGCCGCGACCGGCAGCGTCACCTTCGCCGCATTGGCCGCCTGGACGATCAGCGACAGGTCCTTGTGCGCCAGGTCGATCGAGAAGCCCGGCACGATGTCCCCGGCCAGCACCTTGTTCGGCCAGTTCACCTTGAGCTGCCCATTGGTCGCCGTGGTGCCGTGCAGCACCTCCAGCGTCTTCTCGAGGTCGAGGCCGAAGGCGGTCGCCAGGGACAGCGCCTCGGCATTGAGCTGGCACAGGATGATGGCGAGGTAGTTGTTCACCAGCTTGCTGCGGGTGCCGGCGCCCGGACCGCCGCAGTGATGCACGGTCGTGCCCATCGCCTCCAGCAGTGGTTTCACCCGCGCGAAATCGGCCTCGCTCGCGCCGACCATGAACAGCGATTCGCCGCGGTCGGCATGCCAGGCCAGCCGCCCGACCGGTGCGTCGACGAAGCCGATGCCCTTCGCCGCGCAGGCCGCGGCGAGCGCATCCGTCGTCTCCGGATCCACCGTCGACATGTCCATCACCACCGAGCCCGGCGCGAGGTTGGCCAGGATGCCCTCGCCGCCCAGGACCAGCGCCTGCACTTCCTTCGGCCCCGGCAGCATGGTCAGCACCACGTCGCTGGCCTTGGCGACCGCCGCGGCGCTGCCGGCCGAGGCGGCGCCGAGGGCTTCCAGCGCCGCCACCGGCCCCGGCGCGATGTCGTGCACCGTCAGCGGGAACTGCTTGCGGCGGATGTTCGAGGCCATGCCGCAGCCCATGCGCCCGAGCCCGATGAAACCAATCCTGTCACGCGCCTGGTCCATGCATTCTCACTCCCGAAAGGGCGCGGAGACTGGCATTGCGCGGGCCCCGGGGAAAGATGCGCCTCGTTGCGTCGGGCGGGCATTCCGCGCACTCTGCGGCAGTATCGCACCAAGGGAGATGTCCTGAATGGATCGCCGCCGCTTCATCGCGACGGGTGCCGCCGGCACCGCTGGCGCCGTCACGCTTGCCGCCCCGAAGCTCGCATCGGCCCAGCCGCGGATCCGCTGGCGCTGCCCGGGCAGCTTCCCGAAATCCCTCGACACCCTGTATGGCACGCAGGAATACATCGCCAGGCGGGTCTCCGAGATGACCGACGGCGCCTTCCAGATCCAGGTCTTCGGCCCCGGCGAGCTGGTGCCGGCCTTGCAGGTGCTGGATGCGGTCGGCAACGGCAACGTCGAATGCGGCTTTACCAGCGGCTACTACTACCTGGGCAAGGACCCCTCCCTGGCCCTCGTCACCTGCGTGCCATTCGGCCTTTCCTCCCGCCAGCACTGGGCCTGGCTGACCCATGGCGGCGGGCGCGAGCTCTATGCCGAGGTCTACCGTGACCAGGGCGTCATCGGCATCCCCGCCGGCAATACCGCGGCGCAGATGGGCGGCTGGTTCCGCAAGGAGATCAAGACCGTCGAGGATCTGAAGGGGCTGAAGTTCCGCATCGCCGGCTATGGCGGCAACGTGCTTAGCAAGCTCGGCGTCGTGACCCAGCAGATCGGCGGCCCGGACATCTACCCGGCGCTGGAGCGCGGCGTCATCGACGGCGCCGAATGGGTCGGGCCCTACGACGACGAGAAGCTCGGCTTCAACCGCGTCGCGCAGTTCTACTACTACCCCGGCTGGTGGGAGTATTCGCCCTCGATCGACCTGATGGTGAACGCCAAGGCCTACGAGGAGCTGCCGGCGCAGTACAAGGCCGTGCTGAACGCCGCCTGCACCGAGGGCTGGCACTGGATGGCGGCGCGCTACGACGTGCTGAACCCGGCCGCGCTGCGCCGGCTCATCGCCTCCGGCACCCAGCTTCGCGGCTTCCCGCGCGACGTGCTGACCGCCTGCTACCGCGCCAGCCAGGAACTCTACGCCGAGATCGGCGCGACCAATCCGCGCTTTAAGCGGATCCATGAGAAGTGGGATGCCTTCCGGCTGGAGCAGACCCAGTGGCTGCGGGTCGCCGAGGATTCGCTCGGCAACTTCCTCGCCGCGGCGACCGTGCAGCGGTAGCAACCGCCGGGCCATGGGCGCCGCCCATGGCCCGCCACGGACGTCGCGCTGCCGTGACGAATTTCGTTCGTTGTCCGACACTTCCTGTCTAGACTAGGGCCAGGTCGTCCGCCTCCGGGTTGAGAACGACCGCCGACAGGGAGTTTCGCGTTCATGAACCGCCGTGGCCTTCTGGCCGCGGGCGCCGCAGGATCGGTGCTCGCCGCCCCCAACCTTGCCAGTGCGCAGCCGCAGGTACTCTGGCGGTCCGCCGGCAGCTTCCCGAAATCCACCGACGTGCTCTGGGGCGTGCAGGAGATGATCTCCCGCCGCGTCGCCGAGCTGACCGGCGGCGCCTTCCAGATCCGTCCCTTCGCGGCCGGCGAGCTGGTCCCGGCGCTGCAGGTGATGGATGCGGTCGGCGGCGGTACGGTCGAGAGCGGCTATACCGCCGCCTACTACTACATCGGCAAGGATCCCAGCCTCGGCTTCGGTACCGAGATGCCCTTCGGCATGAACGCCCGCCAGCACCTTGCCTGGATCCACCAGGGCGGCGGCCGCGAAATGATGGAGGAGGTCTATCGCGACCAGGGCGTCATCGCCCTGCCGGCCAGCAATACCGGCGCCCAGATGGGCGGCTGGTTCCGGAAGGAGATGCGCACCGTCCAGGACCTGTCGGGCCTCAAGTTCCGCATCGGCGGGACCGGCGGGATGGTGCTGGCCAAGCTCGGCGTCATCGCCCAGCAGCTCGGCGCGCCGGATATCTACCCTTCTCTCGAACGCGGGGTGATCGACGGCGCCGAATGGGTCGGGCCGCATGACGACGAGAAGCTCGGCTTCAACCGCGTCGCCTCCTTCTACTACTACCCCGGCTGGTGGGAGCCCTGCTCGGAGGGCGACTTCATCATCAACACCAAGGCCTGGGAGGCGCTGCCCAAGGCCTACCAGCAGGTGCTGGAAGCGGTGGTGGGGGAGACCAACGTCTGGTCGGTCAGCCGGTACGACCACCTGAACGTGGCAGCGCTGCGCCGGCTGGTCGCCAACGGGGCGCAGCTCCGCCCCTATTCGCGGGACATCCTGCTCGCCTGCCACCGGGCCACGCAGGAGACCTACGCCGAGCTCGGCGACCGCAACCCGCGCTTCAAGCGGGTGCACGCCCATTGGGACCGGTTCCGCCGAGACTCGCAAAGCTGGTTCCGGGTGGCGGAGGACAGCAGCGCGAATTTCCTCTCGATCGCCGAGCGGAGCTGAGACGACGGGCCGGGGAGGTCGCCCTCCCCGGCCCCTCCGGTTCAGCGCGCCGGCATGCGGACGTGGCGGAGCTGGATGTAGTTGTCCGCGGTCTGCGGCACCTCCACGCCCTGACGGGCCGCCCAGACGATCTGCTGCTGGTGCAGCGGGATATAGGCGACGTCGTCCTGCAGGATCTTGCTCGCCTGGCTGATCATGGCCTGGCGCTTGGCGGCATCCGTCTCCACCGCGATCTGGTCGACCAGCGTGTCGAACTGCCGGTTCGAATAGCCGCCGTTGTTGAAGACGCCGCGGCTGCCGTCCCGCGTGCCGGCCAGGCTGAACAGCGCGTTGTGCGCATCGGAGGTCGTAGGCGTCCAACCCAGCATGTAGAAGCTAGTGTTGTAGCGCGGCCCGTTCACCTCGGCGAAGAAGCGGGCCCGGGTCTGGGCATTCAGGGTCACCCGGATGCCGACGCGGGCCAGCATGGCGACGGTGGCGGTGCAGATCGCCTCGTCGTTCACGTAGCGGTCGTTCGGGCAATCGAGCGTCACGCCGAAGCCGTTGGGATAGCCGGCCTCGGTCAGCAGCTTCTTCGCCTCGTTGATGTTTACCGGCGGGCGCACGTCGTCGGCCTCGACGAAGCCGTTCACCCCCGGACCATAGATCAGGTTGGACGGCCGCGACTGTCCGCGCATGACGGTGCGCTGGATGGCGTTGACGTCGATCGCCAGCAGCATGGCGCGGCGCACCCGCACGTCCTGGAAGGGGTTCTTGCCCTGCACGTCGGACTTCAGCAGCTGCGGCCGCATTTGGTCCAGGCCGAAGTAGATGGTCCGCAGCTCCGGCCCCTGGATGATGCGCACGCCCGGCGTCCGGTTGATGCGCTCCACGTCCTGCGGCGGGACGGTATAGACGAAGTCGACCTCGTTCGAGAGCAGCGCCGCGACGCGCGTCGCGTCATTGGCGATGATGTTCAGCTCGACCCGCTGGAGGTTGTGGGTCGGCTTGTCCCACCAGCCCGGGTTCGGCACCAGCACGGTGCGGCGGTCCGGCTCGCGGCTCTGCAGCAGGAAGGGGCCGGTGCCCATGGCGTTGCGGGTGGCGAAATTCTCCCCGCGCGCGGTCAGGTCGGCCGGGCGGGCGGCATCGTTCTTCTCGGCCCAGGCCTTGGAGAACATGCCCCAGTTGGTGATCTCCTGGATCAGGATGGGGTTCGGCGCCGAGGTCTCGAATTCGACGGTGTGGTCGTCGATCTTGCGGACCTCCTTCACCGAGGCCAGCACCGACTGGATGTTGGAGCCGGGCGCCCGGGCCCGCTGCGCGCTGAAGACCACGTCATCGGCGGTGAAGGGGCTGCCGTCGCTGAACTTCACGCCCTGGCGCAGATGGAAACGCCAGACGGTGGGGGAAGGCTGTTCCCAGCGTTCCGCCAGCGCCGGCTCCGGCTGCATCTGGGTGTTCCGCCGCACCAGCGGCTCATAGAAATTGGAGCCGAAGGCCAGCAGGAAGGTTTCCTGCCGGGTATAGGGATCCATCGAATTGACGTCACCGTCATTCGCCCAGCGGAAGGTCTGGGCTTGGGCAGTCAGGGCTGTCCCGCAGAGCAGGGCGGCAGCCAGGGCAAAACGACGCATTGTTGATGGATCTCCCAGACGATCGACGCGCCGGAAGGTAGCCCGGGATGCGGGGCCCGCAAAGCGAAACGGGGACCATTCGGTCCCCGTTTCTTCAACCCCAAACCCTGGATGAGAAGTTCAGGCGCGCAGCTTGGTCGGCAAACTGGCGACCGCGCTGTCGATCAGCGCCGCATCCGCCTTGGCGTCGACCCGCTCCGCGATCACGCTGCGTGCGGCCGCCACGGCGATCTCGGCCGCCGCGCCCCGCACTTCCGCCACCGCGCCGGCTTCCGCCGCGGCGATGCGGTCGAGTGCCATGCGCTCGCGCCGCTTCGCCGAAGCCTCAGCCTCCGTCGCTGCCGCTTCGGAGACCCGCTGGGCTTCCGCCTTGGCACGCGCCAGCAGATCGGTGGCTTCGACCAGCGCCGCGGCCCGGTCGGCCTCGGCCTGCTTCAGCAGGGCCTCGGCCTCGACCCGGAGGCGCGAGGCCTGGGCCAGGTCGGCCTTCACCTGCTCGGCACGGGCGTCGAGCATGCCGGTGAGCTTCGCCCAGGCCATCCGGCCGACCAGCAGCAGGAAGATGACGAAGCTGACCGCGACCCAGAACTTCGGGTCGAGGTAGAAATGCTCGTAGTGATGAGCCATCAGGCGCGCCCCCCGTTGGCAAGGCTGCGGGCCGCCAGCTCACGGTCCACCGCCGCGCCGACCGCCGCGGTATCGGTCTTGCCGATGAGCCGGGTGACCAGCGCATCGGCCGTCTCCGTCGCCACCTGACGCAGCGCACCCATGGCGGTGTCGCGGGCGGAGGTGATCTGGGCCTCGGCGGCCTCGATCTGCGCGGCCAGCTTGGCGTTGAGCGCCTCGGACCGGGCCGCCGCCTCGCTTTGTGCCTGGGTCGTCGCGGCGTTGATCGCGCCCTGCGCCTCGGCCCGCGCCTTGGCGGTCGCGGCCTGGTGCTCGGCCATCGCCGCATCGGCCCGCAGCTTCGCCGCCTGCGCCGTCTCGAGGTCGCCCTCGATCCGCGCCCGCCGCGCCGCCAGAACGCCCTCGACCTGCGGCAGCGCATATTGCGCCATCACGAGGTAGAGCGCCCCGAAGATGATCAGCATCCAGACGACCTGGGCGATCGTCCAGGGATTGGCGAAATCGAGCTGCGGCATGCCGCCGCCGCTCGATTCGGGCCGCCCGTGCTCGGCCGCCACCTGCGCCATGGCAGGCAGTGCCACCAAGCTCAGGACGATCGCGTACCGGATGGTCTTGTTCATGCTCGTCTCCCTTGCATGCCGGACGGCGGGCAGCAGCCTGCTGCCCGCCGGTCTCGCGGCAATGCTCAGGTGAAGAGGATGAGGAAGGCGATCAGCAGGGCGAACAGCGCCACCGCCTCGGTCAGGGCGAAGCCCAGGATGCCGATCGGGAACACGACGTCCCGGGCGCCCGGGTTGCGCGCCACGCTGCTGATCAGCGAGGAGAAGATGTTGCCGATCCCGAGACCGACGCCGAACAGCGCGATGACGGCGATACCGGCCCCGAGGGCCTTGGCGGCGGCGACTTCCATGAGAGTGTCCCTTCAGGGGTAGTGTGGTTGCGAGAGGTCTGTTCGACGGCGATCAGTGCAGATGGACCGCGTCGTGCAGGTAGATGCTGGTCAGGATGGCGAAGACATAGGCCTGCAGGAAGGCGACCAGGATCTCGAACCCGACCAGGGCAACATTCATCGCCAGCGGCAGGGCCGCGCCGATGATTCCGACGACGCCAAAGGCCCCGCCGATCATGACGACGAAGGTGGCGAACACCTTCAGCATGACGTGGCCGGCGACCATGTTGGCGAAGAGACGAACCGACAGGCTGATCGGCCGCGAGAGGTAGGAGATGACCTCGATCGGGATGATCAGCGGCGCCAGCGCGAGCGGGGCGCCTTCCGGCAGGAAGTAGCCGAAGAAATGCTTGCCGTGGATCACCAGCGCCACGACCGTGACCACCACGAAGACCAGCAGCGCCAGCGCCAGGGTCACCGCGATGTGGCTGGTGAAGGTGAAGGCGTAGGGCAGCAGGCCGAGCATGTTGCCGAAGAGCACGAACATGAAGATCGAGAACACGAAGGGGAAATACTTCCGCCCCTCGTCGCCGACCTGCCCGACCACGATGCCGTGGACGAACTCGTAGCCGCTTTCGGCCAGGGCCTGGATGCGGCCGGGGATGATGGCCCGCTTGGCGGTGCCCCAGAGCATGAGCGCGGTGATCAGCCCGAACACCAGCAGCATGTGGGCGTTCGACTGGCTGAAACGCACGGATTCGCCAAGGGCGCCGAGGAAGGGCGTGAGCTCGAACTGGCTCAGCGCGTCGATAGCTTTGCCTTCAGCGGCCACTGCTGCAACTCCCGCGTTTGACGCGCCTGAACCCTAGGAACCGGGACCTTTGCGGCCCCAGGTCTTGCGACTGCCAGGGGGCTTGAACAGCCGAAAGATGTTCATAACCCCGGCAGCAGCGCCTGCCACGAAGAACAGCAGGAAGAGCCAAGGCTTCGTCCCGAGCCACCGGTCCAGCATCAGCCCGATCACGACCCCGACCACCAGGGCCGAGACCAGTTCGACGCCGACACGGAACCCGATCCCCATCGGACCGGGCGGAAGACCCTGCTTGCCGCCTTCGCTTGGCTTGTCCAGACCCTGACGGGTCCGTGCCTCCCGAAGTCGTTGCTCGAAGCCGTCGCGCTCGTTCACCCTTGCTCCTCCCCGGACCCCGGCGGAAGGCATCGGGCTCGTAAGGCCCCCCCCGCGGAGTGTCAATCCGTCGCGGGCCTGCGCAGGCCGACGACAATGCTTTTCGTATGATTAATCCGCGGCAATCCGTCACACCGCCTCGAAGGCGCCGCTCTGCTGCCGCCACAGCCGGGCATAGACCCCGCCCTGGCGCAGCAGCGCCTCGTGCGTGCCCTCCTCGGCGATGCGGCCATGCTCCAGCACCACCAGCCGGTCCATGCGCGCAATGGTGGACAGCCGATGGGCGATGGCGATGACCGTCTTGCCCGCCATCAGCTCGGCCAGCTGGTCCTGGATCGCCGCCTCCACCTCCGAGTCCAGCGCGCTGGTCGCCTCGTCCAGCACCAGGATGGGGGCATCCTTCAGCAGCACCCGGGCGATGGCGATCCGCTGCCGCTGCCCGCCCGAGAGCTTCACCCCCCGCTCGCCGACATGGGCGTCGTAGCCCGACCGGCCGCGCCAGTCCTCGAGCTGGCCGATGAAGCCGGCCGCCGCCGCCCGGGCCGCGGCCGCCTCGACCTCGGCCATCCCGGCATCCGGCCGGCCGTAGCGGATGTTCTCCCGGACCGACCGGTGCAGCAGGGCGGTATCCTGCGTCACGACGCCGATGGCGCCGCGCAGGCTCTCCTGCGTCACCCCAGCGATGTCCTGGCCGTCGATCAGGATGCGGCCCGCCTCCGGGCGGAAGAAGCCCAGCAGCAGGTTCACCAGGGTGGACTTCCCCGCCCCCGAATGGCCGATCAGCCCGACCCGCTCGCCCGGCGCGATCCTGAGGTCCAGCGCCTGGATCACCCCGGTATCCCGGCCATAGGAGAAATCGACCGCCTCGAAGCGGATCTCGCCATGTGGCTTCCCTTGGGGCACCACCAGCGGCACCGCCCCCGGCGGGTCCGGCGCGGTCGGCGGCACGGCGATGGAGTTCATCGCCTCCTGCACCACGCCCAGGTTCTCGAAGATCGCGGTCACGTTGAAGGCGACCCAGCCGGAGATATTGGCGATCTGCCAGGCCATGGGCAGGGCGGTCGCCACCGCGGCCAGGCCGATCTGGCCATGGATCCAGAGCCAGATGCCGGTCGCCGCGGTCCCGGTGATCATCGACGCGTTCAGCAGCCCGAGGGCGAAGCCGTTCAGCGTGACCAGCCGCATCTGCCGCAGGAAGGCGGCGTTCAGCGCCTGCACCCCGTCGCGGACGAAGGCATCCTCCTGCGAGGCCCGGGCGAAGAGCTTGACCGTCTGGATATTGGTGTAGCTGTCGACGATGCGCCCGGTCAGCAGGCTGCGCTGCTCGGAGGCCTTGCGCGAGCGGTCCCGCATCCGCGGCACCAGCACCCGCAGCAGCCCGGCATAGGCGAGGAACCAGACCGCGATGGGCATGGCCAGCCGCCAGTCCGCGTCCCCCAGCAGGAGCAGCGCCGCGGTGCCGTAGACCAGGATGTACCAGACGGCGTTCACCACCTGGACCACGCTTTCGCGCAGCGCCGGCCCGGCCTGCATCACCCGGTTGGCGACCCGGCCGGAGAAATCCTCCTGGAAGAAGGGCAGGCCCTGGCGGACCACCTGCCAATGGCTCTGCCAGCGGACCAGGGAGGTGAAATTGCCGTTGATCCCCTGCTGGGTGATCAGGTTCTGCAGCAGGATCGCCCCGGGCCGGCCCAGCAGGATGACCGCCGCCATCACCAGCAGGCTGCCCCCGGCCTCCGCCCACAGGGTCTCCGGCGCATGGCTCCCGAGCAGCGCCACCAGCCGGCCGATCATGGCCGGAAGGGCGGCATCCAGCAGCGCCACCAGCAGCCCGGCGACGAAGAGCGCGGCGAAGAGCAGCTTCGCCTGGCGGATGAAATGCCAGTAGAACCCGGCCAGGCTGCGTGGCGGGGGCGCCTCCGGCACCGGCGTGCCGAGCAGTCGCGCGGCGCGGGTTCCCGGCGCGGCCACCGGATCCACCAGTCGTTCGAAGAAGCGGAAGGGCATTCCGGCACAACGCCCGGCGCCCGGCGGCAGGTCAAGCCTCGGCGGGCCATGACGCCGCCCTGGCCCGGTGCCGACCAGCTCCGCCGCGAGACGTGATCCGGCGGAGCCGCCGTCCCCGGGCAGGACGGCACGCAGGGGGGGGGGCGGATTTTCATGCCGGTTTCGCACCAAAACCCTGCGTGTGGCCCAGCTTTCGCCCCGCCCACGTATTGACGGCGGCAGGGCATGCGCCCAATTCCCATCTCAGGCCGAGGCACCCTGGCTGCGCCGGCGGTCGCCCCGGAGAGCGGATGCTTCCCGGTGCGTGCCGACCCGGAGGGCAGCCCGCCCATCGGTAGCTTCGCTTCCGGAGAGGCCATGACCCGCGTGAACATCGCCCAGCCGGACATCACCCTGATGCTCGACAACGACGGCGTCATCCGCGGCGCCTCCCTCTCCAACGGCATGGAAGCCGAAGGCTTCGACGATTGGCTCGGCCGTCCCTGGGCGGAGACGGTGGGGGAGGTCGGCGGCGACCGGGTCCGCCGGATGCTGGATGACGCCCGCCGCAACGGCGTTTCCGCCTTCCGCCAGGTCACCCAGCGCTTCCCCAGCGGCCTTGAGATGCCGGTCGAGTACACCACCGTCCGGCTCGGCGGCGCCGCCGGGTTGCTGGCCGTGGGCAAGAACCTCCAGGCCGTCGCCGAATTGCAGGCCCGCCTCATCGCCGCCCAGCAGGCGCGGGAGCAGGACTACTGGAAGCTGCGCGAGATCGAGACCCGCTCCCGCCTGCTGTTCGACGCCTCCTCCGAGGCGGTGCTGCTGGTCCGCGCCGATACGCTGAAGATCGTCGAGGCCAATCCGGCGGCGATCCGCGCCCTGGGCATGGCCCCCGGCTGGGAATTCCTGCGCGAGGTCGCCCCGCGCGACCAGGAGGCGCTGCAGAACATGCTGCAGCGGGCCCGCAAGCACGGCAGGGTCCCCGGCATCCTCATCCATGTCGGCGCCGACCAGGCCCCCTGGGTGGTGCGAGCCTCGATGATGACGGCGGAGCCCGGCCTGGTCTTCCTGCTCCAGCTCGGCCACGTCGGCGCGCCGCTGCCCGCCCCGGCGCCCGGCAGCGGCATCCCGCTGGATGAGCTGATGGACCGGCTGCCAGACGCCTTCCTGGTGCTGGACCCGCAGGGCGGCATCCGCCGCGCCAACCAGGCTTTCCTCAACCTGGTGCAGGTCACCACCGAATCCTCGATCATCGGCGAGAAGCTCGGCCGCTGGCTGTCCCAGCCCGGTGCCGCCGCCTCCATGCTCTTTGCCCAGCTGCAGCAGCACGGCAGCATCCGCCTGTTCTCGACCCAGCTCACCGGCGACCTCGGCGCCGAGGCCGAGGTCGAGATCTCGGCCGCCGGCCTCGCCGAGGCCGGCGGCCCCTTCATCGCCATGGTGATCCGCGACATCAGCCGCCGGCTGCCGATGCACGATGTGCAGGACCGGCTGCGGGCGGCGCTCGGCGCCGTCGCCGAGCGCATCGGCAAGACCCCGCTGCCGCTGATGGTGCGCGACACCGCCGAGGTGGTGGAGCGGCACTGCATCGAGACCGCCCTCCGGCTGACCCAGGGCAAGCGCACCGCCGCGGCCGAGATGCTGGGGCTCAGCCGCCAGAGCCTCTATGCCAAGCTGGAACGCTATGGCATCGACGATGCACCGGAAGGGGCGCGGGAGGCGACTGGGTGAACCGGGGGTTCACGCAGGCTCCCTTCCCGGCGCCGGGCTTCGGCGAGGCCGACCTCTCGAACTGCGAGCGGGAGCAGATCCATCTCGCCGCCTCGATCCAGCCGCACGGCGCCCTGCTGCTGATACGGGAGGCGGACGGGGTGGTGGTGCAGGCCAGCGCCAATGCCGGCACGCTGCTGGGCCTGCCGGAGGGTGTCCTCGGCCTGCCGCTGGCGGCGCTGGGGGGCAACCTGGCGGAGCGGATCGCGCCGCACCTCGCCGAGCCGCTGCAGACCCTGGCCACCGCGATCCGCTGCCGGGCCGGCCGGCCCGCGGCCAGCTTCGACGGCACCCTGCACCGCCCGGCCGGCGGCGGCCTCATCATCGAGCTGGAGCCGGCCGGCGAGGCCGGCGACCGCACCGCTCTGGTGGAGCGCATGCTGCAGGCGGTGCTCGGCACTTATTCGCCACGGGTGCTCTGCGACGAGGCGGCGCGGCTGTTCCGGGAGGTCACCGGCTACGACCGGGTGATGATCTACCGCTTCGACGACGAAGGCCATGGCGAGGTGGTCGCCGAGGACCGCCGCCCGGAGCTCGAGCCCTATCTCGGCAACCGCTACCCCGCGACCGACATCCCGCAGATCGCCCGCCGCCTCTATGAGCGCAACCGGGTGCGGGTCACGGCCGATGTCGGCTATGCGCCGGTGCCGCTGGTCCCGCGCCTCTCGCCCCTGACGGGCGAGGAGCTGGACATGTCGCTCTGCATCCTCCGCAGCATCTCGCCGATGCATGTGCAGTACCTGAAGAACATGGGCGTGGCGGCGACGCTGGTCGCCTCGCTGATGGTCGGCGGCAGGCTCTGGGGCCTGGTCGCCTGCCACCATGACACGCCGCGGCTGGCCCCCTACGGCGTCCGCGCCGCCGCCGACCTGCTGGCCGAGGCGGTCGGCACCCGGCTCGCCGCCCTCGAATGCTTCGTCCAGGCCCAGGCGGAGCTCTCGGTCCGCCGGCTGGAGCAGCGGATGATCGAGGCGATCTCGCGCGAGGGCGACTGGCGGTCCGCGCTGTTCGACAACGCCCATACCCTGCTGCAGCCGGTCGGCGCGACCGGCGCGGCCCTGCTGTTTGAGGGCGAGACCCTCACCGCCGGCGAGGTACCGGCCACCGCCGACCTGCGCGAGCTGGGCCGCTGGCTGGATGGCGCGCCGCGCTCCGCCAGCCATGGCCCGGTCGTCGCCAGCACCGCGCTCGGGCTGGAGGAGCCGCGCTTCGCCCGGCTGATCCCGATCGCCAGCGGCGTGCTGGCGACCCCGGTCTCCACCTCCCCCGGCGAGTACCTGGTGTGGTTCCGCCCGGAGCAGGTCCGCACCGTCACCTGGGGCGGCGACCCGAACAAGCCGGTGGTGGTCGGCGACGATCCGGCCGAGCTCTCGCCCCGCCGCTCCTTCGCCCAGTGGCACCAGGTGGTGGAGGCCACCGCCGAGCCCTGGACGCCGACCGACCTCGCCACCGCCAGGCTGGTGGGGGCGACCGTCGCCGACGTGGTGCTGCAATTCCGCTCGGTGCGGATGCTGATCGCCCAGGACCAGCTCAACCAGGTGCGCCAGCAGGTCGGCATCTCGGACCAGCCGGTGGTGGTGGCCGACGCCGCGGGGCGCATTCAGCTCTCCAACGCCGCCTTCGACCGGCTGCTCCCCCGGCCGCGCCACAGCCCGGGGGAAGCGGCGGCGGTGCACATCGAGGCGCTGCTGCCGCATTTCGAGGAGGCGCCGGAGGTGCTGCGGCGGATGCGGGACGTGCTCGAGAATGCCCGCAACTGGCGCGGCGAGGTCCGCATCCGCACCCCGGAGGGTGCCCGGCCGATGCTGGTGCGGGCCGACCCGGTCTATTCCGCGCCGGAGCGGGTGCTCGGCTTCGTCTTCCTCTTCACCGACCTCACCGAGCGCAAGGCCGCCGATGCCGCCCGCCGGCGGTTCCAGGAGGGTATCCTGGCGGAGCAGCAGCCGAAGCCCGGCCGGCTGGATTCCGCCGCCGACTTGGTCTTCCGCAACCTGCTGGCCACCGTGGTCGAGAATGCCCAGCTCGCCGCGCTCGAGATCACCGATGGCGTCGACGTCGCCCGCATCCCGGCCATGCTGGACAGCGTCCGCGCCTCCGCCGCCCGCACCGCCGTGGTGCTCGAGCACCTGATCCGCCACGCGGTCCATGCCACCGCCCCCGAGCCGGGCGCCGACCCGGCCTACGACCGGGGCCCGGGCTGACCGTGGCCGCTGCCGGCGCCCGCATGCTGCTGCGGGAGGCGACCGCCGAGGTGCATGCCCGGTTGCATGGGGTGCCGGCCTTCCGGGCCCTGGCCGAGGGACGGCTCAGCCTGCCGGCCTATGGCGCCCTGCTGGGCCGCCTGCTGGGCTTCCATGCCGCCGTCGAGGCCGCGCTCGCCGCCGCGCCAAGCCTGCTGCCCTACGGCATCGACCTGGCCGAGCGCGGCCGCAGCGCGGCGCTGCGGGCCGACCTCGCCGCGCTCGGCCTGACGCCGCCGGAGTACCCGCCGCTGGCGCCGGTGCCCAGGCTGGATACGGCCGCCCGGGCGCTCGGCTGCCTCTACGTGACCGAGGGCTCGACGCTCGGCGGCCGCCAGCTGGCCCGCGGCCTGGACCCGCTGCTGCCGGGGGGCGGCGAGGCCGGGCGCGCCTTCCTGCTCGGCCATGGTGCCCGGCACGGCGCCATGTGGCAGGCCTGCTGCGCCGCGGTCGAGGCCTGCGGCAGCGAGCCTGGCGGCCTGGCCGGCATGGCCGCGGCGGCCGGCGAGACCTTCGCCGCCTTCGAGGCCTGGTTCGCCCCGGGCGCCGGGGGCTTGCCGCAGCATGGCCCGGCCCCGGCGGCCGCCTCGGGCGAGGCCCGGGCAGGGGGCCGCCGCCGGCCGGGCTAATTCCGCGCCAAAGCAAACGCCTAAGCCTTGGTTCCGGGCAGTCCGGCGGCCAGCATTCCACTCTAGCGGTGGCGGCCCGCCCCGGCTAAGGAACGGCCATGTTGCGCCCCGCCCCCCGCGTCCGAGCCGCCGCCCCCGCCGCCCTGCTGGCGACCGCCCTCTGGGGCATCGCCGTCGCGGCCCAGGCGCAGATCCCGCCGCATTCCCAGGCGGCGGGCCAGGCGGCGACCCAGAGCAACCGCATCGTCGCCGTGGTGAACGGCGAGGTGGTGAGCCGATCCGACATCATCGGCCGGGCGCGGCTCTTTGCCCTCAACGCCGGCATCGCGGTGGCGCCCGAGGTGCTCGACCGGCTGACCCCGCAGGTCACCCGCCTGCTGATCGACGAGCGGCTGCGCCTGCAGGAGGTGCAGCGCCGCCGCCTGCCGGTGACCGATGCCGAGGTCGCCGAGCAGATCGCCGAGCTGGAGCAGCGCAACAACCTGCCGAACGGCGCGCTGCGGGCGCAGCTCCAGCAGATCGGCATCCAGCCGCGGGTGCTCTATGACCAGATCCGCACCCAGATCGGCTGGGGCCGCCTGCTGCGCCAGCAGCTCGGGCCCAATGCGGTCCCGGCGGATGCCGAGGTCCAGGACCAGATCCGCAACGCCAAGGCCCGGGCGGGGCAGCCGGAATTCCTGGTTTCCGAGATCTTCATCCCGATCGACGACCCGCGCACCGAGCCAGAGACCCGCCGCTTCGTCGACGAGGTGATCCGCCAGCTCCGCGCCGGCACCGCCTTCCCGGTGGCGGCCACCCAGTTCAGCCAGGCGCAGACCGCGCTGCAGGGCGGTGACCTCGGCTGGATCCGCAAGGAGGACGTGGACCCCGAGGTCGCCGCGGTGATCGAGCGCATGCCGCCCGGCGCCATCAGCAACGCCATCAAGGTGCCCGGCGGCTACCAGATCGTCGCCCTGCGGCAGCGCCGCGAATCCGGCCGCGACCTGGCGACGCTGCTGACCGTCCGCCAGGCCTATTTCCCCTTCTCCAGCGCGCTGGACCCGAACAACCCGACGCAGCAGCAGCGTGACCAGGTGGACAAGGCCCAGCGGCTCGCCGCCGGCGCCCGCAGCTGCGACGCGGTGGAGCAGGCGGCCCGCGGCGGCTCCGGCGCCGACCGGCCGGTGGACCCCGGCCAGATCCGGCTCGAGACCGTCACCCCGCCGCCGCTGCGCGCCATGCTGGCCAGCCTCACCCCGGGCAAGGCCTCGCAGCCGATCCTGACGCCCGAGGGGGTGATGGTGATGATGGTCTGCACCAAGGAGCAGCGGAACCTGGCGGAGTTCACGCCCGAGCAGGCGCAGCAGCAACTGCTGCGGGACCGGGTGGAGCTGCTGAGCCGCCAGCTGCAGCGCGACCTGCGCCGGCGCGCGCAGATCGAGATGCGGAACTGACCGGCATTCCTCCCGAGGGGCTTCCCTCCCTCAAGGACACCATCGCCCGGCACGGGCTGGAGGCGCGGAAGTCGCTCGGCCAGCACTTCCTGCTGGACGAGGGAATCTGCCGCCGCATCGCGACCCTGGCCGGCGACCTGACCGGCCGGCACGTGCTGGAGGTCGGCCCCGGCCCCGGCGGCCTGACCCGCGCCCTGCTGGCCGGCCCGGCCGAGACGGTTGTCGCGGTGGAGCTCGACCGCCGCGCGGTGGCGGCGCTGGCCGAGCTGGAAGCGGCCCATCCCGGCCGGCTCACGGTGATCGAGGCGGATGCGCTCGGCATCGACGTCGCCGCGCTGCTGCCGGCGCCGCGCGTCATCCTGGCCAACCTGCCCTACAACGTGGCGACGCCGCTGCTGGTCGGCTGGCTGCGCCATGCCGCGGGCATCGGCGGCATGGCCCTGATGTTCCAGCAGGAAGTGGCCGAGCGCATCTGCGCCGCGCCGGATACCGGCGCCTATGGCCGGCTGGCGGTGCTGGCCCAGTGGCGCTGCCGATGCGAGCTGCTGCTGCGGCTGCCGCCCGGCGCCTTCACCCCGCCGCCCAAGATCTGGTCCGCCGTGGTCGGCTTCACCCCGCACCCGGAGGATCCCGGCGATGCCCTGTTCCGGGCGATGGAGCGGCTGACCGCGGCCGCCTTCGGCCAGCGGCGCAAGATGCTGCGGGGCTCGCTGAAGTCGCTCGGCGATCCGGAAGGGCTGCTGGCGGCGGCCGGGATCGAGGGGCAGCGGCGAGCGGAGACGCTGACGGTGCCGGAATTCGACCGGCTGGCGCGGATCCTCGCGGCCCGCGCCGCGGGGTAGGACGGATCACCCGCCGTTCCGCCCCGGCACAATCCGCCACCCTGAAGCCCGCTTCCTGCTAAGCAGCCCCGATGATCCCAGACAAAGCCTTCGAGATATTCCTGGTGACCGTGCCGGGCCTGGAGCCGGCCCTCTGCGCGGAGGTGCGGCTCAAGGGGTTCAAGCAGCCGAAGGCCATCCCCGGCGGCGTCGTCCTCAAGGGCGGCTGGCCCGAGGTCTGGCGCGCCAACCTCTGGGTCCGCGGCGCCGGGCGGGTGCTGGCGCGGCTCGACCAATTCCCGGTCGTCCATCTCGCGCATCTCGACAGCCGCGCCCGTGCCATCCCCTGGGCCAGCGTCCTGCGCCCCGACGTGCCCTTCCGGGTCGAGGCCTCCTGCAGCAAGTCGCGCATCTACCACAGCGATGCCGCGGCCGAGCGCATCGTGACCGCCATCCGGGAGACGCTGGGCGCGCCGCATGCGGCGGATGCCGCCGTGCTGGTCCGCGCCCGCATCGACCACGACATCTGCACCATCAGCGTCGATACCTCGGGTGAGCCGCTCTACAAGCGCGGCTACAAGCGGGCGGTCAATCCGGCGCCGATGCGGGAGACCATGGCCTCGCTGTTCCTGCAGGAATGCGGCTACACCGGCCAGGAACCGCTGCTCGACCCGATGTGCGGCGCCGGCACCTTCGTCATCGAGGCGGCGGAGATCGCCGCAAGGCTCAACCCCGGCCGCGCCCGCCATTTCGCCTTCGAGCAATTGGCCACCTTCGATGCCGCCGCCTGGCAGGCCATGCGGGCGGTGAAGAGCAGCCGGACGCCGGCCGCCGGCTGCCACGGCAGCGACCGCGATGGCGGCGCCATCGAGATGAGCCGCGCCAATGCCGAGCGCGCCGGGGTCGCCGGGATCACCACGTTCCGTGAGGCGAGCATCGCCGAGCTGAACCCGCCCGCCGGGCCGCCCGGCCTGGTCATCGTCAACCCGCCCTATGGCACCCGCCTCGGCGAGAAGGACACGCTCGGCCCGCTGTACCAGTCGCTCGGGCAGACGCTGCTGCGCCGCTTCGCCGGCTGGCGCGTTGGCCTCATCGCCAGCGATCCCGCGCTGGCGCAGGCGACCGGCCTGCCCTTCCTGCCGGGCGGCCTGCCGGTGCCGCATGGCGGGCTGCGGATTTCGCTGTACCGGACCGCGAAGCTGGGCTGATCGGGTCTCAGCGCACCCCGAACCAGCCCACCAGCACGCCGAGCGTCACCACCGAGAGCACGGTGCTCACCAGCACCGTCGCCCCGGACCGCGCCGCGCCGACCTGGTAGCGCTGCGCCAGGAGGAAGGCATTGGCCCCGGTCGGCATCGCCGCGGCCATCACCGCGACCGCCGTCTCGAGCGGCGGGAGCGCCATCGCCCAGGCCACCAGCCAGACCAGTGCCGGCATCGCCAGCAGCTTCAGCACGGTCGCCAGCACCGTCTCCCGCCAGCCCGCGGTGATGTCGAATTGCGCCAGGCTGCCGCCGAGGCAGAACAGCGCGACCGGCGGCCCGGCCCCGCCCAGCAGCCCCAGGGTCTGCTTCAGCACGCCCGGCGGCGGCGGCAGCCCCACCAGCCGCCAGACCATGGCCGCGGCCACCGCCATGACGATCGGGTTGCGCGCCACGCCCAGCAGCGTCGCCCGCAGCACCCGCCGCCAGGGCGCATGCGCATGCAGCCCGACCTCGGCGACGATGGTCGCCGTCCCCAGCAGCACCATGGAATGCAGCGCCAGGATCGCCAGCAGCATCGCCAGCGCCGGCGGCCCGAAGGCGGCGAGGATGAGCGGGATGCCCATCATCGCGGTATTCCCGAAGGTCGCATCCAGCGCCAGCATCCCGGCCGGGCCCAGCGGCAGCCGCCGCCGCGCGCCCCAGAGCGTCGCGGCATAGAGCGTCGCGGTGCCGAGGAAGAAGGCCAGCGCCGCCCGGCCGCCGCCCATCTCGGCGCTGGTGCCGCCGAGGAACAGCAGGGAGGGCATGCAGAAGGTGAAGACGAAGCGGGTCAGCGCCTGAAAGCCGGCAGTATCCAGGAAGCGCCGCCGCGCCATCAGCCAGCCCAAGCCGATGATGATGAAGACCGGCCCGACGACCTCGAGGACGGGCCCCATCTAGCCGCGCAGCAGCGTGGCGACGAAATCCGCGAGCCAGGGCTGCCGGTGCCGGCGGGTCCGCGCCGCATGCAGGATGGCGCG
Organism: Paeniroseomonas aquatica; assembly: GCF_030409335.1. GTDB lineage: Bacteria > Pseudomonadota > Alphaproteobacteria > Acetobacterales > Acetobacteraceae > Belnapia > Belnapia aquatica. The sequence continues at coordinate 43,555 of NZ_JAUFPN010000033.1, forward strand.
GGCGGCGGCGACGGTCGCGGCGAAATCCTCGTTCACCAGCACATGGTCGAACTCGTCCCAATGCGCCATCTCGGTGCGGGAGGCGGCCATGCGGCGGGCGATCTCCTCCTCGGGGTCGGTGCCGCGGCCGCGCAGGCGCCGCTCCAGCTCGGCCAGGCTCGGCGGCAGCAGGAAGATGCCGACGATGTCTTCGGGCATCGCCGCCTTCAGCAGCCGGTGGCCCTGCCACTCGATGTCGAAGAGCACGTCCCGCCCGGCCGCCAGCGCCGCCTCCACCGGGGCGCGCGGCGTCCCGTAGGAGCGGCCGAGGAAACCGGCATGCTCGAGGAATTCCCCGGCGGCGACCCCGGCAGCGAATTGCTCGGGGCTGCGGAAGAAGTAGTGCTCGCCCTCCCGCTCGCCCGGCCGCGGCGCCCGGGTGGTGGCGCTGACCGAGAGCCGCAGCTCCGGCTCAAGGTCCAGCAGGGCGCGGGAGATGCTGGTCTTGCCGCCGCCCGGGGCGGCCGCCAGCACCAGGCAGGTGCCGCGTCGGGGATGGCTCATTCGACGTTCGCCGCCTGCTCCTTCAGCCGCTCGATCGCCGCCTTCAGGTCGAGGCCGATGCGGGTCAGCGGGACGGAGGCGGATTTCGAGCAGAGGGTATTGGCTTCGCGGACGAATTCCTGGGTGAGGAAGTCGAGCTTGCGGCCGGCCCCGTCGCCGGCGGCGATCAGGGCCCCGGCCGCCTCGATATGCGCGGCGAGCCGGTCCAGCTCCTCCCGCACATCGGACTTCTGCGCCAGCAGCGCCACTTCCTGGGCCAGCCGCTCCTCCGGGATCCGGGCGGTGCCGGCCTCACCGAGCAGCGCGGCGAGCTGTTCCAGCATGCGCGCCCGCTGCGCCGCGGGCTGGCCCACCGCCTCGGCCGCGGCGGCATCGCGCAGCGCGGCGATCTCGGCCAGCAGGCCGGAGAGGATTTCCTGCAGCTTGGCGCCCTCGGCCTGCCGCGCCTCGGCCAGCCCGGCCAGGGCCTGGCCGAAGGCCTCGGCCAGGGCGGCGCGCTTGGTCTCCTCGAGCGCCTCGTCGGGCTGCGGCACCTCGGTCCGCATGACCCCGGGCAGGGCGAGCAGCGCCTCGGCCCGTGGCGACATGCTGCCGCGGATGCGCCCGGCGAGCTCGAGCGCCAGTTGCAGCGCCTGGTCCAGCGCCGCCGGGTCGACCGTCAGCCGCGGCCGGTCCTCCCGCTTCAGGGTCAGGCTGGCGGAGATGTTGCCGCGCTTGAAGCGCTTGCCCGTCGCCTCGCGGAGCGGTGCCTCCAGCGCGTCCTGGCCGTTCGGCAGCCGCAGCCTGAGGTCGAGGCCCCGGCCGTTGACGCTGCGCAATTCCCAGACGAAGGCGGTACCGTCGGCCAGCGTGCCACTCTCGCGCGCGAAGCCGGTCATGCTCATAAGGATGCCCATGGCGGGGGTTGTCCCGCGCGGCGGGGCACGATGCAAGCAATGGTGACGCAACGGCATATCCTGATCACCGGGGCCTCGGCCGGGCTGGGCCGTGCCCTGGCGCTGGCCGCGGCCGCGCCGGGGGCGGTGCTGCACCTGTCCGGCCGCGATGCCGGGCGGATCGGGGCGGTGGCCGAGGCCTGCCGGGCCCGCGGCGCCACCGCCCAGGGCCAGGTGGCGGACGTGCGGGATGCCGCGGCCATGGCGGCCTGGATCGCCGGGGCAGGGCGGCTCGACCTCGTCGTCGCCAATGCCGGCATCTCGGCCGGGACCGGCGGCGCGGTGGAGCCGGCCGCCACCGCCCGCGCGGTCTTCGAGACCAATGTCACGGGCGTGCTGAACACCGTGCTGCCGGCGCTGGAGGCGATGGCCGCCCAGGCCCCCGGCCCGGACGGGCTGCGCGGCCGGGTCGCGGTGGTGGCCTCGGTCGCCGCCTTCGTCGCGGCGCCGGGCGCCCCGGCCTATTGCGCCAGCAAGGCCGCGGTGCAGCGCTGGGCGGAGGCGCTGGATGCGACCGAGCGGCGCCGGGGCATCCGCCTGCACGCCGTCTGCCCCGGCTACATCCGCACCGCCATGACGGCGCGGAACGATTTCCCCATGCCCTTCCTGATGGACGCCGAGGAGGCGGCGCGGCGGACCCTGGCCGGCATCGCCGCCGGCCGTACCCGCATCGCCTATCCCTGGCCGGTCTACTGGGGGGCGCGGCTGGCCGGGGCGCTGCCGCTCGGGCTGCGGGCGGCGCTGTTCAACCGGCTCCCGGCGAAGGCGGCCCAGCTGGATGAGGCGCGGGAACAGGGTCCGGGGTGACCTTCCTCCGCATCGCCCGCTTGGCCAGCAGGTTCAGGCCTTCCACCGCGGTGGCGAAGGCCATGGCGGCATAGACGAAGCCCTTCGGCAGATGGACGCCGAAGCCCTCGGCCACCAGCACCATGCCGATCATCACCAGGAAGGCCAGCGCCAGCATCACCACCGTCGGGTTGCGCTCCATGAAGCGCGAGAGCGCATCCATCGAGAACAGCATGGCGATGACCGAGACCACGATGGCGGTGGCGATGATCCAGAACTCCCGCGTCAGGGCCACCGCTGCCAGGATGCTGTCCACCGAGAAGACCATGTCGAGCAGCAATATCTGGATGACGGTGGGCCAGAAGCGGGCCGTCACCCCGTCCGCCGCTTGGCTCTCCGCCTGGGAGTCGGGGTCCACCCGGTGGTGGATCTCGATCACCGCCTTGCCGATCAGGAAGAGCCCGCCGCTCAGCAGGATCAGGTCCTTGCCGGAGAACTCCATCCCCATCACGGAGAACAGCGGCCGCGTCAGGGTCAGCAGCCAGGAGGTGGCGGCCAGCATGCCGAAGCGCATCAGCACCGCGAGGCCAAGGCCGATCCGCCGCGCCATCACCCGCTGCTCCGCTGGCAGGCGGTTCGACAGGATGGCGATGAAGACCAGGTTGTCGATGCCGAGCACGACCTCCATGGCGATGAGCGCAAACAGCGCGACGATGATTTCGCTTTCCATGGTTTTCAGGTCTCCCGGGCGGGCGGCGTAACGCTTCTTCACCCCAGGCGTTGCCGCCCGGGCTTGGATCGGTCCCCGGCGGCCCCACCTCGGGACCTCCAGTATAGTGTGGAGAGCGGGTGTGGGCATCGTCGGCCAGCTGGCCCTGGGCGCGCGGCTGGCGCGCCGTGAATTGCGCGGCGGCATGCGTTCGCTGCGGATCGTGCTCGCCTGCCTGGCGCTCGGCGTCGCCGCCATCGCCGCGGTCGGCACCCTGCGGGCCGGCATCCAGGCCGGGCTGCTGGCCGATGGCGCCCGCATCCTCGGCGGCGACGTCGAGGTGCGGGGCGGCGCCCGGCCGCTGCCGGCCGAGCTGCGGCAATGGGCCGCGGCGCGGGGCGCCGACGTCTCCGCCGTCACCTCCATGCGGGCCATGCTGGTCGCGCCGAGCAGCGAGCGGATGCTGGTGGAGCTGAAGGCGGTCGATGCTGCCTATCCGCTGTACGGCAGCCTGGTGCTGGACCCCGTGGTGCCGCTGGCCGCCGGCAGCGTGGCGCTCGACCCGCTGGTGGCCGAGCGGCTCGGCCTTTCGCTGGGTGACATGGTCCGCATCGGCGAGGCGCAGCTGAAGCTGGCGGCGCTGGTGGCGCAGGAGCCGGACAAGGTCGCCACCCCCGCCATCTTCGGCCCCCGCGCCCTGATGACCCAGGAAACCCTCGCCACCACCGAGCTGATCCAGCCCGGCAGCCTGCTCCAGTACGACCTCCGCCTGCGCCTTCCCCCCGGCACCGCCGCCGAGCCGCTGGCCGAGGCGCTGCGCACCGACTTCGCCCGCGAAGGCTGGCGCATCCGCACCGCCGGCACCGCCGAGCCGCAGATGAACCGCTTCCTCGACCGCGCCGCCTCCTTCCTGACCCTGGCCGGGCTGACCGCGCTGCTGGTCGGCGGCATCGGCGTCGCCACCGGGGTGCGGAGCTGGCTGGATGCGCGGGCGAAATCCATCGCCACCCTGCGCTGCCTCGGCGCGCCCTCGTCGGTCATTTTCCTCAGCTACCTCATCCAGGTGCTGGGCCTGGCGCTGCTCGGGATCGCCATCGGGCTGGTCGCCGGCTACGGGCTGACCTGGGCGGCGGCGCAGGCCCTGGCCGGGTCGCTGCCGGTGCCGCCGCGCCTCGCGCCCTATCCGCGGCCGCTGGCGCTGGCCGCGCTCTATGGGCTGCTGACGGCCTTGGCCTTCGCGCTCTGGCCGCTCGGCCGTGCCGCGCGGATCTCGGGTGCGGCGCTGTTCCGCGACGCGGTTCAGCCGGCTGGGGGCTTCCCCGGCTGGACGGTGCTGGCGCTGAACGGGGCGGCGGCGGTGGCGCTGGTCGGGCTGATCGTGGTCAGCTCGGGCGACCGCCGCTTCGCCGCCGGCTTCTGCGCCGCCGCGGTGGGAGCGCTGGTGCTGTTCCGCCTTGGCGCCTGGGGGCTGGTGGCCCTGGCCCGCAGCCTGTCCCACCTGCGGCGCCCGGCCCTGCGCCTCGGCCTCGCCAACCTGCACCGGCCGGGGGCGCCGACCGCGCTGATGGTAGTCTCGCTCGGCATCGGCCTGACGACGCTCGCCGCCATCACCCAGATCGAGGGCAACCTGCGCCTGCAGCTGGTCAACGAGATGCCGGGCCGGGCGCCGAATTTCTTCTTCATCGACATCCAGTCCGACCAGGCCGAGCGCTTCGACAGCCTCGCCGGCGGCATCCCCGGCGTGGTCGAGGTCAAGCGGGTGCCGAGCCTGCGCGCCCGGGTCGTCGCGGTGAAGGGCACCCCCGCCGAGCAATGGGAGACCACGCCCGAGACCGCCTGGGCGCTGCGCGGCGACCGCGGCCTCACCTACTCGGCATTGCCCCCGGCCGGGACCCAGGTGGTCGAGGGCCCCTGGTGGCCGGAGGACTATCGCGGCCCGCCGCTGCTCTCCTTCGATGCCGGCATCGCCAAGGGCTGGGGCGTCGGGCTCGGCGACGTCATCACGGTCAACGTGCTCGGCCGCAACATCGACCTGAAGATCGCGAACCTCCGCAACGTCGACTGGCGCGGCCTCGGGGTGAACTTCACCCTGGTCGCCTCGCCCGGGCTGCTGGAGGCGGCGCCACATACCCACATCGCCACCGTCCGCGGCGATGCAGCGCAGGACGGCACCATCCTGCGGGTGCTGACCGATGCCTTCCCCAACATCACTGGCATCCGGGTGCGGGATGCGCTGGAGGCCGTCGCCGCGCTGCTCGGCCGGGTCGGCACCGCGCTGACCGCGATCGGCGGCGTCACCCTGCTGGCCGGGGCGCTGGTGCTGGCCGGCGCGGTGGCGGCGGGGCAGCGGCAACGGGTGCGGGACGCGGTGGTGCTGAAGACCATCGGGGCCACCCGGGCGCAGATCCGCGCCGCCTGGGCGGTGGAATACGCCCTGGTCGGGCTGGTGGCCGGCGGGCTGGCCGCGGTCGCCGGCAGCGCCGCCGCCTGGGCGGTGGTCGTGCTGGTGATGCAGGGGCAGTGGGTGCTGCTGCCCGGGACCCTGGCGGCCACGGTGCTGGGCTGCGCGCTGCTGACGCTGCTCTGCGGGCAGGTCGGCACCGCGCTGGCGCTGCGGGCCCGGCCCGGTCCTTTGTTGCGGAATGAATAGTCCGGCATTCACACTTCTTCACGTGTATCCGGGCCGGTCCAGGACCATATGATGTGACGTCGGCGGTACCCGCGCGCGCCGGCGGTGGAAATGCGCTGCCGCTCCCGATTCCCATTGAACCGGGTTACAGCTTCTCCATATAACCCCGTTGCGGGGATAACCCCCTTTGGGAGGTTCGAGACACCTATGGCCCTTCAACCCGACTATCGTTACACGACGAATGCGCCAGGCTGGGGTCGCACGGCGACTGCCGACGCGGCCGCCGTCGATGCCGGGCTCCGGGGGTACATGCTCCGGGTTTACAACTGGATGGCTTCCGGCCTGGTGCTGACCGGCATCGTGGCCCTTCTGGTTGTGACGGTGCCGGCCTTGCAGGAGCTGTTCTACACCGCAGCCCGCACCCCGAGCGGCCGGATCGTGATGCAGCCGACGATCCTGTTCTGGGTCGCCACGCTCTCGCCTCTGGCCTTCGTGCTGGTACTGAGCTTCGGCCAGCACAAGCTGAGCAAGTCGACGGCGCAGATGCTGTTCTGGGCCTTCTGCGCCTGCATGGGCGCCAGCCTCAGCAACCTGGCCTTCCGCTACACCGGCGCCTCGATCGCCAGCACCTTCTTCATCACCGGTGCGATGTATGCGGGCATCAGCCTCTACGGCTACACGACCAAGGCCGACCTGACCAAAATGGGCAGCTTCATGATGATGGGCCTGATCGGCATCATCGTCGCCGGGCTGGTCAACATGTTCATGCAGTCCTCGGCGCTGCAGTTCGCCATCAGCCTGATCGGCGTGGTCGTGTTCCTGGGCCTCACCGCCTATGACACCCAGCGCATCAAGTCGGACTACGTCGAATACGCCTATGCCGCCGGTACCGAGGAAGCGGGCAAGCGCAGCGTCATGGACGCGCTGGGCCTCTACCTGAACTTCATCAACCTGTTCCAGTTCATGCTCCAACTCATGGGCGTGCGCCAGAGCAGCGACTAGGCATCGGCCGCAAGGCTGATCGGCAGGGCCCCGGGGAGCGATCCCCGGGGCCTTTTTCATGGGCGCAGCTGCAGGATCCGCCCGCGCCCCTCATCCGTCAGGATGTACAGAAATCCATCCGGCCCCTGCAGCACGGTCCGCAGCCGGCCCCGGTCCCCCAGCAGCCGTTCCTCCCCGGTCACCCGGTCGCCCCGGGTCGTCAGCCGCAGCAGCCCGGGCGGGTTCAGCGCCGCGACGAAGAGGCTGCCGCGCCAGGCCGGGAAGGCGTCCCCGGTGTAGAAGGCGATGCCGGAGGGGCTGACCGAGGGCGTCCAGACATGGATCGGCGCCTCCAGGTCGGGGCGCGAGACGCCCTCGCCGATGCGGCTGCCGTCGTAGTCCACCCCATGGGTCACCAGCGGCCAGCCGTAGTTCCGGCCCGGCCGCAGGACATTGACCTCGTCGCCGCCGCGGGCGCCGAATTCGGCCTGCCACAGGCTGCCGGTCCAGGGGTTGAAGGCAAGGCCCTGCGGGTTGCGGTGGCCATGGGTGAAGACCTCGGCCCGCACCCCCGGCCGGCCGGCATGGGGGTTGTCCGCCAGCGACGCGCCGTTGCGCGCCAGCCGCAGCACCTTGCCGCCGAGGTCATCCAGCCGCTGCGCCCGCGGCTTGGTCACCTGCCGCTCGCCGGTCGCCAGGTACATCGCCCCATCCGGCCCGAAGGCGATGCGGCAGCCGTAGTGGTTGCGGCCCTGCTCCTGCGGCGGCGCCGCGTCCAGGATCGGCGCGGCGCCTTCGAGCGAGGCGCCATCCATGGCCAGCCGCGCCCGGGTCAGCCGGGTCAGCGCGCCGCCCTGCACCAGCATGGCGTGGCAGAGGTAGATCTCCCGGGCGGTGGCGAAATCGGGCGCCAGCGCCACGTCGAGCATCCCGCCCTGGCCGCGTGCCTCGACGGGCGGCACCCCGGTGAGCGGCGCCGAGACCGCGCCGTCGGGCCCGACCAGCCGCAGCCGACCCGGCCGCTCGGTGACCAGCAGCCGGCCATCGGGCAGGAAGGCGCCCCCCCAGGGCCGTTCCAGGCCGGTGGCGTATTCGACGATGCGGAAGGGAGTCTGGGCCTCGGCCAGGCCAGGGCCCGCCATCGGGGCGGCGAGGTACAGGGCGAGGGCGGCGAGAGGATGCTTCATCCCGCCGAGGTGGGGTCCCCGGCCGTGCCGGGAACCCCGATCGGCAGGGTCAGGCGAGGTTGCCGGCGATCCAGTCCTTCAGCGCACCCTTGGGCAGGGCGCCGACCTTGGTGTCCAGCAGCTTGCCGTCCTTGAACAGCAGCATGGTGGGAATGCCCCGCACCGCATACTCGTTCGGGGTGCCGGGGTTCTCGTCGATGTTGACCTTGGCGATGGTCAGCTTGCCGCCGTACTCCTGGGCGATGTCGTCCAGGATCGGCCCGACCATCCGGCAGGGGCCGCACCACTCCGCCCAGAAATCGACCAGCACGGGGCCGGAGGCGTCCAGCACGTCCTGCTTGAAGCTGTCGTCGGTCACGGCCTTGGTGTGTTCGCTCATGCGCCTGCGCCTTGCTCGGAGGGGCCGGGAAGGCCCCAATCTTGCCGCAAATTCGGGATGCGCCGGGCTGCGGTCAAGGCCACCCCCCCAGCGGGTCCGTCATGCGTCGAAGACAGGCATCCCCGGCACGTGCCGGTCAAGCAAATCCGCCGGCAGCGGCATCAGCCGCGCGCCATAGGTCCAGACCAGGGCGCAGTCCACCGCCCGCCCGGGGAAGGCCTGGCGCAGCACGGCGCGGTAGGCGGCCATCTGCCGCAGGTACAGGGGCGCCACATCCCCCGGGTCGGTCGGGGGCGGCCGGTTGGTCTTGTAGTCCAGCACCAGCACGCGGTCCGGGGTCACCACCAGCCGGTCCACCTGGCCGGTCACCAGCCGCCCGTCCAGCCGCCCGGCGATCGGCGCCTCGGCCAGGCTGTCCGCGCCGAAGGCCGCCACCACCTCCGGCGCCGCGAGCAGCGCCAGCACCTCGGCCTGGATCTCCGCCTGCTCCTCGCCGGTCAGGCCATGGCCGGGCCGGGCGAGGAAGCGCGCCGCCGCCGCCGCCCGCTCGGCCGCCGGCCGTTCCGGCAGGTGCTGCAGCAAGGCATGCACCACCCGGCCGCGGCGGAAGCGGCGCCCGCCCGGGTCGGCCGCGCCATGCGGGGCCGCGGCAGGGGTCTCGTGCTCGCCCGGCAGGGCGGAGGGGTTGAGCGCCGGCTCCAGCACCTCGGCCGGGGCCGGGCGGCGGGCCCAGCCGGGCAGGGGGGCGGGGGCCGGGGCGCTCACCGTGGCGGCGGCCGGGACCTCCACCTCCTGCCCGGTCTCCAGCCGCCAGCAGGGGCCTCCCTCGAAGTCGCAGGCGGCCGGCGCGTCGAACGCCTCCGGCGCGAAGTCGGCCGGGACCGCATCCTCCAGCCGCATGAAGCCGTCCCGCACCAGGGCGTACCAGCCCTTCGGCTCCTTCCCCCAGCCGCAGACCAGCAGCCGGTCCTCGGCCCGGGTCAGCGCCACATACAGCAGGCGGTTCTCCTCCTCCTGGCGGCGGCGCTCGTCGGCGGCCAGCACCTCGGCGAAGGCGGCGGCGTGGAATTCCTTGCGCGGCGCCCAGAGCGGCATCGGCACCCCGTCCAGCTCGCCCCAGCGGATCTCCTGCCGGCCCTGGCCGCCGCCGACGTCGGGGATGATCACCACCGGCGCCTGCAGCCCCTTGGCGCCGTGCACGGTCATGATCCGCACCGCATCGGCGGCGCCCTCGGCCTCCCGCTTCACCTCGGCGCCGCCGCGGCGGAGCCAGTGGACGAAGCCCTGCAGGCTGGGGGGATGCCGCGCCTCGTGGTCGAGCGCGGCGTTCAGCACCTCGTCCAGCGGGTCGGCGGCATCGGGGCCGAGCCGGGCCAGCAGCCGCGCCCGGCCGCCCTCCTCGCCCAGCACCCCGGCCAGCAGGCAGTGCGGGGTGATGAGGTCGGCCCGGTCGGCCAGCCGCGCCAGCCAGTCCGCGGCGCGGCCGAGGTCGCCGTCGGCGCCGCGATGCTGCATCAGCGCCCCGAACAGCGAGCCGGCGCGGCCATGCGCCAGGGCGAACAACTGGTCCTCGTCCAGCCCGACCAGCGGCGACTTCAGCAGCGCCGCCAGCTGCAGGTCGTCCTCGGGCAGCAGCAGCACGTCACACAGCGCCAGCAGGTCCTGCACCGCGATCTGCTCGACCAGCTTGAGGCGGTCGACGCCGCCGACCGGCACGTCCCGCTCCTTCAGCGCCCGCACCAGGCGCTGGATGAAGGCGGTGCGCCGCCGCACCAGCACCAGGATGTCCCCGGGCCGGACCGGCCGAGCCCGCGCCGGCAGGTCCTCGCGCCCGATCATGGCGGCGATCCGCGCCGCCAGCGCCTCGGCCAGCAGGGCCGGGGCATCGGCCACCGCCTCCGGCGCCTCCGGCACCTCCCAGGGGGTCGGCTTCGGCTTGTCCGCCGGCCGCAGCAGCGGCCAGAGCTCGACCATCCCGGCCTGGCCGGCCCGGTCCGGCAGGTGCTCCAGGATGGCGCCCTCCGGCACCACCCCGGCCCGCGCCTCGCCCTCGGCGAAGACCGCATCCACCAGCCCCAGCACCGGCGCGGTGGAGCGGAAGGAGACGTTCAGCTCGACCTTGCGGAAATCGCCGTCCTGGCCGGCGATGCGCCGGCGGTAGGTGCCCTCCCAGGTGCCGAAGCCACGGGCATCGGCGCCCTGGAAGCCGTAGATCGCCTGCTTGATGTCGCCGACCGCGAAGATGGTCCGGCCGATCGCCTGATGCCGCTCCGCGGCGGCCCCGGCGCCGGCGAAGAATTCCTCGGTCAATGCCGCGGTGATGCCCCATTGCGCCGGGTTGGTGTCCTGCGCCTCGTCCAGCAGCACGTGGTCGAGCCCGCCGTCGAGCTTGAACAGCACCCAGGCGCTGCCGGGGTCCTGCAGGATGCGCTGGGCGATGGCGATCAGGTCGTCGTAGGCCAGCAGCCCGGCATGGCGCTTGCGCGCCTCGTAGTGCTCGAGCACCGGCCCGGCCAGCGCCAGCAGCGCCTCGGTCGCCTGCAGCAGCCGGCAGGCCGCCAGCTTCTGCTGCCCGGCCAGGATGCGCTCGACCTCGACCATCATCGCGGGGTCGCCGGCCAGGGCGGCGCGCGGGGTGCCCTTGTCGGTCAGCAGGCAGCCGGTCCAGCCTTCCCAGTCCGCCGCCCGGGTCTCGGCATCCTGCGCCAGCCAGGCCCGCATCTTCGCCGCCAGGTCGCGCGGCGTCTTGTTCTTGTGGTTCAGCATCGCCGCCGCCGCCCGCGCCAGCCCGTCCGGCACGTCGCAGAGCGTGGCGGTCACGCTGCCGACGTCCTCGCCATCCTCCAGCCGCAGCAGCCGGGCGAGGCGCAGCACCAGCCCGGGCAGGCCGTTGCTGGCACGCAGGCATTCCGCCAGCTTCTCCCGGTCGCGCATCAGCGCGCCGACCGTCTTCGAGAAGTCGTCCGCCCCGACCAGCCCGGCCAGCAGCGCCACCTGCGCCCGCGGCGTGGCATTGGCCGACAGCACCGCCTCCCGCGCATCGGCCAGCATGCTGGCGGCGTCCATGTCCTCGAGCACGCTGAACTGCGGCGGCAGCCCGGCCTCGAGCGGGAAGGCATGCAGCAGCGACTGGCAGAAGGCGTGGATGGTCGAGATCCGCATCCCGCCGGCCAGCTCCAGCACCTCGGCGAAGAGCGCCCGCGCCCGCAGCCGCAGCGTCTCGGTCGGCCTGCAGCCGAGGCGCGCCAGCTCGGCGTTCAGCGCCGGCTCCTCGGCCACCGCCCAGTCGCCGAGCTTCCGCGCCAGCCGCGTCGCCATCTCGGCGGCGGCGGCCTTGGTGAAGGTGAGGCAGAGGATGCGGTTCGCCGCCTGGCCGTCCTGCAGCAGCAGCCGCAGCACCCGGTCGGTCAGCACCTTGGTCTTGCCCGAGCCGGCCGAGGCCGAGACCCAGGCCGAGAGCGCCGGGTCGGAGGCGATCGTCTGGGCCGCCGCCGCCACCGCCCTGGCGCTGCGCGCGTCAGCCATCGGCCGCATCCTCCGCCCCGGCCCATTCCGCCCGGCGCGACAGGTGCAGGTAGTCGTCGCCCGCCGCCTCCCGCCCCGGATGCGGCCAGGCGGTGAAGGCGGCCGCGCCCAGCAGGAAGCGCGCCGCCAGCGCGCCCACCTTCTCCATCGCCTCCTGCCCGAGCTGCGCGATCTCGTCGCGCTCGGTGCTGACCGGATGCACCTTGCCCGGCTCCGGCCCGCCATTCAGCTTCCAGTAGGCCAGCGTCCCGGCATCCCCCGCGGCCAGGCCGGCGAAGGCGCCGCGCGCCGCCATCGCCGCCTCCAGCACCAGCTGCGGCTTGTGGCCGTCCTTCACCGCATTCCTCGAGGGCACCGTGCCGGTCTTGTAGTCGAGGATGGCGAACTGGCCATTGGCCATGACGTCGATCCGGTCGGCCCGCGCGGTCAGCGTCACCGCGCGGCCATCCGGCTGGCGCAGCGTCACCTGCCCGGTGAGCTCGCAGAGGCTGCGGGCGATGCGGTTGCCGGCCCGTGCCTCGGACTCCTGCCGCAGCACGAAATCGCCGATCCGGGCGAGGCGCGGCTGCCAGAAGGCCAGCAGCCCCGGCCGCGCCCCGGCCTCGTCCAGCGCGACCGCGGCCGCCTCGTCGAACATCGCCCGCGCCGCGCCCGGCCCCGGCCAGGGTCCGGCCGCCAGCCGGTGGACGAAGTGCGCCATGGTCGCATGCACCAGGTTGCCGTAGTCGGAGGCCCCGACCTCCGCGTCCAGCGGGTCGACCGGGCGCAGCCGCAGCACCCGCCTGGCGTAGAAGGCATAGGGATCGGCCAGCAGCGTCTCCACCTCGGTCACTGACAGGGTCTGCGGCCGCGCGGCGAGCGGCGGCCGCGGCGCCGGCCGGGCGCAGGGGGCGACCCGCCCCGGGCGGTCCAGCGCCGCCGCCCAGCCGACCGCCTGGCTGGACTCCAGCAGCAGGCCCTTGGGATGCGCCGCGCCGACCTGGCCGCGCAGGAAGGTCTCCAGCCGGGTCAGCCAGCGGGCCGGCACGGTCGGCGCGCCGCCGCGCTTGGCCGCGCGGGACAGCACCGCCTCCGGCGCCGAGCAGGCGGCGAAGAGGAAATCGGCGCAGACCCGGCCGATCCGGGCCTCGGGCTCCGGCAGGCCGAAGTCGCGCCGCATCGGCCGGCTCATCCAGGGGCCGGGGTCGGTCGCCAGCGGCCAGACCGTCTCGTCCAGCGCGCCGAGCACCACCCGGTCGAAGCTCAGCAGCCGCGCCTCCAGCAGGCCGAGGATCTCGACCCGCGGATGCACCCCGCCGTCCCGGCCACGGCTGCCGCGCAGGCTCGGCGCCGCCGCGCCATCCATCGCCGCCTCGAACAGCGCCGGCCAGGCCGAGGGCGCCAGCGGCGGCAGCAGCGCCATCGCCGGCTCGAGGCCCGCGAGGTGGGAGGCCAGCGCCTCGCCCTCCTCCCCGGCATAGAGCCTGAGGCCGCCGGCCACGAGGTCGGTCGCCGCCAGCGCCTCGGCCGCCGCCAGATGCTCCTCCAGCAGCCCGATCGGCGGCCGGGCGATATGCGCGGGCAGGCTGGTGAAGGGACCCAGCGCCTCGCCCAGCCGATCGAGCAGCGCCATCACCTCGGCCAGGACCTCCGCCCGGTCCTCGCGCCTGAGCCCGGCCTTCGCCGCGGCGCGCAGGCCGTCGAGCCCAGGTGCCGGGCGCGGGCCGCGCAGCGCCGCGCGTTCCAGCCGCCGCGCCGCCCGGACCCAGTCGCCGCGGTCCCAGCCGCCGGCGCACATCGGGTGCTTCAGCACCGCCAGCAGCGGCACCGGCGCCAGCTCGCTCGCCGCCAGCTCGGCCAGCAGGCGGAGGAAGCTGCCCGTCGGCGTCCCCCCCAGCGGCTCGCCGGCGCTGTCGTCGGCGGTGATGCCGTGCCGGGCCAGCTCGGAGGAGACGCGGCGGGCGAGGTCGCGGTCCGGCGTCACCAGCGCCGCCCGGGCGCCCTCCTGCTCCAGCGCCTCGCGCAGCGTCAGGGCGATCGCCGCCGCCTCGGTCTGCGCGTCGGGGGCGACCAGCAGCGACAGGCCGCGCATCGCCGGCACCCAGTCCGAGGGCACCCGGGATTGCCAGGCCGGCAGCCCGGCGGCAGGGCGCAGCGCCATGCCCAGCAGGTCGGGCCGGCGGATCGGCGCGGCCTGGTCGACGGCTTCCTCGGGCGGGCAGCCATCCCAGCGCTTGATGGCGTCCTTCTCCACGCCGAGCGCCGCCAGCAGCCGGCGCTGGCCGCAGAAGGGATGCGTCGCCGCCGCCGGGACGGCCTCCCAGACCTTGGCCTCGGCCGAGGAGGCATCGACGCCATGCAGCACCACCATGCCCTGCGGCAGATCATGCGCGATCACCCGCAGCAGCTCCTCCGCCGCCGGGATGGTGCCGCCGACGCCGATGCCGGCGGCGATCACCGGATCGGCCGGTGGCCTCTCCTGCCAGTCCCGGGTCTGCGCCCGCAGCGCCTGGACTCTGCGCATGCCGATGTCGAGCAGCCCGGCCTCGTCCAGCCAGACCTGCCAGGCCGCCATGATGCCGCGGAGGAAGGTGAGGGTGATCTGCCAGTGCGCCGCATGGGTTTCCGGCACCAGCGCGGTCAGCCGCTGCAGCCAGTGCTCGGCCAGCGCATCCGGCGCGGTCCCGGCCAGCAGCTCGAGGTCCTTCTCCTCGAGCGCGATCTCATCGAGCAGCGTCGCCAGCGCCGCGGCCAGCGACCAGGCCTGCTCGGGCGTCGCCGGGCCGCCGGTGTCGCGTGGCAGACGCAGGATGAATTTGGTCAGCACCGCCTGCCGCTGCAGCGGGTCCACCGCCGGCGGCAGGTCGAGCAGCGTCGGCAGCGCCAGCTCGTCCGCATCCTCGGTCGAGAGCCCGGCCAGCGCCCGCATCCGCGGCAGCAGCAGGGTCTGGCCCTCGGCGGCCCGCAGGAAGGACGTCCGCAAGGCCCGGGCGGAGCGCCGGGTCGGCAGCAGGATGGTCACGCGGGAGAGGCGTTCCGGCGACTCGCCGGGGATCAGCCGCAGCACCCCGGCGGCGAGGCAGTCGAGGAAGGGGAGATGCGTCGGGATATGGAACAGCGGCACCCGAGCGACCCCTTCAGAACAATGCCTTCACCAGCCCCGCGGCCATCGAGGCCTCGGCCCGCTCGAGGTCGGCCGGGGTCGAGAGGTGGAACCAGATGCCGTCATGCACCACGGCATAGAGGCGGCCCGATTCGATCGCCCGATCATAGAGGAGATTCAGGCTGAAGGCGCCCTCCGGGAAGCCCCCGGCGAAGAAGCCCGGCGTCAGGATCTGCACGCCGGAGAAGATGTAGGGCGCCAGCTCCATCTCCTTCGGCCGCCGCACCCGGCCCATCGGGTCGAGGTGGAAATCGCCGCGCCCGACCTCGCCCTCCACCTGCGCGGTGCGGACCACCAGCAGCAGCCCGTCCATGATGGCGGGGTCGAACAGCGAGGCCATGCGCGCCAGGGCCGGGGAGGGGCCGTCGAGCAGCACGCTGTCGCCGTTCATGACCACGAAGGGCGCCTCGCCCAGCAGCGGCAGGGCGCGGCCCACGCCGCCGCCGGTCTCCAGCAGCCCCTCCTCGTGCTGCAGGGTGATCGCCGGGCTGGCCCGGCCGGCGACTGCGGCGGCGACCTGCTCGGCGTGCCAATGCGCGTTCACCACCGCCTGGCCGATGCCGGCCGCCTCCAGCCGGTCCAGCGCCCGGTCCAGCAGGCTGCGGCCCTGCAGCGTCAGCAGCGGCTTGGCGGTCGTCTCGGTTAGCGGCCGCATCCGGAGGCCGAGGCCTGCGGCGAGCACCATGCCATGGGTGAGGGGGATCACGCGGCCTCCGGGGGGTTGCGCCGCATCTCGCGCGGGACGTGGGTATCGAGGAAGTCCCGCAGCGGCGCGCAGGCCGGCTGCGACAGCGAGCGGTCGAGCAGCGCCCAGCAGCGCGGCCCGTGGATGAGGTAGCCGGGCTTGGCGTCCCGCCGCGCCAGCCGCACCCAGAGCGCGGCGACCCGCAGGTGCCGCTGCGCCCCGCAGGCCGCCATGGCGCCGAGGAAGGCGCCGCGGTCCAGCCCCGGCCGGGCGGTGAGGTAGGCGGCGACCGCCGCCCGTCGCGCCGCAGCCGGCACGTCCCGCCGCGCATCCTCGACCAGCGAGATCAGGTCATAGGCGGGGTGGCCGATGGCGGCGTCCTGGAAGTCCAGGATGCCGGTGCGGCGCGGCCCGCTGCGGCGTTCCAGCCGCATCAGATTGGCCGGGAAGTAGTCGCGGTGGACGAAGCCGCGCGCCTCGGCGAAGGGCGCCAGCATCGCGCCCAGCGCCGCCTCCAGCCCCTCCCGCGCCGCGGGCGAGGCCGGGGCGCCGAAGGCCGCCGGCCACCACCAGTCGAGGAAGGTCGCCGCGGTTGCGCGGGCCATCGCCGCGGCATCCCAGGCCGGCAGTCCCCGCGGCACCGGCGCGGCATGCAGCGCCGCCAGGGTCCCGGCCGCCTCGGTATAGAGGGGGATCGGGTCGGCCCCGGCGTCGAGCAGCGCCGCATGGGTGGCGTCGCCGAAATCCTCGAGGATGAGGAAGCCCGCCGCCTCGTCCGCCGCGATGATCTCCGGCACCGAGAGCCCGGCCTGCAGCAGGTGCCGCGCCAGCCGGGCGAAGGGCCGGACATCCTCGGGCGGCGGCGCATCCATCAGCAGCGCCGGGCGCGGGCCGCCGACCAGCCTTGCGTAGTGGCGGAGGCTGGCATCGGCCTGCAGCGGCCGCCGCTCGGCCGCGTCGAAGCCATGCGCGGCGAGGAAGGGTTCCGGATATCTCATGCTAATTCCTGTATCCGATCCGGCCAGCCTTCGAGGGTTGCGATGCGCGCCTCCTCCGTCCCGCCCGGCGCCAGGGTCAGCATCAGCGCCTGCGCCGGCCGCAGATGCCCCAGCCGCTCCGGCCATTCCACCAGCACCACCCCGCGCCGCGCCTCGTCCCAGCCGAGCTCCGTCAGGTCGGCCGGGCCGGACAGCCGGTAGAGGTCGAAGTGATGCACCTCCAACCCTGACGGCAGCTCGTAGCTCTGGACCAGGGTGAAGCTGGGGGAGGGCACCTCCAGCGCCGGGTCCCCGGCGAGCGCCCGCAGCAGGGCGCGGGCGAAGGCGCTTTTGCCGGCGCCTAGCGGCCCCTCCAGCAGCACCGCGTCGCCCGGCCGCAGCAGCGGCGCCAGCCGCCCGGCCAGGCGGCCGGTCGCCTCGAGGTCGGGGAGGGTCAGGGTGATCGGGCCTGGCATCGGGGTCCGCGAGAGGGGGACGGGCTTGGTCGCCGCCGGCATATCCTCTAAGACCCGCGGCCTGTTCGGGGAAGATGCCCATGGCGGCGGTACTGCCCGGCCTCGGTGCCTCAGGCGCCACGGTCGAGACGGATGTGGCGATCATCGGCGCGGGCCCGGTCGGGCTTTTCGCGGTGTTCGAATGCGGCATGCTGCGGATGCGCAGCGTGGTGATCGACGCGCTGGACACGATCGGCGGCCAATGCACCGCGCTGTATCCGGAGAAGCCGATCTTCGACATCCCGGCCCATCCGGCCATCGAGGGCGCGGCGCTGATCCACCGGCTGGAGGAGCAGGCCGCCCCCTTCGCGCCGCTCTATTTGCTCGGCCGCCGGGTCGAGGGGCTGAGCGCGACCGGGGATGGATACGAGCTGCGGACCAGCGCCGGCGACACGGTGCGGGCCAGGGCCATCATCATCGCCGCCGGCGCCGGCGCCTTCGGGCCGAACCGCCCGCCGCTGGCCGGGCTGCCGGGCTACGAGGCCTCGGGCGGGGTGCGCTACCTGGTCTCCCGGCGCGAGGAATTCCGCGGCAAGCGGGTGGTGATCGCCGGCGGCGGCGACAGCGCGGTGGACTGGGCGCTGTCGCTGAAGGAGGTCGCCGCCAAGGTCACGGTGGTCCACCGCCGGCCGAAATTCCGCGCCGCCCCGGAAAGCGCCGCAAGGCTGGACGAGGCCGCCGCCCGCGGCGAGATCGAGCTGGCCATCCCCTACCAGCTGCACGGGCTGGAAGGCGACGGCAGCACCCTGACCGGGGTGGTGCTCGCCACCCTGAAGGGGGAGGAGAAGACCATCCCCGCCGACCACCTGCTGGCCTTCTTCGGCCTGTCGATGGAATTGGGCCCGATCGCCGACTGGGGCCTCGGCCTCAGCCACAGCCATGTCACCGTGGCGCAATCCACCTGCGAGACCAGCCTGCCCGGCGTGCATGCCATCGGCGACATCGCCACCTATCCCGGCAAGCTGAAGCTGATCCTGCAGGGCTTCTCCGAGGCCGCCATGGCGGCGCATGCCATCCACCCCCGCGTCTTCCCGGGCGAGGCGCTGCATTTCGAGTACAGCACCAGCAAGGGCGTGCCAGGGGCCTGAGCGCCTTCGGCCGCCGCAACCGAAAGCGCCCGATGACCTTTGCCGCCATCCCGACCCGCCGCCGCCTGGCCCAGGCCGGACTCGCCCTGGCCGCCGCGCCCGCCTTGGCCCGACCCGCCCTGGCTCGACCCGCCCTGGCCCAGGCCAATTGGCCCAGCCGGCCGATCACCCTGGTCATCGGCTATGCCCCCGGCGGCCTGACCGACGTGATGGTGCGGATGGTCGCCGAGCGGCTGGGCCGCGAACTGGACCAGACCGTGGTGGTGGAGAACCGCAGCGGCGGCGGCACCTCGATCGCCTCCACCTACGTCGCCCAGGCGCGGCCGGATGGATACACGCTGCTGATCGGCACCAACAGCTTGGCCATCAACCCGGCGCTGCAGCCCGGCAGCACCCCGCGCGACCCGCTGAAGGAGCTGCAACCGATCGGGCTGGTCTACTACAGCCCCTTCGCCATGGCGGTGCAGCGCTCGGTCCCGGTCGAGGACCTGGCCGGGCTCGTCGCCTATGCCAAGGCCAATCCGGGCAAGCTGAACTATGGCAGCTCCGGCAATGGTTCGGTCAACCACCTGCTGACGGAATTGCTGCTGCAGAAGGCCGGGATGCGGGTCGAGCACGTGCCCTACCGCGGGGCCGGCCCGGCGCTGCTGGACCTGCGGGCCGACCGCATCCAGCTGTTCTATGCCTCGCCGCTCGACATCGCGCCGCTGGTGAACGACGGCACCGTCCGGCTGGTCGCCATCTCCGCGCCCGAGCGGCTGCCGATCCTGCCCGACCTGCCCTCGGTGGCCGAGGCCTATCCCGGCTGCGCCGGGGTGCTGTGGCAGGGCCTGTTCGCTCCGCCCGGCACGCCCGGGCCGGTGCAGCAACGGCTCTATGCCGCGCTGCGTGCCACGCTGGAGGACCCCTCCCTCGGCGAGCGGGTGACGCAGCAGGGCGTAGTGCTGATGCAGGGCGACGCCGCCGCGCTGCATAGGCTGCTGGCCTCGGAGATCGAGGTCTGGGGCGGCGTGGTCCGGGCCAGCGGCATCAAGCCGGACTGATCAGCCGCAACCCTGGGCGCGGCGCTGATCCGCCAGCGCCGCCGCCAGCCGGCGGGATTGCGCCTCCCGGCCGGGGATGGCCACGGCGTCGCGGCATGCCGCNGATCCGCCAGCGCCGCCGCCAGCCGGCGGGATTGCGCCTCCCGGCCGGGGATGGCCACGGCGTCGCGGCATGCCGCCGGCACCGCGGCCAGCACCCGGCATCGGCCGGGGCCGGGCGGCTCCAGCAGCGCCAGGGTCAGCCGGGCCGAGCCGGCCAGGTAGCACCCCTCCGGGTCGGCCGGCGCGGCGCGGCGCAACCCCTCGGCCGCCATCAGCTGGGCCGCGGCATTCCCCGCCGGCTCGCCCACCCCGGCCGCCAGGGCGGCCATCGCCGCATGGCCCAGGCTCTCGAGCAGCGGCCGCGGCGCCTCCGCCCCGATCGCCGCCCGAAAGGCCCGCACCGCGCAGTCCAGCCGGCCGAGCGCCCGGCAGGCCTCGGCCCGGATCTCCTGCGCCTGCCGGCACTCCGGCGCCGGGCCGGCGCAGGGCGGGGCGCGGTCGGCGATGGCGGCATGGTCCCCCGCCGCCAGCGCCGCCTTGTCCGCCTCGAGCCGGGACACCGCGCAGCCGGCCAGCAGCAGGGGGACCAGCAGCCACCTCATGGCGCCGCCGCCCCGGCCGCCCCCCCGGCCACTGCGAGCTGGTGCCGCAGCAGCGCCATCGCCTCCTGCCGCTTGAGGTCCGGGTTGGCCGCCATGCCGGTCAGCAGCAGCGCCAGCCGGTCCACCGCCGCGGCCTCCGGCGCCTGCCGCACTGCGGCCAGGGCCTCGCGCAGCGCCGGCTGCGCCACCGGCGGGACCCCGGTGATCCCGGCCGGGGCCAGGTCGAGCGGCGCGGCATCGACCGCGTCCAGGGCCTGGTCCAGCAGCCGGCCGCGGAACTCCCGGAGCCCGGCGGCAAATTCGGCCGCGTCGGCGAAGCGGCCGGGCTGGAACAGCGCTTCCTGCACCGCCGGCGTCTCCTGCCGCGCCAGCAGCGCCAGCCGCGCCGCCAGGGCGAAGCGCGCCGCCGGGGCCGGCTCCGGCGCCAGGAAGGCCCGGGCGAAGATCGGCGAGAGCTCCAGCGCCGAGAGCGCCACCGCGGCATCCACCGGACCGGGCGGGAACAGGCCGGCGGCATAGGGGAGGTCCAGCACCCGCGCCTTCCAGCGGGCGAAATGCTCGGTCCCCTGCGCCATCGCCTGGAAGGCGCCGATCCCAAGCGCGGCCACCAGCCCGGCCGGCCCGCCGAGGCCGAGGAGCGCCGGCGCCGCGCCGCCGCTGCCGAGGCGGGTCAGCGCCGCGGCGATCACCGCGGTCGCCGGGTTGTCCGGGCCGATGACGCGGCGGATGGCCCCGTCCGCCGTGGCCACCGCCCCGGCGATGGCCGCGGCATCGCCCGCATGCAGCGCGGCCGCGGTGGCGTCCAGCACCTGCCGCGCCCCCGTGGCCGCCGCTTCCGCCCGCTGCGCCAGGGAGAAATCCGGCGCCAGCCGCGCCGCCAGGCCGGCGGCGACGCTGGCCGCGTCCAGCACGCCGCGCGCCCGGGCCAGGGCGGTGCTGCCGGCGGCAGCCTGGCCGGCCTCGGCGACCGGCGCCGGCGTGTCCGAGGAGACTCCCAGGGGGCTGCCCAGGGGGCTCCCCTGGCGCGCCTCGCCGTTGCGGGTGACGAAGTAGAAGCTGATGACGGCGCCGATGAAGCCGGTCAGCGCCTCGGCGCTGGCCAGCCCCAGCGGCTTCTGCAGCCCGATCAGCAGGAAGCCGAAGATGACGATGAAGCAGGAGATCAGCGCCCGGATGGTGCCGTCCGGCACGCCGCAGGGCAGCTCGGTCAGCCGCATCAGGGCGGCGGCGCCGGCCGCCCGCGCCTCCGCCAGCAGCCGCCCGGCCAGCAGCGCCAGCAGCCAGGCCATGACCGCCACGAAAAGCACCAGGGTGCCGATGACCAGCCCGACGGACCAGGCCATCGGGCTCGCCTCCTGCGCCAGGGCGGGGCCGGGCGAGAGGATCAGGCCGCCGGCGAGGTGGCTGGCGGCCGGGCTCCATGGCACTCGCATCCTCGCACCCTCCTGCAGCAGGCAGAAAGGAACGTACTAGAAACAAGTGCAGTTGTAAAGCTTATTTTCCTATAACGGGAAAGGGCGGCGTCAGCGGGTGCCCGGCCCGCTCTCCAGCTTCGCCTTCAGCCGCTCGGCATCCGCCTTGGGCACCACCACGTGCAGGCAGGCACCGCTGCCCTCGGCGACGATCTCGGCGCTGCGGCGATCGACCGGCCCCTCGCGCACAAGCGTCTCCAGCGCGAGCTTGGCGGTCTCCTGGTCGGGGAAGGGCAGGGAGATGGTGACCGAATCGCCCTGGGCCGCAGGCTTCGAGCCGGCCGGATGCATCATCTCCTCGGGCGGGACCGCGCGCGAGCCCTGCGAGGTGGTGCTGGAGACCGGGTCGCTGGCCGGGAAGGTCTGCTCGACGCCGGCCTCGACGTTGGCGTCCGAGGTGGTGGCAGGATGCTTGTCGGTGCTCTGGCTCATGGTCGGTCCCTATTCGCTATGCGGCCGCAACGCATGGCCGCGGGCCGGGTTCGCCATGGCCGTTGCGGTCCTGGTGCCATGGGACTGCTATCCCAGGCCGCCCCCCCCGCCAAGCCCGAGCCTCTGCTGCGCCGCCCGGTCGGGATAGGCGAAGAGCACCAGCCCGGTCTCGGCCCGCAACGCCAGCGCCTGCCGGGAGGGCAGGCACCACCAGCAGGTCGCGCGCCGCCAGCGGATGCTCGACCCGCGCCGTGCCGCGTCCCTCGACCAGCACCAGGCGTTCGGAGCCGCGCCGCGGTCGGGTCTCGAAGCCGGCGGGGAGATGGCGGACCCCGGCGGCGATGGTCGGCATCACCGGCCCGCCATCGGCCGGCTTCACGAATTCCAGCGCATGGCCGAGGTGCGGGTCGGGCGGCTCGGCGGCGGTGCCCCGGATCGGCCGCAGGTTGCGGCCGTAGCGCGCCCGGCTGCCGTCGTGCCATCCATGCCGCGATCCTCCCCGCGCCAGGCCAGGCAGGCGCGGCCGGGAAGGGAGGGAGTTGCGACGCCGCCATTTCGGGTGCAGCACCCAGGCCGCGCATGGAGTAGCCCGATGGATCCCATCCCTTGCCCCTTCGGCCGCATCGCCCTGGTCCTGCAGGGCGGCGGCGCCCTCGGCTCCTACCAGGCCGGGGTCTACCAGGCGCTGCACGAGGCGGCCCTGGCGCCGGACTTCCTGGCCGGCGTCTCGATCGGCGCGGTGAATGCCGCTCTCATCGCCGGCAACCGGCCGGAGGACCGGCTGCCCCGCCTGCAGGCCTTCTGGGAGCGCATCACCGCCCGCCGGATCTGGCCCTTCGCGCCGGATGGCGACGACCTCCGCCGCGCCCGCAACGGGCAGAGCGCCCTGGCCACCATCGCCCTCGGCACCCCCGGCTTCTTCCGGCCCAACCCGGTCAGCCCCTGGTTCGCCCCGCGCGGCGCCCGCGCCGCCACCGCCTTCTACGACACCGCCCCGCTGAAGCAGACGCTGGAGGAGCTGGTCGACTGGGAGCTGCTGGCCAGGCCCGGCGGCCACCCGCGGCTGGCGGTCGGCGCGGTGAATGTCGCCACCGGCAATTTCCAGTATTTCGACAGCGCCACCCAGCGCCTGACGCCCGAGCACGTCATGGCCTCGGGCGCGCTGCCGCCCGGGCTGCCGATGGTGAAGATCGAGGGCGGCTGGTACTGGGACGGCGGCCTCGTCTCCAATACCCCGCTGCAGTACCTGCTCGAGGACGAGACCGACAGCCGCGACGCGCTGGTCTTCCAGGTCGACCTCTTCCCCGCCCGCGGACCGCTGCCGCGGGACCTCAACGACGTCCTGAGCCGCGAGAAGGACATCCGCTTCTCCTCCCGCACCCGGATGAACACCGATGCCTTCACCCGGCAGCGGCGATGGCAGCTGCGGCTGAAACGCGCGCTGGCCAAGGTGCCGGAGGCGGCGCTGACCGCGGAGGAGAGGGCGCTGCGGGAGCAGCTCGCCAGCCTGCCGCAGCTCGCCATCCTGCAGCTGGTCTACCAGGCCAAGGTCTACGAGGGGCAGGCCAAGGACTATGAATTCGGCCCGGAGACGATGCGCGAGCACTGGGCCAGCGGGCACGAGGACACGGTCAGGACCCTGGCGAACCGGCGCTGGCTGGAACTGCCGCCGGAGGACCCCGGCATCGTCACCCACGACCTGCACCGCGAGGCCGAGTAGCGCTCGCGCCAGCGTGACCCCAGCCCGGCCCGCCGCTGTCGCTATCCTCTCCGCGCAACAAAACGCATAGGGAGGATCGCATGCGTCTCACCGGCCTGGCCGCCGCGGCTGCGCTCATGCTCGCGTCGTCGCCCGCACTCGCCCAGGGGCCCGCGGCCCAGCCCGAAGCCCCCTGGTACCCCTCCCGCTACGGCCCGGACGACCAGATCGGGGCGATGAACCTGCTGACGCCGGAGAAGGTCCTGGAGGCCGCCCGGCTGGTGCAACGCGGCCAGGTCTATCGCCTCGGCGTGCCGGTCGGGCGCGACACCCCGGCCTTCCCGCCGCGCAGCGCCGCGGTCACGGTGATGATGCCGGACCAGTTCGGCGGCGCCCTGGTGCCCGGCGCGACCGGCCCCTCCGAGAACCGCATGTCCTATGCCGACGACATGTTCACCGGCTGGCTCGGCGTCGGCAGCCAGATCGACAGCTTCGCCCACCTCGGCATCGACAACCGCTTCTACAACGGCAACCACGCCCACGACTTCATGCGCACCACCGGCGTGACCCGGCTCGGCATCGAGGGCATCCCGCCGATGGTCACCCGCGGGGTGCTGGTCGACATGGCCCGGGCCCGCGGCAAGCCGATGCTCGAGGAGGGCGAGCTCATCACCGCCGACGACCTCCGCGCCGCCATGCGTGACCAGGGGGTGGAGGTGCGCCGCGGCGACGTGGTGCTGATCCATACCGGCTGGGTCGCGCTGCTGGAGCAGGACCCGCCCCGCTTCGGCAAGGGCGAGCCCGGCATCGACAACGGCGCCGCCGACTTCCTCGCCGGCCTCGGCGTGGTCGCGGTCGGCGCCGATACCTGGGGGGTGGAGGCGGTGCCCTTCAAGAACCCGAACCGGATCTGGGAGGGCCACCAGACCCTGCTCGCCAAGAACGGCATCCACATCCTGGAGGTCATGGACACCCGCGCCCTGGCCCGCGACCAGGCCAAGGAATTCCTCTTCGTGCTGGGCCAGCCGCTGCTGAAGGGCGCGGTGCAGGCGATCATCAACCCGATCGCCATCCGCTGACGGGACAGCAGGCGGCGGGCGGCTATCCCGCCCGCCGCGCCTTCCAGATATGCCAGCCGATGGTCCCGACGACCCCGGCCATGAAGATCAGTCCGATCGGCCCGGCCCAGTCCTCCACCAGATGGAACTGGTCCTCCAGCGCCCAGCCGGCGGTGGCCAGGCCGCCGGTCCAGAGCCCGGTCCCGAGCGCGGTCCAGATGTAGAAGACCGGCCGGGGCAGGGCGACGAGGCCGGCCGGGATGGAGATGCCGGTGCGGATCCCCGGCATCATCCGCGCCAGGCAGACCGCCGCCGGGCCGTTGCGCCGCAGCGCCGCCTCCGCCTTCAGCACGATGTCCGGCGTGAGCCCGACATAGCGGCCGAAGCGGTCCAGCACCCGCCGCATCCGCACCGCGCCATAGGCCCGGGCGAGCTCGTACCAGAAGGCATTGCCGACCAGCGACCCGGCGACGCCGGCCAGGATCACCCCCAGCAGCGGCATCTGCCCCCGCGCCGCGGCGAAGCCGGCCAGCGGCATGATCACCTCGGAGGGCATGGGCGGGAACAGGTTCTCCGCCACCATGAGAAGGAAGACGCCGGCCAGCCCGCCGGAGGCCACCAGCCCGGAGGCCCATTCGATCATGGCGCGCTCACGGCGTCAGACGGTACAGCAGCAGGGTGATCCAGCGGCCGCGGGAATAATTGAAGCCGGTCACGCTGGCGATCTCCTGCGGGCTGACAGCCAAGGTCGTGGCCGCCTGGCGGAAATCAACCTCGGCCCGGTCGCCGACCGCGACGACCCGGCCCGGCGCCGCCGCCAGGAAGCGGGCGGCATCGCCGCCGGTCCGCAGCAGCCGCACATCCTGGCCCAGCGCGAAGAGCACCGAAGGCTCGGAATAGCTGGTGATGCCGAACTGCCCGGGGGGCAGGCCGGGCGCCTGTTCCGCGACGGCGGCGGCCAGGCGCGGGGCCACCCACAAGGGCGTCAGCCGCGGCACCACCCCCTCCAGCACCAGCGCATAGACCGGCACCGCCAGCAGCGCGCCGAGCAGCCCGGCGCGGCCCCACTCCCGCCGCCCTGCGGTCCGCAGCAGCACGAAGGCCACGGCCCCGGCCAGCGGCACCAGCAGCAGCCCGGCCGGCTGCAGCGCCCGCAGCAGGTACCAGGCGGCCCCCTGCGCCGCGACGGCCAGCCCGACGGCCACGCCGACCAGCACCGCGACCCCGGCCCAGCGCCAGCCGCGCGCCGGCAGCCGCCGCACCGGGTCCATCGCCCAGGCCGCGCCCAGCAGCATCAGCGCCGGGAAGAGCGGCAGGGTGTAATGCGGCAGCTTGGTCTGCACCGCCTCGAAGACCAGCCAGGACGGCACCACCCAGGCCAGCAGGAAGCGGGTCGGCGGGTTCAGCCGGTCCCGCCAGGCGGCCGGCAGGGCGCAAAGCACGATCCAGGCGCCGGGGAAGGCGGCAATGCCGAAGCTCAGCAGGTAGAAGCCGGGCGGCCCCCAGTGCTTCTCCTCGCCCGAGCCGATCTTGGACAGCATGTCGCCGCCCACCGCCTGGGCGAAGAAGCGGCCCTCGGTGGCGATGCCGATGGCGACGAACCAGGGCGCCGCCGCGGCGAGCATCAGCGGCACGCCCCACAGCGGCCGCAGCGCCCGCAGCCAGGGCGCGCCCCGGTCGCTCACCGCCAGGGTGATGCCGCACAGCAGCGGCACCATCGGCCCGATCGGCCCCTTCAGCAACACCCCGAGCCCGAGCAGCAGCCAGAAGGCGGCGGCCTGGCGGGCGCCGAACAGCGCCGGCCGCAGGTAGGCGATGCCGAACAGCCCCATCGCCGCCGTCACCGTCGCCAGCAGCGCCGCATCGGTCTTGGCGATATGCGCCTCGGCCACCAGCACCAGCGAGGAGGCCAGCATCGCCGCCCCGAGCAGCGCCGCCCGCCGCCCGACCAGCCCGCGGCCCCAGTGGAAGGTGGCCAGCACCGCCAGCAGCGCGCCGAGCAGGCTGGGCACCCGGTAGGCCCAGATCTGGTCGCGGGTGCCGAGGCCGGTCGCCTCCAGCACATGGACCGAGGCCGCCTGCAGCCAGTGGATGCCGGCCGGCTTCTTGTTGCGTTCCTCCTCGCCGAAGCGGATGCGGACATAGTCGCCGCTCTCGACCATCTGGCGGCTGGCCTGGGCGAAGCGGGCCTCGTCGCGGTCGGTCGCCGGCAGGGTGAAGAAGCCCGGCAGCCACAGCAGCAGGCAGAGCAGCGCGAGGAACAGCTTCGGCCGGCGCTGCAGCGCCTCGGGCAGCAGGCCGAGGGAACGGTCCGACCGTGCCGGGGCCGACGAAGCAGGGGCCGAAGTATCCATGGCCGCGCGCACTAGCATGGGGCGCGGCCGGGGGCCATAAACCGCCGCACATGTCCTCCCATATCGGCTCCCCCACCCGCCGCGCCGCCCTCGCCGTGCTCGAGGCGGTCATCACCCGCCGCCGCCCGCTGGAGGAAGCGCTCGACGCGCTGCCCAAGGGCATCGCCCCGCGCGACAAGGCCGCGGCCCATCGCATCGCCGCCGCCGTGCTGCGCCGGGCCGGCTCGCTCGATGCCGTGCTCGAGCCCTTCCTCAGGCGCGAGCCGCCGAGCGAGGTGCGCAATGCGCTGCGGATGGGCGCGGCGGAGCTGCTGCTGCTCGGCACCCCCGCCCATGCCGCGGTCGCCAGCAGCGTCACCCTGGTGCCGAAGCCCTTCGCCGGCCTGGCCAATGCGGTGCTGCGCCGGGTCGCCGAGGCCGGCCCCGCCGCGCTGGAGGGGCTGGACGCCGAACGGCTGGACACCCCGCCCTGGCTCTGGTCCGCCTGGCACGCCGCCTATGGGCCGGCGGTGCGGGCGCTGGCCGCCGCCCACCGGACCGAGGCGCCGCTCGACCTCTCCCTCGCCCCCGGCGCCACCCCGCCCGAGGGCGGCACCGAGCTGCCCGGCGGCAGCTGGCGCTACCCCGCCGGCACCCATGTCACCGCCCTCGCCGGCTTCGCCGAGGGCGGCTTCTGGGTGCAGGACGCCGCCGCCACCCTGCCGGCCCGGGTGCTGGCGGTGCGGCCCGGGGAGAAGGTGCTCGACCTCTGCGCCGCCCCCGGCGGCAAGACC
Source organism: Paeniroseomonas aquatica (assembly GCF_030409335.1). Taxonomy (GTDB): domain Bacteria; phylum Pseudomonadota; class Alphaproteobacteria; order Acetobacterales; family Acetobacteraceae; genus Belnapia; species Belnapia aquatica. The sequence continues at coordinate 71,111 of NZ_JAUFPN010000033.1, forward strand.
GCCCAGCTGGTCGCCGCCGGCGGCCAGGTGGTCGCGGTGGAGCGCGAGCCGAAGCGTGCCGCCCGGCTGCGCGAGAACCTCGCCCGCCTCCGCATGGCGGCCGAGGTGGTGGAGGCCGATGCGACCAGCTGGGACGCCGGCGGGGCGCTGTTCGACGCGGTGCTGCTCGATGCCCCCTGCACCGCGACGGGGACCATCCGCCGCCATCCCGACGTGCCCTACCTCAAGCGCCACCGCGACATCGCGCCGATGGCCGAGCTCCAGCGCAAGCTGCTGGTTGCCGCGGCCCGGCGCCTCGCGCCCGGCGGCCGGCTGGTCTTCGCCAGCTGCTCGCTGCAGCCGGAGGAGGGCGAGGCGCATCTCGCCGCCGACCTGCCGGGGCTGCGCCCCTTCCCGGTGCGGCCCGAGGAGGTGCCCGGCCTCGCCCACATGATCGTCGCCGGCGGCGCCCTACGCACCCGGCCCGACTACTGGCCGGAGCAGGGTGGCATGGACGGCTTCTTCATCGCCCGCTGGCGGCGGGCGTGACCGGCATATCGCCTTCTGCGTGTATGCGGCGTTGCTGGGACAATCCCTGAGAGGTGATGCCGGTTTCCGTCATGCGGAAGGTCGCGTCACCGCCTTGCCCGTTCCATCAACCCGCCGCTAGAACCGGCGGGATGCCCACCCGTCCCGTCCGGATCGCTCCCTCCCTGCTTGCCGCCGACTTCGCCCGCCTCGGCGAGGAAGCCCGCGCCGTGGCCGCGGCCGGGGCGGACTGGCTGCATCTCGACATTATGGACGGGCATTTCGTCCCCAACATCAGCTACGGCCCGGTGGTGGTGAAGGCGCTGCGCCGGCACTGCGCCATCCCCTTCGACGTGCACCTGATGATCGCCCCGGCCGATCCCTACCTCGAGGCCTTCGCCGCCGCCGGCGCCGATCTCATCAGCCTCCACCCGGAAGCCGGGGCGCATCTACACCGGAGCTTGCAGACCATCCGCGCCTTGGGCAAACAATCCGGCGTGGTGCTCAACCCGGCGACTCCAGTATCGGTGGTGGAGAACGTGCTCGACCTCTGCGACCTCATCCTCGTGATGTCGGTCAATCCCGGCTTCGGCGGGCAGTCCTTCCTCGGCAGCCAGCTGGGGAAGATCGCCGCCCTGCGCCGCATGATCGACGCCCATGTCGCCGCCGGCGGCCAGCCGATCGCGCTGCAGGTTGACGGCGGCATCACCGCCGAGACCGCGCCGCGCTGCATCGCCGCCGGAGCCGACGTGCTGGTTGCCGGCACCGCGGTCTTCGGCGCCCCCGACTATGCCGCGGCCATCGCCGCCCTTCGCTCACCCGCGCTTCGTCCTGGGGTATTGGCCTGATGCGCGACATCATCCGCGGCACGCGGCGTTTCATCTCGGGCCTCCGCCCGGTCAAGGTGCCGGACGCCCCGGCGCGGGCCTTCCGCGACCTCTGGCCCGGCGACGCGGCCCGCGGCGCCCGGCTGATGGGCGGCGAGTTCGAGACCGCCGGCACCACCCACCGGCTCGATTCGAGCCCCGAGGCCCCCTCCGGCTGGGATGCCGAGGCTGGTCCGATCGCCTGGCGCAGCGCCGCGCATGGCTTCGCCTGGCTGCGCGACCTCCGGGCGCTCGGCACCGATGCCGCCCGCACCCGCGCCCGCGACCTCTCCGAGGACTGGCTGGGCCGCGGCGCCGAGGAAACCCTCGCCCAGGCCCCCGAGGTCGCCGCCGCCCGGGTCTCCGCCTGGCTCGGCCACTGGGACTTCCTCGCCGCCACCGCCGAGGACGGTTTCCGCAAGCGCCTGCTGGTCCGGCTTGCCCAGGATGCCCGCGGCGTCGTCGCCTCGCTGCCCGCGGAGGCCATGCACCGCGGCGCGCTGGTGACGCTGAAGGGCGCCATCGCCGCCGCCGTCGCGCTCGAGGACGAGGGCTGGATGACCCGGGCGCTGCGCTTCCTGCCGGGCGAGCTGGAACGCCAGTTCCACCCCGACGGCGGCCATGTCGAGCGCTCCCCCGCCCAGCTCATGCTGGCGCTGCAGGACCTGATCGAGATCCGCAACCTGCTGAACGGCGCCGGCATCAACCCGCCCGCCCTGCTGGCGACGGTGCTGGAGCGCGCCGGCCAGGCGCTGCGGCTGTTCCGCCACGGCGACGGCGGCCTCGCCCAGTTCAACGGCACCCGGGAGAACGGCGCCGGCCTGGTCGACCTGGTGCTGACCCAGGGCCAGGCGCGCGGCCGGGCGCCGATGCTGCTGGAAGAAAGCGGCTTCCACCGCCTCCAGGCCGGGCGCACCCTGGTCATCGCCGATGCCGCCGGCCCGCCACCGGCCCGGGCGAAGGACGCCAATACCGGCCTGCCGCGCGGCGCCGACCGCTATGCCCATGCCGGCACCCTGAGCTTCGAGATGTCGGTCGGCCGCGACCGCCTCATCGTCAATTGCGGCGCCGCGCCCGGGGCGCCGGCCGCCTGGCGCGACGCGCTGCGCGCCACCGCCGCGCATTCGACCCTGGTGCTCGCCGATACCAACAGCAGCGAGCTGAGCGACGAAGGCCTCGGCCGCCGGCCGGAGCAGGTGGAGCAGGACCGCCAGGAACAGAACGGCGCGCAATGGCTCGAGACCAGCCACGACGGCTGGCGCAAGCGCTTCGGCGCGGTGCATCGCCGCCGCCTCTATCTCGCGGAATCGGGCGACGACCTGCGCGGCGAGGACATCATCGAGATGGCCGAGGCCGGCGCCGTGCCGCCCGCCTTCACCGTCCGCTTCCACCTCCACCCCGGCGTCACCGCCGACCTCCAGCCGGAGGAGGATGCGGTGCTGCTGCGCCTGGCCTCCGGCCAAGCCTGGCAGCTGCGGGCCAAGGGCGCCACGGTCTCGCTCGAGGAAAGCGTCTACCTCGGCGGCGAGCGGCGGCGGAACAGCCAGATCGTGCTGACCGCCGACCCCGGCGCCGACATCGTCCAGTGGGCGCTCGAGCGGCTGGCGGCGAGCGGCCCGCCCGAGGGCTGAGCGGGCCGGCCCGCCGGTGAAGATCGCCGAGGTCACCAACGTCGATTTCTCGCTGCGGCACTTCCTGCTGCCGCTGATGCGGGGCGCCCGCGACCGCGGGCACGAGGTGGTCGGCCTCTGCGCCGAGGGGCCCCTGCTCGACCTGCCGCGGGCCGAGGGCTTCCGCGTCATCCCGGTGCCCATGGCGCGCAGCCTCAATCCCCGCGTCCAGGCCCGCTGCTACGCGGCGCTGCGCGAGGTCTTCCGCGCCGAGCGCTTCGACCTGGTGCATGGCCACATGCCGATCAGCGGCCTGCTCGCCCGGGCCGCGGCGCGGGCCGCCGGGGTGCCGCACATCGCCTATACCTGCCACGGCTTCCTGTTCAACCAGCCCGGCCCGGCCTGGCGGCGCGGCCTCTCGCTCGGCCTCGAATGGGCCGCCGGCCGCATCACCGAGACCTACCTGACGGTCAGCGCCGAGGAGGCCGCCGACGCCCGCCGCCTCGGCATCCATCCCCGCGCGACGGCCGTGCTGAACGGCCGCGACCCCGCCCTGTTTCACCCCGATCCGGCTGCCCGCGCCGCGCTGCGCGGCGAATTCGGCGCCGGGCCGCAGGACTGCGTCATCGTCGCGGTCTCCCGCCTGGTCCGGCACAAGGGCTATCCGGAGCTGCTGCAGGCGATGGCGGCCGTGCCCGGCGCGCATCTCTGGGTGGTCGGCGAGCGCCTCGCCTCCGACCACGGCGCCGATCTCGAGCCCGACTTCGCCCGCGCCGCGGCCACGCTCGGCCCCCGCTTCCGCCGCCTCGGCTACCGCCACGACGTCGCCCGGGTGCTGGCCGCCGCCGATGCCTTCACCCTGCCGAGCCACTTCGAGGGCCTGCCGATGTCGATCATCGAGGCCATGCTCTGCGGCCTGCCGGTGGTCGCCACCGATATCCGCGGCTCCCGCGAGATGGTCCTGCCCGGCCAGACCGGCTTCCTGGTCCCGCCCGCCACCATCGAACCCCTGGGCGAGGCGCTCACCGCGCTCGCCGCCGACCCGGCGCTGCGGGCCCGGCTGGGCGCTGCCGGCCGCGCCCGCGCCCTCGAGCTGTTCGACGAGCAGAAGGTCGTCGGGCGCACGCTCGATCTGCTGGGCTTGTAGCGCTACACTCCCCGGGTGAGCGATGCCCCCCCCTTCTGGAAGACCAAGACCCTCGGCACGATGACCCGTGCCGAATGGGAAAGCCTCTGCGACGGCTGCGGCCGCTGCTGCCTGCACAAGATGCGGGACGAGGATACCGAGGAGCTGGTCTTCACCAATGTCGCCTGCCGGCTGCTGGACACCGGCAGCTGCCTCTGCCGCGACTACCCGAACCGCAAGCAGCACGTGCCGGATTGCGTGAAGCTCACGCCGGCCAAGGTCGCCGCCGTCGACTGGCTGCCGCCCACCTGCGCCTATCGCCTGGTGAAGGAAGGCCGCGACCTGTTCTGGTGGCACCCGCTGCTCTCGGGCCGTCCGGAGACTGTGCACGAGGCCGGCGTCTCCGTCCGCGGCCGCGCCGTGACCGAGCGCGAGGCCGGCGCCTTCGAGGACCACATCGTCCGCTGGCCGGGCACGCTGCCCCGCTCGGCGAAACCCCCTAAGCCCACAAAAGGAAAAGCGTGATGAAGGATGCCCTCTTCGGCGGCGTGAATGCCGCCGTGCTGACCGCGATGAAGCCGGACATGTCGCCCGACCTCGACCGCATGGCAGCCCACGCGCATTGGCTGCTGGCCAATGGCTGCAACGGCCTCGGCATCCTCGGCACCACCGGCGAGGCGGCCAGCTTCGGCCTGGCCGAGCGCAAGCAGATCCTCGAAGGCCTGATCGCCCGTGGCATCCCCGCCGGCGTGATCATGCCGGGTACCGGCACCGCCAACTTCACCGACACGGTGGAGCTGATCCAGCATGCCCGCGCCCAGGGCTGCCGCGGCGTTCTCGTGCTGCCGCCCTTCTACTACAAGGCGCCGAGCGACGACGGCCTGTTCGCCTACTTCTCCGAGGTCATCACCCGGACGGGCGGCGGCATCGCCATCTACCTCTATCACTTCCCGCAGCAGTCGGCGGTGCCCTTCAGCCTCGACCTCATCGGCCGGCTGCTGAAGGCTTTCCCCGGCGCGGTGCGCGGCGTGAAGGACAGCAGCGGCGTCTATGCCAACATGAAGGCCATGGTCGATGCCTTCGCCAAGGACGGCTTCGAGGTCTATTCGGGCTCCGACGAGTTCCTGCAGACCATCCTCGCCGATGGCGGCGCCGGCTGCATCACCGCGGCCAGCAACACCAACAGCCACTGGGGCGGCATCGTCTATGCGAAGCGCACCGGGCCGGAGGCCGACGCCGCCCAGGCCGTGCTGAACGCCACCCGCAAGGCGGCGACCAGCGTGGCGCTGATCCCGGGCCTGCGCGAGATCATCGCCCGCTCCACCGGCGACGACGGCTGGCGCACCATCCGCCCGCCGCACCTGAAGCTGGAGAAGGCGCAGGCCGATGCGGTCTGGGCCGCCTTCCAGGCCGCCGGCGCCATCCCGCTGCCCGGCCTCGGGGTGAAGGCCGCCGCCGAATGAGCCCGTCCGATCGCGCGAGGGCGCAGGCGAAGCCGAGCACCGGGGGCGTGAATCGGCCGGGGCTTCCAGCATGAGCGAGCCGCTCCGCTGCCGCGAGCCGGCGACCGGCACGGTGCAGATCGACGACGAGAACATCCGCGTCACCCGCTGGGACTTCAATCCCGGCGCGGAGACTGGCTGGCACCGGCACGGCTGGCTCTATGTGGTCGTGCCGATCCACGACGGCACGCTGCTGGTCGAGCTGGCGAACGGCGAGACCATGACCGCGGAGCTGAAGGCGGGCGTCTCCTACACCCGCGTCGCCGGCGTCGAGCACAATGTGGTCAACGGCGGCACCGGCTTCCTGTCCTTCGTCGAGACCGAGCTGAAGAGCCTCGCCGGCTGACAAGGCCGCGCGATGCCCATCGCATTGCGCAGCCATGCGTCTCAAGCGGTTGAAATCTCCACCGCGGGATGCGCATTATGATCCATGGATCAATTCGAAGACGGGGCCGTCTCCCTCGACCAGGGGGAGACGGAGCAGTTGCCCGCGTGCCCCGTCTTGCCGGGTCCGGTGCTGTGGCGCCGGTCGTCGCGGGCGCAGCGGGTCAGCCTGCGGATCGATGCCCGCAGCGGCACCGTCGTCGTCACCCTGCCGCAGCGCGCCGCCCGCCATGCCGGCGTCGCGCTGCTGACCACCCATGCCGCCTGGGTGCGGGAGAGGCTGGCCGCGCTGGCGCCCCCTATCGCGCTCGAGCCAGGCTCCGAGGTCCCGCTCGGCGGCGCGCTGCATGTCATCCGCGCAGTGCCCGGCCATGCCGGCGATACCTGGCTGCGGCCCGGCGCCATCATCACCGGCGGCGAGATCGCCGAGGTGCCGGCCCGGGTGGCGCGGTTCCTGCGCGAGGAAGCCCGCCGCCGGATCGAGGTACTGGTCGCCCGCCACACCGCAACGCTCGGCGTCACCAGCCGCCGTCTGCTGCTGAAGGATACCCGCAGCCGCTGGGGCAGCTGCGCGCCGGATGGCACGCTCGCCTTCTCCTGGCGGCTGGTGATGGCGCCGGGCTGGGTGCTCGACTACGTCGTGGCGCACGAGGTCGCGCATCTGCGGGAGCTGAACCACTCCCCACGGTTCTGGGACACCCTCCAGCAGCTCACGCCGAACCGCGAAGCCGCGGTGGCGTGGCTGAAGGAGAACGGGCCGGCGCTACTCCGCGTCGGCTAGGCGGCCGCGCCTCAGCGCGGCAGGAAGCCCACCAGCCGCTCCGCCTCGGTCACGATCGGCTCGGCGATCGCCGCCGCCCGCTGCGCCCCGAGCCGCAGCGCCGCATCCAGCGCGCCCTTGTCCTCCAGCAGCCGGTTCATCTCCGCCTGGATCGGCGAGAGATGCGCAACCAGCGCTTCGGCCAGCACTTCCTTGAAGGCGCCGAAGCCCTTGCCGCCATGCTCGCGAAGCACCGCATCCGGCGTGGTATTGCCGATGCCGGCGAGGATGCCGACCAAGTTGCGCGCCTCCGGCCGCCCCTCGAAGCCGCTCACGTGCTCCGGCAGCGGCTCCGGGTCGGTCTTGGCCCGGCGGATCTTGAGCGCGATGGTGTCGGCATCGTCGGTCAGGTTGATGCGCGACTGGTCGGAGGCATCCGACTTCGACATCTTCTTCGAGCCGTCCCGCAGCGACATGACCCGCGCCGCGACGGTCTGGATCATCGGCTCGATCGTCGGGAAGAACTCCACGCCATAGTCGTGGTTGAACTTCTGGGCGATGTCATTGGCCAGCTCGAGGTGCTGCTTCTGGTCGTCGCCGACCGGCACCTTCACCGCATGGTAGGCGTGGATATCGGCCGCCATCAGGTTCGGATAGACATAGAGCCCGGCGGAGGCCGACTCCCGGTCCTTGCCGGCCTTGTCCTTGAACTGCGTCATCCGGTTCAGCCAGCCGAGCCGGGCCACGCAGTTGAAGATCCAGGCCAGCCTTGCATGGGCATGCACATGGCTCTGCACGAACAGGATGCAGCGATGCGGGTCGAGGCCGCAGGCGATCAGCGCCGCCGCCATCTCCCGCGTCTGGGCTGCCAGCTCCTTCGGGTCCTGCCAGACGGTGATGGCATGCAGGTCGACCACGCAGAAGATGCTCTCATGCGTGTCCTGCATCGGCACCCAGTTGCGGATGGCGCCGAGGTAATTGCCGAGGGTCGGGATGCCGGAGGGCTGGATGCCCGAGAAGACGCGCTGCATGGCTATGGCACCGTGGAAAGGGGGTGGCGGCGGTGATCCTCCGGCCCGCCGCCCAGGTCAAGCGACCTTGTAGCCTTCCCCGGTGATGGCGGCCGCCACGGCGTCCCGCGCCAGGCCGGTCTCGGCCTTCACCATCTTGGCCGCCAGGTCCACCTCGACCTTGGCTGCCGGGTCCAGCGCCTGGATCGCCTGGGTCACGGCCCGGACGCAATGGCCGCAGCTCATGCCCTCAACATGCAGGGTGATCATCATGCTTTCCTTCCAGTCCATCGAGTATCGGGCACTCCGGCCGCCCGTCGCCATGGCAGTGGGAGGCCAGGTGCCGCAGGCTGGCGGCCATGGCGGCGAGGCTCGCCGCCTTCTCCTCCAGCGCCGCCACATGGGCCAGGGCGATGCCCCGGACCTCGGCGCTGGCCCGGCCGCGGTCCTGCCACAGGGCCAATAGCCGCCGCACCTCCTCCAGCGGGAAGGCGAGGTCCCGGGCGTGGCGGATGAAGCGCAGCACGGCGACATCGGCCGCGGCATAGCGTCGGTAGCCGTTCGCCTGCCGCGCCGGCGCCAGCAGGCCGATCGCCTCGTAATGCCGGATCATCTTCTCCGAGACGCCGGAGCCGCGTGCCGCCTCGCCGATGTTCACGACCGGGGCCTCCAGCGCGAGAGCAGCAGGGCATTGCCCAGCACCGAGACCGAGGAGAGCGCCATCGCTGCCCCCGCCACCAATGGCGAGAGGTAGCCGAAGGCCGCCAGCGGCACCCCCACCAGGTTGTAGCCGAAGGCCCAGCCCAGATTCTGCCGGATCTTCACCAGCGTCCGCCGGGTGACGTCCAGCGCCGCCGGCACCAGCGCCGGGTCGCCCCGCAGCAGGGTGATCCCCGCCGCCTGGATCGCCACGTCGGTCCCGGTACCCATGGCGATGCCGAGCTCGGCCGCCGCCAGGGCAGGGGCGTCGTTCACCCCGTCGCCCACCATCGCCACCCGCTCCCCGGCCTGCTGCCAGGCGGCGACGCGCTCGGCCTTGCCCGCCGGCAGCACCTCCGCCGCCACGTCGTCGAGACCGAGCCGCGCCGCCACCGCCCCCGCCGCGGCCTTGCTGTCGCCGCTGATCATCGCCGCCTTCACGCCGAGTGCCCGCAGCCCGGCGATGGCCGCCGCCGCCCCCGGCTTCTCCGCATCCTCGAAGGCCAGCACCGCCAGCACCCGCAGCCTAGGTGCCGTCTCCACCAGCCAGGCGAGCGTCCGGCCCTGGCCGGACTCCGCCTCGGCGGCGGCGGCCAGCGCACCCGCCTCGGCCCCGCTCTCGCCCAGCGCCCGCGGGCTGCCCAGCAACAGCGCCTGCCCATCGATCGTCGCCGAGACGCCGCGGCCGGGCAGGGCGCGGAACGCCTCGACCTTCGGCACGTCGCCGCCCGCCCGGGCCAGCACCGCCCGCGCCAGCGGATGCTCGCTGCCCGCCTGCAGCCCGGCCGCCAGCCGGATCGCCGCGGCCTCGGTCACGCCCGCCGCCGCATGCACCGCCGCCAGCCGCGGCCGGCCCTCGGTCAGGGTGCCGGTCTTGTCGAAGGCAACCAGCGTCACGTCCTGCGCCCGCTCGATCGCCTCGGCATCGCGGATCAGGATGCCCGCCCGCGCCGCCGCCCCGGTCCCGGCCATGATCGCCGCCGGCGTCGCCAGCCCGAGCGCGCAGGGGCAGGCGATCACCAGCACCGCCACCGCCCGCATCACCGCCACCTCGCCGCCCGCGCCGGCCAGCAGCCAGCCGACCAGCGTCACCAGCGCGATCCCGACCACCACCGGCACGAAGACCGCGCTGACCCGGTCCACCAGCCGCTGCACCGGCGCCCGGCTGGCCTGGGCCGCCGCGACCATGGCGGCCACCCGTGCCAGCACCGTCTCGGCGCCGATCGCCCGCGCCTCGATCACCAGCCGGCCGTCGAGGGCGATGGTCCCGGTCGAGACCCTGGCCCCCGGCTCCTTCTCGACCGGCACGCTCTCCCCGGTCAGGGCGCTCTCATCCACCCCGGCGCGGCCTTCCCGCACCAGCCCATCGGCCGGGATGCGCTCGCCCGGCCGCACCGCCACCAGGTCGCCGACGACCAGGGCCGCGGCCGGCACCGCCTCCTCCGCCCCATCGGCGCCGATCCGGTGCGCAGTGCGCGGCCGCAACTCCAGCAGGGCGCGGATCGCCGCCCCGGTCGCCCGCCGCGCCCGCGCCTCCAGCCACTTGCCCAGCAGGATGAAGAGGATGACGACCGCGCTGGCCTCGAAATACAGGTGATGCCCGGCATGCGCCGCGCCGTGCTTCAGCAGCATCCAGGCGGAAAGCCCGAAGGCCGCCGAGGTGCCGAGCGCCACCAGCAGGTCCATGTTGCCGGTCCCCGCCCGCAGCGCCGCCCAGCCGGCCCGGTAGAAGCGGGCGCCGAGCCAGAACTGCACCGGCGCGGCCAGCGCCGCCTGCAGCCAGGGATGCGGCATCCAATCCTGACCGAAGGCCATCCCGACCATGCCCAGCAGGAAGGGCGCCGCGAGCACCGCGGCGAGGATCAGGTCCCGCTTCTCCCGCCCGCCCTCGGCGGCGGCCACCTCCGGCGTGCTCTCCCGCAGGCTGTAGCCGGCCTTGGCCACGGCCGCGGCCAGCGCCGCCTCCGGCGTGCCCGCCACCGCCCGCACCATGGCGCGCTCGGTGGCGAGGTTCACGCTGGCCTCCAGCACCCCCGGCACCTTGGCCAGCGCCCGTTCCACCCGCCCGGCGCAGGTCGCGCAGGTCATCCCGCCGATGCCGAGGTCGAAGCGCTGCTCCGGCACGCCGTAGCCGGCCTGCACCACCGCCCCGATCGCCGCCGCCAGGGGCACGGTCCCGCGCACCTCCGCCCGCTCCGTCGCCAGGTTGACACTGGCGGCGGTGACGCCGGGCAGCTTGCCCAGCGCGCGCTCGACCCGTCCGGCGCAGCTGGCGCAGGTCATGCCGGAGATCGGCAGGCTGAGGATGGCGGCCGGGGGGAGGGGAGCTTCGGGCATGGAGCCGATGTGGGGTCTCCCACTATGGGAAGGTCAAGGGGATCTTCGCAGAATTCGTAACATCCCCATCTGGCCCCGATGCTCGCCTTCACCCCCACCCCGGTCCTGCCCGGCGATGCCTCCGCCGCAGCCCTTGCTGCCGAGGCTTGGCGCCAGGCCTGGAAGCCGCCCCGAGTCCGCCTGCTGCTGCTGGCCGAGAGCCACATGGCCACCTCCGCCGCCGAGCTCGCCTGCCGCCTCCGCCTGCCCGCCGGGCTCGATTGGCCCGGGCCGGAAGGCTTCGTCCGCCACATCTACTGCCCGGCCTACGGCGAGCCGGGGCTGGTCCCGGACCTGCCAGTCGCCAATGCCGGCACCGGCCAGTTCTGGCGGTTGTTCGCCGCCATCGAGGGCAACCCCCCGCCGACCCGCGCCGCCATCCCGGACCTTGCCGCGCGCCTCGCGGCCAAAGCCGCCTTGCTGCACCGGCTGAAGGCGCGCGGGATCTGGCTGACCGATGCGTCCCTGGCCGCCGTCGCCGGCCCGGGCGGAGTCCGCGTCGCACCCCGGCCCTATGCCGCCGCCCTGCGCGAGGGCTGGCGCCACCACGGCCTGGACCTGCCAAGGCTGGACCCGGCGCATGTCCTGGTCATCGGCCTCGGCGTCGCCCGCATCCTCCGCGGCCAACTCGACGCCGCCTTCCCCGGCCGCTGGCAGGCGGTGCCGCAGCCGATGGGCGCCCGTGGCCTGGCGCCCACCGCCGCCCTGCACGCCACCCTGGCCGAGGCCGCCCGCCGCCACGCCGATTGACTTTGCGCTGCGAAACCCAGCAGGACTCCCGCCATGCCGCACCTTCCCCGCCTCGCGCTCCTCGCCCTGCTCTTTCTCCCCGGTGCGGCCTTCGCGCAGGGCCAGCCCTTCCACGTCACCAACCGCACCGGCGTGGATGCGAAGGAGCTGAACGCCGTCCGCACCCCGCGCGGCGCGGCGGCCGACTGGGGCCGCAACCTGCTCTCGCCCGACCGGCCGCTGACCAGCGGCGCCGGCTTCCGCGTCAACCCCGCCGAGGCCGCCGGCTGCCGCTTCGACCTCCGCCTGGTGCTGACCGACGGCCGCGAGGCGATGCTGCAGGACCAGGACATCTGCGCCAACCGCGAGGTGGCGCTCGAGACCGCCGCGCGCCCGCTGCCCTCCGGCAGGCCCGCCCCGGCCAGCGCCGCGGTTCCGCCGCCGCCCGCCAACGTGCCGCAGCAGCGCCCGAACAGCAGCGCCCGCAACGTCTCCACCGGCACCGGCTTCCTGGTCGCGCCCGACCGGGTGCTGACCAACCACCACGTCGTCAACGGCTGCGACCGCATCGTCATGCGCGCGCCCGACGGCCGCTGGCTCGCCGCCGTGCCGCCGGCCCGCGTCGATACCGGCCTCGACCTCGCGCTCCTCGCCGTCCCCGGCTTGCCCGGCCCGGCGCTGCCCTTCCGCAGCGGCCCCGCGGTGCGCCGCGGCGACGGCGTCGTCGCCTACGGCTTCCCGCTGGCCGGGCTGCTCTCCTCCGATGCCAAGCTGACCCGGGGCGAGATCAACGGCCTTGCCGGCCTGGCCGACAACCGTGCCCAGTTCCAGATCAGCGCCGAGGTCCAGCCCGGCAATTCCGGTGGCCCCTTGCTCGACATGCAGGCGCATGTCGTCGGCGTCGTGGTCTCCAAGCTGAATGCCCAGCGGCTGGCCCAGCGCACCGGCGACCTCGCCCAGAACATCAATTTCGCGGTGAAGGGGGAGGCGGCGCTGGATTTCGTCCGCCGCGCCGGGCTGACGCCGCAGGTCGCCGACAGCAGCGGCCCGGAACGCGGCGCCGCCGACGTGGGCGAGATCGCCAACCGCAGCGTGCTGTTCATCCGCTGCGAGCGCTAGCCACCCCGATCCCGATGGCGCCGGCCAGCAGCCCGGCCCAGGCCAGCGCCAGCGCCATCCCCGCCCCCAGCGCATCCACCGCAAGCCCGACCGCCAGCGGCACCGCGCTGAAGCCGAGGTGCGCCACCACGAAATAGCCGGCGACCGCCCGCGCCCGGTCCTCGCCCGAGGCCGCCTCCGCCACCGCCGCCAGCCCACCCGGATAGACGAAGGCATAGGTGCCGATGCCGACCACGGCGCCGCCGAGCAGCAGCGGCCAGAGGCCGCCGCCCCAGGCCGCGCCCCAGAAGCACAGCCCGCTGCCCAGCATCAGCACCGCCAGCCCGAGCCGCACCGCGGGCCGCGGCCGCATGCGGCGGAAGGCCTGCTGCACCAGCACGCCGGCCAGCATCATCCCGCAGGCCGCCAACGGCCCCAGCAGCGCGTGGCCCTGCTGTGCCAGCACCGATTGCACGCTGGTCAGCACGATGCCCGTCGCGCCCCAGCCGGGGATGATGGCGGCGGTCGTCGCCCAGCTGCCGCGCGGGAATGCCGGGAGCCGCAGCCACCCCGCCTGCCGCGCCGCCAGTGACCGCGGCAGCGTCTCCGGCAGCCGCGCCACCAGCGCCAGCAGCAGCAAGGCGAAGCCGATATGGGCGGCGAAGGTCACCGGCGGCAGCATTCCCGGCCAGGCCGCGACGGCGCCGAGCGTCAGGATGCCGCCCACCCCGAAGCTGCCGATGGTCGCCAGCGCGATCACCCCCGCCGCCCGCCGCCCACCAGCCGCGCCGCCCCCCGCGAGCTCCGCCGCCCAGGCCGCCGCTGCGCCGGCGACGCAACCCATCCCGAGGCCCTGCGCCACCCGCGCGACGGCCAGCGCCGGGATGCTGGGAAAGATCGCCAGCAGCAGGGTCGAAAGCGCCGCCAGCGCCACGCCGAGCAATACGCAGGGCTTCCGCCCGATCCGGTCCGGCAGCGGCCCGAGCAGCGGCGCCGAGACGATCACCGTCGCCGCGTAGCAGGCGAAGGCCATGGCCAGCGCCCCGGCCCCGTAGCCGCCGCGGGCGGCGTACTGGCCATAGAGCGGCAGCGGGATGGTCGTCGCCAGCCCGACCGCGCAGACGGCGAGGCCGACCAGCAATTCCGCATGCCGGGGCAGAGCAGGTTCGGGCAAGCGGGGCGACTCCGGCATCCAGCCGGCACCCTGCGGCCCGGCCGCCGACAGGTGAAGGGGTCATCCGATGGACAGGCGTCCCGCCGCGCCGCACCATCGGCCCATGTCCGACGACCAGATCCTGCTGCGCGACAGCACCGACGCCGATATCCCGGCCATCGCCGCCATCTACGGCCACTGGGTCACCCATGGCCGCGCCAGCTTCGAGCTGGAGCCGCCGGGCGAGGCCGAGATGGCCAAGCGCCGCGCCGCCATCCTCGCCGGCGGCTACCCCTACCTGGTCGCCGCCGATGCCGCCGGGCGGGTGCTCGGCTATGCTTATGCCAGTGCCTATCGCGCCCGCCCGGCCTATCGCTTCTCGGTCGAGAACTCGGTCTATGTCGCGCCCGATGCCGGCCGCCGCGGCGCCGGCAGGCTGCTGCTGCCGGCGCTGATCGAGCGCTGCGAGGCGGCCGGCTTCCGGCTGATGATCGCGGTCATCGGCGACAGCGGCAATGCGCCCTCGATCGGGCTGCACGCCGCCTGCGGCTTCACCCATTGCGGCGTGCTGCCGGCGGTTGGCTGGAAGCACGGGGAATGGCTGGACACCGTGCTGATGACGCGGCCGCTGGGCGAAGGCCCCGCGACGGCGCCGGCGTGAAGGTTGGGGAGGGTTGAGGCACTGCCTCAACGCATTTCCTCCCCAAGCCCCTCCCTTGCTTTTTCCGAGTCTCGCACTCGCTGCGCGGCAAATGCCAACTCATAAAAATAGAAGAGGGTCCGGGAGAATACCTTCTCCCGGCCTTGCTTCCTTCAGGCCGCAGCCATCCGCCGCCCACCCGCCAGCCGGCGCGCATCCAGCGCCCAGGCCCCCGCGCCCAGCCCGGCCTGCACCACCAGCGCCGCCGCCCAGAAGGCCGGGAATTCCCAGCCGCCGCCTGGCGCGTTGAACAGCCAGCCATTGCCCGAATGCTGCACCAGCGCGCCGAGCATGACCGGCAGCAGGCCGAGGCTCACCCAGCGCACCGCGACGCCGGCCAGCAGCGCCAGCCCGCCCAGGATCTCCGCCGCGATCACCACCGCGCCGAGCGCCGGCGGATACCCGAGGCTGCCGAAGAAGCCCATGGTCCCGGCCAGCCCGAAGGTGCCGAGCTTGAGGATGGCGCCATGCGCCAGGAACAGCAGCCCCTGGGAGATCCGCAGCAGCGCGGCGGCATAAGGGGCGGTATTGCGTTCGTCGATCATCGGTCGGGTCCTCGTTGCATGCGGCACAGGTGCCGCGATGGCGGCAAGGTGCCCCGCTGCCGCCACGGCTTCCAACGCGGGCTCGGAACGTCCATCATCACCTGCGTGAATGATACGGGAGCCGCATGGCCGAACTCGGCAATCTCGACCTGAACCTGCTGCGGGTCTTCGACGCCGTCGCCCGCGAACGCCACGTGACCCGCGCGGCGGAGCGGCTGAACCTGTCCCAGCCCGCCGTCTCCAATGCCCTGGCGCGGCTGCGCCTCGCGCTCGGCGACGAGCTCTTCCTCCGCCGCCCCGGCGGCGTCGAGCCGACCGCCCTGGCGCTGACCCTGGCCGCGCCCGTCGCCGACGCACTCGACCGCATCGCCGAGGCCATCGCCAGCCAGGCCCCCTTCGACCCCGCCAGCACGCGCCGTGTCTTCACCGTCGCCTTCAGCGAATATGCCGAGGCCGTGCTGGCGCCGCCGCTGCTGGCGCGGCTGGCGCAGGAGGCCCCGCAGGCGCTGCTCGCCATCCGCCACGTCGACCGCACCAACTGGGAGGCGCTGCTGGAGGCCGATGCCGCCAGCCTGGCGCTCGGCGTGCTGCCGGAGCCGCCGGCGATCTACACCCGGTTGCGGCTGCTGCCGGAGGGCTTCCGCACCCTGATGCGCGCCGACCATCCGCTGGCCGAGGGCGCGCTGACGCTCGAGCGCTTCCTCAGCGTCCCCCACCTGCTGCATTCGCCGAACGGCTCGCGCGACGGGGCGATGGACTGGGCGCTGACCGCGGCGGGGCAGCCGCCGCGCCGGCTCGGCGCCGTGGTCGCGCATCTCTCGGCGGTGCCGGAGATCCTGCAGCGGACCGGGATGATCATCAGCCTGTCCTCCCGCCTGGCCGTCCAGCTCGCCGCCGCGCATGGGCTGGCGCTGCGCGACCCGCCCGTCACCCTCCGCCACACCCGCCTGTCCCTGCTGTTCCACCGCCGCTTCGAGGCCGACCCGGGCCATGCCTGGCTCCGCCGCCTAATCCTGGCCGTGGCCCGCGACGTGGAGCCCGCCGCATGACCGAGGCCTA
This sequence comes from Paeniroseomonas aquatica, assembly GCF_030409335.1. GTDB lineage: Bacteria > Pseudomonadota > Alphaproteobacteria > Acetobacterales > Acetobacteraceae > Belnapia > Belnapia aquatica. The sequence goes on from NZ_JAUFPN010000033.1 coordinate 87,235, forward strand.
TGACTACGTCATCGTCGGCGGCGGCAGCGCCGGCTGCGCCCTCGCCGCCCGGCTCTCCGAGGACCCCGGCACGACCGTCGCCCTAATCGAGGCCGGCGGCCGCGACCGCCACCCCTATATCCACATCCCCGCCGGCTATGCCCGCATCCTCGGCCACCACCGCCTGACCTGGGGCTACCGGACCGAGCCGGACCCCGGCACCGCCGACCGGGCGCTGGATTATCCGCGCGGCCGGGTCTGGGGCGGCTCCTCCTCGATCAACGGCCTCGGCCATGTCCGCGGCCACCCGTCCGACTACGACCTTTGGGCGCAGAAGGGCTGCACGGGCTGGGGCTGGGACGAGCTGCTGCCCTATTTTCGGAAGCACGAGAGCTTCGCTTCTGGGGGCGCGGAACGCGGCACCGCCGGGCCGCAGCCGGTCGAGCACCTGGCCGAAACGCCGCCGCTGCTGGACCACCTCGCCGCGGCCGCCCGCGCCATCGGCCTGCCGGTGAACGCCGACATGAACGGCCCGCAGCGCGAAGGTTTTTCCACCTTCCAGCAGACCCGCCGCGGCCGCCGCCGCATCTCCGCCGCGCGGGCGTACCTGCATCCGGCGCTGGGCCGTCCCAACCTCCACGTCATCGACCAGGCGCTGGCCCTGAAGATCGTCGTCGCCGAGGGCCGCGCCACCGGCGTCGCCATCCGCCGCGCCGGGGTGGAGCAGGTGGTCGCGGCGAAGCGCGAGGTGATCCTCTCGGCCGGCGCCATCGGCTCCCCGCAACTGCTGCTGCTCTCGGGCCTCGGCCCGGCCGCGGACCTCGCCGCGCTCGGCATCCCGGTGCTGCGGGACATGCCGGGCATCGGCGCCAACCTGCAGGACCATTTCATCATCCGGCTCGGCTTCCGCCTGGCCTCGCACCGCTGGTCGGCCAATCGCCGCATCGCCGGCTGGCGGCTGCCCATCGAGGCGCTGCGCTGGGCGCTGCGCGGCGACGGCGTCCTCACCTGGTCGCCCGGCATGTTCTCCCTCTTCGCCCGCACCGCGCCGGGGCTGGAGGCGCCCGACATCCAGATCAACGGCGGCCCGCTCTCCTGGGCCGAGGCGCCCGCCGCGCCCGGCCACCGCTTCGCCGGCCTGCGGATCGGCGTGCCGGAGTCAGGGCCCGGCATGACGCTGGGCGTCTGGCAATGCCGGCCGGAGAGCCGCGGCGCCATCACCCTGGCCTCGCCCGACCCGGCCGTGGCGCCGCGCATCGCGCCGCGCTTCCTGGCGACCGAGGCCGACCGCGCCTGTGCGCTCCGCGGCATCCGGCTGGCACGGCAGTGGATGGCGGCGGCGCCGCTGGCCGGGATCGTCGCCGGCGAATCCCGCCCCGGCCCGGCCGCGGCCGACGACGCCGCCCTGCTCGACTTCGCCCGGGAGACCGGCGGCACCGTCTACCACCCCTGCGGCACGGTGCGGATGGGCGGCGACCCGACCGCGCCGCTCGATGCCCAGCTCCGGCTGCGCGGCATCGACGGGCTCCGGGTGGTGGACGCCTCGGTCTTCCCGGACATCCCGGTCTGCAACATCAACGCGACGGTGCTGAGCGTGGCGGAGAAGGCCGCCGATCTCATCCGCGCGGGGTAGCCGCGCCTATTCCGGGCGCCAGCGCAGCCGCCGCAGCAGCCATTCGCGGTAGGCCAGCACCGCCTCCGGCGGCGGTGCCAGCGGGCTCAGCACCGGCGCCAGCTCCGCACCGGCGCTGACCCGGATGCCGGCCGGAAGCCCGGCCCGTTCCTCCTCCAGCCAGCGCTGCGCCGCGGCGCGCCAGAGCGCCACCACATCCGCCGGCGTCAGCGCCGGCAGCATCAGCGCGCCGATCAGCCGGGCATTCGCCGCCGCCGCGACGAAGCCGGCCCGCAGCGCCGCATCGCCGCCGCTGGCCAGCTCGCCGAGGGTCGGGGTTTCCGGCAGCGCCGGGTCGCGCGGGCCGGGGCCGTCGAGGGTGAACCAGGGCCTGGCGCCCAGCGCCGCCAGCCGCGCCGGCACGTCGGCGCCCTGCAGCACCACCGCCTCCACCGCGCCCTGGGCCAGGGCGGCCTCCGCCCGCTCGCCGGGCAGGCCCGGCACCGGCGTCGCCGGCAGGCCCAGCAGGTCCAGCCCGAGCAGCGCCACCGCGCCGGCCTGGTCGGGCGTGGCGAGGCCGAGGCGGATCGGCCCGGTCGCCGCCGCCGCCAGCCCGGCCCGGCCGGCCACCACCGCCGGCCCCTGGGCGGCGCAGACCGGCGCCCAGCCGGCGCCCTCGAAGCGGGCCCGCGGATCGCCGACCAGCCGGGCCTGGGCCGCGGCACCGGGCAGCACCAGCAGGGTGCGGCCATCCGGCGCGGCGGCGGTGGCGAAGCGGTTGGCCGCGGTCACCCCGTCCGGCCCGCCGAGCACGCTCTGCCGCAGCACCACCGCGGTGGTGCTGCCGCGCGCCAGCGCCGCCGCCAGCCGCGAGGCCCAATGCGCCAGCGGCCCGCCCTCGGGCCCCGGCACCAGCAGCGTGGCCGCCGCCGGCAGCAGCGCCCAGGCCGGGGCGGTGCCCGCCGCCACCATGGCGGCCGCGGCGCGCAGCAGGGTCCTGCGGGGGATCGCCGGGCGGGGCCGCGTGGCCGCGCCGCCGGCCTCGGGGACGGCAACCATGGCGCTAGTCGTCGTAGCGCAGCAGGGTCTCGCAGGGCACGTCGAGGCGCCCGCGGCCGCCGAGGAAGGTCAGTTCGATCAGCGCCGCGACCGCCGGCACCACGGCCCCTGCCTGGCGCAGCAGGCCGATCCCGGCCGCCATGGTCCCGCCGGTCGCCAGCAGGTCGTCGAGCAGCACCACCCGCTGGCCGGGCTGCACCGCATCGGCCTGCATCTCGATCCGGTCGGTGCCGTATTCCAGCGCGTAGTCGAGGCCGATGGTCGGCCCCGGCAGCTTGCGCGGCTTGCGCAGCATGACGAAGCCGAGCCCCAGCTCCAGCGCCAGGGGGGCCGCCACCAGGAAGCCGCGGCTCTCGATGCCGGCCAGCACGTCCGGCTTGTGCGGCCGCACCAGCGCCGCCATGCGGGCCATCGCCGCATGCCAGGCGGGGCCGTGCCGCAGCAGGGTCGAGATGTCGTAGAACAGGATGCCGGGCTTGGGGAAATCCGGGATGCCGCGGATATGGTCGCGCAGGTCGATATCGAGGCTGGTCTCTGGCATGGGCTGATCTTTCGGATGGACCGGCGCTGGCGCCAGGGTTGGCGACACTAAGCACCGGGCACCGGGGCGGTGCAACGGGGCCGCCGCCGCGGCGGCGCGCGCCAGGGGCTTGGCGGCGCGGCCGGTCTGGGCCATGTCGGGCGGATGTCCCGCATCCCCATTGCCGTAGTGGTCGGCCTGCTCGGTTTCGCCGCCTATGTCGCCCTGGTGGTGGCCCTGGCGGACCATGTCATCACCCAGCACTGGGCGCTGCAGGTGCCCTTCTTCCTGGTGGCCGGCATCGTCTGGGCCTTCCCGGCGAAATGGCTGATGTTCTGGGCCGCCGGCCAGCGCTGAGGCCCGGCGAAGACGAAAAACCCCGCCGGCCCTGGGGGCTGGCGGGGTTCTCGGCGATGCCTGACATGGTCGGAGCGAGAGGATTCGAACCTCCGGCCCCTGCGTCCCGAACACAGTGCTCTACCAGGCTGAGCTACGCTCCGTCGGTCGGGCATCCCCCCGGGCGACGGCGGCCGGCGCCTGGGGAGGCGGCGATATAGCCCCCGCCGCCGGGCTCGGCAAGGGGGGGCGTGGCCCGGTTCACAGCCGGTCGGCCGGGGCGGCGGCCTCGGCCGTCGGCGCGCTGCGCAGCAGGGCCATCACCGCCGGCACGTCCGCCGCCACGGTGAAGAGCCGGCGGCAGGCGGGATCGACGAAGCCGTCGGCGATCAGCGCCTCGACGAGCGCCACGAAGGGCTGCGCCCAGCCGGCGGCGTCCAGCACGATCACCGGCCGGTCGTGCAGGCCGAGCTGCCGCCAGGTGATGATCTCGACCAGCTCGTCGAGGGTGCCGAGCCCGCCGGGGATGGCGACGAAGGCGTCGGACAGCTCGAACATCCGGGTCTTCCGGCTGTGCATGCTGGTGGTCACCTCCAGCTCCGCCACCGCCGGGAAGATGCGTTCGATCCTCGTCAGGAATTCGGGGATGACGCCGTGCACCCGGCCGCCGGCGGCGATCGCCGCCTCGGCCACCACCCCCATCAGCCCGACCCCGCCGCCGCCGTAGACCACGGTCAGCCCGGCCTCGGCCATGGCGGTGCCCAGCGCCTGCGCCGCGGCGGCATGGGCCGGGTTGCGGCCGGGGCGGCTGCCGCAAAAGATCGCGGCGGATCGGATCTGGTCTGACATGGCGGGACTGCTCCGGAAGGCTTTGGGTCCAAGGTGGTGGGTCTGTTACAGGCTGGAACTTGCCACGCGAATGGCAAGCCGTGGCATGATCGCAATCGGACACTCACCACCAAGGACTTGCGTATGAAGATGCGAATATGGGTTGCGGCACTCGGCATGGCCGCCCTGGCCGGCACGGCTTTCGCGCAGGGCGACGTCATCGCCGAGCGCCGCGCCGGGCTGAAGCGGATGGGCGGGCATATGGATGCCTTCAAGCCGGTTGCCGAGGCCCGGGGCGACGTCGCCGCGCTGGCGCCGCGGGTCGATGACATGATCGCCTGGTTCCGCACCATGCCCGACCGCTTCCCCGCCGGCTCGAACACCGGCGATACCAAGGCCCTGCCGGCGGTCTGGAGCGAGCGCGCCGGCTTCGAGGCCGCCAATACCCGCATGCTCGGCCAGCTCGAGGTGCTGAAGGCCGCCGCCACCGCCGGGGATGCCGCCGGCTTCGCCACCGCCTACCAGGCGACCGGGCCGCAGTTCTGCGGCGCCTGCCACCGCACCTACCGCGCCCGCTAGGCGGCTCAGCCGAACCGGCTGAGCCCGAACACCGCCAGGGCCGCCGCACCCAGCAACGCGGCGGCCAGCAGCGGGGAGCCGAGGCGCGGCGCCGCCATGCCGGCCGGCAGCGCCTTGCGGCCGGTCAGCATCGGCCGCACCAGGTTCTGGCCCTTGAGCAGGGCATAGGCCAGGACCGCCAGCACATGCAGCCCCGCCGCCACCAGGATGAGGTTGAAGTTGCGATGGTGCAGCCCGGTCAGCCAGTCGCTGGTCTCGGAGTCGACCGTCCGGGCCAGCGGGCCGTAGTCGCCGTAGCCGGTATTGGCGAAGAGCCCGGTCACCGGCTGGGCCAGCAGCAGCGCCAGCAGCACCAGCACCATCCAGCCGCCGGCGGCATTGTGCCCGATCTCCCGGTCCGGCTCCCGCCGCCGCAGCTGGCGCAGATGCGCCAGCGCGGCCAGCGGCGAGCGCAGGAAGCGGTTGAAGCGGGCGGTATCGGAGCCGACGATCCCCCAGGCCAGCCGGAACAGCACCAGCGCCAGCACCACGTAGCCCGAGGCGTAATGGGTCCGCATCCAGCCCGCCTGAATGCTGGCGTAGGAGACGCCCAGCAGGATCACCACCGACCAGTGCACCAGCCTGATCCAGCCATCCCATACCTCCACCCGCCGCAACGCCCCGTCGTTCATGCGCCTGTCCCGCCCGATTCGCCCATGCCGCCAGGGTATCAACCGCGGCGTTCCGGCGCAGCCCGGCGCAACGCCGGCGCGGCGTGGGGGCGGGCATGACGCTGCCGCCGCTGCCCGAGGCGCTGGCGCCCTGGGCCGGGCCGGTCGTGGCGGCGCTGCTCGCCCTGGCCTGGGCCGGCCTCGCCCGGCTGCGGCGCCGGCCGGACCTCGCCGGCCTCGGCGCCGGGCTCGGCCTGGCGGCCGGCTGGCTGCTGACCCTCGGGCAGCTCACCGGCTCGCCCCGGCAGCTGCCGGAACGGCTGCCGGCACTGGCCCTGCTGGCCGGGCTGCTCGACCTGCTGCTGGCCCTGGCCGGGCGCCGCGGCTGGGTGACGGGGCCGCTGGCGGGGCTCGGGCTGCTCGGCGCCGGCTGGTGGCTGGCCGGCGGGCCGCTCACCCCGGCGGACCTGGGCCGGGCCGGGGTGCC